>NZ_AUFR01000017.1 GCF_000426605.1 Propionibacterium acidifaciens DSM 21887
GCGGCCCGCTGAGCGGGGCGACGCGCCCGCCGCCCCGGGCCGGGCGACCCGATCCGCCCCCGCCGGGCGTGTTGAAGCGGCTCGTCCCGCGACGGCTCCACGACAATGACGTGTGTATGTCCAGCGCCCTGACGGGCGCAGCGCACCGAGCAGCGGAGAGGACCAGCCTGTGAGCGACCAGAACGAGGGCCTGTACGACAGTGTGAGCACGCCCGCCGACCAGCCCGTGCAGACTTCCGGCGTCCCGTCCCGGGCGGGCGCATCCGTTGACCCCGAGCCCCTCGGCGGCGAGCCCGTCGTCGCCGAGCGGGCGGCCGTGGAGGAGCCCGACGAGCAGCTCGACGACGAGACGGCCGCGCTCGCCGAGTTCGACGAGGACACCCGTGTCGTCGGGACGTCCCCCCTGGAGGACTCGGCCGTCGGCGGCGGGCCCGGGGCCCCTGTTGCGGAGGACGACCCCGAGCGGACCGCTCTTCTCGGTGCGGTCGACGATGACGCCGCCGAGGACGCCGCAGCCGGGCCCGACGACGGCCTCGACGGGACGAAGGCCGACGGGACGAGGATCATCGCCCCGGGTGAGGACGCCTCCGGCAAGGACGCCGAGACCCAGGCCGCCTACGAGCGCGCCGCTCGCGAGGCCGAGGTCCGTGCCCAGCAGGCCGAAGCCGCCGCCCGCGCCCGTCAGAAGGCCGAGCGCGACCGCCGTCTCGGCACCGTCGCTGCCGCCGAGGCCCCTGCTGCTGCCGAGGCCCCCGCCGCCGCGGCGCCCGCCAAGCGCACGACCGACAGGTTCGCCGGCTCATTGGGCCTCGTTCTCCTGCGCATCGTCGCGGCCGCCGTCGTCGGAGTCCTCGGCTTCCAGATCGTCACCGAGACCGGCCCGGTCACCGACGCCCTCCAGAGCATCGGCGTCCCGCAGGCCGACATGGTTGCGATGGGCGTCGGCATCCTCGCCCTCGTCCTCGCCGCGATGATCCTCTTCGGCCTGGGCACCCGCATCGCCGCCGTCCTGCTCGCCGCGCTGGCCGTGGCCACCCTCGTGCTCTTCCGCTGGGGCCACTTCAACCCGTTCGTCGCGGGCCGGGCCGGCTTCTCCGGCGACTTGGAGTTCCTGCTGGCCGGCATCGGCCTGTGCCTCCTGTTCGTCGGCGCCGGCGGCTGGTCCGTCGACGCCGGGCTGCGCCGCTCGCGGGCCAGGAGGAAGGCCAGGCTCCAGGGCTGATCCCATCCCTCTCCGACGAACGGTCCCGTCCGGCGAACCGCCGGGCGGGGCCGTCGCGTTCGGGGCCGGTGTCGCTCACCCGGCCCGACTCCCGGGCGCCCGCTGTATCGTGCTGGTCATGACGAGGACCCCGGCCGTGTGTTCCGAGCCGTTCGGGCAGCGCCATCCTCCCGTCGGCGGTGACGGCAGGCCCGTGCCCGGGAACGGGGGCCTCCGTCCCGTCGAGGGCGTTGTCGAGGCGGACACCGCCGTGCGGCGCGGCGGGTCCGCCCACGGCTCCGGCGTGCCCGCCTGCGCCGCCCCGGCCCGCTGCGAGGTGCACCGGCGCCATGGGGCCCGGTCCGCCGCCGTGACCTCGAGGAGGAATCAGTGATGGATGATCCCCGTCCCGGCCGCCTGGCCCTTCTGCTCGCCGTGGTCTGCGCCGTGGCACTCACCGGATGCGGACCCGACCTCCCCTCCACACTGATCCCCTCCACGTCGACGGCTTGGAGCCCCTCGGCGGCGGACGAGGTGCTCACCGTGCCGGTCCCGTCGGCGACGTGGGACGATCTTGGGGATGCGCCCGATCGCCAGAAGCTGGACGTCGCGGGGCCGGAGGTGCCGGGGTTCACGGATGCGCCCGCCGGTCAGGGGCTGCAGCGGTACCTGAACCAGCAGGTGGACTGGGGCCGGTGCGATTCCGGTGGGGAGGGCTTCGGCTACCGGTGCGCGAGAGTCATCGTCCCGCTCGACTGGAACGACCCGGACGGGCGGGCGATCACCCTGGCGATGCGGATGCGCCCGGCCGAGAACGGGAACTCGGACGAGACCCTCTTCGTGAACCCGGGCGGGCCGGGCGGCAGCGCCCAGGACTTCGTCGGCTCCATCGACACGACCGGGCTCGAGGACTACACCATCGTGGGCGTCGATCCGCGGGGCTCGGGGGACTCGACGCCGGTGGTCTGCGGCGACCTGGAGCAGACGGACGCCCTGGAGGACGCGGACTGGTCGCCCGACGACCAGGCCGAGACGGATGCGCTCGTCGCGGTGAACAAGGACTTCGCGGCGCAGTGCCGCGAGCACTCGGGCGCGCTGCTCGACCACATCAGCTCCATCGAGAACGCCTACGACATGGATCTTGTCCGTGTCCTGCTCGGCCAGCGCAGGCTCAACTGGTACGGGGTCAGCTACGGCACGTGGCTGGGTGCGGTCTACGCGGAACTGTACCCGGATCACGTCGGGCGGATGGTGCTCGATTCGGCGGTCAACGTGACGGACCGGGACAGCGTGAGTCAGGCCGATGGCTTCGAACAGGCCCTCGACGCGTTCGCGGACTGGTGCGCCGGTTCGTCGTGCGGTCTCGGCGAGGACCGGGAGGAGGTGCTCGGGGCGGTCTCGTCGCTCCTCGACGGGCTGGACGGGCGGCCGCTGGCGGTGGGCGGCCGGATGCTGACCCAGACCCTGGCGGTGAACGGCATCCTGATGTTCCTCTACCAGGACACGAGCTCCTACCCGGATCTCGCCGAGGCGATCGGGCGGGCCCGTTCGGGGGACGGGGACAATCTGCTGAGGGCCGCCGACACGATGAACGGGCGCGGTGACGGGGGGTACGAGCAGCTGGCCTACTCGTTCCCGGCGATCGGCTGCGCTGACGCGACGGACCGGGGCGTCGAGGCGGCGATCGAGGACTGGCGGGACGACGACCATGCCGCCGCGCCGGTGCTGGGCCGGGCGATGGGGGTCGGGTTGAGTTGCCCGACCTGGGCGGCCGAGCCGGCGGCGCAGATCAGGATCACGGCCGCGGACGCGCCGACGATCCTCATCGTCTCGAACACGGGCGATTCGGCGACCCCGCACGAGTACGCGCAGTGGATGCGCGAGCAGATGCCGACGACGGTGCTCGTGAGCCGGCAGGCGCAGGGCCACGGGGCCTACGGGGAGGGCAGCGGTTGCCTCGACGGCGCCGTGACCGGCTTCCTCGCCGACGGCGCGGTGCCCCAGGACGGTCTGGTCTGCACGGACTGAACCATCCGCCGGGGCCCGGTCGTCGCATCCACGGCGCCGCGCCGGCGGGACCCGTCCGGCCGGGGATTCGCCCCCGGACCGATCCACCCGGTATAGTGAACCCGCCGTCCGACGGGACGGCGCGCCAACTTAGCTCAGTCGGTAGAGCGACGCTCTCGTAAAGCGTAGGTCGCGGGTTCGATTCCCGCAGTTGGCTCCAGCGCGCAGTGGGCAGTTGACTCCAGCGCGCAGTGGGAGGGCCGCCGAGCGGCCCTCCCACTCGTGCCTCCCGGCCCGTGCGCGCGCCGGGCCCCTCCGTCGGCGCTCGCCCTCAGCGCCGGTGCGGCGTCGTCGTGCTGCCCCGCACCACGAGAGGAGCCGGCACGAGGATGCCGCGGGGCTCGTCGGGCTCGCCTCGCAGCTGGGGCAGCAGGGCCGCCACGAGCTCGGTGCCGATCGTCGCGAAGTCCTGCGCGACCGTCGTGAGCGGCGGCCACATCCACTCGGCCATGATGTCGTCGAAGCCGACCACCGAGATGTCCTCGGGGATGCTCCGCCCCTCCTCGTGGCAGGCCCGGATGAAGCCGAGCGCCATCTCGTCGTTGGCGCAGAAGACGGCCGTCACGTCCGGGTCCTCGAGCAGCCGACGCCCCGCCTCGTAGCCGGACCGCGGCGACCAGTCGCCGCGCACGAGCGGGGGCACGGCCCGGCCCTCCTCCCACAGGGTCGCGATCCACGCCTGCTCGCGGGCGCGGGCCTGCACCGAGGACGATGGGCCGGCGATGTGGTGCACCGTCTCGTGGCCGAGGCCGAGCAGATGGTGCACCGCGTCGCGGGCGCCGTTCGTCTGGTCGGTACCGACGGCCGTGTGCCGGTCCGTGTAGCGGAAGTCGCCCACGACGAGGGGGATGCCGTCGGGCAGCTGCACCGGCGTGGCGCTCGGCGTCTCCAGGCGCAGCACGACGACCCCGTCGACCGCCTGCGACAGGGAGTTGAGCGCCCGGGTGAAGTCGACCGCGCTGTTCGAGGGCGCGTCGACGAGCAGGATGCCGAAGCCCTCGTCCCGCAACGCCGTCGTCACGGCGTCGATGATGTGGGCCTCCCCGGTCCTGGCCAGCTTGTGCCCGATGACGCCGACGGTGTTGAAGGCGCCGCTGCGCAGCGCCTGGGCCGCCCGGTTCGGCGCGTAACCGAGCTGGCGCATCGCCTCGCGGACCCTCCTGGTCGTCTCGGGCCTGACCGTGCCCTCCTCGCGCGCGACGCGCGAGACCGTCTGCGCGGACACCCCCGCCAGGCGCGCAACATCCTGCATGGACGCCCGGGGGCGCCGACTCACCTGACTTCGTTCAGACACAGTCCCCAGGATACGGTCCGACTTCGCCCCGGGTGGAGTCTCATCAGATGATCACCGCTTGCCAGCGCGTTCGCCGGGCACGACATGGGTTCGGCGGCGACACCGGCCCGCTCCAACGGCCCCAGGTCGGGGAAGTCGCCGGTGCAGATCTGCCAGAAGTCCAGCGGGGCCCGGGACCAGGCGGCGGCGGTGAGGCCGTCCGGCGAGGCGAGCCGCACCCAGGAGCGGCCGTCCTGTCCGCGGACGGCCTCGGCGAAGCCGTCGTCCAGTCGTGCCGCGCCGACGGGCCGGGGGCGCGTGGAGTAGTCCAGCTCCGGCGGAACCGGCCGGACGCCCGCCGGCAGCAGCCTGTCGTCGGTCTCGACCCAGGCGGCCGCATCGACGCTCAGCAGGCAGTCGTCGACGCGCTCGGCGCCCGGCGACAGCCAGGGGTGGAAGCCGATCCCGAACGGCGCGTCCGTTCCGCCCCTGTTCGTCGCGGTCGCCGTGATCGTCAGGCCGTCCGGGCCGAGCGCGTAGCGGACCTCCAGGCGGATCGTGAACGGGTAGCCGGGCAGCCCGTCGAGCAGCACCGACGCGGTGACGGACGCCCCGTCCGAGGCCAGTCGCCAGCGCAGCTCGTGCGTGAAGCCGTGGTTCGCGTTGTCGCGCCCCGGCTCGTTGACCGGTACCCGGTGCTCCACGCCGTCGAAGACGTAGCGCCCGCCGTCCAGCCGGTTCGGCCACGGGGCCAGGACGGCGCCGTGCATGCCCGGCGTGGGCGCCCCCGGGGCGAAGGGGACGACGACGTCGCGCCCGCCCACCCGGTAGCTGCGCAGCGCCCCTCCGGACGCCGTGACGACGATGCTCTGGCCCTCCCGCGTCAGGGCCAGCTCGTCGCCGGATGTCCCGGCGCCCGTGCCCCGCCCGCCGTTCACAGCCGTGCCCCGTCCTCGACGCGCATCGGCCGCTCGGTCGGCCCCAGCACCGCGTCGCCGTGGACGACGACGCCCGAGCCGAAGGTCCAGTCGCCCTGCACCGTGAGGCTCGAGGCCTCCCGCAGGGACGGCACCCCGGCCGGGAAGCGGGCCTCGAAGTCGGCGATCCGCTTGTAGTGCTCCGGGTCGAGGCGCACCAGCGGGATGCCCCCGGTGGTGCGGCGGAGGCGGCTGTCGGCGTCCAGCTCGTAGACGTCCGAGCGCAGCAGCGCGAGGTCGTCGGTGGTCTTGACCGGAAGGAAGCGCTCGCGCGGCACGAGCACCGGGCGGGCCCCGTCGAAGAGCTCGACGATCGCCCCGAGGGCCGACTCGATCTGGAAGACCTCGGGCGACGAGGGGTCCGAGGGGTCGACGTGCTTGCGGTTGCGGATGAGCGGCAGCCCCGGCGGGCCGCCGCGGACGGCCAGCGCGTCGCGCAGCGCCACCAGGTCGAACCACAGGTTGTTCGTGTGGAAGAAGCGGTGCCGGTGCTCGTCGGTGAACCAGCGCATGTCCTCGTCGGGGGTCTGCGCCGTGTCGCGCAGGATCATCCGTCCGTCGCTGCGCCGGACGGCCAGGTGGCCGCCCTTGCGGTCGGCCGGGGTGCGCAGGCAGACCTCGGGGGAGTACGGCGCGCCCGAGGCGGCGAACCAGGCCGCCAGTCGCCCGTCGGGGGCGGCCCCCAGGTTGTCGGCGTTCGAGGTGTTCATGTAGCGGTAGCCGCGGGCGATGAGCTCGTCGAGGATGCCCGTGGTCTGGAGGGCCACGTAGATGTCGCCGTGGCCCGGCGGGCACCACTCGAGCCCGGGGTCGGACGGCCAGTCGACCGGCTCCAGCGTCTCGACGAGAAGCTTCGGCTCGCGGTGCTGGCAGAAGTCGGACGGGATGCCGTCGGGGTTCAGCGGCGGATGGCCGGCCAGCAGCGCGAGGCTGTCGTCCCTGGTGCGGAACGAGTTCATGAGGATGAGCGGGGCCTGCACCCCGGTCGCCGCGCGCACGGCCTGCAGCTGACGGACGATGATGTCGAGGAAGCACAGCCCCTCGCGCACCGGCAGCAGCGACTTGGCCCGGTCCATGCCCATCGAGGTGCCCAGGCCGCCGTTGAGCTTGACGAAGACGGTGCGGCGCAGCGCCTGCGCCTGCTCCTCGGCCCCGAACCGTGCGTC
Source organism: Propionibacterium acidifaciens DSM 21887 (assembly GCF_000426605.1). Classification (GTDB taxonomy): domain Bacteria; phylum Actinomycetota; class Actinomycetes; order Propionibacteriales; family Propionibacteriaceae; genus Propionibacterium; species Propionibacterium acidifaciens. The sequence goes on from NZ_AUFR01000017.1 coordinate 6,685, forward strand.
GGCGAGGTCGTCGACCTGTGTGATCGGCGTGATGGACTCCTCGGGGATGAGCCCCGTGCGCCCCTGCTCGAGCTGGTGGTAGTAGTCGGCGAAGACGTCGATCGCCAGCTGCGGCATGCCGGCGTCCCTCATCCGCGCGGTGGCGCGCTCCAGACCCGTGGCGCTCATCACCGCACCCTCCGTCCGGCCTCGGCGGCGACCGCCGGGATGAACCGCGGCGGGCCCCAGCCGTGCTCGGCGTAGGCCTCCTCGACGGCCCGCTCCACCCGGCCGACGAGCCCGGCGGGCACGAGCGCGATGGCCGAGCCGCCGAAGCCGCCGCCGGTCATCCTCGCGCCGAGCGCCCCGGCGGCGCGGGCGGTGTCGACGGCGCCGTCGAGCTCGGGGCAGCTGACCTCGTAGTCGTCGCGCAGCGACGCGTGCGAGGCGTCCATGAGGGGGCCGATCCGGTCGTAGTCCCCGGCGCGCAGCAGCGCGACGAAGGCGTCGACCCGCTCGATCTCGGTGACGACGTGACGCACCCGCTTGAGCTCCACGGGGTCGTCGAGGCGCTCCAGCAGGGCGTGCGGGTCGGCGATCCGTCCGAGCAGATCCACGCCCTCGCGGGCGGCGACCCGCTCGCAGGCGGCGCGGCGGGCCGCGTACTGGCCGTCGACGAGGGCGTGCTTGGCGCGGGTGTCGATGACGAGCAGGCAGAGACCCCGGTCCGACAGGTCGAAGGGGACGAGCTCGGTGGATCCGTCGAGCGTGTTGAGCACCAGGGCGCGCCCGGCGTCCGCCAGCAGCGAGGCCGACTGGTCCATCGAGCCGGTGGGGGCCCCGACGACCTCGTTCTCGGCCCGCTGGCAGACGCCCACGAGCTCACGGCGCCCGACCGGCAGGCCGAGGACCTCGACGAGGGCCAGCCCGACCGCGCACTCGATGGCCGCGGACGAGGAGAGCCCGGCGCTCGTCGGCACGCACGAGACGATCGCCGCGTCGACGCCGGTCAGCGCGTGCCCGGCCCGGGACAGCACCCAGGCGGCGCCGAGGGCGTAGCTCACCCAGGTCGGTTGCCCGCCGCCGGGCATGACGTCGGCCAGGGCGCCGGTCCACAGCCCCGGTTCGGCGCCGTCCGAGGTGATGCGCACCCTGCCGTCCTCGCGCGGGCTCAGCGCCACGTAGGTGGCGTGCGGCAGGGCGATCGGCACGGACGAGCCCCCGTTGTAGTCGAGGTGCTCGCCGATGAGGTTGACGCGCCCCGGCGAGGCCCACACGCCGGTGGGCTCCGCCCCGAAGGCGGTGGTGAACAGCTCCGCGGCCCGGGCGGCCCCGACGGCCTCGGGCCAGGAAGAGATCTCGTACGTCATCGTTCGTCTCCTTCATGCGGGACCGCTCTGGCCCGCACGTCAATATGGTGACGTAAACACCTGTTGTACGCAAGTGGCTCCTCGGGTTGACAATGATCCGTCATTTCGCGCAGACTGAGATGGAACACGAATGGTGACGTAAACATTCGGGGCCCGCCACGGAGGCCGGTCCCGTGTCACCCGCGAGAGAGGACATCAAGGACGATGAGCACCATCATCCACGCGAACCTCGTGGACTACCTGATCATCGCGATCTACTTCGCCGCCGTCCTCGGCATCGGACTGGCGGCCCGCCGACAGGCGTCCGACACCATCGGCTTCTTCCTGTCGGGGCGCTCGCTGCCGGCCTGGGTGACCGGCCTGGCGTTCGTCTCGGCCAACCTGGGGGCCGTCGAGATCATGGGCATGTCGGCCAACGGCGCCGAGATCGGCATCCCGACGGTGCACTACTTCTGGATCGGCGCGGTGCCGGCCATGCTCTTCCTGGGCGTCGTCATGATGCCCTTCTACTACGGCTCCAAGGTGCGCTCCGTGCCGGAGTTCATGCGCAAGCGCTTCGGCGTCGGCGCCCACTTGGTGAACGCCCTGTCGTTCGCCATGGCCCAGCTGCTCATCGCCGGCATCAACCTGTACCTGCTCGGCTCCATCGTCCACGCCCTGCTCGGCTGGCCGCTGTGGGTCGCGCTGGTCGTCGCGGCCGTCATCGTCTTCGCCTACATCAGCTTCGGCGGCCTGTCCGCGGCGATCTACAACGAGGTGCTCCAGTTCTTCGTCATCGTCGCCTCGCTGCTGCCGCTGACCCTCATCGGTCTGCACCGCGTCGGCGGCTGGAGCGGGCTGAAGGCCAGGATCACCGAGTTCGCCGACACCGCCGCCGCGCAGGGCGCCGACGTCGCCACCGCCTCCCAGCAGCTGCACTCCTGGCCCGGCCAGGCGCTGTCCGGCTTCAACAGCCCCGTCCTGTCGGTCATCGGCATCGTCTTCGGCCTCGGCTTCGTGCTCTCCTTCGGCTACTGGACGACGAACTTCGTCGAGGTCCAGCGCGCCATGGCCTCCGAGTCGATGACGGCCGCCCGCAAGACGCCGATCGTCGGCTCCTTCCCGAAGATGCTCGTGCCGTTCATCACGATCCTGCCCGGCATGCTCGCCGCCGTCCTCGTGCCCGAGATCATGCGGACGAAGATGGGCGTCGACGTCGCCGGCGGCGCCTCCGGCACCGTCGTCAAGTACAACGACTCGATCATCCTGCTCATGCGCGATCTGCTGCCGAACGGTCTGCTCGGCCTGGCCATCACCGGTCTGCTCGCCGCGTTCATGGCCGGCATGGCGGCCAACATCTCCGCGTTCAACACCGTGGTCTCCGTCGACCTGTGGCAGGCCTATGCCGTCAAGAACCGCGACGACGCCTACTACGTCAAGGTCGGCCGCATCGCGACCCTCGCCGCGACCGTCATCGCCATCTTCACCGCCCTCATCGCCGGCCAGTTCTCGAACATCATGGACTACCTGCAGACGCTGTTCGGCTTCTTCAACGCCCCGCTGTTCGCGACCTTCATCGTGGGCATGTTCTGGAAGCGGATGACGCCGGCGGCCGGCTGGAGCGGTCTGCTGGCGGGCACCTTCTCGGCGATCTTCGTCTGGGCGCTCAGCCAGGTCGGTGTCATCACGCTGCCCGGCCAGGGGACGGCCTTCGTGGCGGCCTCGACGGGCTTCGTCGTGGACGTCCTGGTGAGCGTCATCGTCTCGCTGTGCACGAAGCCGAAGCCGGTCTCCGAGCTCGTCGGCTTCGTCTACTCCGAGACGCCGAGGTCGCACTTCAAGGACCCGGAGGAGGCGTCGCTGCCGCTGCTCAAGCGCCCGGTGCCGCTGGCGATCACCGCCCTGGTCCTGGTCATCGTTCTCAACATCGCCTTCTGAGGAGGGTTCGGACAATGAGTGAATCCGCACAGACGCACCGCCACAGCGCAGGCCTGTTCGACGTCCGCAACGTCATCGGGGGCCTCATGGGCCTCTACGGCATCATCATCACCCTGATGGGCTGCTTCGCCGACAAGGCCCTCGACAAGACCGGCGGCGTCAACGCCAACCTGTGGGGCGGCATCGCCCTGCTCGTCGTCGGCGCCGTCTTCCTGACCTGGGCGAGGCTGCGCCCGACCTACGTGCCGGAGCCGGCGGACGACGCGGCCGCGAAGGCCGTCTGACCGCTGACTCCCGGTCCTGCTGGCGGAAGGCGCCGTTCCGGCCCAAGGGCCGGACGGCGCCTTCCGCATTCGTCCTCCTGCGCTCGCCGTCCCCGTCCGCCCGCCGCGTCCGGCGGTCCGGGACTGTTCACCGTGCGGAGATCATCCGTCTGATGTCGAGCTCCGCACAGTGAGTGCGCGCGGGGGTCGCGTCGAGCGGTCGCGGGCCGCTCGCGGTCGTTGCAGGCGTCCGTTGCGGGACGCCCGGTCACCGCCGGGCGCTCAGTCCTGCGGCATCGCCGCCTGGAAGACCTCCTCGTAGAGGGCGTTGACGCGGGCCTCGAGGTCCTGGGTCCTCGTCCGGCGGTCCTTGCCCCGGCGCACCTGCGTCATGTCGAGCGAGTTGCGCAGTGAGCCCGCCGTGCGCAGCCACTGTCCGGTCTGCTCGTCGGTGAAGCTGCCGGTGGTGTCCTCGCGGACGATCCGCTCGATCTGGTCGAGCGTGCGCCGAAGCTGCTCCGAGCGGCTGGGCCGCTTCGGCGGCGTCATCCTCGCGGCGGCCTGCTTCGCCCTCCTGCCGAGGTGGGCGTCCCTGACGGCGTCGACGACCCGCTGGGTGTTCTCCGGGGTGACGAGCCTCTCGACGGCCTTGCTCGCGAGGAGGGCGCTCGCGCCCCTCGCTCCCTTGCGCATGACGTCCTTCGCGCCCATCGCGCTCTCCTGACCTCGAGCGGGTGCGCCTCGGGTGCGGTCGTCCCCGGCGCGTCGACGTCCGTACTGTAACACCGCCCGGCAGCCGTTCACTGCGCGGTGATCGTCCGTTCGGTGTCGATCTCCGCACAGCGGGTGCGGGCCGGGGCGGGCACCATCGTCCCCGGGCGCCGCGCGGCGACGGCTCCGACCGCTGGTGGGCCCCGGCGTTCGCAGCCCTGCACGACGGGCCGGCCGGCGGGGAGTCGGCCGGGTGCGTCGTGCGGTTCCGTGCGGGCGGGCCCCGTGCGGCCCGGGCGTGCCCGGGGAGCAGCAGCCGCTCCGGCGGTCGGCCTCCTCCGGGGGACGGGATCGGGCGGGATGCCGTAGTCTTGCCGGAGAGGATCCGCGAGCCGGCGCCGCACGAACGGGCCGGACGGGGCGCCCGGGACAGGGCTGCACGAGGGGGCAGGGGGCATTCATGAGCGAGGAGTCGTCCGCCGGCGGCGCCGAACAACCCATCGTCGGTCCTGATTTCCTGTCGGGGGACGAGTCGGAGCCCGGAGGGATGTCCGCTCGGCAGGAACCGTCGCAGCCCGAGGCCGGGCCGTCGGAGCAGCCCCCTGCCGAGACCGCGCCGTTCCCGCCGCCGCAGCCCGCTCCGCAGCAGGGGGCGTACCTGACCGGGCAGTCCGCACGGGTCCCGATCCGCGAGCCGCAGGAACAGCCCCTGCCGTTCGTCGGGCAGCAGTCGCCCGCCCAGGCCGCGTCCTCCGCGGAGCAGCCCGTTCAGCAGCCCGCTTTCCAGCAGTACCCGTACCAGCAGCCGGTGCCCCCGTTCCCGTACGCGCCGCCGCAGCCGGTGCCCGGCCAGCAGCTCCCCGCGCCCGTCCCCCAGCAGTACCCGTACCAGCCGGCTCCCTACCGGCCCGTCCCGTACACCTCGTACCAACCCGGGGCGTGCATCGTCCAGGCGCCGACCGGCGCGCTGTCGTGGTTCCTCGGGCTCATCGCGCTGATCGGGTTCCCGTTCTTCAACCTCCTCATCACGGGCATCGTCATGATCGTCGTCGGCTCCAACCAGCGGCGTCCGGGCGGGACGCCGGGGCGGTTCGCGTCGCAGGCGATGTACTGGGGCATCGCCGTTGCGAGCATCTCGGCCGCGCTCCTCGTGCTCTTCTATGCGGTCGGTCTCACGACGATGGCGGAGTCTCCCGGCGACGCCGCCGCGCTCAACTCGGGCGTCATGCTCGACATCCTCTTCTGGGCCCTTCTGACGGTGGTGCACCTGCTCGTCTGCGTCGTGCAGGGCATCCGCGCGAACAGCGCCGCCTCGCGCGCCGGTTCGGTCTGGTCATGACCGCCCCTGCCCGGGGGGCGTGTCATGACGCTGCTCGTCCTCCTCGGGCGCGGGGCCGAGGGGCTGCCGGCCGGCCGGTCCGAGGCCCGTCCCGGCCCCGCCTGCCCGTGTCCCTCCGGCGGCGTCGGCCGGGGGTCCTCTTCGGACGGCGCCCCGGCGTCGATGCGCGACCGTCACCCACGCGGGCCGGACCCGTGCCGCCGGAGCCGGGCGGGATCAGCCGACCCGGGTGATGCCGTCGAGGAAGGCGTCGAACTCCTGCTCGTCGGTCGAGGCGCTCGCGGACGCCGACGAGTTCTTCGAGGGCTGCGCGGCAGAGGAGCACCCGGTCGGGGCGAGGACGGTTCCGGCGGCGATGGTGAGGCGGTTCTTCATGGGGTCCTTCGAGGGAGGCCGCTGCCGGCGCAGTGAGCGCCCTGGTGCGCCCGGCACCGACGGCCACGACCTTGTGCCACGATGAGGGAGGAGAGCGGGCACACCATCCAGCGGAGGATCCCCATGGCCACACCGGAGTACGTCCTGCGACTGCGCGAGAGCGTCGGGCACGAACTGCTCGTCCTGCCCGGCGTCAGCGCCGTCATCGTCCGCGAAGGCCCGGACGGGCGCGAGCTGCTGCTGGTGCGCCGCTCCGACAACGGCCAGTGGACCCCCGTGACCGGCATCGCCGACCCGGGCGAGGACGTCGACACCGCGGCCGTCCGCGAGGCCCTGGAGGAGACCGGCGTGCGGATCGAGATAGACCGCGTCACCTGGGTCGAGACCCTCGCGCCCCAGACCTACGGCAACGGCGACCGGTGCCAGTTCTTCGACACCTGCCTGCTGGCCCATCCGGTCGGCGGCCGGGCCCACGTCGGCGACGAGGAGTCCACCGCGGTCGGCTGGTTCCCCGCCTCCGCGCTGCCCCCGATGGCGGAGCGCTTCCGGCGCAAAGTCGCCCACGCCCTGTCCGGCGAGCGGCGCGTGCGGATCGGCGCGGACGGGCGCTGAGCCCGCCTCGGCCCGGCGCCGTCCTCGCGGGACCCGGCCGCCTCCCGCGGCGGGGCCCGGGCGCAAGGACGGTCCCCGCCCCTCGCCCCTCGGTCCGTTCCCGCCCTGCGCCTGCCGGCACTCCTCCCGCCCCCGGCGCCGACCTGCGGGCGTCGCTCGTGCCCCTCGGCGCCGACCTGGCGCCGCGCATCGGCCCGTCTGGGTGCTGGGACCCGCGGCCCGGCGCCCCGGTGCCGCGAGTAGATTGCGGGCCGTTGCGCGCCCGGTCCCGCAGGGCGCCGCGGTCACGGGAAAGGGACTCGAATGGTCACGGGGAACGCCTCGGTCGACAACGACGGGGAGCATCTGCAGCGCAGCCTCTCCAACCGTCACATCCAGCTCATCGCGATCGGCGGAGCCATCGGCACCGGCCTGTTCATGGGCTCGGGCAAGACGATCAGCGTCGCCGGACCGAGCATCGTCCTCGTCTACTCGCTCATCGGCGTCATGCTGTTCTTCGTCATGCGCGCCATGGGGGAGCTGCTGCTCCACAACCTGCAGTACAAGTCCTTCCAGGACTTCGCGGCCGATCTGCTCGGCCCCTGGGCGGCCTTCTTCTCCGGCTGGACGTACTGGCTGTGCTGGGTGGTGACGGGCATGGCCGACATCGTGGCCGTGTCGAACTACTGGCGGTTCTGGGTGCCGTCGAAGAACTGGTCCCTCGTCCTGGCCGTCGGCACCCTCGTCGTCCTGTTCCTGCTGAACCTGCTCACCGTGCGGCTCTTCGGCGAGCTGGAGTTCTGGTTCGCGCTCATCAAGGTGATCGCCATCATCGTGCTCATCGTGCTGGGCGCCGTGCTGCTCGTCGTGCGCTTCACCGAGCCCGGCGGAGCCCGCGCCGGACTCACGAACCTGTGGACGCACGGCGGCTTCCTCCCGACCGGCGCGAACGGCTTCCTCGCCGGTTTCCAGATCGCCGTCTTCGCCTACGTCGGCATCGAACTCGTCGGCACCGCCGCCGCCGAGACGCACGACCCGGTGAGGAATCTGCCGAAGGCCATCAACGCGGTGCCCGTGCGGGTGCTCGTCTTCTACGTCGCCGCGCTCACCGCCATCATGTGCGTCACCCCGTGGAACAGCCTCGACCCGGGCCAGTCCCCGTTCGTCACGATGTTCGGGCTGGTCGGTTTCGGCGCCGCGGCGGCCGTGATGAACTTCGTCGTCATCACCGCCGCCGCCTCCGGCGCGAACTCCGGCCTGTATTCGACCTCCCGCATGCTCTACGGCCTGGCCCACAAGGGCATGGCCTCGGACGGCTTCGGTCGCCTCACCCGCAACGGCGTGCCCGCCTGGGGCCTGTTCGTCACCGTCGTCCTCGTCGGCTCCTCGCTGCTGCTGACCCTCTCGCAGTCGATCATGGAGGCCTTCACGCTCGTGACGACCGTCTCGGCCGTGCTCTTCATCTTCATCTGGGGCCTCATCCTCGTGAGCTACCTCGTCTACCGCCACCGGTTCCCGCAGGCCCACGCCGCGTCGGTGTACCGGATGCCGCTCGGGCGCTTCACGAGCTGGCTCGTGCTGGCCTTCTTCGCCTTCACGCTCTACGTGCTCACCCGCCAGCACGACACCCTGACGGCCCTGGCCGTCACACCGGCCTGGTTCATCGGCCTGGGTATCGCCTGGCTCTTCGTGCGGGGGCGCGCCCGTCACGACGACACGATCGTCGGGGGCGAGCGCTCCCTGGCGCTCGCCCCCGCAGGGCCCGAACCGGGCGCCCCCGAGGAGATTCGCGAGGCGGAGGACGCCGAACCGCCGGCATGACGGGCGCCGGACGGCCGAACCGCCGTCGCGGCTCAACCGTTCCGGCCCCGGCGAGGCCGTACGACCCCGACTGCGTCCGGGCAGGGGGCCATGAGTAAAGTCGCGGGCACAGCATGTCCTTTTCGTCCACCGGGGAGTCCAGGAGGGGCAAAGTGCTTGATTGCGTGGTCGTCGGTGCCGGTTTCGCCGGCCTGTCCGCGGCGAGAGAGCTCATCCGGCGCGGCTACGACGTCGCGCTCGTCGAGGCGAGGGGCCGCGCCGGCGGTCGCGTCGTCTCCACCACCCTCTCCGGCGGCGAGGTCATCGACCTGGGCGGTCAGTGGATCGCCCCCAGCCACGACCGCATGCTCGAACTCGTCAAGAACGCCGGCCTCGAGCTCATCGGGGCCAACCCCGGGATGCTCACCCTCGTCCAGCACGGCGAGATCCGCGACGTCGCCCAGTCCGACAGCGACGAGGACGCCCGCACCCCGTTCGCCGTGGCCGACCTCGGGCAGGGCCTCATGCGGCTGCGCCGGCTCGCCGAGCGCGCCGGCCAGGACGACATGTGGGTCGAGGCGAACGCCGCCTGGCTCGACCAGTCCATCGACCGCTGGATCGTCTCCAATCTGCGCACGCCCACCGGTCGCCGTGACATCCGCGCCGCCATGAAGGCCGTCTTCGAGAGCCCGCTCGACAGGATCTCGCTGCGCAAGGCGCTCGGCAAGGTGCGCGAGGGCGTCGACATGGAGAACCTCATCGCCGCCAACGGCGACATCGGCCAGGCCCGCGTCCTGGGCGGCCTCGCCCAACTGCCCGAGCGCATGGCGTCCGAGCTGGGGGACCGGCTCAGGTACCGCTTCGTCGTCGACGCCATCGAGCAGGACGACGACCGCGTCGTCGTCCACCCGAGCCTCGGCGAGGCCCTCGAGGCCCGCACTGCGATCGTGGCGCTGCCGCCGTGGCTGGCCCTCCGGATCCGCGTCACCCCGCCGCTGGCCGGCTGGCGCGAGGACGCGGTGCGCAGGATCGGCGCCGGCAATGTCATCAAGTGCTACGTCGTCTACGACCATCCGTGGTGGCGCGACAAGGGTCTGTCGGGCCAGATGAGCGCCGACGACGGCGCGGTGCGCGTCACCTTCGACTGCACCGACTCCCCGGACGGGCGCGGAGTGCTCATGGGCTTCTTCGAGGGCGGCGAGGCCTCGATGCTCACCAAGTTCTCACGGTCGATGCGCCAACGCATCTTCAAGGACACTCTCGTCGACGTCTTCGGCCCGCAAGCGGCCCGTCCGGTCGAGTACACCGACATCGACTGGGGCGCCGAGGAGTTCACCAGGGGCAGCCACGGCGCGCACTTCGCACCGGGGGTGTGGAGCGTCACCGGCGCCGAGCTCGGCAAGCCGTGCGGACGCATCCACTTCGCCGGCGCCGAGTACGCCGGCAAGTTCAACGGCTACATGGAGGGCGCCGTCCGCTCGGGCGCCGAGACCGCTCAGGAGGTCGTTCTGAGGCTCAACGGGACCGCCCGCTGACTCGCCCTCATCGGGGCGGTCCGCGGTCGGTTCGTCCGGCCGGACGGCGCAGCGGGGGCGCCGACACGGAACGGCGCCGAGGAGCGCTGAGACGCTCCTCGGCAGCGGCTCGGGGCCGCGGCTCAGACGGCGCCCACGCCCCGCTCGCCGGTGCGGATCCGCACGACATCCTCGACGGGGCAGCTCCGCACCTTGCCGTCGCCGACGGTGCCGGTGCGGGCCGCCTCGCAGATCGTCGCGATGATCGGCTCCGCCTCGCGGTCGGCGGCGAGGATCTCGATGCGCACCTCGGCCTGGCCGGAGACCCGCAGGCCGATCGCCCGCTTGGCGATGAGGGCGATGAGCAGGCTCGCGACGAACGAGTGGATCATCACGGCGAGCGCCCCGACCGCCTGGCGGCCCAGCTGGGCGGGGTCGCCGACCAGGCCGTGCCAGGAGAGTCGCCGAAGGCCTCCGAGAAGCCGGACAGCACCCATGCGACGCTGACGATGCCCATCGTGACGATCGACATCATCATGGTGAGGACGCCCTCGGCCCGGACCATGCCTCCGTGGAAGAAGGCCGGGGCCGGCGTCATGAGGAGGACCAGCGCGGCCCTCATGAGCACCCGCGCGGTGTCACCCGTGTTGATCTCCAGAGCTGTCATGCCCCGAACTCTCCCGGATGCTCCTGCTGCTCCGGTGACGTCCGCGCAACCCCGTGTTGACTTCCGCCGCCCCGTTACGGCCGCGTTTCAGACGGTGCCCGGCCCCGGGCGGTCGGCGTCGACGGATCGGCCCGGGTCAGCAGTGCCCGGCCTCGAAACCGCGGGCGGTGAAGTAGACCTGCCCGGCCACCGCGTCCGCGGCCTCGCGGGCGGCGCCCGTCCGGTCGGGCGGGGCGGTGACGACGAGGCTCACGCCGACCCGCTCCCCGGTCGAGGTGGGGATGATCGCCATCTGCCGTGCGACGACCGAGTCGTCCGCGGTCGTGCCCTCGGAGGTCTTGATGTAGCTGCCGACGACGCCGCCGAAGCCGTAGGAGTGCTCGTCGTCGACGTGCCGCATGCGGCTGGTGACGTACCAGTCGCCGCTGGAGCACCACAGCTGCCCGGCGAACTCGGACTGGCTGGCGACCGTCCAGTCCGTCTGGGTGAAGGGCGGGACGCCCTGCCGGTCGGTGCTCGTGGCGACGGTCGTCACCGGGTCCCCGAACTCCTGGAAGACCTTGTCGACGGCCTGCGCCGCATCGTCGGCGCCGCCGAGGAAGGTGTAGAGCGCCTCGTCGGAGGACAGCGACGACTCGCTGATCGACTTGGTGAGCAGATAGGTCAGATTGCTCGGCATCCGGTCGAGGTCGAGGACGGCCAGGGCGATCGGCACGTCGAGCGTGCCCCACGTCGGGCCGCTCGTGAGCGAGCCGGCCGTCCAGGTGGCCGTGAGGCGCTGCCCGACGGGCGCGACGCCGGCGACGGCCAGGCCGACCCGCACGCCGTAGCGCGACTCGATCCCCTCGACCTGGGAGCGCAGCACGGCCAGGTTCACGTCGGCGACGGGTTCGACGGGGCCCGGCGGGGGCGGGGGCGTGCGGCTCGGCGAGGGCGTCGGCGTCCCGCTGGTGGTCACCTCCACGGGGGCCGGGCGCCCGTTCGCCGAACGGCTGGCGCCGAAGACGATGACGGCGAGGAGGACGAGCGCCATGGGCACGACGACGAGGGGCAGCGGCGCGTGCCAGACGTGCCGGGCGCTGCCGAGCGCCCCGCGGTAGCCGGAGGACGCGGTGATGCGCCGGCCCGTTCCGCGGAGGCGTCCCGAGGACGAGCGTCTGCCGGTCATCGGAGTCTCCTTACGTGCCTCGTGTTCCGTGCCCCGTGCGCGCCCGACGGGGCGCGACGCACCCGGTGCCGGAGCCGGGACCATCCTAGGGCCGGCGCCCGCCGGTCAGTCGGTCGACGGGCGGACCGGGCAGTGCGGCTCGGGCGCCTCGTCGGGGCCCGGGTCGGCGTAGTCGTACGGGTCGAAGTCCGCCAGCTCGCCCCACGGCACCTCGACGTCGAAGGCGCCGATCGCCGCGGTGGGGAAGGAGCCGTGCGCCGGGGCCGCCCCGGCGCGGTCGAAGGCCCGGGTGAACTCCCCGGCCAGCGCGGGGATCGTCGGGGCGTGGCCGAGGACGAGGAGGGTCCGCACCTCGTCGGGGGTCTCGGCGATGCGGGCCAGCATGGTGCGGGTGCCGGCGTCGTAGAGCTCGGCCCGGAACTCGACATGCACCGGGACGCCGTCCACGTCGGGCAGGCGCAGCTCGGCGAATGTCTCGCGGGTGCGTTCGGCGTCCGAGACGAGCGCCCGCTCGATGCGCGCCCCGGCCAGCCGCTCGCCGACCTCGCGCGCCTGGAGGCGCCCGCGGGTGCTGAGCCTGCGGTCCTTGTCGCCGTGCGGGCTGAAGGACTCCGCCTGGGCGTGGCGCATGAGGTAGAGACGTCGCATCATGGGGCGAGTCTATGGCCGCCCGGCTCCCCGTCCCGCGGTTCTCGCGAGGACGGACGGCGGCCGCGGGGACCGGCGCACCGGCCCGGCCGGCCCGCCGGCCGCATGGGGGGCGAGCCGCCCGGGCGGGCGGGGTTCAGGAGGAGCGGGGCCTGCGGGCGACGAGGAGGTCCCGCCGGATCGACGAGTCGACCCGATGGGCGAAGTCGTCCCATCCGGGGCCGGTGCAGACCTCGAGACCGGCCCCGGCGCAGATCGCGGCGAGCCCGTCCCGGTCGAGCCCGAGGGTGTTCCACGCGATGCCGAGCGCGCCGCCGCCGCGCAGCTGCCCCGCCCACACGGGGACCGCCTCGGCCAGGAGCGCCGCGGGGGAGCGCTCGGCCCTGCCGTCGCCGTCCCCCGCCGCGGCGTCCCGGCCCCTCCGGCGGGCGCCGTGGACGATGCCGTACGGCGCGTCGGTGACGATGGCGTCGAAGCGGCGCCGGCCGAACAGGGCCGCCGCGTCGCGGGTGTCTCCGGTCAGGACGCCCATCGTCAGCGCGGGGGCGCCCTCGACGGCGGGGTGCCCGCTCGTTGCGACCGCCGGGGCGGTGCTCGCGTCGAAGCGATGACCGATGACGCGGCCCTGGCGGCGCACCGGGCGGACCTCGGCGGAGTGCTTGAGGCGCTTGCGGCGCAGATAGGTCCGCATGAACGCGGCCAGCTGCTCGACGGCCCTCTCGTCGAGCTCGACGCCGAAGCCGTTGTGGCCCGTCTCCCATGCGGCCTGGAGCGTCGTGCCGCGTCCGGCCATCGGGTCGAGGACGTCCAGCTGGACGCCCCCGCCCGGCAGGGCCGCCCGTTCGCCACCGGTGCGCACCTGGGCGCAGGTGACATGGAGGAGCAGGCGGGTGAACATCTCGTTCGTCTTGCCCGCGTACTTGGTGATCGTGAGGAGGTCGTCGTCCATGATCCGCGCCCGCGGCAGCTCCACCGGGCGCAGCAGCCCGTCGGCGAGCTCGAACAGGGCGAGCGCGCTGGACTGGCGCGCCAGCTGCGCCGGGTCGAGCCGGTCCGTGCCGAGGCCCACGTAGTCGACGCCGGCGATCCGGATGCGGTGGGCGCCCTCGATGCCGGTCGTGACGGCCAGCTCGGCCACCGCGAGCGCGGGGGCGGCCTCGGCGTAGACTCGGTTCGCGGACGGGGCGACGAGCATGACGTAATCGCTCACGCGCCCCATCCTCCCACGACGAGGACCCCGCCGTCCGGGTGCGGTCGGGCGCCCCTTCACGTATCACGGCCGGGGCCGTGACGCACCACGGAGACGAGGCACATGGCCGCATCACGGGGCGCCGGCGACGGGCCGGGGTTCGCCGTCGCGCCGCGGCCCCCGTACTCCCGGCCGTCCGTTCTCGCGCTCGTCGGCGCGGGCGGCTTCCTCGGCACGCTCTGCCGCTGGGGCCTCCGGCGGCTGGTCGGCGAGCGCGGCGGCTGGCCGCTCGCGACCCTCGTCGTGAACCTGGTGGGCGCCTTCGTCCTCGGGCTCCTTCTCGAGGCCCTCTCGCACCACCGGGACGAGGGTCTTCGCCGTGCGCTGCGGCTCGGTCTCGGCACCGGCTTCTGCGGGGCCCTCACCACCTACTCGACCTTCGCCGTCGAGGTCGTGATGCTCGCCGATGGCGGGAACCGCCTGCTCGCGCTCCTCTACCCGTGCGTCACCGTGGCGGGCGGTCTGCTCCTCGCCCTGGCCGGCGTCCTCCTCGCCGGTCGAGGCTCCCGCGCGCAGCGCGGCGCCGCCACGGCCCCGGGCGCTGTCGGGGACGCCGCCATCGGGGGCCGTGCCGCCGGTCAGGGTCCTGCCGGTCGAGGTCGTGCCGCGCGTGCTGCTGATCCGGGCCGTACCGCTCGCGGTGCCGGCGGGGGCAGCGCGGAGCGTCCTGCTCGTGGCGGACGCGCGGCGCGCGGGGAACGAGGCGGCCGATGAGCCCCGGACTCGTGCTCCTCATGGGCCTGGCCGGGGGTCTCGGCGCCGTCGCCCGGTTCGTCGTCGACGCCTTCCTCAAGTCCCGCGTCCGCACCGCGGTGCCGGTGGGCACGGTCACGATCAACCTCGTCGGCTCGTTCCTCCTGGGCCTGGTCGCCGGGCTGGTCGTCTCCGGCGCCGACGGCCGGCTGGCCCCCGTGGCGGGCACGGGCTTCTGCGGCGGGTTCACCACCTTCAGCACCGCCAGCGTCGAGATCGTGCTCCTGCTGAGGGGCGACCGGCCGCGGCCGGCGCTGGCGGCCCTCTGCCTCAACGCCCTCGGCGCCGTGGCGGCGGCCTGGCTCGGCCTGCTCGTCGCCGGTTAGGGCAGGGCCCGGCGGGGGCCGTGGCGGATCCCCTCCCGGGGTCGTGCTCCCCGGCCCCGGAGGTTCCGCCGACGCACGCGGAGGAGTCCTCTTCCGGCCCCGGGCGGCGGCCGCGCCTGCAGCGGTCCCGACCATGCGTCGGCGCCCGCGGACCGGGATCGTGGGCCGTTGCACCGGGCCGTGCCGGCCGGAGGACGGACCGCCGTACGGCGCGGGGCATGACGGCGCGGGGCATGACGAGGGGCCGGACGGATCGCCGTCCGGCCCCGGTGCCGCCGTTCTCCGCTACGCCGCCCCAGCGGGACCGCTCACTGCAGGTCCACCTTGTGGTGCTCGTACGGGGTGCCCTTGGCGCGGGCGTACGAGGCGCGGATCTCCGCCTCGGCCTCCTCACGGCCCGCCCACGACGCGCCCTCGACCGATTTGCCCGGCTCGAGGTCCTTGTAGACGGTGAAGAAGTGCTCGATCTCCAGCATCACCATCTGGGGCACGTCGTCCAGGTCGTCCATGTAGTCGCGCCGACGGTCCGCCGTGGCGATGCACAGGACCTTGTCGTCACCGCCCATCTCGTCCTGCATCTGGAACATGGCGATCGCCCGGCACTCGATGAGGCATCCGGGGAAGGTGGGCTCGGGCACGATGACCATCGCATCGAGCGGGTCACCGTCCTCGCCGAGCGTGCCCTCGATGAAGCCGTAGTCGTACGGGTACTGCGTCGAGGTGAACAGGGTCCGGTCGAGGCGGATGCGACCCGTGTTGTGGTCCATCTCGTACTTGTTCTTCGTGCCGCGGGGGATCTCGACGGTCATGTCGAAGGTCAAGCCGTACTGGGGCAGGCCCGTGGCAATTCGAAAATCATCGGTCACAGCGTTGCGTCCTTATGATTGGGGAACCTGGGCCAGACACTACCCGTTCGGGGGCGGCAGAGTGAATTCCACGAGAAGACAGTCGGGACGACGGAGGGCGGTGCTCGGCGTCGTCGTCGCGCTCGCCGCCGTCGGCGCGGGGGGACGATTCGGGGCGCGCGCGGCGGGTCTGCTCGTCGACGGCGGGGCCTCCACGGCCCCGTCCGGCCTGTACGCGGCAGAGGACGAGGGCGTCGGCGTCGTCGACCCGGCGCTCGGACCCGGGCCGTACCCGGAACTGTCCCCCGGCGCCGTCTCGGGGGCCCTGTCCGACGCGGGCCTCGACCCCTCGTGGGCCGTCTCGGTCCGCGACCCGACGAGCGGCGACGAGGTCTTCGACCAGAACGGCGGGCAGGCCATCATCCCGGCCTCGAACCTCAAGCTCATGACGACGACGAGCCTGCTCGACGCCGTCGGCTCCGACACCCGCTGGACCACCAGCGTGGTGGCCGAGCCCGACGGCGGCTACACGCTCGTCGGCGGCGGCGACCCCCTGCTGGCGAGCACCGAGTCGGCCTACCACGGCGAGGGCCCCCGCCCGGCGACCTCGCAGGAGCTGGCCGAACGGACCGCCCGTGCCCTGTCGGCGCAGGGCGTCACCTCGATCTCCCTCGGCTACGACGAGTCGCTGTTCACCGGCCCCACCCGTCATCCGGACTGGTCCGAGGGGGACATGGAGTACGTCAACGACGTCTCCGCCCTGACGATCGACCAGGGCGACGACTCCGGCGACCCGGGCGCCGCGGCGGCCCGCACCTTCGCCGAGCAGCTCACCGCGGCCGGCATCACCGTCGACGGCGAACCGACGGCCCGCACCGCCGACGGCTCGGCGAGCACCGTCGCCCAGGTCGAGTCGCTGCCGCTGTCCCAGATCGTCCAGCTCTGCCTGCGGCACTCGGACAACGCGATCGCCGAGAACCTGCTGCGCCACCTGGCGATCGCTCAGGGCCTGCCGGCCGACTTCGCCGGGGGAGTGACCGCACTCGAGCAGCGGATGCGCGCACTCGGCGTCTGGTCGGACGCCGACTCCCTGCACGACGGCTCCGGCCTGTCCGGGAACAACCGCCTCACCTCCGACACACTCAGCCGGATCGTCGTCGTGGCCGCCGGCTCGGACGACATGCGGGCCGGCCTGGCCGGCATGCCCGTCGCCGCGGCGACGGGCAGCCTCGAGACCCGCTACCTGGACTCCTCGTCGTCCGCCGGGGCCGGCCTGGTGCGCGCCAAGACCGGCACCCTCGACGTGGCGAGCACCCTGACCGGCTACACGCCGACCGCCGACGGTTCGATCGCCGTGTTCACCATCGTCATCAACGGCTCCGGCACCGAGGCCCGCCCCTTCCTCGACCGGCTCGCCGCCGCCCTGGCCGGCTGCCGATGCGCGGCCTGAGCCCATGAGCACCCGCGCCCTCGGACCGAGGGCCCTCGCCGTGACGAGGGCCCTCGCGCCCGTCGTCGCCGAGGCCCTCGACGGCGCCCTGCGGGTGCGGGCCGCCTGCTCCGGCGGCCCCGACTCCCTCGCCCTGGCCGCCGCGCTGGCCTGGCACGCCCGCCGCGAGCCCGCCCTCATGGCGGAGGCCCTCGTCGTCGACCACCGGCTCCAGCCGGGCTCCGGGCGCGTCGCCGGGCGCGTCGCCGAGCAGCTGGACGCGCTGGGCCTGGCGGCCCGCGTCACGGCCGTCGACGTGGACCGCGGCGCCGGCCCGGGGCCCGAGGCGGCCGCCCGGCGCGCCCGGTACGCGGCCCTGCGCGGCCCCGGGCCGTCAGGGGCCGCGCCCGGCCTCGTCCTGCTCGGCCACACCCTCGACGACCAGGCCGAGACCGTCCTGCTCGGCCTGGCCCGGGGCTCTGGCATCCGCTCGCTCGCCGGGATGCCCGCCCGCAGCGGCACCGCCCCGGTCCTCGTGCGGCCGCTGCTGGGTCTGCGCCGGGCCGACACGGCGGCGGCCTGCGCCGACTGGGGCCTGGAGCCGTGGCACGACCCCCAGAACGACGACGCCGCCTACGCCCGCGTGCGGGTGCGCCGCGAGATCATGCCGCTGCTCGAGGCCCGCCTCGGCCCCGGCATCGCCCGGGCCCTGGCCCGCACCGCCTCCCTCGCCGCCGCCGACGCCGACCTGCTCGACGGGCTCGCCGCCCGCGCCGCGCCCGGCCTCGTCGGGGACGGCGGCCTGGACGCCGGCGCCCTCGCCGCCCAGCCGCCGGCCCTGCGCGGGCGCATCGTCCGGTCATGGCTGGTCGGCGCCGGCGTCGTCGAGCCGAGCGCCGCCCACACGGGGGCGGTGCTCGCCCTCGTCGAGGACTGGCACGGCCAGCGGGGCGTCGACCTGCCCGGCGGCGTGCGGGTCGTCCGCGCCGGTGGCACGCTGCGGGCCGCCCGCCCGCGGCACTGATCACGGTCCGAGGAGAAGGATCCCGAGCCGCGGATCCGCTCTTGCCGCGCGCTCGCGGCGCCGAAGCACCCGTGGGTCGTCGGAACGAGCGGGTCGGCTCCCGGAAGCGCGGCGCTGATCCGCGTGGCGCACGGCGTCGATGCCGGCCGGGCTCGGGCCCCGCCGCGCGCGTGGCCACTGAGACCTGGCGGCCGCGTCCCGCCCGACGGTCCGGTGGGCCCCGCCGCGCGCGTGGCACTGATCCCGTGCGCCGATCCTGCTGCACTAACCTTGTCGGCGTGGATGCAGCCGACATCAGCGCAGACCTGGAGCACGTGCTCCGCACCGCCGACCAGATCGATGCGAGGGTCGCGGAGCTCGCCGCCCTCATCGATGCCGACTACGCGGGTCGCAGGCCGGTCCTCGTGGGCGTGCTCAACGGCGCGATGATCGTCATGTCCGATCTGTGCCGCGCCATGCACTGCCATGTCGAGGTCGACTGGATGGCCGTCAGCTCCTACGGCTCCGGCACCCGCAGCTCCGGCGTCGTGCGCATCCTCAAGGACCTCACCGTCGACGTCGCCGGTCGCGACGTGCTCATCGTCGAGGACATCATCGACACCGGCCTCACGCTCAGCTACCTGGTGCACAACATCGCCACCCGCGGCGCGGCGAGCGTGCGGGTGGCGACGATGTTCCGCAAGCCGGAGGCCCTCAACGCCCCGGTCGAGGCCGACTACGTCGGCTTCGACCTGCCCGACGAGTTCGTCGTCGGCTACGGGCTCGACTACGCGGGCCGCTACCGGAACCTGCGCGACCTCGCGACGCTCGCGCCCCACGTCTACCGCTGATGCCCGCCGAATCGACCCCCGACCAGGTGATCCAGTGACCGAGAAGCCGTCCCGCGAGATCGACAACACGCCCTGTCTGGGACCGGGCGCCCGGCCCGCCCCGGGCTTCGACGGCGCCCGCATCGAGGCGGCCGTCCGCGAGCTGCTCATCGGCATGGGCGAGGACCCCGACCGCGACGGCCTGCGCGACACCCCGGCCCGCGTCGCCCGCGCCTACGCCGAGGTCTTCAGCGGCATCGGCCGCGACCCCGACGAGGTGCTGGCCCGCACCTTCGACATCAGCCACGAGGAGATGGTGCTCGTGCGCGACATCGAGGTCTACAGCACCTGCGAGCACCACCTCATGCCCTTCCACGGCGTCGCCCACGTCTGCTACATCCCGCCCCGGAACGGCCGTGTCACCGGCCTGTCGAAGATCGCCCGGCTCGTCGAGCTGTACGCCCGCCGCCCCCAGGTGCAGGAGCGCCTCACCGGCCAGGTCGCCGACGCCCTCGTGCACACCCTGCAGGCCCGCGGCGCCCTCGTCGTCGTCGACTGCGAGCACCTGTGCATGACGATGCGCGGCGTGCGCAAGCCCGGTGCCCGCACCGTGACCTCCGCCGTGCGGGGCCAGCTGCGCGATCCCGCCACGCGGGCCGAGGCCATGAGCCTCATCAACTCCTGACGCCGTTCCGCCGATCGGTCCCGGCCTGGTCCGGGCCGGTCGGCCCTCCGAGGCCGCCCGCCCGGCACACCGGTCCGGCTCTCGGAGGCCAGTGCGGGCCCCGGTCCGGAGGTCGGCGTCGGGGGAGGGTCGTGTGGGATCCGGCTCGTGGTCCTTCGGGCTGGTGTCCTGTTCGGTGTCGTCCGGGTTCTGTCGGTGGTTTGGTCTGGATGCCCTCTGATCGGGTCCCCGCTACGCGACGGCGGCCCGCCCGACCCCGGGCCCGACCGTCGCCGGACGCGCGGGGGAGGGCGTACTCGTCGCCGGATTCCGCCCGGGGCGTGGGATTCCGGCCCGTGGGCCCCGGAACTCCGTACACTCACCCCCATGGGTCATACCTTGGTGATGGGCATCATCAACGTCACTCCTGATTCGTTCAGCGACGGGGGCATGTGGTTGGGCACGTCGGCGGCCGTCGGGCACGGTCTCGACCTCATAGCCCAGGGCGCCAAGATTCTCGACGTGGGCGGCGAGTCGACGCGTCCGGGCGCCGAGCGGGTCAGCGAGGAGGAGGAGATGACGCGCGTCATGCCGGTCATCGAGGGGCTCCGCATCCCGGCGGCGGCGACCGGTGTCGCGTTGAGTGTCGACACGATGCGCTCGTCGGTGGCCCGGGCCGCCGTGCGGGCCGGCGCGTCGATCGTCAACGACGTCTCGGGCGGTCTGGCCGACACGGGGATGCTCGGCGCCGTCGCCGAGCTCGGCGTCGACTACATCTGCCAGCACTGGCGGGGCTTCGGATCGGAGATGAACAGGGCCGCCGAGTACGACGACGTCGTCGCCGAGGTCCGCGCAGAGCTCGAGGCCCGCTGCCGGGCCGCCGTGGACGCCGGCATCGCGCCCGAGCGGGTCATCGCCGACCCGGGCCTGGGCTTCGCCAAGAACGCCGAGCACGACTGGCGGATCCTCGCCCACCTCGACGCGTTCACCGGGCTGGGCCACCGGGTGCTCATCGGTGCCAGCCGCAAGCGCTTCCTCGGCAGCCTGCTCAACGGCCGCCCGACCGCCGAGCGGGACGCCGCGACCGCCGCCGTCTCGGCATGGTGCTGCGTGCGCGGGATCTGGGCGGTGCGCACCCACGAGGTGCGCTCCCAGGTCGACACGATCACCGTCATCGAGCACCTGCGCGGGGCCTCATGAGCGACGGGCCGTTCCCGATGTCTGCGGACGGGTCGCCGCTGGGCGCCGGGCCGGGCGGAGACGCGGTGCCGGGCCGGGCGAGGATCGCGCTGACCGGGCTGCGGATCATGGCCCGCCACGGCGTCCTGCCCGTCGAGCACGCCGAGGAGCAGCCCTTCATCGTCGATGCGGAGCTGGTCGTCGACGAACCCGAGCGCGACGAGCTCTCACGCACCGTCGACTACGCTGAGGTCGCCCGCGTCATCGTCCGGACGGTCGGCGGCGGCCACGTCGACCTCGTCGAGACCCTCGCCGCCCGGATCGCCGACGCCTGCCTGGTCCTTCCCGGAGTGCGCGCATCGGCCGTGCGCGTCCACAAGCCCGAGGCGCCCATCGGCCTGCCCTTCCGGGACGTCTCGGCGACCGTCGTCCGACGCGCAGGCGACGGCGCCGGGACGGGCACGACGCCCGACGGGACGCCCGCATGAACGGGGCCGCCCGGCCGGGCGCCGGCGCGAATGGGGCGTCCGACGATCCCGGTGCGGGCCGGCACGTCGTGCTCAGCATGGGCTCGAACCTGGGGGATCGCCGTGCCGCGCTGCGTGCCGGCGTCGACGACCTCGCCGCCACGCCGGGCATCGCGCACGTCCGCGTCTCATCCGTGTACCTCACGGAGCCGGTCGGTGTCGTCGGTCAGGACGACTTCCTCAACATCGTCGTCACGGCCGACACCGTACTGGAGCCGCTCGCGCTGCTCGAGCGCGCCAACGCCGTCGAGGCCGCCCACGGGCGTCGGCGCGATCCGCGCGTGCCCCACGGCCCCCGCACCCTCGACATCGACCTCGTCGTCGTCGAGGGCCTCACGAGCGCCACGCGGCGTCTGCGGCTGCCGCATCCGCGCGCGCACGAACGCGCCTTCGTCCTCGTTCCCTGGGCGGAGCTGGAACCGCGGGCGGTGCTCCCGCAGGGGAGAATTCTCGATCTGCTGGACGGCATGGACGCCTCCGGTGTGGTGCGCACCGATCCGCCGATCCACCCCCGCCGCGGCGAATGACCCCATCATCCCCTGACCCGGCAAAGGGCCGCGGCCGCCCGAATTGCACGAATTCGGGCCCGCCCTCGCCGATTTCTTTGTCCTCGGCGCATTCCTCTGGTTATATTGCTCCTGTCCATGCAGACACCAACCGGCATCGCACCAGGGCGGTGCCACCACGAGGAGGAGAACAATGGCGCGCAAGGTTCAGGTGGTCCTCACCGATGACGTCGACGGCGGCGAGGCCAGCGAGACGGTGAATTTCGCCCTCGACGGCGTCACCTACGAAATCGACCTGTCCGACGAGAATGCCGCGAAGCTGCGCGATCAGCTCGCCTACTGGGTCGGCAATGCTCGCCGGGTGAGCGGTCGTCGCACCACCGGTCGCCGCCGCAGCGGCGGGAGCGATGCCGCCAAGATCCGCGAGTGGGCCCAGGCCAATGGTCACCAGGTCCCCCCGCGCGGGCGCATCCCCAATGAGGTCCGCCAGGCCTACGAGGCCGCGAAGCACTGATTCCGATTCCTCCGCCGTCGTGCCGCGGCGCGACGGCCGTGATGCGGCGAATGGGGCGAGGAGCCGGTCTCCTCGCCCCATTGCCGTCCCCCGACGGCCCCGCCGCGTCGTCACGGAAGGGGCCCTCCGTCCTTCTTGCCTCTCGGCGCCGAGGGCCCGCCCTCGCGCCGTGACGGCGTCGGATCGGGGCCGCGTGCGGCTCCTCGTCCCACGGGGCCGTGATGCCCCACGGGATCGCGGGGCCCGCGCCGTGGGCACTGCGCGGGCCCGTCCCGCCGCCCGGACGGGCGCGCACGCGTCGTTCCCGCTTCCGAGGAGGCGCGCTGCCTGCTCCGTGGAGGCGCCGGCGCCGCCCGCCTCCCGGACCGGCTCGTCATCGCCTCGGAGCGGTGCCCGGCGTCATCCCTTCTCGCGGGGCCGGGCCTTGCGCCGGGGGCGAACAGCGGGATGATTGGGCCTTGAGCACGGGTTTGTATCATGAGAGTTGAGCGCACCGGACTCAGGCCACTCGGGGATCGGGGCCGAGCGCTCGTGGAGGACTCCCGGAGGGTCCGCTGAAGGAGACCAATGTTTGAGCGCTTTACCGACCGGGCACGCCGCGTCATCGTGCTTGCCCAAGACGAAGCGAAGATGCTGAACCACAACTACATCGGCACCGAGCACATCCTCCTGGGTCTGATCCACGAGGGCGAGGGGGTCGCCGCGAAGGCGCTGGAGCAGATGGGCATCTCGCTCGAGGCCGTGCGGGAGCAGGTCGAGGAGATCATCGGCCACGGTCAGAATCCGCCCACCGGCCACATCCCCTTCACCCCGCGTGCGAAGAAGGTCCTCGAGCTCTCGCTGCGCGAGGCGCTCCAGATGAACCACTCGTACATCGGCACTGAGCACATCCTCCTGGGTCTGATCCGCGAGGGCGAGGGCATCGCGGCCCAGGTTCTCATCAAGCTCGGCGCCGATCTCAACCGCGTCCGCACCACCGTGCTGGCCCTGCTGAGCGGCTACCAGGAGGAGAACGGCGCCCAGCCGGCCACCGCCGGTGCGCCCGAGGCCCCGAGCTCCGGCTCGTCGAGCAACACGCTCGACCAGTTCGGCCGCAATCTCACCCAGGCCGCCCGCGAGGGCAGACTCGATCCGGTCATCGGCCGCCAGAAGGAGATCGAGCGGGTCATGACGGTGCTGAGCCGCCGGACGAAGAACAACCCGGTGCTCATCGGCGAGCCCGGCGTCGGCAAGACCGCCGTCGTCGAGGGCCTCGCCCAGGCCATCGTGCGCGGCGACGTGCCCGAGACCCTGCGGGACCACCAGATCTACTCGCTCGACCTCGGCGCGCTGGTCGCGGGCTCGCGCTATCGCGGCGACTTCGAGGAGCGCCTCAAGAAGGTGCTCAAGGAGATCAAGACCCGCGGCGACATCATGCTCTTCATCGACGAGATCCACACCCTCGTCGGGGCCGGTGCGGCCGAGGGCGCGATCGACGCCGCCTCGATCCTCAAGCCCATGCTGGCCCGCGGCGAGCTGCAGACCATCGGCGCCACGACGCTCGACGAGTACCGCAAGCACGTCGAGAAGGACGCGGCCCTGGAGCGTCGTTTCCAGCCCATCCAGGTGGACGAGCCCTCGATCCCGCTGACCATCGAGATCCTCAAGGGCCTGCGCGACCGCTACGAGGAGCACCACAGGGTGACCATCACCGACGAGGCGCTCACCGCGGCGGCCACCCTCGCCGACCGCTATGTTCAGGACCGCTTCCTGCCCGACAAGGCCATCGATCTCATCGACGAGGCCGGCGCCCGGATGCGCATCGCACGCATGACCGCTCCGCCGGACCTGCACGAGTTCGACGAGCGGCTCGCCGGCGTGCGGGCCGAGAAGGAGTCGGCCATCGACCACCAGGACTTCGAGACCGCGGCGAGGCTGCGCGACGACGAGCGCAAGATCCTGGCGGCCCGGGCCGAGAAGGAGGCCTCCTGGAAGGAGGGCGCCTCGGACGTGCCCGCCATCATCGGCGAGGAGCAGATCGCCGAGGTCCTCTCCGACTCCACCGGGGTGCCCGTCTCGCGTCTGACCGAGGCCGAGTCGCAGCGCCTCATCCACATGGAGGACGAGCTGCACAAGCGCTACGTCGGCCAGGACGAGGCGGTGAAGGCGATCTCGCGGTCGATCCGCCGCACGCGCGCCGGGCTGAAGGACCCGAACCGCCCCTCCGGCTCGTTCATCTTCGCCGGCCCCTCGGGCGTCGGCAAGACGGAGCTGACCAAGGCGCTGGCCGAATTCCTGTTCGGCGACGAGAACGCCCTCATCACCCTCGACATGTCCGAGTACTCCGAGAAGCACACGGCGAGCCGGATGTTCGGCTCCCCGCCCGGATACGTCGGGTACGAGGAGGGCGGCCAGCTCACCGAGAAGGTGCGTCGCAAGCCGTTCAGCGTCATCCTGTTCGACGAGATCGAGAAGGCCCATCCGGACATCTTCAACTCGCTGCTCCAGATCCTCGACGAGGGTCGGCTGACCGATGCGCAGGGTCGGGTGGTCGATTTCAAGAACACCGTGATCGTCATGACGACGAACCTCGGCTCGCGCGACATCAGCCGCGGCGTCAACCTCGGTTTCAGCCGGGTCGGTGACACCGAGAGCAGCTACGACTCGATGAAGGCGAAGGTGTCCGAGGAGCTCAAGACGCATTTCCGTCCCGAATTCCTCAACCGCGTGGACGAGATCGTCGTCTTCCACCAGCTCACCCAGGAGGACATCCTGCGGATCGTCGACCTCATGGTCGGCCAGATCGAGCAGCGCCTGGCCGAGCGCGACATGAGCATCGAGCTCACCGACGCCGCCAAGCGGCTCATCGGCCGGCGCGGCTTCGACCCGGTGCTCGGCGCCCGTCCGCTGCGCAGGGCCATCCAGCGCGACATCGAGGACCCGATCAGCGAGCGGATCCTCTACGGCGAGCTGAAGCCCGGCGAGATCGTCCTGGTCGACGTGGTCGAGGGCGCCGACGAGAAGAGCTCCGAGCCCTTCACCTTCGGCGGCACGCCCAAGGCGGCCGTCGCCGACGCCGAGCTGGCCCAGCTGGCCGGCGGCGGCCCCGCTCAGGAGTGATCGGGGCGATCCGACGACACGAGGGGCCGGCGCGCGATGCGCGCCGGCCCCCTCCCGTGCGGGTCCCCGTGCCGCGCGACGCGCCGCCGTCCTCGGCCCCGCACCGTGCGGGCCGCGCGGCGGTAGCCTGAGGGCCATGCCCGCGATCGAACTGGGAACCGTCGAACTGGGCGGGCCGCGCGCCGCCATCATCGTCCCGCTCACCGGCGTCGATGACACGCAGCTGCTCGCCGAGGCCGACGAGGCCGCCGCGAGCCGGGCCGACGTCGTCGAGTGGCGCGTCGACCTGCTGGACGACCCCGCGCCGGCCCGTGCCGTGCGGCTCGCCCCCCAGGTGTCCGCCCACGCCGACCGCCCTCTGCTCGCGACCGTGCGCACGGTGGTCGAGGGCGGCGGCTTCGACAGCTGCTTCGTCGAGTACGGCCGTCTCGTGGGCGCGCTGGCCGAGGCCGAGGGGGTCGGTCTCGTGGACGTCGAGTGCGCCCGTCCCGGCGCGGACGAACTCATCGGCGCCGTGCACGCGGCGGGCCGGCTCGTCGTCGGGTCCAACCACGAGGTGAGCCTCACCCCCGACACCGGCACGATGGTGGCGGTGCTGCGCTCCCAGGCCGAGCTCGGCGCCGACGTCTGCAAGCTCGCCGTCACGGCGCGCACGCCCGCCGACACGGCCCGTCTCCTCGAGGCCACGGCGCTCGCCCACGCCGAACTCGACCGGCCGATCATCTCGATGGCGATGGGCCCGCTGGGCCTGGTCAGCCGGGTGATGGGCCAGGACTTCGGCTCGGCGGCCGGCTTCGGCTCCCTCGGCGGCAGGTCCTCCGCGCCGGGCCAGGTGCCCGTGGACGAACTCGTGGACGTCATGGGGCGCCTCGACCGGCTGCGCCGGGTGCCAGGCCCCCGGCGGGCCTCCGCCTGAACCGGCCGGCCCCGCGCGGCGCGGACCCGCTGCGCCGGCGCCCGCGGGCGGCCGCGTCAGGAGGTCACCGGGGCGAAGGTGCCCGCCAGGATCGAGACGACGAGGGCCAGGGCGTCCAGCGCCGCCGCGGCGGTGAGACCGATGACGTCCGGCGCCCCCAGCCGGGAGGGGCGGGCCCAGGTGCGCTGGCGGGCGTGCTGGGCGTCGAAGCCGCGGGCCTCCATGGCGGTGGCGAGCTTCGTGCCCCTGCGGATCGCCAGGACGAGCAGCGCGAAGGCCATCGTCGTCCACCGCCGCAGCCGCCCGGTGTCGCCCAGGCCGCGGGCGCGGCGGGCCCGGCCCAGCGTGCGCCAGTCCTCGACGAACAGGCTCAGCATCCGCATCCCGGCCAGCGCCCCCAGGACGAAGCGGGCGGGCAGCCGCAGCACCTGCGCCAGCCCGTCGGCCATGGCCGTGAGGTCGAGGCCGCCGAGCAGCACGACGGCCGACAGCCCCAGGACGAGGACCCGCAGGACCACCGCCCCGGCCATCGTCACCGAGCGCCGGGTCACCTCGACGAGCCACCACTGCCAGTAGACCCGCCCGCCCGGCTTGCCGTAGAGGGCCATCGTCACCGCCGCCAGCGCCGCGGCGACGGCGACGGGGGCCAGCCGGACGAGCATCGCCGCAGGGCGCGCGCCGGCGGCCCGCAGGACGACGAGCAGGCCGACCAGCATGACGGTGGCGCTGAGCCAGTCGAGGCTCACGAGCACCGGCAGGCAGGCCAGGACGGCCAGCAGCAGCCGCGTGACCGGGTTGAGCCGTTCGATCGCTCCTCGGCCGGCGCCGCTCCGGCGCGTCGCGGCGGTCGCGCTCATGATTCCTCCCCGGCCGGACCCAGGGGCAGCAGGTTCTCGCCGAGCACCCGCAGATAGGCCTCGTCGTGGGTGACGGAGACGATCGTGCGGCCCTCGTCCAGGATCGACTGGACCAGGCGCACGAGGTCGGTCCAGGTGCTGCGGTCCTGTCCGAAGGTCGGCTCGTCCAGGACGATGAGCGCCGGGCCGGTGGCGAGCACGGTGCCCACCGACAGGCGGCGCTTCTCGCCGCCCGAGAGCGTGAACGGGTTGGCGTCGGCGACCCCGTCCAGGTGCAGGCGCTCCAGCAGCGCGTCGACCTCGTCGCGGACCCTCGCGGCGCCCCGGCCCAGGGCGCGCAGCCCGACGCCGAGCTCGGCGCGCACGCTCGCCGCGACGAACTGGTGCTCCGGGTCCTGGAAGACGACCCCGATGCGGGTCAGCAGGTCGCGGCTGGCCCAGGTGGCCGGGTCCGCCGGATCGAAGCGGCGGCGCAGGGCGCGGGGCAGCAGGCCGCCGTGGCCGGGGCGCAGCGACTCTGCCGCCTCGACCCGCCCGCCGAGCGGCGCGAGCAGGCCGGCCAGGGTGAGGACCAGCGTCGTCTTGCCCGCCCCGTTCGGGCCCACGACGGCCGTCGAGCGGCCGGCCGGGACGGCCACCTCCAGCCCGGTCAGGACGGGCCGATCGGCGCGGTGGCCGATCGCGAGTCCGCGGCCGGCCAGGATCGGAGCGGCGGCCCCGTCCGGCGGCGCCGTCCGACGGGGCCGCACGTCCGGCTCCGCGCCCGGGACCCATGCCCCGGCGTCGGTCAGCTCCCGGCGGCGGGCTGCGAAGACCTCGTCGGGCGTCCCGTCGGCCAGGATGCCGCCGTCCGGGGCCAGGGCGATGACGCGGTCGACGAGCCCCGACCAGACCTCGACGCGGTGCTCGACGACGACGAGGCCGGTGCGCCGGTCGGCCACCGCCGCCTCGACGGCACCGCGCACCTGCGCCACACCGGCCGGGTCGAGGTTGGCGGTCGGCTCGTCCAGGCACAGGAGGCGCGGGCCGTCGGGGCCGGCCGACTGCATGGCCAGGGCCCCGGCGATCGCCAGGCGCTGCTTCTGGCCGCCCGACAGCGCCCCGGTGGACCGGTCGAGCGGCAGGCGCAGGTCGACCGCCTCGAGCGCGGCGCGGACCGCCGGCCAGATGTCCGCCCGGGTCATGCCGAGGTTCTCGCATCCGAAGGCCACGTCATCGCCGATGCGCTGGCAGATGACCTGGGAGTCGGGGTCCTGCATGACAAGGCCGACGGCGCCGCGCATGCGGGTGGGGTGGCGGCCGGCCACGAGCAGGGAGCCGCACTCCTCGCCCTCGTCCGCCCCGCCCAGGACGCCGGCCAGGGCCGCGAGCAGCGTCGACTTGCCCGCGCCGGAGGGGCCCAGGAGCAGCACCCGTTCGCCCTCGTCGAGGGCGAACGAGAGCCCGCGGGCCGCCCAGGCGCTGCGGCCGGCCCAGCGCCAGCCCCAGTCGCCGGCCTCGACCGCCCGGCCCATCTCAGGCCGTACGGCCCGAGGCGAAACGGCTCAGCGCGCCGGTGCGGGCCAGCGCGCGGGTGATGAGCCAGGCGAGGAGGCCGGCCAGGACGGCCCCGCTGAGAACGTTCGTCACCAGGTAGATCGCGTTGTAGGCCGGACCGAGCGTGATGTTCGGGGTGGTGCCGATGAACAGCTCGTTGAACCAGGCGCCGAGGCCCGCGCCGGCGCCTGCCAGCATCGTGACGGGCAGCGACCAGACGCGGTAGCGCGCGAGCGCGAAGACGAGGCCCGCGCCGAGGCCCTGGAACAGGCCGGAGGTGAGCGTCGTGATGCCCCACTGGTTGCCGATGGCCGTCGAGACGAGGGCCGCGACGAGCTCGACGAAGACGGCGGCGCCGGGCTTGCGGATGACCTGGCCGCCCAGCGGGCCGCCGAGCAGCCAGATGCCGTTGGCGAGGCCGGACAGGCCCGGCGTGAGGGCGCCGAGCGCCTGGCCCCAGGCGTAGCCGGCGGTGTTCCAGAGCCAGAAGATCAGACCGACCGCGACGGCGAGGACCGCCGCGACGACGATGTCGACGACGCGCCAGCCGTGGCGGCCCGTCTCGGCCGGGCGGGTCTCGTCGACATCGGGACGGTCCTCGGCCGGTCGCGCCTGGCCCGCCGACGATGCTGACGACGAGGACGACGTGGATGGTGTGGATGACATGTGTGCCCCTTCCTCTGCGGGCCGCTCGTGCGGTCCCGGCGGGCACGGTGCGGAAGCGCTCCGCAAGAGGCCTCCCTGCGCCGGCATGACCCGGATCAGGTTCGACGGTCGAGGGCTCGTCGCCCTCCTCTCAGCCCGGTGCACCGGACTCCCGTGTTCGGTACCCGAGTATAGGGCGCGTCCCCGGGCGCGCGTCCCGGCCGAGGGCCCGAGCGGTTCGTCGCGCGCCCGCCTCCGTGCCGAGCGCATCGGCCGGCTCACAGGACCCGGGCGCGCGTGCGCGCACGGGAGGGGCGGATGATCTGCGGGTTTATCAGCAGGCGTCGAACGGGCGCGCGTGCGCGCACGGGAGGGGCCCGATCCGGCCCGTCCGGACGCGCGGACCCGGGTGCGCGCGTGCGCGGGCCCCCGCCCGGAACGACCCGGTCGCAGGCCCGACGTCGGGTGCGCGCTGGCCCGCCTCACAGGGTGATGAGATCCCCGCTGCGGTGGGCGAGTCCGTCGGCGAGCAGCCCGGCCAGGGCCCGGCGGGCCTGGGCCTCGTCGGCGTCCCAGTGGCCGAGCAGTGCCTCGACCTCGACGCCGGCCTCGTGGCTGCGCAACTGCTCCAGCAGCCGCCCGCGGGCCTGCCGGTCGGTGCCGGCGTAGGCCTGCCGGCGCCGGGGCGGGCCCTCGTGGGCGGGGCGGCCGGTCGCCGACCAGCGGCAGTGGCCCGCCACGGGGCAGCCCGCGCAGCCGGGGGCCGTCGCCGTGCAGACGAGCGCCCCGAGCTCCATGGAGGACGCGGCCCAGCGGGAGGCCGTCGCGGCGTCGTCGGGCAGCCACCGGGCGGCCATGCGCCGTTCGGCGGCGGTCGTCGAGTTCGCCGGGTACTGCCGGCCCCGGTCGAGCCGGGTCAGGACGCGCCGCACGTTCGTGTCGAGGACGACGGCGCGGGCGCCGAAGGCGAAGCTCGCGACGGCGGCCGCCGTGTACTCGCCGATGCCGGGCAGCGCGCGCAGCTCGTCGAGTCCCGCCGGCACCCGCCCGCCGTGGTGCTCGACGATGGCGGTGGCCGCCCCGTGCAGGCGCAGGGCGCGCCGAGGGTAGCCGAGCCGTCCCCACGCGGCGACCGCCTCGCGCGCCGGGGAGGCGGCCAGATCCGCCGGCCCGGGCCAGCGGCGCAACCAGGCGCGCCAGGGCTCGACGACCCGGGCCACCGGGGTCTGCTGGGCCATGACCTCGCTCACGAGGACGCCCCAGGGGCTCGTCGACGGCTCCCGCCAGGGCAGCGGCCGCGCGGCGTCGGCGAACCAGTCGTTGACGGCCGCGACGACCCGAGCGCGCTCGTCCGGGCCGGGCCCGGCGGGCGCGGGACGTGCGGCGGACATGCCGACAAGCCTATGCGCGCCCGCGCGTGCCGCTCCCCGTCCGGCGCGCCGTGCGCCGAGGGGCGCCGCTCCAACACGTTCCGCTCCTCCTGCGCGCTGGGGCCGGTGCGGCGTCCGGGCCCGCGGCGACGATCCGGGGCCGGCCCCGGCGTCACGGATGGTCCAGCAGCCAGGTCGGAGGGGCCGCCCCCCGCGCTCGGGGTTGGCCCGTTCACCATGAGAGGATTTCACAATGAGCTTGCGGCCGCCTCCGCGTCCGGGGCTGATCCCAGAGACCCGCTCGGCAGACAGCCCGGGCAGGGCTGCCCCACTCGACCGGGTGCCGGGCAGCACCGCTGAGCCGTCCCGTCCGCGCCCCGTGGCCGGGCCCGGCCACGGACGGCGCCGGAGCGCGGCTCGGCCCTGATTCATGCGCAGCGACTAGGCGCGCCGCGCCCGGGGCGGATGCTCTCCGCCCGTAGCATGAGGGGCATGAACACACTCCTGCACCCGCAGGGGCCCGAGGGCGAGGCCGTGTACTGGCGTCGACGCGCCGTGATCATGTTCGTCGTCATCGCGATCATCGCGGTGATCAGCCTCGTCACGGGGCGCATCCGCCACGGCGCCGGGGGCGCCGCCGCTGCCGGCCCCACGGCGACCGCAGTGGTGCGGACGTCCGGCGCGGGCGGTTCCGGGGACGAGGGCCGGTGCGTCCTCGACGAGCTGACCCTCGGCATCACCGCCCCGGACGGCGTCGCGGCCGGTCAGGCGGTCGATCTGACCGTGGAGCTCGGCGCCGGCGCCGGCGCCCCGTGCTCGCTCAGTCTGGACGACCACGCCCTGTCCGTCACCGTGAACTCCGGGACGGACGAGTACTGGAGCACCGAGGCCTGCACCGACGCGGCCCCGAGCGGGCAGGTCGCGATCATGGACGCCGACCCGGTGCCGCTGACCGTCACCTGGCCCGGCACCCATGTGGACGGGGCCTGCGCGGACACCGGCGAGGCGGTCGCGGCCGGCACCTACGCCGTCACCGTCGGCGTGGCCGGCGGGGCCTCCGCGACCTCGCAGCTCACGCTGAGCTGATCCACCGCTGAAGCGGGCCCCCGGCGCCCGCCGGGCGGCACTGGTGCGTCGCCCGCTGACGGCGGTCGGCGCCCCGGCGCCGGTCGGGCGGTCTCACCGCTCGTCGTCCCCGGCCCGGCCCGGCCTGCGCAGATCGAGCACGCCGAGGGCCTGGGCGACGCTCGAGACCTCGACGACCTCCAGACGGCCCGGGAGCCGCGCCCCGCGGTCGCGGCTGCCCGCCGGGACGACGGCCAGCTCGAAGCCGAGGCGCGCCGCCTCGACCAGGCGGCGCTCCAGGCCCGGCACGCGGCGCAGGTCGCCGGCCAGGCCGACCTCGCCCAGGGCCAGCACCTTGTGCGGGAAGTTGCGGTCGACGAGGGCCGAGGCGACGGCGATCGCCACCGCCAGGTCGGCGCTCGGATCGGTGATGCGGGCCCCGCCGACGGTGCTGACGTAGACGTCGCGGTCGAACAGGCGCAGCCGCGCCTTGGACTGGAGCACGGCGAGCACCATCGAGACGCGCGAGAACTCGACGCCGTTGGTGACCCGGCGCACCGGGCCCTCACGGCGCACCGCCGCGGCGAGGCCCTGCACCTCGGCGAGCAGCGGGCGGCGCCCCTCCATCGTCACCGTGACGCAGGTGCCCGGCACCGGCTCGTCGTGGCGGGTGGTGAACAGTCCCGAGGGGTCGGGCACCTCGACGATGCCGTGCTCGGCCATCTCGAAGCAGCCCACCTCGTCGGAGGGGCCGTACCGGTTCTTCACCGCCCGCACCATCCGGAAGCCCGAGTGGCGGTCGCCCTCGAAGTTGAGGACGACGTCGACGAGGTGCTCGAGCGTGCGGGGGCCGGCGATCGCGCCGTCCTTCGTCACGTGGCCGACGATGACGACCGCCATGCCGCGGGTCTTCGCGACCCGCACGAGGGCCGCTGTCACCTCGCGCACCTGGGCCGAGCCGCCCATGATGCCGTCGGCCTGGGAGGCGCCGACGGTCTGGATGGAGTCGAGCACCATGAGCGTCGGCGCCGTCTGCTCGATGTGGCCGAGCACGGTGCCGAGGTCGTTCTCGGCGGCCAGGTAGAGCTCGTCGGCCAGGGCCCCGGTGCGCTCGGCGCGCAGCCGCACCTGCGAGGCCGACTCCTCGCCGGTGATGTAGAGCGTGCGGTTGCCGCCGCGCGCCCACTGCGCCGCCACCTCGAGCAGCAGTGTCGACTTGCCGACGCCCGGCTCGCCGGCCAGCAGGACGACGACCCCGGGCACGAGGCCGCCGCCCAGGACGCGGTCGAGCTCGCCGATGCCGGTCAGCCGCCGGTCGGCGGCCTGCGCCGAGACCTGCGCGATGGGCACCGCCTGCGCGGCCGGCCGGTGCGCGGCGACGGACCCGGGCCGGGGCGCGTCGCGCTCGGCGACGCTGCCCCAGGTCTGGCACTGCCCGCAGCGCCCGACCCACACGGGGCTCGTCCACCCGCACTCGCCGCACCGGTACGCGTCCTGCTTCCTGGCCATGCCCCCACCGTAGGGACCGGCACCGACAGTTCTCCGCCCGGGCGGGACCACGCGGCTGGCACGCCGCAGCAGACCGTGGAGACAGTCCCCCACCTCCCCGGGGCGGGGCCGAGGCGCCCCTGGAAAGCACCGACGACCGCGAGCATTCCGCCTCGACCGCGGGCGGGGCCGGGGGACGGATCATGCGGGATGCAGGCATCGCCATCGCTCCGCCTCGCCCGCGGCGGGGCCGGGGACATCATTGCGCTCCGGAACCGATCCCTCCGCCCCCCGCGGCGGGGCCGGGGACGAGACGGCCGCGGCCCCGAGCCGCACGAGCCGCCCGGAGCGGCGCCCCGGGCGGCCCCCGCCCGCTCGGAGGGGATCGGCGAGGGCCCGGCCTGCCGACCACATCAAGGGCGGCCCCCGCCCGTTCGGAGCTCGGAGGGGCGCCCCGGCCGGTCGATCCGGCCCGCGGGGGTCCACTTCGGCCCGCACCTTCTGCGGGTCAGACGCCGGCCGGTCGATCCGGCCCGCGGGGGTCCACTACCCTTGAAACGGCCCCGGCGCCCGGCGGGGCCCCTTGACCCCGACGGTGCCGCGGCACCCCACGACGAGCGGAGCGACGATGAGGCGGATGCTCATGCGGCTGTCGCGCCTCGACCGCTTCCACCGCCTGCTCGCCGAGGCGCCCGCCGCCCGCGAGCTGATCGGCCGGTATGTCGCCGGCGAGACCCTCGACGAGCTCGTCGGCGTGCTCGCCGATCTGCGTCGCAAGGGCCTGTCGGCCGGTGTTGACCATCTGCTCGCCGACGCCGCGGACGAGGCGACGGCGGCCGCCAACGAGCGTTCCTACCTCGACTGTCTCGACGCGCTCGCCGGGGCCGGGCTGGCCGCAGGCGCCGACCTCGACGTCGCCCCGTCCGCCCTCGGCGCCCCGGGCGGGGACGAGGGGCTCCTGCGCGCCCGGCTCGCGCGCATCTGTACGGCGGCCGAGCGCGCCGGGGCCGACGTCACCCTCCGCATGGACGCCGGTCGCGAGGGCCGCGAGGACGTCGTCGAGGAGACGCTCGCGCTGGCCGGGCGGCTGCGCGAGGACTTCCCGCGCACCGGCGTCACCCTGCTGGCCGGGCTGCGCCGTACCGAGTCCGACTGCCGCGCCCTCGCCGTCGACGGCGTCCGGCTGCGGCTGTGCAAGGGCGACCGGGGCGAGGGCCGCGATGCGTTCACGAGCCGCCACGCCGTCGACCTGTCGTACGTGCGCTGCCTCACGGTGCTCATGGCCTCCGACGCCTACCCGATGGTCGCCACGCACGACCCGCGGCTCGTCGAGATCGCCCTCGACCTGGCCCGGCGGAACCACCGCGGGCCCGGCGACCACGAGTTCCAGATGCTCCACGGGGTGCGCCCATGGGAGCAGCGCCGTCTGGCCGACATCGGCCGGACGATGCGCACCGGAATCCCCTTCGGCCCCGACGGGTACGCCCGCTTCCTCCGGCGCGTGGCCGACCACCCGTCCGACGGGGCGCTCTACGCGCGCAGCCTGCTGGGGCGCCGATGAGCGGCGGACGGACGGACCCCGGGCCGGGGGAGTCTCCGACGGGCGCCGGAGGGCCCGTCGCCAGCGGCGCGGCGGCGGCCCGGCGCCGCGCCCGTCTGGGGCTGGAGACCCTCGGCGTGCTGGCCGTGTGCCTGGGCCGGTCGGCCGTCTACGCGGTGCTGTCGATCCTCGACAAGCTGACCCTGGGCCCGGCCCTGGGTGAGCAGACGACGACGATCAACGGCTCGACGACGCCGGACCGCCCCTGGCTCGACCTGTGCTACAAGCTCGCCGACTACCTCTTCCTCGCGGCGCCGGTGGTCATCGTCCTGTACCTGCTCACCGCCGTCCGGCGCCCGGGGCACGATCCGTGGCGGGCGATCGGCCTGGACCGGACGCGCCCCGGCCGGGACGTCGGCGCCGGCGTGGCCCTGACGGCGGCCATCGGCATCCCCGGCCTGGCCTTCTACCTCTTCGCCCGCCGGCTCGGCATCAACACGGACGTCGCCGCCGGCAACCTGGCCGAGCACGTGTGGACCATCCCCGTGTACGTCCTGGCGGCCTTCGCGAACGGCCTGCTCGAGGAGACCGTCATGGTCGCCTATCTGCTCACCCGCTGGCGCCAGTGCGGCTGGCGCCCGGGCGCGGCGGTGGCCGTCAGTGCCCTGCTCCGCGGCTCCTACCACCTCTACCAGGGCTTCGGCGGCCTCCTGGGCAACGCCGTCATGGGCGCCGCCTGCTGCCTGTACTGGACCAGGGCGAGGCGCCTGTGGCCGCTCATCGTCGCGCACACCCTGCTCGACGTGTTCAGCTTCGTCGGCTACGCCCTCCTGCACGGCGTCGTCGGCTGGCTGTGATCCCCGCCCGCCGGTCCCGGCGGCGCCGACGAGGACGAGACCCCGGCGCGGTCGCCGGTGCGCGCGGTTAGGCTGGGGCCATGCGAGTTGGTGTATTCGGAGCAACAGGTCAGGTCGGCGGCGTCATGCGCACGCTGCTCGACGAGCGGAACTTCCCCGTCACGCGGATGCGCTACTTCGCGTCGGCGCGCAGCGCGGGGCGCACGCTGCCCTGGAAGGGGCAGGAGATCACCGTCGAGGACATGGCGACGGCCGGCTTCGACGGTCTCGACGTGGCCATCTTCTCGGCCGGCAAGAGCGCCTCGAGGGAGTACGCGCCGAAGGTCGCCGCCGCCGGCGCCACCGTCGTCGACAACTCGTCCTGCTGGCGCATGGACCCCGACGTCCCGCTCGTCGTCTCCGAGGTCAACCCCGGCGACGCGGTGGACCCGCCCAAGGGCATCATCGCCAACCCGAACTGCACGACGATGGCGGCCATGCCGATCCTCAAGCCCCTCCACGACGCCTGGGGCCTCGCCCGCCTCGTCGTGTCCACCTACCAGGCCACCTCCGGCTCGGGCCTGGCCGGCGTGCGCGCCCTCGAGGAGCAGACCCGCGCGGCCTGCGAGGGCGACATCCACGAGCTCACCTTCCACGGCGACGCCATCGCCCGCCCCGACGACCTGGGCCCCTACGTCGCCCCGATCGCCTTCAACTCGGTGCCCTTCGCCGGCAACCTCGTCGACGACGGCTCGCTCGAGACCGACGAGGAGCAGAAGCTCCGCAACGAGTCCCGCAAGATCCTCCACATTCCCGGGCTGGCCGTGTCCGGCACCTGCGTGCGCATTCCCACCTTCACCAGCCACGGTCTGTCAGTGAACGCCGAGTTCTCCGGCGAGGTGAGCGTCGAGGGCGCCCGCGAGCTGCTCGGGAGGGCCCCCGGCGTCCGCCTCGTGGACGTCCCGACCCCGCGCGACGCCGCCGGCATCGACCCGAGCCTGGTCGGGCGCATCCGCATGGACCAGTCGGTCCCGGGTCCGCACGGCCTCGTCCTGTTCATCGCCAACGACAACCTGCGCAAGGGCGCCGCGCTCAACGCCATCCAGATCGCCGAGCTCGTCGTGGCGAACAGGTCCTGACGATGACCGAGGCGCATCCGGCCCGGTCGGCGCCCGCCGCCGGGCTGCGCCTGGGCTTCCTGGGCGCCGGGACCATGGGCGGCATCATCGCCGCCGGGCTCGTCGCCGCCGGCCATGAGCCCGGGCTGATCGGCGTGACGAGCGCCACGCCGCGCACCCGCGAGGAGCTGGCCGCCCGGCTCGGCGTGCGGGCCTTCGACTCCAACGCCGAGGCCGCGGCATGGGCCGACGCCGTGGTCCTCGGCGTCAAGCCCCGCGCCGCCGCCGAGCTCCTCGAGGGCGTCCGCGAGCAGATCGGCGACGGGACACTCGTCATCAGCCTGTGCGCCGGCCTGTCCACCGCCGCCCTCGAGGCCCACCTCGTGCCCGGCGCGCGGGTCGTGCGCGTCATGCCGAACACGCCGTCGGCGGTCGGCGAGGGCATGGCGGGCATCAGCGCCGGGGCCGAGGCCACCGGGGACGACCTCGACGTCGCCGCTGCGCTCATGGGCGCCGTCGGCAGGGCCGTCGTCATCCCCGAGTCGCAGCAGAACGCGCTGGCGGCGATCTCCGGCTCCGGACCCGCCTGGGTGTTCCACGGCATCGAGTCCCTCGTCGAGGCGGCCGTCGCCCAGGGCCTTCCGCGGCCGCTGGCCACCGAGCTCGTCGTCCAGACGGTCAAGGGCTCGGCCCTCGTGCTCGAACGCACCGGCCAGCACCCCTCGCTGGCCCGCGAGGCCGTCACCTCGCCGGGCGGCACCACGGCCGCAGGGCTGCGCGTCCTCGACCGGCGGGCCGTGCGCGCCGCCGTCGCCGACGCGGTCGACGCCTGCGTGCGTCGCGCCGGCGAGCTCGGCTGAGCCTCGGCTCGGAGAAGTCGGCGCCGAGGAGCCCGTCCAGAATTCTCTTGCGCCGGGTGCAGGAGAATTCCTGCACCCGGCGCAAGAGAATTCCATGTCGGAGTACTCCTGTCGTCACCGTGCCGTGGAACAGGTCTTCGTCACGCGAGCCTCCCAGCAGGTGGCGATCCTCGAGGGGCGTCGGGCGGTGGGCAAGTCGAGTCTCGCCAGACATCTGGCCGGTGAGGGTATCCATGCGAGCTGTCGGTCGCTCACCGAGCCCGATGTGCGCAGGAGCGCCGAGGCCGATCCCGATCGGTGGATCCGGACGCTCGAACTCCCAGCCGTGATCGACGAGGCACAGCTCGTTCCCGGGGTGGGTCTCGCGGCGAAGGGCCTCGTCGACGAGTTGCCGCAGGGGCATCATCTTCTTCTCACGGGTTCTGCCAGCGGCGGGCGCGGCACGATGGCGGGCTCCGATCCGCTCACCGGGAGGTCGGTACGGATCCGGTTGGATCCGTTCGCCGCGATGGAGCTCAACGCTCATCCGGATCGAGCAGTGCCGTCGATCGTCGACGTGCTGTTCGACGCCGAGTTCTGTGATGCGAGCGTTGGCGCGGACGAACGCGCCGACCTGTGCATCATGCTCCGTACCGGGGGCATCCCCTCCCACTGCCTGCCCGCCGTGCGACTCACGCGCAGCGCCCTCAATGCCAGGGTGGCGTCTGACAATCCGTCGATCCTCGGTGAACAGGTGCTGCCGGGCGAACGTCTCGACCCCGGCATCGCCCTGCGCGTCCTCGACTCGGTGCTGCGCATCCCCGTCGGCTCAACCGCACCCGGCTGGCGCGGGAACTCGGCGTGGATCGCCAGACGATCAGCCGCTACCTGCGCATTCTCGAACGCAGGTTCATGATCACCGAGCTGCCCAACATCGGAGCAGGGGTCTCCAGGGCCGGCCGCGCCGCGCCGAAGGTGCACGGTGCCGACTCGTCCATGGTCTGCGAGACGCTGGAACGCGCGGGGCACGGCGTTGAAACCAGCCCGGAACTGCTCGGCCAGACGTTGGAGACCTGGGTCTTCACCCAGATCAACGCGGCACGCGGCTGGGCGCGTCAGCACGTGGACGTCTTCTACCGGCGCGACGACAGGACCCGGCGAGAGGTCGACATCGTCCTGGTCGATGGCCGGGGCCGCCGGGTCGGTGTCGAGGTGAAGCCGGCCACGTCGGTCTCATCCGCCGATCCGAGGGGACCGCGCGCCATGGCGGATCACGGGCGTGAAGGCCTGCACCGCGGATTCATCGTGTGCACGGGCAGCCGCTGTCACCAGATCGACGAGACCGCATGGGCGCTCCCGCTGGCAGCGCTGCGTTCGCAGGACGAGCTACGCCGCATCGTGGCCGCGGACGATCCGGCCCAGGGCGTACCGCCGATGGCACGAACGCTGATTCAGCGCACGGGAGGTACGGCCATGATCAACGACGGGGCGACTGGAATGCAGACGGCTGAACGGGATGCCGCGGAGACGATCTTCCTCAGCTACGTGCACGCCGATGATGAAGTCCTGGACGGCGTCATCACCGGGTTCGCTCATCAGGTCGGGCAGGCGACTGAGTTCAATCCGGGGCGCCCGATCGAACTCGTCATCGACCGCGACGTGCTGGGCTGGGGCGCCGACTGGAGGAAGGCCCTGCAGGAGCAGGTGGCGCGCACGACGTTCCTGCTCGCCATGGTGACACCCGGCTGCGTCAGATCGCCGGCCTGCCAGGAGGACTTCACCTTCTTCGCCGCGAGAGGCGCGGCCCGCGAGTACGACGGGCTGCTCACCCTGCTGGTGAAGGACCCGCGGTGGGAGGCCCCTGACATCGTCGACAACCCGGTGTGCCAGGAGATCCATGAGTCGATGGACAGCCGCCAGTGGCCCGAACAACCCCCTGAGGACCTGGTGGTCGACATGCTCGGGTTCAAGAAGGCGGCAAGGGCGGTGGCCGAGGCCCTGACGGACCGCATCATCGATCTCGAGCAGAACGCCCCGGGAACCGAGCCGCGTGGCCCAGCGGGCAACGACGATGATGGCCTGGTCAAGATCGTGGACGGGCTGCAGGACGAGCACCTGACGGATCTGGTCGCCCAGGCCAACCGGCTCACTGCGGCGATGAACGATTTCGGTACCGCGCTCGCGCGGCAGATGAACCGGATCCCATCGGGGAGCACTCCCACCGCGAAGGCTCTTGTCCTGGTTTCCCGCAACTGCGAAGGGCCCCGCGCGGAACTCGATGCGGCTGCGGACGAGCCGGGCCGGGCCTGGAGGCGGACCAGCGATGACCTCCCCAAGGCAGTCTCATCCTTTCATGAGCCGGGCCAGAAGGATCTGGCCGACCAGGTGAAGCAGGAGCTCATCGGCATCACGACGGGGCTCGACACCGGCTCCCTGGACGAGATGCAGGCGATGGTGAGGCAAATGGGGCTGCTCTCGGCATCGCTGGGACCTGCGGGCCGGACGCTGTCGAAGGCGCTCTCGGTCGTGACGTCGATCAGGACCTCTGCAGACGCCTGGGTCTGCCAGCTGTGAGCCCCGGCCCGGGAAGTCCGCCAGTCCACCGACCAGGCCCGCCCACCGCGCCGCGCGGGCAGGTGGAAGGACACCGGCGCCGCGCCGGGCCCGCTGCGCGGTGTCCGCGCCCGCTTCCGGGCAGGGCCCCGGGGCCATCGCAGGTCCCGGGTCGAGTCCCGCCACGAGTGGCATCCACAGGGCCCGAGGATTTTCGTCGACGGCTCGGGTACGGGTACACTCATGCCGTTGCCGTCGGGGGCTCGGTCGTCAGGTCGCCGCCCCCGGTGGGAAGACATCGGGTCTCGACCCGAAGACTACGGAAGGTCCACAGTGGGTTCGGTCATCAAGAAGCGTCGCAAGCGCATGGCGAAGAAGAAGCACCGCAAGCTTCTCAAGAAGACGCGCATCCAGCGTCGTCGCGCCGGCAAGTAAGTTCTCCGACCCCCACTGCACCGGGCCGCTCCTGCGTCCTCGCGCGACAGCGCCCGCGGCACGTTCCTCGATCGTCCGCGTCGCAGTGCGTTCGCAGGGGCGTCAGGGGGAGGCCCGTGATGAGCCAGCCAATGAATCACGACAGCACCGGCGCCGACGAGGTCGAGCGCCCCGGCGTGGCCGGGCGCGTCATCTTCGCGGGCGCCCTGCCGAACGCGATCCATCAGCTGACCCTGTCCTGCCTGCGCGCCATCGAGCGCGCCGACGTGCTGATCACCAGCACGCTCCTGCACGAGGCCCTGCTCGGCGCCGCCATCGCCGTCCGGCCCGGGTGCAGGGTGGCCCTCGACGCCGAGAACCCCGCCGAGCTCGAGATGAGGTACGCGTCCCGGGGCCGCACCGTGGTGCGCCTCGTCGAGGGCGACCCGCTGTTCGAGGGCGGCATCGCCGCCGAGGCCGGCGCCTGCTCCCGGGGCGGCCACGCCATCGAGATCCTGCCCGGCGTCCCCGCGCTCGTCGCGGCGGCCGACTTCGCCGGCGTGCAGCTGGGCAACCGCCCGGCCCGCCTCGTCCTCGTCGACCCAGGTGACGAGGACGTCGTGCTGCCCACGCTCGGCGCGCTCGCCGTGCGATGCCAGCTGCGGCAGGTGCCCGTCGTCGCCCGGTCCGCGCTCGCCGCCGGCAAGGA
The DNA here is from genome assembly GCF_000426605.1 of Propionibacterium acidifaciens DSM 21887. Taxonomy (GTDB): domain Bacteria; phylum Actinomycetota; class Actinomycetes; order Propionibacteriales; family Propionibacteriaceae; genus Propionibacterium; species Propionibacterium acidifaciens. Next base: position 47,837 of record NZ_AUFR01000017.1, read on the forward strand.
CCTGCACGAGAAGACGCTCCTGACCCTGGCCGGCGGCACCTTCCACCAGGAGACCCGCGCCGGGGTCGTCGGCGACTTCACGGGGCTCGAGGAGCCGGATGAGGGCGGCGAGCAGCCGGTCTTCCTGTTCATCGGCGACGAGCTCGCCGACCGGGCTCCCGGTCTGGACTGGTTCGAGACCCAGCCGCTGTTCGGCTGGAGGGTGCTCGTGCCCCGGACCTGCCAGGACTGCACCGAGCTCATCGAGCGCCTGGCCTCCTACGGCGCCACCGCCGAGGAGGTGCCGACCATCGCCGTCGAGCCGCCCCGCAATCCGGCCCAGCTCGACAAGGCCCTGCGCGGCCTGGTCGACGGGCGCTACGAGTGGATCATCTTCACCAGCAGGCACGCCGTCAACGCCGTCTTCGAGAAGATCGCCCAGTACGGCCTCGACTCGCGCGCCCTGTCGGGCCTGCGCATCGCCGTTGTCGGGCAGGACACCGCCGAGGCGCTCACCCGGCGCGGCATCGTCCCCGACCTGCACCCGACCGATGTGACCACCGTCGCCGGGCTCGCCGCGGCCTTCCCGGCCTTCGACGACGTGCTCGACCCCATCAACAAGGTCTTCATCCCGCGCGCCGACATCGCCACGGAGCCACTGTCGGCCGGTCTGACCGAGCTCGGCTGGGACGTCGACGACGTCATCGCCTACCGCACGGTGCGCGCCGCCCCGCCGCCCGCGCCGGTGCGCGAGGCGATCAAGACGGGGCGCTTCGACGCCGTCGCCTTCACCTCCAGCACCACGGTGCGCAATCTCGTCGGCATCGCCGGGAAGCCGCACACCCTGTCCGTCATCGGCGTCATCGGCCCGGCCACCGCGGACACCTGCGGCGAGCACGGCATTCGCGTCGACGCCGTCGCCGCCCACCCCGGGCAGGTGCAGCTCGCCGACGCCCTGGCGGCCTTCGCCGTCGAGCGCGCCGAGGGGCTGCGGGCCGCGGGCAAGCCGGTCATACGGCCCTCGCTGCGCCGTCGGCGGCGCAGCGCCCGCTGAGGGAGGACGGGCCGTCGGACCACGCCGCCCCGGGGCGGCCGAGCGGATCGGAGGAGCACCATGGGTGAGCGGACCATCGTCCACGCGATGCGGCACGGCGAGGTGCACAACCCCGACGGCATCCTGTACGAACGGCTGCCCGGGTTCCGGCTGTCGGCCAACGGCCTGGCCATGGCGAGGGCCGTCGCCGAGGCCTTCGTCGACGTGCCGCTCACCCATCTGCGCACGAGCCCCCTCCAGCGGGCGGTCGAGACCATCGAGCCCTTCGCCGCCACCCGGCCCGGGCTCGAGGTCGTCACCGACGAGCGCCTCACCGAGGCCGGGAACCGTTTCGTCGGGCAGGTCTTCGGCAGGCACCACGCCGCCCTGTGGCGGCCCCGCAACTGGCCGATGATGCTCAACCCGCTGCGGCCGAGCTGGGGGGAGCCCTTCGCCGACATCGCACGGCGCATGACGGCGGCCCTCGCCGACGCCGCCCTGGCGGCGGGCCCCGGCGGACAGGCGCTCGTCGTCTCGCACCAGTCGCCGATCTGGATCGCCCGTCGCGCGCTCGAGGGCAAACGGCCGGCGCACCTGCCCGGCACCCGCACCTGCTCGCTCGCCTCGATCACGAGCTTCCATTTCGAGGGCGTCCACTGCGTCGGCACCAGCTATTCCGAGCCCGCAGCCCACCTGCTGGGCGCTGATGGCAACGCGGCGTTCAGCTCCGGCGACTGAGCCGGACCGCCGGGCCGTCGTCTCCCCGACCACGAGTTCCCAGTCCGAGGGTGCCCGTTGCGAGGCGTGTTCGCAGGAGTCGCTCGCAGAAGCGTTTCCCCCGGTCAGGTTTTCGTCCTGCCGTGCTGTGAACAAGCCTCCATGTCGGCATCAGCTGCTCCGAGCCGGCCGCTCGCCTGCTGGGCGCTGATGGCTATGCGGCGTTCAGCTCCGGCGGTTGGGCCGGGCCGTCGGGTCGTCGTCTCCTGTCCCGGGGCGGCCCGTGCGCCGCAGGACGAGTCGTACCGCGAACCCGGCAGCGGGGCCGAGCCCGGGCGGCCGGCCCGAGATCGACCCCGCCCACGGGGCGGGCCGTTCCATGCCGCTCCCGACGAGGGGCCTCGCCGGGTCGTCCCGGCCACCGGGCGGGCCCACCGACCGGGGGGTGCTCGGCCCCGTCGTCCACCGGGGCGCCCCGTTCGTGCGTCAGGCGTAGTGCCGCGCCACGGACACCGTCTCGGCGCCGTAGGGCCCGCCGAAGAGGAAGGCATGGATGACGAGCATGTGGAGCCGGTGCAGGCCCACCCGCTCGCGCCAGCCGTCGGCCAGCGGCGAGGCCTCGTCGTAGCCGGCGATGATCCGCTCCAGGTACGGCTGCCCGAACACGCCGAGGGCGGCCAGATCGGTCTCGGCGTGCGCCCCGTGGGCGAGCGGGTCGATGAGGACGCCCACGATGTCGCCGTGCCGCGGGCCCGGGCCGGCGGCGCCGCCCGCGGCCGGCCCCAGGCCTGCCCGCCCCGGCGCCCAGGCGAGGGTCTGCCCGCGGGGCGTCCACAGGACATTGCCGGTCCACAGGTCCCCGTGGGTGCGGGCGACCGCTACCCGGTCGCCGCGCTCGCGGGCCGCCCGGGTCACGAGCTCAGGCTGGGCGGCGTCGAAGTCGCCGTCGCGCAGTCGCTCGCAGACCCGCTCGAGGACGGCGACGCCGCCGGCGGTCAGCGCTCCGCTGTCGCGGCAGGGCCGCAGATAGGGGGCGAGGCGGTCGTCGGCGAAGAACTCGCCCCACCGGCGCGGCGACGCACCCTCCGGCTCGGGCTCGCAGGGCCGGATCCGCACGTCCGAGCGGCCCATCCGGGTGCGGCCGTCCCAGCCGGGCGGGGCGACGCCGAAGGCCGGGGCGCCGGCGGCGTGCGTGACGGCGAGGGCGCGTCCGAAGGCCTCCGCGGCGGCGGCGCTCACCCGCGTCGGGGCGAGGCGGGGCTCCTCGATCCAGCCCTCGCCGATCGTCGCCGGGACGACGTGGGCGCCGCCGTCGGGCATCGCCTCGGCCAGCCAGGCCAGGCCCTGCGCCTCGAGCCGGGTCGCGCCGGGGCAATCGTCCTGCTTGCGGATCGTCTGACTGCTCATGACAGCATCTTTCCACGGGCGGTGGAGGGGCGGGATCCTCGGTTCCTGCGGCGACCCGGCTCATCACCTCGGTCCGCCCTGGCCGCGGAGATGTTCTCAGGGTCGGGTCAGTGACAATTATCCCAATCCCTGACCGGATACGCGGATCGATTTCTGAGAACGTTCGTGAGGTTCCCGCAGGGATGAGCCGAAGAAGGTACGGTCTGCCCTGCCCGTTCTGGGGGTGGACCGAGCGCGGGACTCAGGGTCTGGTGCCCGGGAGGAAGCGACTGGATCCCTTGACAGGCCGATTGAGCAGGATACCTTGGACATGCGGCGATCTATTGAGCATGGAGAGGTTGTCGCATGGGCGGATGCCACACGGTTGTGGACGTGGGGGTGCCGCATGGCCTCCGTTTCGACGGTCGATTCGGGGTGCTGAACATCAGGAAAGGATGATGAAGATGAATGAGCCCAAGTTGTTCAAGAGTGATTTGGCCGTGTGCGCCATCGAAATCGAGATCGCAGTGGCCGCCTATGAGGCGGGTGGTGTCGAGGCGCTGCCTGCCCTGTGTGGCTGGTGGGCTGTCGGCCTCGGCTGAGACTCGATGATGGATGACACTCGCTACGCGAGGATTCCGGCTGCCGCTTGGATAAAGCGGCAGCCGGATGTCTCCTTGTTGGCGGTACCCGACAAGGGAGGATATGTTTATGCAGGGATGAATGATGAGGCGTGGGAGATAATTAGTCGCTGTGATGGCTCAAGAACGGTCCGTGACATAATAGATGAACTTCTGCAGGTCTACCATGATGATCCGAACAGGGTTGGCGGGTTCGTTCGGTCTTTCATCGACAGGTTGATGAGTATCGGTGCGCTTGATTTGCTGGTTGAGCCGGAGTATGCCATGCCTCGGGTCTTGGGGTCTCGTGAAATGATGACTCCAGAATATGCGATTCTGGAGCTCACATATCGTTGCCCGCTGAGTTGCCGACATTGCTTCCTCTCTGCGGGTCACGGTTCTTCCATGAAGTCAGAGGAGTTGTTCGTGCTGGCCGCTGATCTGGTTGACCGGGTAGGGATACGAGGTGTTCAGTTGACCGGTGGAGAACCGTTTGTTCACCCTGATGTTCTTGAGCTTGTCGAGTTCTTCGTTGAAAACCGTGTTGCCGTGACCATCACTACGAGTGGAATGATTGATACAGAAGCCACGCGGAAATGCATAAGAAGGATCGGTGGGGCGAAGGGCTCGCTGCAGGTGAGTGTTGATGGGCTGAGGGAGAGCCACAATCGGATCAGAGGGAACGGGAATTCATTTTCCAAAGCGGTTTCTACAATTTCTTATTCGGTGGCTCAGAAAGTCCCCGTGGCGGTTGCCGTTTCTTTGCTGGATCAGTCTGAACAGGAGATAAAGGATCTCGCGATTGTCATGCGTGAGATCGGAGTGCACCGATTCAGGCTCGGAGCGGTGTCCATGCAAGGCCGCGCTCTTTCCATCAGTAATGAGGGTAGGTGGGACTTCAATGCCGTGCACTGCCTCATTGCTGAGCTGAAGAAGGAGCTGCAGACTGATCACTTCCGAATCGGAAACTTGGAGGAGCAGTTTTCCGGTGGTGTCGATGGTCCTACTTGTGGGGCTGGAACAAAGATTATTTGTATCAACCCAGATCTTGATGTGAAACCTTGCCCCATGTTGCAGCGTTTCATCGGGAACTTGCGGACGCAGGGCTGGAAGGAAATCCTGCTGGAGGGTAACCGGATTTTCCGTGGAACTGAACCGCCGAACTCTGTCGAATGCTCGGAGTGCACGTTCAAGGATCGCTGCTCAGGATGCTATGCCGAAGGACTCGTCAATTCGGCACGAGTTTCACATTGCCCCTGGCTCTCTGAAAGGCCAGAGCTCACCCTTTGGAGCAAAAATGCCAGTCATCACGGTCAATGACCTCACCTTTTCTTACTCCAGGAAGGCAGCGAATGTGTTCAATAATTTTTCTTGGACGGTGAACAAGGGGGAGTGCGTCGGGGTATTGGGACACAACGGAGCTGGGAAGACAACATTGTTGAAACTTCTTTATGGAGTGTTGAAACCTTCGCGTGGAGGAGTCCGGATCAATGTTCGTGACATTGCCTCCTATCGAGAGATTTTTTTGCTGTCCGACAAATTTGGCTTAGACAGGCAAGCATCTCTTCACGAGAATCTCGAGTTCAGGAAGAGGTTGTTCAAAATTGACGGTTTTGACGATCGGAAAAATTATTGGATGAACCGTCTGAATTTTGTTGAGCATGCGAGCAAACGAATCTTCGCTTTGTCTGCAGGGCTTGAGATGCGGGCACAGCTGGTTGCCGGATTATGTCTGGAACCTCGCCTGATCCTTCTCGATGAACCGACCAATTCGATAGACCCGGCTACCAGAGAGGCTGTGATCTCCCTGTTGAATGAAATGCAGGCCGAAGGAAGAACATGCCTTTTTGTCACACATGATTTAGAATTCGCTCGAAGAGTGGCATCGCGCGTGGTGACGTTGCAGAACGGTGACATTGTGGATGATGATCTTGTTCGTGGCCCGGTTTCCCTTGAAGAATTCACAGGACGTTACCTGCACATGACAGAAGGTACAGGTTCTCAGGATCCATCATGATTAAGGCTTACTGGTATCGCGACATTCATACCATCGTCAACAGTCCTAGAAGAGTTTTCTGGAACCTGATTGGGATAGCAGTCCTCATCTTGCTCATGCGGATCTCTGAGTCTGGCTCGAGCTCTATGATCTTTGGCTCGGACTTTGTACGTCTTGTTCTTCTCAGCCTGATCGGAATCATATCCTTCATGGATGTGTACTCTGATTCAATCGCGAAGGACAAGCGAAGCGGTGTCCTTGCTTACACGATCTTGAGCGGAGGAAGTCCTGCTCTGTACTCATTGACTAAAATCGTTGTACCTTTGATCGTCTCCGTGATTTGTACCACGATAGGAACCCTCGGTTATATCTTTTTCGTCTCAAGAATTCCCGTTGAGCTTCAACTCTTTCTCAGGGTGTTCTTGTTCGTGATACTGGCGGTCGCAGTATCAATGGCCTTGGTGTTTCTGCTCAATGCGAGTTCTGATGCCGACATCCAGGCCAGCCCACTGGGCATGTTGCTTCCCATGGGGGTCAACCTACCGATCATATATTTTGTGAGCCCCTTCCAGTGGTTCGGTCGTTACTGCCTGGTTTCGGCTGCGGTTGCTCTGATTCTGTGGAGCGTCGGCATTCTAGTCCTCCGGGGGAGATTCAGCAACAATCTTTCTGACAAGTTTTCATGAGGGGGCAAGGTGATCACCCGAGAGATCCGCGAAGATTCCATCGTGTTTGTGCGCGGGAATGTCTCATGCTGGCGGAATGCGATCAGTGGATCGTACTCGTGGAGGAATCTCCGTGGAAGAGTTCAGATTAATCCGGCCGGTGAAATATTAGAGAAAGACTGTCTATTGCGATTGGATCGCGTGAATCGTGAGGCGTTCTCTGACTTGTGCATGAAATTTCAGAATCGCCTATCCAGATTTGGTGATTTTAAACTGAGTATAGTTGTGAAAGATCGTATGGAACGGATTTTTTGGGAAAATGGCAAGGATGAGAGGAGCTGTAATTCAATAAAAATTTCTTTAACCTCGCGGTTGTGGGGTTCATACTTGGCTGAAGCGCCGATCATCTTGAACTTGTGGGACTCTCTGCATCGAATGTTCGAGAGGCTGTACTCGTATGTGGAAGAAAGCGCTTGCTTGCCTGTGCTGACGGGATCGCGATGCACATGTTCTCACTTGAGAGGGGTTTTGCTTCCTCCTCGGTCTGCGGGTTTCTTCTTTCATGAAACGCTTGGCCATATGCTTGAAGCTGATGTCCGCGGCCTCTATCCTGGAGAAAATTTGATTGGCATGGATGAGCGCATAAACGTGATTGATGACGTCCGTGGCAATGAACACCTTATCGGTCTTGCTGAAGTCGACGATTTGGCTTGTACGATGTCTCCGGTCTCCTTGGTCGAACAAGGTCATGTTCGGCGGCTTATATCAATAGAGTACACGATGAACGAGAATTCTTCGTCAGATGGTTTTGCTAGAGCTTCAACTTGTTTTGAAAAGCCTGTTCCCAGGATGAGGGTGACTCAGGTCCTTCCGGTTTCGCCTTCTGATTCTGATACTCTCGATCTGGATGGCCATTGGTTTTCATTGGAGCATGCACTTCAAGGAAGTGTGATACCCGGAACGGGTGAATTCAAGATCATTGGTTCTGGATTTCATATGATGAATGGGGAGCGAATCGGCTTCAATGGGTTCATCATGATTACAGGGAGACTTGAGAATATCTTGAGAAAGCTTGTTCATATTGGTTCTGAAAGTTCGGTTTACGCAGCAGACTGCGGCAAGATGGGGCAGGCTGTTCGTGTCGGCTACGGGGCTCCTATGACGGCTCTCTCAGGAAGCACTCTCAAGTTGGCTGAACCGGGGGCAGAGAACTGATGAGTCATCGATTTGAGACACCTCGTTCCAAGAACCGATACCGGACCATCTCGGTCATCAATGAAATTAGTAAAACTACGCTCTATATGACGGACGACGTCAGGATCGATTCCCTCGAGGGATGCTACAAAAACCATGCAGACTATTTCAATGATTTCGTGTCGTTGAATTTTTGGGATGATTTGGAACCGCATGCAATTGAGGTGAACAGGGCGGTACCCAGTAGCCCGAAAGGGCTTGTCGTGTGGCCTCTTCCCAGTGCGAAAGAAAGTGAATGCGCCAAGATTTCTAACCAGATTATAAAATTTTCCAACGATATTCGCAAGGGGCTTTCGAGAAAACTTGACGATGAGGTGAACATCTCCATCTCAATTGAGCGCAGAAGAACAAAAGCTGAAGTGGTGTCGTTCAGGTTTGGAACATCTGCTACTAGATATCGAGTCCAGGCGAATTGCTGTTTCGTTGACGTTTCCGCCTTTGATCTGGCAAGACGTTCGTTTGCTCGACTGGGCGGAGTTCGCTCTCCGAGGAATTTTGTTGATGCTTTAGCTCGAATTTTGGATCAAGATGCCGAGTCATTGGTTCTGTCTGGGTTGGAGGGGTCCTTTGTGTGGGACGCCGGGGCATGGGCCACGATTGAGCGCGAATTTTGTCGGGCGCTTTGTCGGGACAGATTGATCGAAGGTAATTTTTTCGGTGCTTCAGAGATTGGGAAACGGAAGTTTTCACGCGGCGTGGACTTGATTCCAAAACAGAAATTCCTCGGAAGGGTGGATGACCAGGCTCTGCAGATCTCTGCTCGCTGTTGCCCAGTGCTTGATGGGGTTTACGAGGGGGCGCTGTTGTCTGTCGCTGAAGGCCTGCGCATGGGGATTGACTCGATTCCCGGCGGTCGTCTTGATTCAATGGGAAAGATATACTATCCGGATTCATGCTTCCGATTCAGGGTTCCAGCCCACACCGACTGGGTTCCTGGCCGACGTACGATCAAACGTTGTAAGGTCTGTATGGTTGATTGTGTCAGTCTGACTGGAGATCTGATTATCGATTGGGATGATGGCTTCCGTGTCCATACGGTGAAAGTGCGTGTCGACCTCCCACGACTCGTGTCGATGAGCAATTGTGTACAACGTGGCGCCATCATGACCCATGATATTGAGTGTGTGATGTCGGAAGTGAGGTGAAGCTCGTCCGATTCTTCAGTGCACGGGGCTGCTGCTTCTGGTTCGTGTTCATGGGTGCGGTTGTGGAGGCCGGGCCCTTGGATTGTGCAGGGGTGTCCGTTGTGGTTGCGGTTCGGGGATGAGATTCGAGCCTCGCGGGGGATTGCGCAGTAGGATCAGGGCCGGTCGGGGACGCACCCGCTTCGTGGGCGATGGTCGCGTGCTGTGGCCGGTCGCGCATGCCCAATGTGGTGAGCAGGCGCGCGATGCGGCTCTTCAGCGTGCCGTGCAGGATGACCGGCTCGCGCTCGGTCCCGGCGTCGTTCGGACCCGACCCGACGAGTCCGAGCACCTCGCGTTCGCGGGTCGTGATCCGCGGTGGTTCCCGCATCGGACCTGAGTTGGGCCTTTTTTGTGACCCAGGATCTTGTCGATGAGGGTTGCGGTGGCGGGTCGATCCATCCTCCCATGGCGCGGGCAGGGCCAGACGAACAGCTGCGGGGACGCCCCCGGCATGTCCGCCGGTCCGCGTCTGGTGTGGGATCATGGGCGGCAACCCCCCACCCGGCAGGAGAAACGCATGACGACACCCCAGCAGCCGACTCCCCAGGAACGCTTCGAACGCGCCGTCGAGGGCATGCGCCGGCTCCCACCGACCGGCGCCGTCACCTTCCGCGGCATCACGAGCCCGCAGGGCACCGCGGCCGGTGTCGTGGTGCCTCAGGGCATCACCGCCACCAGCAGAGACCTGGTCGTCGCCACTGCCGGGCTGACCAGTCCGGGCATCGCCGTCGTCTTCGCTCACACCGGACGGGACTTGGCGCCGGTGTCCGCGGTCCAAGAGGCCCAGGAGGTGGCCCTGCTGCCCGGTACGGTGCTGGCCGTCGGCCGGTTCATCCAGGTCGCCGGGATCGCCGTCGAGATCATCGAGGAACTCACCCGCACCGGCGACGAGCAGTGGGCCACCAGCCTCACCAACGATGCCATCGCGAAACTCGGAGCCACCGTGGCCACCACCCTCGCCAATGCGCAGGGCGTCCCGTGCCCCGTCGATGTCGGCTACTGCAGGCGGTTCGCCGCACCGCTCGCCTGAGGCTCTGAGGCCCTGAGGCTTGTTCAGGGCTCCGTGCAGAAGCGCAGTCACTCGTCGGCCGGGCGGCAGGGGCTGTGAACGGACTTCACCGGCAGGTGATGATCCGCCCGGACCTCGGTTTCCTCGCCGTCCGTGAAGGGCTGTGCAGAGCAGTTGTCGAAGGCAGCACCGTCAGCGGTCGGCACGCCGATCCGGCTGCCCATGCTTCGATCCGTGATTCCACTTCCTTCACGACGTTCGGGATGATCCATGTCGGGGGGCGCAGGACATCATGCCGACCACAGCTGGCCCAGCCACCGACACTCCTTGGCCGGCGACACTGGAGTGAAGTGGGTTTCTCGGACAGTGGTGAACGTCTGGTTCAGACTGTCTGATTGTGGCGTCTGGGTTCGGTGTCGATTTCGTTTGGTGTGCGGTAGTCGATCGCCGAGCGGGGGAGGGTTATTCAAGACCCTGATTTGAGGGGTTGATTCTTTTGGCTGTTCTGCCGGTACGGGCGTGTCCTGGTGGAAGGCGAGGACCTGCCGCTGGGACAATCGGGGCATCCAGCATCCCATGTTCTCAGGACGGGTTCTCGCATGGATCGTGCAACAGGCCCGCCGGCCGAGGCGATCGCAGTCCCCCACCAGGCCCTCGTCCACAATCACCCCCCCCGTACCCCGCGGACCACTGGGCGGCCACCGGCACTGAGCCAGGCGGAAGAGATCGGGGCCGCGCCGGCCCACCTGCGGCGCGACCGCGCCCGAGCCGAGCCGGCCGAGTCGTTCGGGGCCGGTCGGGCCTCGTGCCGGCCGCAGACGACCCGGACCAGCCCCGGACCCTGATCGTGGACGGCGCTCCCGTGCCGTGCCGGGACCGGAAGCACGAGCCGGGCCCGCACTCGGGCAGGCACCACCGGGCCGGGCCGGACCTCCAGGACGCCTGCACCCCGGCCGGAAGACCCGTACGGGTGCCCGACCCGGCCCCCGGGACCGCCCCACGACGCGAGAGCCCCTCAACTGACCGGTCTCCTCGACAATCCCCCGGACACGCCGCCACTGGGTTCTTGCTTCCGGGCGCGGGCGGGTTCCGCCGCGTTCTGGTTCCCGGCGGGCCCGGCCGGGACCGGGCGCATCCTGGTGGCCCGCCAGCCGGCCGGCCATTCCTGCACCGTCCTCTCCGTCCTCTCGGCCCGCTCGACCGTCTCTGAGATGATGCCCGCATCGATGCCACGGAGGCGTGCAGGACCGCCTCGGCCTTCATCCCGGCGAGCACGCGACTGTCGGAACGCTTCCTTCACCCGACCAGGACGGCGGTCTTCCTCCGGGGCGACCCCGACCCGCACGCCCCCACCGCATCCGAAACAGCACAGGGAACCCACGAAACACGGTCCCGATTCATGATGGTCATAGAACTCACTGCTGGGCATCGAATCCTCTCCACGAGGCTTTCTCGATTACTTGGCACGGGGAACCCCAGGACGGCATGGAGGCCTCAATGGCGGGAATGTCTGACTTTGTGTAGTCCGGTGGAGTTATCGTCATGCCTGGAACATCGAGAACGGCGAACTCGGCGTCCTCGGAGAGCACTGAAAGCGACAGATCCCACATTGCAGAAATGAAAAATTCCACGTTGTTTCCGTGTTTCACGGTCGATGACCTTCCGATGGGAAATGCCCTAATTCCCTCTCGCCTGGACAGGTCACTGTGCCACGAAAGATCCCTTGTGCCGCGAGCCACATACAATCCCGCTATCCCATCCTGAAACTGCAACGCAGTCCGGAATTCCAGTAGAACGCCGACGATTTGTCTCCGCGAGTCTATCAAGACGTCAAGAAATTCAGCCTCAAGCAGTGCGCCCTGAAACTCAAATGGATTTATATCAGTTATTATCGGTGCATCGAAGCTTATTCATAGGGATGATCTAAGCTGTTGTCGATGGTTTCGTGGAGGCGTGTCGCAGAAGACGAAGGGCGGCCTGCCCCGAGATAATTAATGCGTGACAAGAAACTATCAAGGAACAGGCCGCAGGCCCCATGCTATCACACGACTGACCCGAACCCAGATG
>NZ_AUFR01000018.1 GCF_000426605.1 Propionibacterium acidifaciens DSM 21887
GGGGGCCGAGCCGCCGTGAACCGGCCGACGGCAGATCACCGCCGGTTGCCGCGTGGATTCTCCGGCACAGGTCGTGCATCTGGGTTCGGGTCAGTCGTGTGATAGCATGGGGCCTGCGGCCTGTTCCTTGATAGTTTCTTGTCACGCATTAATTATCTCGGGGCAGGCCGCCCTTCGTCTTCTGCGACACGCCTCCACGAAACCATCGACAACAGCTTAGATCATCCCTATGAATAAGCTTCTATGTTCAGTGGCTCTCGTCATGTGGCTGGGGGTGAACGTTTCTTCGCGAACATGTACGCAGCTCGCGCCATTCCCCTCGGGGTTCTTGCCGGAGTGTTGCCATTCATCGTTTTCGCAGACCAGTGGCCGACCAAGGTGCTGCTCGTCGCAGCCGCGCTCGTCCAAGTTGTCGATGCTGTCATCGGTGCTGGCAAGAGGGAATGGGGCATGACGGGTGGTGCAGCAGCCGCCGTCGTTGTCCATGGTCTGACGGCATGGCTCATCTGATCGCAGCCGAAGATTCAAGAGCATTTTTCTTCCTGTTCGACCACGCCATCAGCGAATATTGAGGCTCATTCGTAGGAAGCCGGGCGGAAGAGTGCCCCGGCCATGTCCGGGGCGGCTGGTGTTCCACGTTTTCGGGCTCCGGGGGTGGACACGTTGTACTGGCGGTTCGACCCGGGTGCTGCCGTCTGCTCGTTGGTGTCCCGTGGGGTGGGATGATGCCCGTGGCGTCTTGTCGACGGCCGCCGCGATGCGGGGAGGCGGGTCTCGTGCCGGCCTCCCCGGCGGGCGGGTGTGGCGCCCGCCCGCCGGTTCCGGTCGGGCGGGCGCGCTCCGGCTCGGTGGCCCGTCGGGGCGTGGTGGCCCGCTCCGGCCGGCCGCCTACTTCAGCCAGTCGTTGCCGGGCAGGTCGGCCAGTCGGGTGATGTCGAGGTGCGTCCGGACGTCCGAGGCCGGCTGGAGGCCGTAGTGCTCCAGTGACGTGCGGATGTACTCGGCTCCGTCGATGTTGAGCGGGCCCGAGGTCCACATGGCGTAGGGCAGGTTGACGAAGCGGCCCTCCTTGACGGCGGTCAGGTTCTTCGTCGCGTCATTCGACCGCAGCGCCTCGACCTTCTCGTCGTAGCTCTGGCCCGGGTAGTCGACGAAGAAGATGATGTCGGGGTCGGCGGTGGCCAGTCGTTCCCAGCTCACCGACGTCCAGGTGTCCTGCACGTCGGCCAGGGCGTTCGTGACGCCGGCCGAGTCCATCATCGCCTGCGGGGCGCCGAAGGAGCCCGACGAGAAGATCGTGTCCGAGCTGGAGTCGAACAGGAACGCGGTCGGCTCGTCGGCGGCCCGCGGCGCCGATTCGAGCCCTTGGCGGCGCGTCGTGATGTCGTTCACGGCCGACTCGGCGGTGTCCTGGTGGCCGGTCATCGCGCCGATGTTCGAGATGTCGGTGGTGAGGGCGTCCCAGGGGGCCATCGTGCCGCGGTTGCCGTCGGCCTGACGGCAGGTCTCCGAGAGCAGGTAGGTGTCGATGCCCTGCTCGTTCAGCCCGTCGGGGGTGAGGTTCTTCTCCTCGGAGAAGCCGTAGCCCCAGCCGGCGAACACGACCTGCGGCTGCGCGGCGACGATGTTCTCCATCGTCGGGTACTTGTCGGCCACCTGGTTGAGGCCGTCGACGGTCTCGTCGCCGTACTTGAGGGCCAGCACGTCGCGGTCGCGCTGCATGCTCGACACGGCCGTGATGTCGCCGGCGGCGCCGGCGGCCAGCGCGATCGAGATGATGTTGCCGTCGTTGACGAACAGCTTCGTCGTCGGGCTCGGGTACTCCTTCGTCTCGCCGCAGTTGGTGAGCTGCACGGTGCCGGCGGCCGACGAGCCCGCCGAGCCGGACGACGCGTTCGGGCCGCAGCCGGTGGCGACGAGGGCCATGGCGAGCAGCCCGACCGGTGCGATGCGGGTGATCTTCATCGGGTGTCCTTTCCCCTGCTGATGAGCAGATGGGGTTGATGGGTGTGCGGATGGGGGATCTGCATGGCCTCGACGGCGAAGGCCTCGCCCATGAGCCCGGCATCGAGCACCTCGGCGGGCCTGCCGGAGGCCTCCATGCGCCCGTCGTGGAGCACGGCGACGAGGTCGAAGTGGCGCAGCACGGTGTCGATGTCGTGGATGGCGGCGATCACCGTCGTCGGCTGGGCGCCGAGCAGGTCGAGCAGGCGCAGCTGCCAGGCGATGTCGAGGTGGTTCGTGGGCTCGTCGAGCATGAGGACGGGGCAGCGCTGCGCCAGGCCGCGGGCGATCATGGCCCGTCGGCGCTCGCCTCCGGACAGGTTCGTGCAGGGCGTCTCGAGCCGGTCGCCCAGGCCGAGCGCGGCGAGCGACTCGCGGACGATGTGCATCTCGCCGTGCGTGTCCATCGACCACGGGCTCCGGTAGGGGATGCGGCCCAGGGCGACCATCTCGCCCAGGCGCAGGTCGTCCGGAGGGGTCTCCTCCTGCGAGACGAACGAGATGACGCGGGCCCGTTCGCGGGGCCGCATGGCGCCCACTGGGCGTCCGTCGAGCAGCACCCGGCCGGCGGCGGGCTCGGCGATGCCGGCGGCGGCGCGCAGCAGCGTCGACTTGCCGGCGCCGTTCGTGCCGACGAGCGCCAGCTTCGTGCCGGGCGGCACGGTGAGGCTGACGCCGCGCACGACGACATGGCCCTCGACCTGGGCGGTGACGTCCTCGAGGCGGATCTCGGGGATCGGCCCGATGCCGCGGTGCGTGCGCCTCGTGCCGCCCCTCATGCGTCACGACTCCCGAACGCGTAGCGGCGCCGCCCCATGAGGACCAGGAAGACGGGTGCCCCGATCACGCCGGTGACGACGCCGATCGGGATCTCCTGGGGGCTCACGACGACGCGCGAGACGACGTCGACCCACAGGAGGAACAGCGAACCGACCAGCGCGGCGATCGGCAGCATCCGGCGGTGCAGCGAGCCGACCGTCATGCGCGCCGCATGCGGGACGATGAGCCCGACGAAGCCGATGCCGCCGCTGACGGCCACGAGGCAGCCGATGAGCACGCCGAGCCCGATGAACAGGCCGACGCGCATCGCCCCGACCCGCACGCCGAGGGCCGCCGCCGTCTCGGGGCCGGCGGCCAGGGCGTCCAGCCAGCTGCTGACGGCCAGCATCGCGGTGCCGACGACGGCGACCGCGAGCAGCGGCAGCAGCAGCTTCTCCCAGCTGGCGCCGGCCACCGAGCCGAGCATCCAGAACATCACCGAGGTCGCCGCGTGGTTGTCGTCGGAGAGGAAGACCATGAACGAGGCGACCGCCGAGAACGCCGAGGACAGCACGACGCCCGACAGCACCATGCGCAGCGGCGTGAGGCCGCCCTGGGCCTGCGAGACGCCGAACACCGCGCCCGCCGCGCCGAGCGCCCCGAGCAGGGCGCCGGCCGACAGCGAGTAGACGCCGAACCGGGCCAGCACCCCGAAGACGAGCACCGCCGTGGCGCCCACCGAGGCGCCCGAGGAGATGCCCAGCAGATAGGGCTCGGCGAGCGGGTTGCGCACGAGGGTCTGCATGCCCGCGCCGCCGATCGACAGGCCGGCGCCGACGAGCACCGCCAGCAGGGCGCGCGGCATGCGCAACTGCCAGATGATCGTCGCGAACGGGGAGGAGACGGGGTCGCCGGACAGCTGCCCGCGCACGACCGCCCAGACGTCCGCCAGCGGGATGCGCTCGGAGCCGAACGCCAGCGACAGCACGATGCTCACCGCGATGGCGACGACGAGCCCGATGATGACCGGCGTCAGGGCGACGCGGGCGCCGCGCCGGGCCGGTGCGGCGGATCCCCTCGTCCTCATGCGGCGCCCCGCGCGTGGGCGAGGGCGCCGCCATCACGGCGCGACCGGTACCGGCGGGGGACGCTGAGGGGCACGGGACCTTCGACCTTCATCTGGGGCGTCTGTGAGCGCGAGACGCCGAGCGGACGGGCGAGCCGACAGGTCTTCGGACTCGGATCACCCGGGACCGGCCCCTTCCCGGGTCTCCCCAGTGGGTCTCGTGCCGGCCCCGTCACCTTCACCGCTGCGCGCCAGTCCCGGATTTCCACCGGAGTTCCCTGGCGCCCACATCAGTGGGCGCGATCGACTCGACACACAGAGTAGACCCCTGGGGGTCGGGCCGGCGAGGCGGAGGGGATGTTCCGGATTCCGGGACTCTCGCCCTCCCCCCTTGTTACCAGGTAGTAGGTTACTTGATCGTAAGTTGTGGTGCGGTGAGAGGAACGATGGTGGACATCGAGGATCCGACGCAGCCGGTGCGGTTGCTCACGCCCGAGGGGGAGCTCGTCGAGGACCCCCGCTTCCGCTGGCGGGGCGGTGACGGGAGCCTGGTCGAGATGCTCCGCGGAATGCGCCGGGGCCGCCGGTTCGACGTCGAGGGCGCCGCGCTGCAGCGCCACGGGGAGCTCGGGCTGTGGCCGCCGCTGGTCGGTCAGGAGGGCTACCAGGCGGGGATCGCCGCCGCGCTGAACCCGGCCGACATGGTCTTCGCCACCTACCGTGAGCAGTCCCTGGCCCTGGCGATGGGGGTGAGCCCGGCCGACATACTCGCCCTGTGGCGCGGGGCGGGCCTGTCGCGCTGGGACAGCGCGGCCACGCGCATGGCGCCCTACTCGCTCATCATCGGCTCCCACCCGCTCCACGCCGTCGGGTACGCCCTGGGCGTCGCTCTCGGGCGCGCCGGCGACGGTCCCGCGCCCGCCACCCTCGCCGTCTACGGCGACGGCGCCTCGAGTCAGGGCGACGTCAACGAGGCGCTCGTCTTCGCCGCGGCCCGCCGCGCCCCGGTGGTGTTCTGCTGCGTCAACAACGGCTGGGCCATCAGCGAGCCGGTCACCCGCCAGAGCCCCATCCCGCTCTACCAGCGGGCGCACGGTTTCGGCATCCCCGGGATCCGCGTCGACGGCAACGACCCGCTGGCCTGCGCCGCGGTCATGGACTGGGCCCTCGGACGGGCGCGCGCCGGCTCCCCGGTGCTCGTCGAGGCGCTCACCTACCGGATGGGCGCGCACACCACCAGCGACGACCCGGGCCGGTACCGCAGCGACGAGCTCACCCGGCAGTGGGCCGGCCGCGACCCGATCGAGCGGCTGCAGACCCACCTGCTCGCCCGCGGCCTCGTCGACCGGCCCTGGCTGGAGGCCCTCGACGCGGAGCTCGACGACTTCGGCGCCGAGGTGCGCCGCACCTGCCGCGAGCTGGTCGACACGCCCATCGAGCGGGTCTTCGACGATCTGCTCGTCGAACCGGGCGCCCACCTGGCCGAGCAGCGGGCCGAGTGCCTCGACTGGTTGTCCACCGTCCCGGGCTCCACCGTCCCGGGCGAGGAGGTCGGCGCATGAGCGGGCTCACCGTCGTCAAGGCGCTCAACAGGGCCCTGCACGAGGCCATGGCCGCCGACCCCGGAGTGCTCGTCCTCGGCGAGGACGTCGGCGTCCTCGGCGGGGTCTTCCGCGTCACCGAGGGGCTCTCCGAGGCCTTCGGCGAGCAGCGGGTCATCGACACCCCGCTGGCCGAGTCCGGCATCATCGGAACGGCCATCGGCCTGGCGCTGCGCGGCTTCCGGCCGGTCGCCGAGATCCAGTTCGACGGCTTCGTCTTCCCCGGTTTCGACCAGGTCGTCAACCAGCTGGCCCGCTACCGCTCGCGCACCCACGGGCGGCAGGGCCTGCCGGTCGTCATCCGCATCCCCTTCGGCGGCGGCATCGGCGCGGCCGAGCACCACTCGGAGTCGCCCGAGGCCTACTTCATGCACACACCCGGCCTGCACGTGCTCTCCTGCGCCTGCCCCCAGGACGCCCACTGGCTGCTGCGCCAGGCGATCGCGTGCCCCGACCCGGTGATCCTCTTCGAGCCGAAGGCGCGCTACTACGCCAAGGGCGAGGTGGACGAGTCCGGGCCCGATCTGCCGATGGGCTCGGCGAGGATCGTGCGGCCCGGCCGTGACGCCGCGCTGCTGACCTACGGGCCGATGGTGCGCACCTGCCTGGACGCCGCGCAGGCCGCGGCCGGGGAGGGACGCGACGTGGAGGTCGTCGACCTGCGCTCCCTCGCCCCGCTCGACATGGCGACCATCCGGGCCTGCGCCGAGCGCACCCGCCGGGTGATCGTCGTCCACGAGGCCCGCCTCACGCTCGGGCCCGGCGCCGAGCTCGCCGCCCGCCTGGACGAGGAGATGTGGGGCGCCCTCGACGCCCCGGTGCTCCGCGTGGCGGCCTGGGACACCCACTACCCGCCCGCCAGGACCGAGCGCGCCTATCTGCCCGACGCCGAGCGCGTCCTCGACGCGCTCGACAGGTCCTTCGCCTACTGACCACCCACTCATCGCACGAAGGAGTCATCGTGCCCGCATATCTCATGCCCGACGCGGGGGAGGGCCTCACCGAGGCCGAGATCGTCGAATGGCACGTCGCCGTCGGCGACGAGGTGGGGGTCAACGACGACCTGCTCGCCATCGAGACGGCCAAGTCCGTCGTCGAACTGCCCTCGCCGTTCGCCGGCACCGTCACGAGGATCCTCGTCGAGGAGGGCGAGACGGTCGACGTCGGCGCGCCCATCGTCGTCATCGACGACGGCTCCGGGTCCGACGGGGACGACGGGCAGGACCCGGCGCGGCGGGCCGGGAACGCAGAGGGCCACGCTCCGGAGGCCTCTGCATCGGAGCCCTCCGCGGCCGAGTCCCCTGCGCCGGCCGGTCCCGGAGCCGCGGCCGAGGAGGAGGCCCCTGCGCTCCTGACCTCGGACGTCCAGGACCCGGACGGCGCCCAGGAGGCCCCGACCGCCCAGGCCTCGACCGCTCAGGCCCCGGTCTCCTCGGCCCAGGTCCCGACTCCGGATGCCCCGGCCCGGTCCGGGCCCGCCGCCCCGCCGCTGCTGGTCGGCTACGGCGCCTCGACGGCCGCCGTGCCCGGCCCTGTCCGGCGGCGGCGCCGCCACGAGGTGAGCAGGCGCGCCGGCTCCCGCCCCCGGCGCGACGAGGCGCAGGCCGTCGACGCGGTGCGCCGGGCCACGGCCCGCAACGTCATCGCCTCGAAGGACTCCAAGGTGCACACGACGGCCTTCGTCGAGTGCGACGCCGGCGCCACCGTCGAGCTGGTCGGGACGCTGCGCGCCCGGCGCGACTTCGCCGGCCTCCACGTGACGCCGCTGCTCGTCTGGTGCAAGGCCGTCTGCCTGGCCATGCGCACCAATCCGATGATCAACGCCAGTTGGCCCGGCGAGGAGGACCGGATCACCGTGCACGAGTCCATCAACATCGGCTTCGCCGCCGACACTCCGCGCGGCCTGCTCGTGCCGGTCATCCGTGATGCCCAGGACCGCGACCTGAAGGACATGGCAGGCGAGCTCGGCCGCCTGGTGAAGCTGGCCAAGGCGGGCCGGCTGCAGCCCGCCGACTACAGCGGCGGCACCTTCTCGATCACCAACCTGGATGGTCTCGGTCTGGACGCCGGCACCCCGATCATCAGCGGCTCCGAGAGCGCGATTCTGGCGATCGGCTCCATCCGCCGCCGCCCGTGGGTGATCGAGCGCAATGGGCAGGAGCTCATCGAGCCGCGCTGGACCACGGCGATGTCGCTGTCCTTCGACCACCGGCTCATCGACGGGGCCGAGGCGGCGCGCTTCCTGGCCGACCTGGCCGCCCTCATCACCGATCCCGGGCTGGCGATGATGTACTGACCCGATCCCGTCGGTGCTGGTCCGGCCCGGTCGGTCGACCCGATCCGCCGGTCGGCGGATCCGAATGCGGCTGCGGTGCGCCGCCCGCGGATTGTGCACGGGCGACGCACCACCCGTGCATTCAGGGACGACGCCTCGAGCAGGTGGCCCGTGATGTGGAGAGGTCGGCGTCACCCGTGCACTCAGGGACGACACCCGGGCCGGGGAGTGCCTTGGTGCGGGGCGTGTGTGCAGGGGGCGCGGTGACGCTACTTCCAGAAGGTCGCGATGAAGAAGCTGGCGGCGATGAGCCCCAGGCCGATGAGGAAGTTCCAGTTGCCGAGCACCGCCATGAACGGGAGCGTCGCGCCGGCGATGTAGAAGACGACGAGCCAGATCACCCCGATGAGACCGACCGGCACGAAGACGTAGGGCACCCAGGCGCGGTCGGCGATGCGGACGGACTGGAGCTTCTTGTTCGCTGCGGCCCTCTCCTTGGCCCTGTTCTTCGACCTCTTCTTGTCGACGGCCTTCTTGCGGGCCTTGGATTCGGGCACGGTGAGCTCTCCTCGGAACGACGACACGACT
This sequence comes from Propionibacterium acidifaciens DSM 21887, assembly GCF_000426605.1. Lineage (GTDB taxonomy): Bacteria > Actinomycetota > Actinomycetes > Propionibacteriales > Propionibacteriaceae > Propionibacterium > Propionibacterium acidifaciens. Next base: position 8,294 of record NZ_AUFR01000018.1, read on the forward strand.
GCGCCGGCAGGGGCGCACCACGACCAAGAGTAGTGGACCGCTCGACCCGGCCCGGCGGTATCCGTCGGCATGGGGTCGGCCGGTGGCTGTGCCGGGCAGGCCGGTGGGTCGGCCCGGGGGCCGTCGGTGCCGGGGCGGGGAGAGCAGGGCTCGGGCGGCCGGGACGGCTGCGGCTCGTGTGCGGGAGTGGCCGACGTTTGGCCGTCCACCCGGCTGTGGGTGTCACGGCTGCGGCTCGTGCGCGGGAGCGGCGTTCGACCGGGCGTCGCCGAGGACGGCCGCCCCGGGGCCCGGCGCGCTCGGGCAGCGAGCAGTGCTCGACCCGCCCTGCACCATCTCAGGGGACCGCTCCCGGGCACTCGTGCGCGGTCTGCCCGGGTGCCCCTGGCCGAGCCCGGGTCGGGCGGCTCGTGCGCGGGAGCGGCGCGTCCCCTGTCGGCGTCCGACCTAGACTTCGGGCATGTCCCGGATCCTCGTCATCGACAACTACGACTCGTTCGTCTACAACATCGTCCAGTATCTGGCCCAGCTCGGCGCAGAGGTCGACGTCCGGCGCAACGACGACCCGAGGTTCGGCCGGGACGACTGGCGCGAGGGCTTCGACGGCGTCCTCCTCTCGCCCGGCCCCGGCGCCCCCGAGGACGCCGGCGTCTGCGTCGACGTCATCCGGGGCGCCGGCGCCGACCTGCCGGTCTTCGGCGTCTGCCTCGGCCTGCAGGCCATGGCCGTCGCCTTCGGCGCCGCCGTCACCCGCGCTCCGCAGCTGCGCCACGGCAAGACGAGCGTCATCACCCATGACGGCCGAGGCTGCTTCGCGGGCCTGCCCGATCCGCTGACCGTCACCCGGTACCACTCGCTGGCCGTCGACCCCGCCACCGTGCCCGACGAGCTCGAGGTCAGCTCCACCGCCGACGACGGCATCATCATGGCGATGCGCCACCGCGCCCTGCCGGTCGAGGCCGTGCAGTTCCACCCCGAGTCGGTGCTCTCGCAGGGCGGCCACCGCATGCTCGCCAACTGGCTCGCCGTTTGCGGCGACGACCGGGCCCCGGCCCGCGCCGAGGGGCTCGCCCCGCTCATGACGGCCGCCGGGGGAGCCTGAGCGGACGCGGCGGTGGGGCCGCGCATCGCGCGGCCCCACCGCGAGGGGTCCGGTCAGTGGAAGTCCACCTGGCGGCCCACCGTGCCCACGAGCGAGGCGCGGTACTCCTCCGAGGCGATGCGCTGCGCGGTCTCCTCGAGGTCCGCCAGACGCTGCGGCAGGCCGATGCGCTCGGCCGTGCTGACGGCGTCCGGACGGTCGGTGTACTCGCGCAGCCGTTCGATGCCCTCGTGCGCGAGACGCAGGTCCTCGGCCTGCTTGGCGTCCAGACGGGCCGCGTACCAGTCGGAGGCCAGCACCGACTCGCGGGCGAACAGCGCGCGGAACTCGGGCGAGTCGAGCGTCCAGCCCTCGGAGGTGCTCCCGGTGGCCATGATCTCGAGCAGGCCCCGCAGCGGCGGGACCGCCTCCGAGATCGTGCCGTCGTCGATGTACAGCTGGGCGACGCGCTGGTGGGTCTGGACGATCACGTCGAGCGAGTCGGCGTAGATCTGCTCGTCCTGCAGTTCGGGGCGCAGCATCTCGTCGGTGAACACCACGTCCGGGTGCAGGAAGATGCGCCCGAAGTAGGTGGTGGCGAGGCGGTCGTTCATGCGGTAGCCGAGGCGCGAGGCGTGGACCGTGCGCCCGTTGAACTCGAAGTCCTCGAGCTTGTCGAGGAAGCCCTGCTCGATGAGGGTCCGGGCGTCGCGCTCGGCCGGCTTCATGTGGCTGAACAGCTCGGGCACGAGCATCGTGATGTCGTGATCGACGCGCACGTTCGGGCCGATGCAGCCGGCAGAGCTCAGCCAGCCGTCGTAGCCGGTCAGCACGTAGCTGAGCAGCGCCGCGTTGAGGTCGACGATCGGGGCCAGTGCGTTGAACGGGCCCTTCGTCAGCGCGCCCTCAGAGCCCGCGCCCGTCGTGGACGGCGACTTGCCGGTCATCGAGCTGATGAATTCCATGAACAGCTCGGGCAGCTCCATGTAGTGCAGCGGGTTGTAGGCGCACAGCGCCGGGATCCTCTCCTCTGGCGGGTTGTTGCGGCGGCCCGCGGCGACCAGGTCGATCGGCAGTGGGGCCGGCCCCTCCATCGGCAGCTTGCGGAAGAGCCTGCTGGCCACGTCGGCCACCGCTGTCATCTCGGGGTTCGCGTCGACCGGGCGCTTCTGCAGGTAGCGCGGGTTCTTCGAACGGGTGCCGTCGGGCAGGTGGCGCGACTCGTCCGAGCAGGTCCAGAAGGCCGGGGATTCGTCGTCGGCGCCCGCGGCGGCCCGGGCGATGAGTTCCTGGACCGGTTCGGTGAACTCGCTGAGGGCCTGCACGTCGGTGAGCATCTCGCGGGCCTGCGCCCTGGTGAGCGGCTCGAAGTTCGAGATGAAGGTGTCGTCCCCGCTCGACAGATCGCGTTCGGCCTGCTTGTCGTAGCCGCGGTGGATGGCGTCGTCGGGACGCTGGAAGAGCAGCATCTCGCAGTTCTCGACGTACTTGCGGGGGATCCCCTGCGGGTCCTCCCACGGCGGGGTGACGGTGCTGGCCGTGATGTCGTCCTCGGACTGCACCTTCACCGCCGGGGAGAAGTCGGGGCGCAGGCTGAACAGCCGCCATGAGCCGTCGGGCTCGAAGCCGACGCGCAGCATGTTGACGATGACCTTCTCCCCGTCCAGCCGCACCATGTTGCCGTGGCGCCCGTTCATGATGCTGACGGTGAAGTGCGAGCGCCAGTCGGAGCCCCACTCGGGGCGGTGGTAGCGCTTGACGATGAACGCCAGTTCCTTGACGTCCTGGCGGATGCCGCGCAGGAAGGCGTTGTACTCGTCGGTGTAGGCCCGCGAGGGGGTCAGCAGCTTGATGACCGAGCCGAGGCTGCGCTCGGTGCTCAGCACGGGCCGGTGGTCGGTGCCGTTCTTGGAGGCGTCGGCGAAACGGTTGGAGTAGTCGCCGGCGAAGAGCTCGTCGACCGCGTCCATGTCGGCCTCGAAGTCGTAGGTGTAGGCGTTGCCGAACTGGAAGGCGTCGGCGATCGACTTGGAGATCTCGGACTTGCCGCCGCCCGAGACGGTGGCCGGTTTGTGGCACTGCGTGGGGTCCTGCGAGACGCCGATGAGGTGCCACTGGGTGGCGTCCATCTCGCGGTGCTTGGCGTGCACGCGGTAGCCGTCGGGGGACAGGTACTGCTTGTCGGCGAGCAGCTTGATCGACTGCTCGACGCCGTTGCGGGTCCACGTGATGCGCTGGTCGCGCATCGAGAAGTGCGCGTGCTCGGGCAGCAGGACGATGTTGGGCCACTTCCGGTCGATGGCGTGGCCCTCGGGCTGCACCTCGAAGCGGTCCGGGTCGCGGGCCAGGGCGTCGTCGAGGGTCCACTCGTCGGGGGTTCGGTCGGTGAACTCGACGCCCAGGTTCCACGCCGGGTAGGTGATGGCGCCGCCGGAGTGCTCCTCCTCGGCGCAGCCGAGCAGATTCGCCGAGTAGGAGATCTGGGTCTTGACCTCCTTCTTGCAGTAGCCGAAGTAGTTGTCGGCCAGCACGGTGACCATGACGCCGCGCTCGTCGCGGGCGCAGATCTTGAAGGACCTGCCGTCGTTGTAGAGCTCGTCGGGATCGCGCCAGCACTGGCCGTCGCGGCGCTGGCGCTCGGTGGCGTCGTCCCAGGCGGGCAGGCCCAGGCCCTTCTTCGTGAGGGTGCCGACCAGATGGGGGGCGAGGATGACGCAGCCGGTGGTCCCGGTCCAGGAGGCCGGGTCGAGGGAGGCGTCGTTCTCGGGCAGGTACGGGTCGCCGCCGTTGCCGAAGACGACCTCGACGAAGTCGAGGTTGGCGACGAGGCCGCCCGGTGCGATGAAGCGCACCTCGTAGCTGCGGCGGCGGGTGCGCCCGGGCACTTCGGGGACGACGACCGGGCGCATGAGCAGCGAGACCCAGCAGTGGGCCGGGGTGTCCATGGTCGCGGTGTACGGCAGCATGAGCTCGTCGTCGGGGGCCTGGAGGGCCGCGTCGAGGATGCGGGCGAAGACCGTCTTGTCGACCTCGATCTTGTCCTGTGGGATCGGCAGGCCGCCGGTGGCGATGTGGAAGACGCCGGCGGTCGTGCGTCGGTCGTTCTTCGGGTTGTGCAGGATGCCGTTGACGAGCCGGTAGGACTCGATGACGGGGGAGTGGAACTCGTCGCCGTCCACCGGCAGCGACAGACCGCGCGCCAGGCCCGGTTCGTCGAGGACGAGGGTGGTGCGCGGCAGCTGCGGCTGCAGGCCGGTGTCGGCCAAGTAGGCGTCGAGGAAGGCCTGGATGCGCTTGTCGGGAGCGCTTAGCTGCTGCTTGAGACGCCGGCTCAGTTCGCGCTGGCGGGCGAGGAGGGGCGCGACCATGGCGGTCTCGGCGCTGCCGTCGGCATCGTCCGGAAGGGGCAGGCCCAAGAGCGACAGGCGAAGGTTGATTGCGGCGTTGGTGCGTGAACGATCCTGTGCGGTCATGCGTCCATTCTCGCCCGCGCCGGCCCGCACAGCCAGACCCGCTCGGCAAAATGACCGTGAATGTGACAGCCGTGGTCAGCCTCACCGACACCAACCTCACCGGAGCCGGCCCGCCCCGGCGCAATGGCCGCGAACATGACCAGCCGGACCCGCCCTCCGGCGGCCGGCCCGGGCGTGGTCAGTTGACGGGGCTCTCGCCGAGGGTCACGTGGACGGTCTGGGACGAACCGGTCGCCGTGGTGATCTCGACCGTCGCGTCGTCGCCGGGCTCAAGGCCGGCCAGCACGGTCGACAGTTCGTTCTCGGTGGCGACGGCCGTGTCGTTGACCGAGAGGATCCGGTCGCCCGTTCCGATGCCCGCCCGCGCGGCCGGGCCGTCGTCCTCGACGGAGGAGACCGACAGGCCGCCGGTGCTCTCCTGGACGTTGACGCCCAGGTAGGCCTTCGGGCCGATCTCGACGGTGCCGGACTCGTCGCCGCTCTTGATCTTGTCGACGATCGACATGGCCTTCGCGATGGGGATGGCCCAGCTGCGCAGCGTCGTGCTCGAAGCGCCGTAGCCACTCTTCTGCTCGCCGGCGGTGGTCATGGCGGTGACCTCGCCCTCCGAGTCGTACAGCGGGCCGCCCGAGTCGCCGGGGACGGCTTGCGAGGTGGTCTCGTAGACGTCGGTGAGGGTCTCCTCGCCGCTCGTGGCGAGCTCGGACTCGACGGTGACGGTTGTTGCGGTGTCGGTGATCGCGCCGTCGGCGGCCGACAGATAGCCCTGCCCGTTGGAGTTGCCGACCGCGGTGACCGAGTCCCCGACGGCGACCGCGTCGGAGTCGACCGTCACCGTGTCGAGACCGCTCGCGTCGGTGAGCTTGAGGAGCGCGATGTCGTTGGTGGCGTCGTGGCCGACCATCGTGGCCTTGTAGGTGCCGCCCGTGATGGCGACCTTCGCGTAGATCGTGGTGCTCGACTGGACGACGTGGTAGTTCGTCAGCACGTAGCCGTCGGAGCTGAGCACCATGCCGGTGCCGGCCGAGGTGGCGTCGGTGAGCTCGCTCTCGATGATCACGACGCCCCTCGACTGGGCATCGTTCGCGTTGGTCTGCTCGCCGGTCGGGGCGCTCGAGCTCGAGCTCGGCACCGGGAACTGGACGTTCGAGTGCGAGTGCGAGGGGCTGCCGCTCGATCCGGGGTTCGCCGCGTTCCGGGCCCAGAGGCCGCCCACCGTCAGGGCGCCCAGCCCGAGGAGGACGGCGATCGTGATGCCGACGACGGCGCGCGACGTCGACCGGGACTTCCGCGGCTGGTAGGGGATCCACTGGCCGAACTGGTCGTAGTAGCCCTGGACCTGCGGGTTCGACTGCGGGTAGGGGCCGAACTGGCCGGCGGCGCCCCAGGCGGGCTCGCCGGCGCCCTGGGGGTACGGGCCGGCCCAGGGCCCGCCCTGGGCGTCCTGCTGGTAGCTCGCCTGCTGCTGGTAGTCGGCGTCCTGCTGGTAGCCGTGCGGATACCGGCCCTGGTCCTGGTAGCCGTTCTGCGGGTACCCGCTCTGGTCCTGCTGGGGGTCGGCGCCGGTCGTGCCGGCGGACCAGGCCGACTGGTAGGGATCGCCCGACTGGTAGGGCTGGTAAGGATCGGGTTGGCCTGCGGCCTGCTGGTAGCCGTTCTGCGGATAGCCGTCGCCCTGGCCATAGGGGCCGTAACCGTGCTGGCTCTGCTGGACGGGTCGGCCCCAGGGGTCGGTCGGCGGGCCCCAGGGGGACTGCTGTCCCGCACCGGGGGAGGCCGCCTGGCCGGTCCACTGGGTCGACGGGTCGGGCTGCGGCCATTGCGCCGGGGCTCCGGGGCCCTGTCCCGTCGCGTCGAGAAGGGTCTGCTCGCAGGGCGGCTCCCCCGGCGAGCCGTAGGCGATCGTCTGGTCGGCAGCGGGGCCGAATGCGACGGTGTGCTGTTCGTCCGGGCCGAACGCGACGGTCTCGTCGGCGCCCCGGACGCGCGTCTCGTCGGCGCCCTCGCCGCCGGCGGGTCCCTGCACGGGGCCGCCCGCCTCGTTCTGAGCGTCTGGCCGAGGGGTGCTGTGGCCGTTGTTCTCGCTCATGCTCGCCTTTCGTCGCGTTCGCCCCTGCCCGCCGGTTCGCGAGGCCGGTTGCCCCGTGCGGACCGCCTCGTACGAGCCTCAGCCCAGCGCGTTCCGGTCGCTCGGCACTGTGCACTGGTCGCGGAGCGTCTGTGAGACGGTGCCCGGAATTCTCTCACACTCATCCGTTCACCTCCGGCCGTGTGGCCGCGCGGACCCGAGAGGAGCCGAACAGATCCATTGTCCTTCGCGGGAATGCGTCTGCCAAGTCAACGGGGTCCGTTCCGGGGGTCATGAGGGGTGGTGTTCCGCCCGGGTGGGAGCTCCTTGAGCGGGCCCGCGACCGTCCGCGGACCTCGGGCCTCCCTCCCGGGGCCCGGGGCGACTAGCATGAGGGGCCTTGCGGTCCGGGCTCCGACGGTGCCCCCGGCACCCGCCGAACGGTCCGCGAGGCGTCCCGGAACGGACGTTGGCAGGGAAGGACGATCGGATCGAGGGGAGGCTCGGTGAGCGCCTCGGCTTTCGAGCATCTGTCTCCGGCCTTCCCCGGCCGCGCCCCGTGGGGCACCTCGGGCCGACTGCGCGCCTGGCAGCGCGCCGCCCTCGACCTCTACACCGCGTCGGCGCCGCGCGACTTCCTCGCCGTGGCGACCCCCGGAGCCGGCAAGACGACCTTCGCCCTGCGGGTGGCCGCCGAACTGCTCAGCGCCCGTACGGTCCGGCGCGTCATCGTCGTGTGTCCCACCGAGCACCTCAAGACCCAGTGGGCCCGGGCCGCCGCCAAGGTCGGCATCCAGCTCGACCCCGGCCTGGGCGGGGGCGGTCGGCGGGGCCGCAGCCGCCAGTACGACGGCGTCGTCGTCACCTACGCCGGCGTCGCGGCCCGCGTCTTCCACTACCGGGCCCGCACCGAGAACGCCCGGACGCTCGTCGTCTTCGACGAGATCCACCACGCCGGCGACTCGCTGAGCTGGGGGGACGCGATCGCCGAGGCCTTCGAGCCGGCCACGAGGCGGCTGGCCCTGACCGGCACGCCCTTCCGCAGCGACGACACGCCGATCCCGTTCATCCGATACGACCGCTTCGACGACGGCTCGCTCCACTCGCACGCCGACTACACCTACGGCTACGCGCAGGCGCTGCGCGACCAGGTCGTCCGCCCGGTCGTCTTCATGGCCTACGGCGGCACGATGCGCTGGCGCACCAGGATGGGCGACGAGGTCGAGGCCGACCTGGCCGCGCCGCTGACGAAGGACGTCACCGCCTCGGCCTGGCGCACCGCCCTCGACCCGAAGGGCGAGTGGATCGGCTCGGTGCTCCGCGCGGCCGACACCCGCCTGAGCCAGGTGCGCGTCCACATGCCCGATGCCGGCGGTCTGGTCATCGCGGCCGACCAGGAGCTGGCCCGCGCCTACCAGCGGATCCTCCACCGGATCACCGGCGAACCGCCGGTCCTCGTCGTCTCGGACGACGCGAGCTCCGGCGAGCGCATCACCGGATTCTCCCGGTCCACGGAGCGCTGGATGGTCGCCGTGCGCATGGTCTCCGAGGGCGTCGACGTGCCGCGTCTGGCCGTGGGCGTCTATGCGACGAGCACCTCGACGCCGCTGTTCTTCGCCCAGGCCGTCGGGCGCTTCGTCCGCACCCGACGCAGGGGCGAGCTGGCGACCGTCTTCCTGCCGACGGTGCCGATCATCCTCTCCCACGCCGCTCTGCTGGAGCGCGAGCGCGACCACGTCATCGGCCGGCCCCGCACCGACGAGGGGGACCTGTGGGCGCCGGAGGAGGCGCTCATCGCCGAGGCCAACCGCGCCGAGGGGGCCGTCGACGACCTGCTCGGCCAGTTCGAGGCGCTCGAGGCGCACGCCTCCTTCGACCACGTGCTGTACGACTCGCAGGCCTACGGGCTGCCCGCCGACGCCACGAGCCAGGACGAGGCCGACTACCTGGGCCTGCCGGGCCTGCTCGAACCCGACCAGGTGAGCGCGCTGCTGCGCGAGCGGCAGCGCCGGCAGGTGCGCCGTCACGAGAAGGCCGACCGCCGGGCCAGGGTGCCGGAGCAGGTGAGTCTGCACAAGGCGCTGGAGGCCTCCCGCAAGGAGCTGAACTCGCTCGTGGCGCAGTACGCCCGCACCACCGGGGTGCCGCACTCGCACGTCCACGCCGCGCTGCGCCGCCACTGCGGCGGCCCGCCCCTGGCCCGGTGCACCGCAGAGCAGGTCGCCGAGCGCACCGCCGCGCTGCGCGAGTGGTTCCTGCACCCCGAGCGACGACCCCGCTAGTCGCCGGTCGGCTCGCCCCGGCCCGGGGACGCGCTGCAATGCGGCCGGAGCATGACAAGGTGCGGTCGGTTGGCAAGGTGCGGTCGGCCCGCCCCGGGACGCCGCCTCCGAGGGGAGGGTTTGTTCGCAGGAGGCTCGGCGAAAGGTATGACCCCTGGTCGTGGCTGGGTCCATGGGTGCTGCGAGCAAGCCTCGAAGCATCATTGGAGGACTCGCTGTCCGCCTCGGCTCGGGGCGCCGCCGGGGTCGGCGGCGCCCGGCCGCCGGTCGGGTTCCGGCAGCCGCCCCGGGCGCGGGTAGCCTCGGAGGGGTTCCCCACGGGGAACAGCCCGACCTCGAGAGGAGCCTCACGGTGATCAAGTTCCTACGCCGGCTCATCGGCACCGTCATCGTGCTGGCCGTCGTCGTCGTGGTGGGCTGCTTCGCCTGGGTGCGCACGGTCGCGCGCGACCGCGTCGTCAGCGCGGGCGAGGCGCCCTACCGGGACGTCGCCCTCGTCCTGGGGGCTGGTCTGACGTCCGACGGGACGCCGTCGCCGTACCTGTCGGGGCGTCTCGACGAGGCCATCGCGCTCTACCGGGCCGGTTCGGTGAGCGTCGTCCTCGTCAGCGGGGACAACCGCACCACCTCGTACTCCGAACCGAGCGCGATGGCCGACTACCTCATCGACCGCGGCATCCCCGAGGACGACGTGATCGCCGACTACGCCGGGCTCGACACCTACGACTCCTGCTACCGGGCGCGCGACATCTTCGGCGTCTCCTCGGTGACCGTGATCGGGCAGAGCTACCACATCGCCCGCGCCGTCACGACCTGCCGGATGCTCGGTCTGGACGCCATCGGCGTCGGCAACGAGCAGCCCCACGGCACGAGCACCTGGCGCCGGGGCGTCGTCCGCGAGCTCGGGTCGAACGTGAAGCTCGCCGTCGACCTGCTCAGGCGCCGCGAGGCCACCATCATGGGCGGGAAGGAGACCTCGGTCACCGATGCGCTGGCCCGTCACGGGCGCTGAACCCCGTCCCGATGGGGCCGTGGCTGCTGTCGCCGATCATGATCGCCAGCCTGACGCGGACCCTCGCACGCGGCTCGGCTCGGCGCTGGCGTGGCCGTTCCCGGACGGACTGGCCAGCGGGTTCCGGTCAGGGGCCCTGCTCCTCCCAGCTCGGGTCCATGAGCAGGCGCCGTTCCCCGGTGACAGGATGATGGACAGTGGTGATCAGCACACCGAAGACCGGTTCCAGAACGCTGGGGACGAGGACCTCGTCCGGGGCGCCGTGCGCGACGAGCTGTCCGTGGTCGAGCACGACGACTTGGTCGGCGTACCTCATCGCCATTCCCAGGTCGTGCAGGGCGGCGATGACTGTGCGCCCACTGCCACGTACCGTGTGCAGCAAGCTGTGCTGGTAGCGCACGTCGAGGTGGTTCGTGGGCTCGTCGAGAATGACGAGCGGCGTGCGTTGGGCCAGGGCCCTGGCGAGCAGGACGCGGCGCCGTTCCCCGCCGGACAACTCACTCATGGGTCGGTCGACGAAGTCGAGCATGTCGACCTCGCGCAATGCCTCGTCGATGACGTGCCGTTGCGCACCGTCCCCGGGTCCCCACGGGGGACGGTGCGGCAGCAGACCGAGCGCGACGACGTCGCTGACCCGTACGTCGGGGCGGCCGAGGGCCTCCTGCTCGACGAAGGCCAACTGTTTTGCGCGCTCCCGCAAGGGCCACTGCTTCAGCGGTCGGCCCCTGAGCTCGATGTTCCCACTGGCCGGGCGCCGTAGCCCTGCGAGCAGGCGAAGCAGCGTCGACTTGCCCGACCCGTTGGGCCCGATCACTGCGAGGAACTCGTGGGGCATGCACGCCAGGCAGACGGAATCGAGAATGCGATGCCTTCCTGCGTCGAAGCAGAGCCCTGTGGCGCTGAGGAATGGTTGCTGCCTGCTCATGACTCGTCTCCGAACCGGTAGCGCCGTCGTCCGAGCAGCAGGAGGAAGACCGGGGCCCCGACGAGGCCTGTCACGACGCTCAGCGGTACCTCCATCGGTGCCGCCGTGGCACGCGCCGCAGCGTCGACCCAGATCATGAGGAAAGCGCCGAGCAGCAGTGAGACCGGCAGCATCGACCGGTGCCTTGCCCCGACCAGGATGCGTGCCATGTGCGGCACGACGAGACCGACGAAACCGATGCCCCCGGAGACGGCCACGACGACACCGACAAGCCCGGACTGCAGGACGAACAACAGCACGCGCAACTGTCTGACGGGCACCCCGAGCGAGAGCGCGGCATCAACACCTGTGGCGAGGGCGTCGAGCCAACCGGCAGCGGCCTGGGCGACTCCGTGGGCGAGGACGACCGCGAGGAAGGGGAGCAGCAGTTTGCTCCAGTCGGCCCCCGACAGGCTGCCGAGCAACCAGAAGAGGACCGACTGCGCGGCCTGAGGTTCGGCGCTGCGGAAGATGAGACAGCTGGACACCGAAGAGAACGCCGAGCTGAGCACGGTGCCCGTCAGCACCAGCCGCAACGGGGTCAGCCCGCCCTGGAGGAGCGTGATCCCGAACACCAGGGCTGCTGCTGTGAGCGAGCCGACGAGTGCACCGAGCGACAGCGCCCACAGGCCGGCGGCGCCGAACACGCCCAACGTGATGACAGCAGAGGCACCCATGCCTGCTCCTGAGGAGATGCCGAGTAGGAAGGGGTCCGCCAGCGGGTTGCGCACGAGGGTCTGGATGATCGTACCTGCGAGGGAAAGTCCCGCGCCGACGATGGCTGCGAGCAGGACCCGGGGCAGACGGATGTTCCAGACGATCGTGTCCGCCACGTTGGGGGCCCCGGCATGGTTCAGACGGTTGACGATGACGGAGATGACTTCGGAAATCGGCACGTCCGAGGCGCCGATGCCAGTGGCAGCGGCGATGCTCAGGGGAATCGCGACCAGCAGAACGATGACCACGGGCGCAGCGGGCAGCTGCCGCGCCCGTGGTCGGCCGACTTGGCTACCACGGTGTTGCGAGTGGCTCACGCGCCGTACCCGCCGAACGCGCCAGTGATCCCCGAGTCGGGGGTCAGGCCCATCTGGTCGAACTGCTGGCGCAGCGACTCTGCGGCGGCGATGTTCGGGGAGCCGCTGGTGAACAGAGCCAGCGGCAGGACGATGATCCGATTCTGCTCGATGACCGGCAGGTTCTTCAGCCCCTCCTGGTTGCGCAAGGTGTCGAGTTTGGTCGTGACCTCGTCAGCGTTGCCACTGCGGTAGTCCATGATGACGATGACGTCGGGCTGGGCCTGGGCCACGGACTCCCAGCTGGCGTGGAACCAAGTGGTGTCCTGATCGGCGAAGATGTTCTGGCCGCCGGCCTTCTCGATGATGCCCTGCGGCGCCCCGTTGCCCCCGGAGGTGTACAGGTCATCGGTACCGGAGTCGAAGAGCAGCACTTTGGGCGCCGCCTCTGGCCGGGGTGCGGCGTCGAGCGCGTCGAGCCGGGCGTTGAGGTCTGCGATCCGTTCCTCGGCTTGCTGCTGGTGACCTGTCAGCTCACCGTAGTTGGCCAAGTCGGTGCGCACGGCATCCCAGGGCCCCATGACGCCGAGCTTCGAGCCAGGGTCTGTCGGGTCCTGTCGGCAGGAGTCGGAGATGACATAGGTGGGGATGCCGTTGGCATTCGCCACTTCGGGGGTGACGCCGCTGGAGCCGGCGAACAAACCGGAGTACGAACCGATGAGCAGGTCCGGGTTCTTCGCGACGATCGACTCGAGGGGGATGGGGGACTGCAGACGGGGGATGGCCGAGACGTCGACGCCGTAGAGCTGTTGGAACACCTCGTCGTTGTTCTCGTTGAGCGACATGGCGGCGATCTGGTCGACGGCGCCGACATCGAGCAGGGTGCCGACATTCGACGAGTTGCTGGTGGCGACGATGCGCTCGACCGGGGTGTCGTAGGTCTTCTCCTCGCCGCAGTTGGTCAGCTGAACACTGCCTTGGCCCGAGCCGGTCGCCTCCGGTGAGGCCGTGGTGGGCGCTGGCGGCTGGGAGCAGCCGACGAGCAGGATGGACAGGAGTGCTGCCTGGGCGGCCAACACGGGCTTGTGAGGGGTCGGTGACATGAGGTTCCTTCCGGATGGCTCAGACGCGGAGCATCGAATGGCACGTGAGGCGGGGCATGCGCATCGGTGCGTCGCCTGCGTGCCGTCACGACTCATGCGGGTGCATGCGCCGGCCAGCAGGTTTTCGGACTCGGGGTCATCCGAACGGGGCCCTTCCCAGACCTGTGGCCCAGTGGCTCATGCCCCGCCCGTCACCGCTCACCGCTGCGCGTCAGTGCCGGACTCTCACCGGCTTCCCTGGGGCGCAGGTCGCGCTGCGCGCTGCGCTGCACCCTTGACTGGCGCCAGTCATGTTACCGGTTACCGGCAGTATTGAGCCGGTACCACGGGGCACGGTGGTTGATTCGTTGGCGCGCTGAGCGGGCCCAGAGCCGCTGCGTGCCGGAACGGCCGTCCCCGCCACGATCGGCGGCTGCGCACATCGCGGGTCGTGGCGCTGGTCGGGCGTTCTCGGGCGGCTTCGCGTCAGGCGGCACCGGTCCACCGCTGCGCGGCTGAGAACGAGCGGGTCAAGCCGCCGGGGGCCGTGGGACAATGAGGTCATGTCGTCTCTGCCGTCCCAGCTGTCCGCCCGCATCGAGGCCGTCGCCGGCGCCGATCCCGAACTGAGGCCCGCGACGAGACCCCAGTTCGGGCACTTCCAGTCGAACGTCGCCCTGCGCCTGGCCAGGACAGAGGGGCGCCCGCCGCGCGAGCTCGCGGCCGGCATCATCGACCGGCTCGACGTCTCGGACCTGTGCGAGCCCCCCGAGCTGGCCGGCCCCGGGTTCATCAACTTCCGCCTGCGCCCCGACGTGCTGGCCGCCGCCGTCAACGACCAGTACGCCGACGAGCACGCCGGCATCGTCCAGGCCGAACGGCCCCAGCGCGTCGTCATCGACTACTCCGCGCCGAACGCCGCCAAGCAGATGCACGTCGGGCATCTGCGCTCGACGATCATCGGCGACTGCTTCCACCGCGTCCTCGCGGCGAAGGGCCACACGGTCATCCCGCAGAACCACATCGGCGACTGGGGCCGACAGTTCGGCATGCTCATCGAGCAGGCCCTCGACGAGGGGCTCGACCTGTCGACCCTCGACCTGGCCGGCGCCGAGGAGCTCTACAAGCGCGCCAATGCGCACATCGAGACCGACGAGGACTTCGCCGATCGCTCGCGCGACCGGGTCGTCGCCCTGCAGGCCGGTGACGGCCCCACCCGCGGGATGTGGGGCGCGCTCGTCGGCCTGTCGAAGGCCGGCTTCAACCGCACCTACGCGCGGATGAACGTGCGCCTCACCGACGCCGACTACGACGGCGAGTCGTTCTACAACGACATGCTCCCGCAGATCTGCGACGACCTGGAGTCCCGCGGCATCGCCGTGCGCGACGGGGGCGCCCTCGTCGCCTTCGTCGACGGCTACGAAGCCCCGGCCATCCTCCGCAACTCGCAGGGCGGCTACGGATACGACGTCACCGACGTGGCCGCCGTGCGCCACCGGGTCGACGACCTGCACGCCGACCGCCTCGTCTACGTCGTCGGCTCGGAGCAGACCCGCCACTTCAACCTCGTCTTCGCGCTCACCCGCCGGGCCGGCTACCTACCCGAGGGCGTCGAGGCCCGCCACGTCGGCTACGGCATGGTGCTCGGCCCCGACGGCAAGAAGTTCTCCACCCGCGAGGGCACGGCCGTTCACCTCGACGACCTGCTCGACGAGGCCGAGGAGCACGCGTCCCCCCAGATCGCCCTGGCCGCGATCAAGTACGCCGATCTGTCGAACGCCCTCCAGAAGGACTACGTCTTCGACCCCGCGCGCATGACGGCCACCACCGGCGACACCGGCCCCTATCTGCAGTACGCGCACGCCCGGGTCTGCCAGATCCTGCGCCGTGCCGAGGCCGAGGGGCGCACGAGCGGCCCGGTCACCGTGCTCGAGGAGCCCGCCGAGCAGGAGCTCGCCCTGTGGCTGACCCGCTTCGGCGAGGCCGTCGACGAGGTCGCCGACGAGCTGGCTCCCCACAAGCTGTGCACCTATCTGTTCGAGCTCGCCACCAAGTACTCGGTCTTCTACGAGAACTGCCCCGTGCTGAGGAGCACGGGGCAGGTCCTCGCCTCCCGCCTGGGCCTGTGCGCGGCCACCCGCAGGGTGCTGGCCACCGGCCTCGACCTGCTCGGCATCGAGGCCCCGGAGCGCATGTGAGCACGGCACCGGTTCCCCCGTGCGACGGCGCGGATTCGATGGCGGAGCGGCTCATCGCGCACCTGCGGAAGGCGCTGCCGTCCGGCCGACTCGGCGTCGCCTACTCCGGCGGCGTCGACTCGGCCCTGCTGTGCGCCGCCGCGGTGCGGGCCCTCGGGGCCGACCGGGTGCTCGCGCTGCTGGCCGTCTCCGACTCGCTGGCCTCCCGGGAGCGCCGGCTCGCCCACGCCACGGCCGAGTCCATCGGCGTGCCCCTGGTCGAGGTCGTCACCCACGAGGGCGAGGTCGCCGGCTACGCGGACAACGGCGCGGACCGCTGCTTCTTCTGCAAGAACGAGCTGTTCACCGTCATCGACGAGCAGCTCGCCGCGCAGTACGGGCTCGCCGCGGTCGCCTACGGGGAGAACGCGGACGACCGGATGCGGCCCGACCGTCCCGGCGCCCGGGCCGCGACCGCCCACCGGGTGCTGCGCCCCCTCGCCGACTGCGGCGCCACGAAGACGCAGGTGCGCGCCCTCGCCCGCGCCTGGGGGGTGCCGGTCGCCGACAAGCCGGCGGCGCCCTGCCTGGCCAGCCGCGTCCCGCACGGAGATCCGGTGACGGCCGAGAAGCTGCACCGGATCGACGCGGCCGAGGACGTCGTGCTGGCCGCCGGCTTCAGCGACGCGCGGGTGCGCCACCACGGCCCCGTCGCCCGCATCGAGGTGCCGGCCGACGAGCTCGGGCGTCTCGCCGACGCCGCGCTGCGCCGCCGTCTCGTCGAGGGCGTGCGGGCCGCCGGGTTCCGCTTCGTGACGCTCGACCTGGCAGGCATCCAGTCGGGCGCGTTCACCCTGCCGCTCGTGGCCGCGGGGCGTCATGACTGAGTCCGGGCCCGACGGGCGGGCCGTCGACCGGCTGCCCGGCGTCGCCGAGCTCGACGCCGGTCGCGCGGTCCGCCGCGGCATCTCCGAGGCCGTCTACGGGCAGGGCAAGTCGGTGGAGCAGCTGGTCGCCATCGCGACGGCGCTGCGCGGGCGCGCCGACGGGCGGACGGCCCTGTTCACCCGCATGGACGCCCCGCGCGCCGAGGCCGTCGCGGCGGTGCTGCCCGGGGCCCGCTGGGACGAGCGGGCCGGTCTGCTGGCCTGGCCGGGCGAGCCCCCCGCCCCGAGGGGCGGGCTCGTCGTCGTCGCCTGCGCCGGCACCTCCGACATCCCGGTCGCCCGGGAGGCCTGGCTCACCGCCCGTCACCTGGGTTGCCGCGTGGAGCTGCTCGTCGACGTGGGGGTCGCCGGGCTGCAGCGGGTCCTCGCCCGCCGCGAGCTGTTCGAGCGGGCGGCGGCGGTCGTCGTCGTCGCGGGCATGGACGGCGCGCTGGCCTCGGTGGTCGCCGGGCTCGTCGCCGCGCCCGTCGTCGCCGTGCCCACCTCGGTGGGCTACGGGGCGTCCTTCGAGGGCCTGGCCGCGCTGCTGGCCATGCTCAACGCCTGCGCGCCGGGGGTGGCGGTGGTCAACATCGACAATGGATACGGCGCCGGGCACCTCGCCGCGCAGATCGCGCATGCGAACCTCGACCCGGACGACCAACGAACCGGTCAATGACACGAGCCGATCAGTGAGGAGAGCACGATGACGACCCTGTGGCTGGACGCATCCGCCGGAATGGCCGGCGACATGATGATGGGCGCGCTCGTCGACGCCGGCGCCGAGCTCGCCGCCCTCCAGGCGGCCGTCGAGGCCGTCGTGCCGGGCTCGGTGCGGCTCACCGCGGCGCCGACCGTCCGTGGGGGCATCCGCGCCGTCAAGGCCGAGGTCGAGGTGCTCGTCGACGACCCGCCGCGGCGCACCTGGACGAGCATCCGGGCGGCCCTCCAGGAGGCCGCGCTGGCGCCCGACACGAGGAGGCGCGCGCTGGCCGTCTTCGAGGCGATCGCCCGCGCCGAGGGCCGCGTGCACGGCGTCGATCCGGAGCGGATCCACTTCCACGAGGTCGGCGCGCTCGACTCGATCGCCGATGTCGTCGCCTGCTGCGAGGGGCTGCGCCTGCTCGGCGTCGACCGCGTCGTCGCCACGCCCGTCGCCGTCGGCGCCGGCAGCGTCCGCGCCGCCCACGGGCTCATGCCCGTGCCGGTGCCGGCCGTCGCGCAGCTCGCGCTGGGCTGGCCGACGGCGGCCGGTGTCGTCCCGGCCGGGCACCACGGGCAGCACCAGGACCACCCCGCGCCGGGACACGGCCACCCGGCGCATGACCACGGGCATCCCGGACCGGCGCATGCCCACTACGAGCAGGGCGACGATCATCCCGGTCACGACGAGCACGCCCACGCGCATCGGCACCACCACGGCGGCGGCCACGCGGCCGAGCACGCCGCGGGTCACCACGAGCAGGGTGGGGCCGAGGGCCCGCTGCCCGGAGAGCTCTGCACCCCGACCGGCATGGCCCTCGTCGCGGTCCTGGCCGAACGACCGGGCCCCCAGCCCGCCATGACCACCCGCGCGGTCGGCGTCGGCGCCGGCAGCAGGGACACGCCGGGGCGTCCCAATGTGGTGCGCGTCCTCGTCGGGGACGAGGACGCCCGGCCGGCCGGCTCCGACGGGGTCTGCGAGCTCGCCGCCACCGTCGACGACCTCGACCCCCGCGTGTGGCCCGAGGTGCTCGCCGCTCTCCTCGACGAGGGCGCCTTCGACGTCTGGGCCGAGCCCGCCCTCATGAAGAAGGGGCGCCCGGCCCACGTCCTCCACGTGCTCTGCGCGCCCGGGCGCGCCGACGCCCTGAGCACCCGCATCATGGCGTTGACGAGCACCTTCGGTGTGCGCCGCTACAGCGGGGTGGTCCGCGACGTGCTGGCCCGCGACTGGCGCACGGTCGCCGTCGACGGCCATGCGGTGTGGGTCAAGATCGGTCACCGGGACGGGACCATCGTCCGTGCCCAGCCTGAGTTCGACGACGTGCGGGCCCTCGCCGCGGGGCTCAACAGGCCCGTGGTCGACGTGCTCGCCGCGGCCCGTGCCGCCGCCGAGGAGGCGGGGCTGCGCCCGGGCGAACGGCTGGGGTGAGCGTCCGGCCCGTGCGGGGCGATGCGCACCATGTTCGACGGGGGCTGCAGAACGGCTCGTCCGGGTCCGGGCGCGCAGGGGGATCTCCCGGGTTAGTACCGCAAGACCAAGTCGCGTTCCTGTTCGCTCCTTGACATGTCATCGCCCTGAGTTATGCTGAAATTGGAAATTTTCTCGAAGGGGTGCGCAAATAGGAACAAACAAATGAGCCCTGACACTCCACTATATCCACACCGTCAAGAGGCATCGATGACTATCAGAGACTTGGTTGCTGCACGTTTTGAAGAAGATTCGTTGACCCCTTCGATCGAATGGCTAACCTTCCCTGGAGGTACCGAGAAACGAGAAACGGCCAGTTGGCAGGAGCTACTTAATCAAGCCTCCCGCGTGGCCGAGACTGTAGGGGTCGGATCGCAGGATGGACGGGAGCGAGTGGCCATCATGCTTCCCACTTCTCGCGCGTACTGGGTCGCGTTCATCGCCTGCGCACTCGCTGGAGTGATCGCTGTCCCGCTGTTTGAGCCAACGCTCGACCGTACGGATCACCGACGCATCAACTCGATGCTTGAGAGCTGCCAGCCGCGCGTCATTCTTACGAACTCAGCATCACTGTCAGTGATATCTGAGTATGTGGGTTCGCAGACACGCGTGCTAGACGTTGACGCACTGATGGGTAGTCCCGAGGATGAGGCGCCCATTGAGCATTGGCTAGCTGCTTCCGGGCCTGGACCCGACGATGTCGCTTACCTGCAGTACACTTCGGGGTCAACCTCGCGCCCATCGGGTGTTGAGATCACGTATGCAGCATTCGAGTTCAACCTAAAGCAGTCCTGCGACTCCCTCGGAATCACCCGTGAGAACCGCGCGGTAACTTGGCTTCCTCTTTACCATGACATGGGACTGGTGTTCGCGCTGGGCCTTGGGATCGTCACGGGAATCCCGGTTACCATGATGTCTCCCGATTCTTTTTTATGCAGCCCGAGTCGTTGGATCCGGGCATTGGACCGCACCGAAGCCACGATCAGTGCATCACCCAATTTCGGCTACGAGTACACGCTTCAACAGGGTTTAGGTGGGGTATGTGAAAACTTGGACCTGTCAAGGGTGCAATGGCTCCTGAGTGGGTCCGAGCCTGTGCGTCCATCAACCGTTACGCGGTTCGAAGCCGAGTTAGCCAGGTACGGATTGCCTAGTGGGTCGATCCGACCTTCATACGGGATGGCTGAAGCGACCGTTTTCGTATCGGCTGCTCCGCACCTCGAGACGAGGATGATCTCCCGGCAAAGACTGACCAATGGGTTTGTGGCTGACCCGAAGGATGAGGATGACAGCACAGAATTGGTGAGTTGCGGCCGCATCGCCGAAGGCACCGACCACGTCGTGGTCGATCCTGTCACTTTCGCTGTGCTTCCTTCTGGACGTGTTGGTGAGCTGTGGTTACGCGGACAGAGTATCACTCGCGGGTATTGGGGTGACAAGATCCACACCGAGCAAACCATTGTCGAGTTGCCAGGACATGACCTCCATGAGCGCTGGCTCCGGACCGGTGACCTCGTTGCTGTGTGCGATGAGAGTCTCTACGTTGTCGGCAGACTCAAGTCGATGCTTATCATCGACGGGCGGAACCACTACTCAGAGGACTTAGAACGCACCGTTCAGCAGGTCGATCCGCGTATTCGACCTGGCAGGGTCGCTGTCGTCGCTCACGACACTGGATCGACGGAAATTCCACTCATCATCGCTGAAACCCGTACGCGGACGGACGCCGATATTAAGGAGCTCTCGAAGCGCATCCGCTCGGCGGTCTCAGTTAACCATGGCTTCGCCTCGTCGATCGTCGCCTTGGTCCCACCTGACTTCATCCCGTTGACGACGAGTGGGAAGATCCAGCGTCCGTTGGCCTATGCCAAGTGGTGCGCTGACTGGGCCGACTGAGCGTGAGTGCGAGACGCTGCGGCACACAACAGCATCGTTTACGGAGTTGAGGGGTGCTAGGCATGAGAACAACATCCGAATGGGAACGTTGGTTGCAGAGCTGGGTGAGACGACAACTCGGCGACTTGTCTTTTGACGTATCTTCGACGGCCACTTGGTCGGATCTTGGACTCGGTTCGCGCGACCTGGTCGCGTTGTCCGCTGCCGTCGAGGAGTCAAGCGGGTTGATTTTAGAAGTGGCAGCGGCTTGGAACTACCCGACTGTGCGTCAGCTGGCCCAGCGTCTCTCGGGAGAGCAGTCATCCGAATCGGCATCCAAGAACGCGACAACATCGGGGCAGTGCGGCCCCATTGCGGTGGTTGGTATGTCGTGTCGGTTTCCGGGTGCCGGGAATGGTCACGAGGCCTTCTGGAACTTGCTGGCGTCCGGCACCGACGCGGTCCGCGAGGTTCCCGGCTTCCGGTGGGGCGACTCCGCTTCTGATCCGGAGTATCTACGACAACTCGGCGTGCCACGCTTCGCGGGTCTGGTCGATGATCCCTTCGGTTTCGATTCACAGTACTTCGCGATCTCCCCTGCTGAGGCGGCGAGCATGGATCCACAGCAGCGGATGCTGATGGAGGTAGCAAGCGACGCTTTGCAGGACGCTGGTCTGCTTCCAGAACAGCTTGCGGAGCGACCCGTTGGAGTCTTCGTCGGCGTCAGTGGGCATGACCATCTCTTGGCCGCGTCGACTAACCTCGCCGACGTCGACGCGTGGACTAACTCAGGTGCCTCGGCGGCTATGCTGGCCAACCGGATCTCTTATTACTTCGATCTCTCCGGACCCAGCATGGCCATCGATACTGCGTGCTCGTCATCGCTTGTCGCCTTGCACGAAGCCGTGACCAGTATCCAATCGGGCGAGTGCGAGGCGGCGCTGGTCGGCGGCGTGAATGTCCTGCTTTCACCCGCCGGTGGTCTGTCGTTCAGTCGCGCTGGCGTAATGGCGCCCGATGGCCGCTGCAAGACTTTCGACGCTGAGGCGGATGGATACGTCCGAGGTGAAGGATGCGGTGTCCTCGTTCTGAAGCCCCTCGACACGGCGCTGCGCGACGGCAGCCGTATCTGGGGGGTCGTGCGCGGCACGGCTGTGAATACGAATGGTCGCTCCAACGGTCTCTTGGCACCGCGCACTTCTGCTCAGGCGGCGGTCGAGCGCCTAGCCCTGACACGGTCGGGCGTTGTGCCCGAGGACGTCTCATATGTCGAATGCCACGGCACGGGGACCCCTCTCGGAGACCCCATCGAGCTGGAGGCACTTGCTCTCGCCTATGGTCGGAGAAGCAGCAGCAAGCCGCTGCTCGTCGGCTCGGTTAAGAGCAACATTGGTCACCTCGAATCAGCGGCCGGTATGGCAGGTGTCATCAAAGTTTTGCTGGCGATGTCCCGCGATTTATTACCTCCTTCCATACATTTTACTACCCCTAATCCCCTCATCGACTTCGCAGGGTTCGAAGTCGTTACAGACCTTCGCCCCTGGTTCGATGACTCAGGTCTGCATCGCGCTGGCGTCTCGTCGTTCGGGTTTGGAGGGTCCAACGCGCACGTGATTCTTGAGGATTCGCCTGGCTACGGTTCGGGCGCCGACCCGGTGTGGGTGTTCTCTGGGCAGGCCTCTCGCTGGGCTGGCATGGCGCATGATCTGCTCAACGAGACTGGGTTCAGAGCAATGATCCAACGAATCGATCCGGTCATCTACGAACACAGTGGATTCTCGGTGCTCGATCTACTGAGTGAAAGACGTCTACCCACGGGCCTCACGCATGTGCAACCGACCCTTTTCGCGGTGCAGGTGGCGCTTTCCGCTTTGTGGCGCGATCGCGGCGAACAACCGGCGTTCGTGATCGGACACTCCATGGGCGAGGTGGCTGCGGCATGCGTCGCTGGGATCCTCTCGCCGGAGGACGCCGCCCGTCTTATCTGCCACCGTGCCAGCCTCGTCGAATCGCTCTCTGGGTCCGGTGCTATGTTGATCAGCCATGCATCGGCTGACCAGACTGAAGCCATAATTCACGAGATCGATAATGCGTGGCTCGCCGGGCACAACAGTCCCACTACGACGATCGTCTCTGGGGCACCAATGGCCATCGAGGAGGTCGAGGAGCGTCTGGATGCCGCCGGCTACGACCCTCGCCGCGTGGACGTCGATTTCGCTTCACATTGTCCGCTGGTCGAGGGGATCCTCGAGCCATTTCGGCAAATGATCTCCGATCTAGAGGTTCTCCCGGGCGAGATACCGCTCATCAGCACGGTCGCGAACAGTCACCCGAGCGACGGAGCATCTCACTGGATCACCAACTTGAGGCAACCTGTCCTCTTCGCGGAAGCCGTAGCCGAGTGTTTGACCTTGGGCGTGAGGGCGTTTGTGGAGGTATCACCGCACCCGTCGCTTCTGACACCGATCGTCGAGACCGCTCGACCCAAGCCCATCACGGTGCGTGCCGGCCTGATGCGGGGCATCCAGGAGGATCAACCAGCACGTCGGCAGTGGCGCCGCGACGCTGACCTTTACATTCGCCCGCGGCGACGTGTCGGGAGGACCGCGTTGGCCTGCGGCCCTGGCAACCTGTTGGGTTCGATGACACGATTGCCGGGTCAGGTGGAACAGCGAATCTGGCGTGCCACACTCGTGCCGCAGCATTCAGATGGGTTCCCGGCGCACTTGGTGCAGGGCAGGCGAGTAGTGCCCGCTTGGAGGCTGCTGACCACGCTACTGGCAGCTGGTGGCAGCTCTCTCCAAGATGTCAGACTGCATTCTCCCTTGAACGAGGACCAAGAACAAGAAGTGCTGACCACCGCCAGCGGAGAACTCCTGTCAATCTATGCGACCTCTTCCGGTGGAACCGAAGCGGTGCTGGTTGCGTCCGCTCGAAAATCAGGGCAGCAACTGACCGCGCCTACGTTCTTTGAGCCGGAACAGTGGGAGATGCCTGATGACGGCGCCCAAAACGCGCTCACGGCTCGGGGCCGGGTAGTTGGCTGGGCACGTGGGGGCGCTTGGGCCGCGCTGCGTCTGGAACTACCTGCGGACCAAGACTCTGCATTGGCAGCGTTGCTTGATGCGGGGTGCATTCTCCCGTCGCTCAGCGCTGACGGTCCGATGACCCCGGTGGGCGTTGGAGCTGTCGGCTGCTCGAACGAAATATGTTGTGGGGTGGCGACGGTACTCGGAATGCGCGAGGGCGACCTCTGGCACGTTGTCGCAAGGGACGAGTCTGGCACATCTCTGATGTGTTTATCTGATCTGGCTGCCTACGATCTGCGCGAGAGCAACCCTCAAGCGATGAGGGCCGAGCTTACTTGGGAGCTGACCGCGCTTGACTGCACCCGGACCGACGTGTGGGACGTGCCGTCCGTATCAACTCATGATCAGGTCGGCACTGCTGCCGACCTGATTTGCGAGGCACAACGACGACTTGAGGGCTTGGGGCCGGACCAGCGCTTGGCAGTCATCACCCATGGAGTCAAGGACGCGCACTCGTCAGCGCAACCGGCTTGCGCGTTGTGGGGGCTTGCAGGTGTGATAGCTGCCGAGCAGCCAGATCGTTGGGCTGGCATCGTCGACTCTCCGACAGGGTCTTCGTCCTCTAGGCTTGAGGGATGGACGCTGTCGAGCGGCTCGTTCGTCCCTGTGCCTGAGCCGAAACTTCTGAGATTCACGGAAGACGACGTCGTGCTAGTGACCGGAGCCTTCGGTGGGATCGGTCAGCTCCTGATTCGCTACTTGGCGGAGCACGGGGCGCGGGCAATGATCCTCACGACTCGCGGCCAACCAGACGCGTCGATTTTAGACGAATTACACCAAGCTGGAGTCACAGTCTGGGTGGTTCCCGTTGACCTATCGGACCGCGGGTCACTCACCAGGTGGTTGGAGAAGTGGAGAAGCATCCATGGGGACACGATCAGCACAGTCTTCCATCTGGCGGGTTACTCGCCGGATCTTTCCGTAGCTGACCTCACCGAGTCAGAGATCGAGCGGTCCTTGTCCGTGAAGGCGGGCGGGTTGAGTGATCTTTTAGATGCCTGTGGTGAGCACGTTCGCGGAATGGTGTTCTCGTCGGCTGCCTCGGTCAGCGGTGTGCCGGGTCAAGGCGCCTATGCTGCGGCTAATGCCTTGGTAGACGGCATGGTTCGTAGCGTGGTCAGCCGTGGGGGACGCTGGCAGGTCATCAACTGGGGTCCTTGGGCATCGGTCGGATTGGCTGGCCGCGCCCAGGCTGAAGCGGCCTCGGAGGTACTCCGGCTGGCTGGCTGGACAGATCTGCAGCCTGACGCGGCGCTGCGAGCCTTGGCCTGGGCTTTAAGTAGCGAGACTACGCAGACAGTCATCGTTGGTGAGGTCGTTGAGCAAGATAACCGCTCTGGCGTGTGGACACACGCCGACACCGACGAGCGGGTTCGCTTGATTGAGGAAATCGTCCGCCGCCACTTAGGAATCACCAACGAGCGCCTTTCGCGCGATCGGCCCTTGGCTGAATACGGGATGGACTCGATTCTCGCTCTACGGATGCTGCGCAACATCAACGACCTCGTTGGGCAGGAGCTGCCCGTCGGTTTCCTTTGGGATCACCCCTCGGTCAACGCAATCGCGACTGCCCTCGAACTGGGTGACTCACTCGATGGCCCTCATCCCGAAGGCAGTGATCAGTCGGATCCGACCCCCACGGCTTCGGCGTTCGGACAACTTCTGAAAGAGATCGAGGAACAATGACCGAGAAGTCGACCTATGCCCGCTTGGCCGTTTTGCAGGAGAGCCAACGCGATCGGATCATCGAGATTCTTTCTTCCGCATCATCCCAGCTGCGAGGCGAGCCGATAGCCGTCTTGGGGGTCTCAGTGCGTTTGCCAGGCGACGTCTCCGGAGTCGACGACTTCGATAGACTGCTCACCGAGGGCGCTACGCCAATCACCGAGACTGATCCACGGCGCTGGATTGGAGATTCGCACGGCATCCGAGCGGGTTTCCTTTCGGACCCCCTCGTCTTCGACGCGGATTTCTTCGGCATCATGCCTCTCGAGGCTGAATCGCTTGATCCTCAGCAGCGACTTGCGCTGGAGATCGCCGTCGAAGCGATTGAGGATTCAGGCCGTAGTGTAGACGACCTGCGTGGTAGTGCCACGGGATTGTTCCTCGGAATCTACCACCACGATTTCGAGGAAGTGTTTATCTCTGCGCCATCCCCTTACGCGGCGAGTGGAAACGCTCACTCTATTGCTGCGGGGCGGCTCGCCTACATCCTAGACTTAAGCGGTCCCGCAATTAGCTTCGATACGGCCTGTTCCACCTCGCTGGTTGCGATTCATCAGGCGGCCTGCAGCCTTGCCATGAGGGAATGCGATGGCGCGATCGTGGCAGGAGTCAACGTGATGCTGTCGCGTCGCACGCACGACAGTCTCGAGTCATGGGGAATGCTGTCGCCACGCGCGAGGTGCAGCTCCTTCGACGTTGCCGCTGACGGTTTCGTTCGCGGTGAGGGAGCCGGTGCCGTTTATTTGAAGAGGCTCTCTGATGCGCTCAGGGATGGGGACGAGGTCCTGTCTGTCATCCGTGGAAGCGCTATCAATCAGGATGGACGCTCCCAAGGACTTACTGCGCCGAGCGGGGCCGCTCAGGTCGCCGTCATCCAACAAGCGCTGGCGAACGCAGGGATCTCGGCGGAATCAGTGGGCTACGTCGAGACGCATGGCACGGGAACAGCGCTCGGTGACCCCATTGAGTACGAAGCTCTCCATGAAACCTATGGAATTCCGACGACCAGCGACCCATGCGTGCTTGGCGCTGTGAAATCGAACATCGGCCACCTTGAGGCCGCTGCCGGTATCGTCGGTTTTATCAAGGCGATGCTCGTGCTGGGGTCCGGACGTATCCCTAGAAATCCTGGCTTCGAGCGTCTTAATCCCCATATTCCTCAGCGGCCCACGCGACTCCGAATTGCGAGTGAGCCTCTAGCTTGGCCGTCGACCAGGCCGCGCCGGGCCGCGGTCTCATCCTTTGGTTTCGGCGGTACCAATGCGCACGTCATTCTTGAGGAGGGATCGAGCACGGCGGCTTGGCCGCGAAGGCATCCGCGCCAATGGAATCATGATACGTCGTGGCCTCTTCCTGGTCGAGGCGTTCGGACCCCCAAGAACTGGTTCCTGATCTCTGATCTCGTCGAGGCTCCTGCTGAGGCTGTCCCGCTCGATGGCTTACGCCTTGATGTCCGATCGGCCTCAGGGGTGGCGGCGTCAACGCTTGCGGACGCTCTTCAAGCGCTCGGTGCGGTGACGATCTCGGGAAGCTTCGAGTTCTGGCAACCGGATCCCGCCGTCATCGCAGTGGTCACTCCCGAGACGGGGCATGACCTCGCCGACTTGGAGGGGTTGAAAGATGAGGCGTCAATGTTGGCGGAGGTCGCCGCACGATGCGGACGCGAGACCGACCATCAGATCCTTTTCGCAACGCAACGCGCCCTGCGCGGGCCATCGATCGATCCCGTGGCCGCCTCGTGGTGGGGTTGGGCCCGAGCCTGCGCCCTTGAGTTGGGGCCGACTTTCGCTGGCGCAGTCGACGCAGACGATGTCGAGGGGCTTGCCCAAGCAGTGGCGACCCACTTGGGATCTGATGACGGCGAGCTGTTCATGGTCCTGCGTGAGGGCCGACGCCTCGTCCCCCGACTCGTCCCGGCGCCCGAAAGCCTGACAGAGGCCGGACCAGCCAGTCTCCGGGAAGATCGGAGCTATCTTGTGATCGGAGCGAACGGCCCTGTGGGCCTCGCGCTGCTCGACTATCTCACGGAGCGTGGGGCCAAGTACCTCACTCTCACCGGTCGCGGTCAACCGAAGGAGCCTCTGAACCTCCGCATGGACGCTCTTCATCGACAGGGAGTTGATGTGGAATGGACGCTGGCTCACGCTGATGACCCGTCTCAGATGCGAGATGTGATCAGCAGCTTCGGGCGGGACCGTCCAGAGCTGGACGGCGTGTTCCTGACGGCGTTCGCTGGCGGTCCTTGCTCCCTTGAGGACCTGACGGCCGAGGATGTCGACGCGATGTATCGCCCGAAGGTGGACGCAGCCGTCTACCTTGACAGACTTACCTCAGAACTTGACTTATCGATCTTCGCGCTCTTCTCCTCAACGACGGGGTGCCTCGGTTCTAGGCAGCTCGCTCACTACTCAGGAGCCAGCGGTTTTCTCGATGGACTTGCGTACCACCGCCGCGAGCGCGGGTTGCCGGCGCTCGCCATCGACTGGGGCATCTGGGCAGGCCGGCTGGATGAGACTTCAGACAACGAGCGCCGCCACGTCGAGGGTTCCGGTTTGCAAGCGATGGATGATCAGCTCGCGATATATGCCCTTGACCAGCTGCTGGCCCAGAACGAATTCTGTCAGGTCATGGTTGCGGACGCGGACTGGGAACTCGTCCGGGTCGCGTACTCGACACGAACCTCTTTTACTCTGGTCGATCAGCTGCTCTGGCCGAGCAACGAGGCGGAACCCGAGGCTCGAGGAGCATCGATGTTGGCTGCTACCCCTCCACGGGAACGCAGTGATGCTGTCGTCACTTGGGTGAGGCGAGTCGTGGCTAACCTCATGCACTTGCGCAACCCTGAGCAGTTGCCCGTGGATAAGGGACTGTTCGATGTAGGCCTAGATTCGCTCATGAGCGTGCAGGTGCAGCGAGCTCTCAACGAAGACTTCGGGGTAGGGCTGTCCCCGACCGTCGTCTACAGTCATCCGACAGTCGCAGCTCTCGCGTCGCAGATCTTGGAGCGGTTGCGGCTCGGGGGCGCGACCGAGGAACGTCGCGAATCGGCCCGGCCTGCGGCCTTGTCTGACGATCCGATTGCGATTGTTGGCATGGCGTGCCGCTTCCCCCGAGGAGAAAGTCTCGACGAGTTCTGGACAACCCTGTCAACCGGGCGCGACGCCATCAGTACGGTCCCTCTTGAGCGGTGGGACGCTGCAAGCCTGATCGATCCTGACCCGACCACGCCTGGAGCAATTCGAACTGATCGCGGCGGCTTCCTCACTGGATGGGATCCCACGCAATTTGATGCTGAGTTCTTCGGGATATCGCCCCGTGAAGCTGCCGCTCTGGACCCCCAGCAACGCCTTATGCTCGAGTTGGCCGTTGAGACACTCAATGACGCTGGACTGGCTCCTTTAGGCCTTCAAGGAACGCGCACAGGCGTGTTTGTTGGCATCACCACGCGCGACTACATGGTCAGGCAGACTCGTGCCACGAGTCTAGAGGATATCGATGCGTACACGGGCACGGGAAGCGCAGCGAATTTTGCCGCAGGTCGTGTGTCTTACCAGCTGCGACTTCAAGGTCCAGCGATGGCGATTGACACGGCCTGCTCCAGCAGCCTGACTGCACTGCATGTTGCCTTGGGTGAGCTCCGCTCCGGAACCTGTGACGCCGCGCTTGTCGGCGGCGTGAACATTATGCTGGCCCCCGACACCTCCGTCTCGTTTACCCGTTGGGGCATGCTGTCGCCTCGAGGCGTCTGCGCGAGTTTCGATGAGTCCGCCGATGGGTTCGTCCGCGGCGAGGGCGCCGGAATGATCATGCTGAAGCCGTTGTCTGTTGCTGTTCGGGACGGTGATCGCGTGGTCGCGGTGCTGAGGGGAAGCTCATGCGGCCAAGACGGTGAGAGCGCGGGTCAGACTGTTCCTAACGGCGCCGCGCAATCAGCCGTGATCTCAGATGCTCTCTCGCGTTCCGGGCTCACTGCAGACGACATCGATTTCGTCGAGACCCACGGTGCCGGGACCGCTGTCGGTGATCCGATTGAGCTGGAGGCGCTCGGCGAGGTTTTTGGTGACCGTACAAACCCGATCATCATCGGGGCGCTGAAGAGTGTGACTGGCCACATGGAGGCCGCTGCGGGTATTGGCGGTATCATCAAGACCGCACTGGCCCTGTCGCACCGCAAGATTCCACCGAACCTTCACTTCGAAAGGTTGACATCACAGGTCACGCTTCGGGGCTCGCGAGTTGAGATCCCAACGACGTTGGTGCCGTGGCCATGCACGGGTCACCCGGCGCGCGCGGGCGTGTCGAGCTTCGGCGCTTCAGGCACGAATGTGCACGTGGTCCTTGAAGAGGCGCCCAGCGCTTCAGATTCAGTCACTGCATCGCAGGGCGGCGTCTGGCTCTTCTCAGGTCAGGGCTCGCAGTGGGATGGAATGGGTGCAGGACTACTCGATGACAGCCCAGCCTTTGCTGAAACCATCACGGATCTCGCGCCTTATTTCAAGCGTGAGACCGGTCGCGCGCTGCTTCCGCTCCTTCGGGGCGAAGCGGAGCTTGCTGGTATCGATCTTGTGCAGCCTGCGATCTTCTGCATGCAAGTCGGACTCGCCGCAACTTGGCGGGCGCTGGGAGCGGAACCGTCGGCGGTCATAGGCCACTCCATGGGAGAGGTCGCGGCCGCCGTGGTCGCGGGAGCTCTGACGGCCGAGGACGGCATGGCTGTCATCGCCCGCCGCTCGCGTCTTCTCAAGAGGATCGCGGGTAAGGGTCTCATGGCCATGCTTGAGGCCAGCGAATCGGCAGCGCGAGAGATCATCCGCGGTCATCCAGGTGTCGACATCGCCGTCCTGGGTTCTCCCGGGCAGACCGTAGTGTCGGGCGACCCCACAGCCATCCGGGCGATTACGGCGGATTTTCAGGCTCGTGGACTGTTCGCACGTGAGATCGCTGTGGACGTGGCCTCACACTCTCCCCAAGCGGACGAGCTTCTGTCCGATCTCCGAAAGGAACTCGCACAGCTCATGCCGCAACAGCCTCGGGTCAAGTTCCTGTCGACTGTCGCCGAGGACCCGAGATTTGACGCTGATTACTGGGCTGACAACCTCCGGCGACCCGTCCGACTGATGCAGTCTCTGCAGAACGCGATGGCGACGGGCGAGACCCTTTTCGTCGAGATGTCGCCACATCCGCTGCTTGGCGCGTCAGTGATGGATTGCGCAGACGGTCGGAAAGTAACATTCATTCCGAGTATGCGCCGTCACGATCCGTCAGTGCGCCCCAACCTACGGTCCCCTCTTCCCCCTGTCGTTTGGCACCGCAAGCGCCACTGGTTTGAGACGACCGTCCGCGAGGGTGAGACCAGTTCGCTGCTGGGCCAGCATGCCTTGACGCCCTCGGGTGAGCATGTGTTCACGAACCCTGATCTCATGCGTACTGCTCCGTGGCTATCCGAGCATCGGGTCGATGGAGTTCCTGTCATGCCGCTGGCGGGATGGGCGGCGATGATCGTCGAGGCCGTCGACACTATCAAGGGGTCGCCCACCTGCGTGGAAATCAGCGGGTTGAAGCTGCACAGCGCTTACATTCCGGACAGCTCCGTCCCTGTGACGACCTCGTTGCGACCGGTGGGCGAGAACGCTTGGGCGGTGCGCATTGGCTCACAAACTCCCTCATGGCAGCTCCACGCCTCGGCGCAGGTCACCGTCCTAACGCCCCAGGACGAACCTGCGATCGACACTGAGCCCGCATCGAGGGCCGGGGCTGAGTTTCCAGTTTCACGACTGTATGAGCGGCTCCGCAGCGTTGGCCAGCAGCACAGCGGAATCTTCGCGCCCATCACGGAGGCGTGGTTAAGCACTGACGGCATCGCTACGACTCACCTCAGAGCGAACCCTACCCGTAGAGTGGATCGTCGGGCACGCGTCTTTCCTCCCCTGCTCGACGGAGCTCTTCAGACGCTGGCGGTGTCATCGCTGGCCGAAAACTCAGCTGGGTTCGTCCTGCCCGAGCAGATCGGCACTATTCGCGTGTCCGGCGAGTTCGTCGGGGAGGCGACGGCGTGGGCCAAGCTAACGAGAGACAGTGTGGGATTCGCGACCGGCAACGTATTGATGCTTGCCGAGGGTGGGCGTATCGACGTATCGGGCATCCGGCTGTGTCAAATGGACGCGCCTGTAAGCGCACGTCTCCCGCTGTTCGACCAGAAGTGGGTCTCGCTACCCGGCCATTCTGGGCCTGCGGTCGATGAAATTCGCGTTGTGGCGGAAGGGCCCGCGTCCTCTGAGCTCGCAGCCCGTGTGGCTACTTCGCTTGGCAGCGGCCTGACCGAGCTCGACTCCACGGTTAGCTCTGACAGCGTCCCTGATGCGGTCTGTGTTGTGATTAACGCCGTAGGCAGGGCCTCCGCTGATGTGGTCGGATGCCTCATGGCGGTTCAACGCACTGTAATGACCGTGCTTGGGTGGGGGCTGCGCGACACACCACGCGTCTACTGTCTGGTGAACGTCACTCCGTCGGGTGTTCTTGGGCAGATTGAGGCGGCCTTGAGAGCCTTCTGTCGGGTACTTGCGTATGAACATCCCGACTTGTGCGCCTCTGTGGTCTCGTTCGACGCTTCATCTGAGTTAGCGCTCGCGTCTTTGGTCCGCTCGAACACGCCGGAAACAGACGTGGCATTCTTTGCGGACGGGGCTCGTGCGTTGAGGATCCAGCAGGTTCAGGCACCGTTACGCGACTTGACACTGCCGGTCACGGAATCCAACGTCGTACGGGCAGAGGTCTCCGACGGTGAGATTGCCTGGGTCGAACAAGCCCGCCCCGTGCTCGAGAGCGGGGAAGTCTTGGTGCAGGTGGAGGCGGCCGGGCTGAATTTCTCAGACGTCCTCAAGTGGCGCGGAGCCTATCCGCTGCACCATGGCGAGCATCCTGTCCTCGGGGGTGAGGTGGCTGGCACCGTCGTCGCCTGCGGTCCTGACGTCACCCTCCACTTGGGTAACAAGGTGTTTGGACTAGCGACGGGTGGCATCGGCACGATGGTTCGCACTCGAGCCGACCTTCTCAGCCAGGTACCGGATGGGATGTCGGCCATTGATGCCGCTGCACTCCCGGTGGCGTACACGACGGCAGTGCACTGCCTTGACGAGGTTGCACACCTTCGAGATGGCCAAACAGTCGTCATCACTTCCGCCTCGGGGGGCGTAGGGCTGGCGGCCGTGGCGGTCGCAAGGAGGCGCGGAGCTCGGATCATCGCGACGGCTGGCACAGCAGAGAAACGAGAATTCCTCCAAGAACTGGGGCTGGACGATGTCTTAGACTCGTATGCCCTTGACCTTGGCGAGCAGATCATGGAGCGCACCAGTGGAGTCGATGTCGTGCTCAACACTCTGACCGGTTCGGCCTTTCGACAGCTGCTCAGTACCCTGCGGCCAGGCGGTCGGTTCGTTGAATTGAGCAAGGACGCGACCTTCGGACACCATGCGCTTGACTTGGCCACCCTCGCGCGGGGCGGTAGCTTCAGCGCCGTGGACTTGGCCTACCTCATGCATCACGACAGGGACACTACTCGTCGGTTGCTGAGTGAGGTCGTCGCGGGCCTCACGGCTGGCTGGGTGATACCGCTTCCCACTAGGACCTTTGGGATGCGGAGCCTTGATGAGGCGCTGAGCGCATTCAGCGAGAAGGAGCATCGAGGCAAGATCGTCGTGACCGCTGAGGCGGGACTTGAGGCCCAGCCTCCTGCGGGTCGGGTGGTTCGCCCGAACGGCGCGTATCTCGTCACGGGCGCGTTCAGCGGGCTTGGCTGGCAGACCGCAAGCTGGCTCGCCGCACAGAAACCCCGCAGGCTCGTGCTCAATGGGCGCCGGCCGCCGGATGCCGACCGCACGTCGATGATTGAGGAATGGCGTGAAAGCGGGATTGAGGTGGAGATCGTTCTGGGTGATGTCGCCGATTCCTCCACGGTCAGTGAGCTTGTGGACCGTGCCCGGGCGGGCGGGTCCTTGCATGGGGTGATCCACAGCGCTGGAGTGGTTCAGGACAAAACCATCCGCTACGTCGACGAAGAGACCATCCGTGCCGTCCTCCGTCCGAAGCTTGTTGGTGCGAAATTGATCCTCGACGCGGTCCTGCCCGATGCACTCGACTTCTGCGTGCTCTACTCATCGGCGGCGGTCCTCTTGGGCTCTCCCGGCCAGGGCGCCTACGCGGTGGCAAATGCAGCCATGGACTCTCTTGCGCAGCAGTACGCCGACGAGGGGATGACGGTCCAGTCTATCAACTGGGGCCCGTGGGCGCAGACCGGGCTGGCCACAAACTTCACGACGCTGGGTTACCACGCGCTGAGCAACGCCGAGGGCCTCGATGCGTTGAATCGCATTATCTGCTCCTCCTTGCAGCGGGCTGGCGTCTTTGACGTTGACGCTCGGCAGTGGTTCCAGTCCTACCCGGCGGTCAGTGAGCTTCCCTATTTCTCGGATCTTGAGGTTAACCTCGACTCCGACGAGTCCGGTCCCGACCTATTGGCTGGCGTGATGTCAGAGACAGAGGTACGCGAGCGCGTGCGCGACCTAGTAGCCCAAGAGCTCTCCGCGGTCTTGCGTTGTGATTCGAACATCATCGACCCGCAGTCACCCTTTGCCAGCCTCGGGCTCGATTCTCTGATGGCGCTCGAACTGCGGAATCGGCTGGAACGAGCCAGCGGCGTTCAACTACCAGTAACTGTCATCTGGTCGTCGCCAACGGTGGAGCAGCTTGCGGAATCCCTGCTGGGTGCAATGCGGCCAGATGAGCAACAACCAGCAGACGGACCAGTGAACGAACCCGCAATTTCTGATGAAGACGCACAGATGATCCTCGACTTGGCTGAGGCGCTGCGCGGCGACGAGGGGGGATAAGCATGAATCAGATCGCGAATATTGTGTCGTCCTTGACGCCGCAAGCCCGCGAAGCACTGCGACAGGAACTGGATCGTCAAGACCCGAGGGAATCCTCTGACTTCGTCGCGGTGATCGGGGCGGCGGTTCGCCTGCCTGGGGCGATCACGTCCCTGGAAAAATTGTGGGAGTTCCTTGCGCGTGGCGGCGACGCCGTTGGACCGGTGCCAGCGGACCGCTGGCCCGGTCGTCGCGACAGGTCCGCGAATGCGCGGGATTGGGGCGCCTTCATCGACGACGTGGCTGGCTTTGACGCTCGCCGGTTTGGGATTTCTCCGCTAGAAGCAATCACGATGGATCCGCAGCAGCGTCACCTCTTGGAAGTGACAGCTGAGGCGATTGCTCACGCCGGACTGCGCGAACAGTCCTTGCGGGGATCACGGACCGGTGTTTACATGGGCCTGTCTTCGAACGACTACCTTACTGTGGGCGCGAAGACCAACACTCCGATAGATGCCTACTCGGCGACAGGAAATCCGCACTCGGTAGCTGTCGGACGCGTGTCGTATCAGTTCGACCTGCGCGGCCCCTGCCTTGCGATCGATACGGCCTGCTCGTCGTCGCTCGTGGCGATCGACACGGCAGTGCACGGTCTCGCAGAAAATCGGTGTGCTCTGGCCTTGGCAGGGGGCATCCATCTCATGCTGGATCCGCACAGTACTGAGGCTCTGGAGGCTTGGTCCATGCTTTCGCCTGAGGGCAAGATCAAAGCGTTCGATGCTCGAGCGGACGGATTTGTGCGTGGCGAGGGCTGCGTCGTGCTAGTTCTCAAAAGGCTCAAGGATGCTGAGGCCGATGGTGACCGCATCTT
Organism: Propionibacterium acidifaciens DSM 21887; assembly: GCF_000426605.1. GTDB lineage: Bacteria > Actinomycetota > Actinomycetes > Propionibacteriales > Propionibacteriaceae > Propionibacterium > Propionibacterium acidifaciens. Next base: position 42,969 of record NZ_AUFR01000018.1, read on the forward strand.
GGCGGTCATTCTGAACTCTGCGGTGAATCAAGATGGGCGTTCGAACGGTTTGACTGCGCCCAACCAAGCATCGCAGATCGCCGTGATGCGCGAGGCATTGTCTGGGGCGGGCATCGACCCCCGCGAGGTTGTCTATATCGAGACCCATGGCACGGGTACACCCTTAGGCGACCCAGTTGAGTTCGGTGCGATTGCCAACGTGTACGGCGCCGGCACCAAGACCTGCTACGTTGGAGCAATCAAGAGCAATATGGGGCACCTTGAGGCGGCTGCGGGGGCGCTGTCGGTCGTCAAGACGATCTCCTGCCTCCGTCACCGCAAAGTGCCGCCGAATCTGCACTTCCGCTCGTGGAATCCTGCGATGGAGATCTCAGGTACACGTCTTGTAGTCCCTACTCGGCTTGAGGAGCTACCGGGCGAGGCGCGACGAGTAGTCGCCGGCGTATCTGCGTTTGGCTTCGGGGGCACCAACGCTCATGCTCTGCTCAGCACGCATGTCGACACGGAGTGGCCCAGCGTCTGGATCTTCCCGGGACAGGGCGGTCAGTTTGCGGGCATGGGGTGCCGCTTCCTTCACGAAGACACGCACTTCGCAGCCAAGGTGGACGAGCTCGATCCGCAGTTTCGATCCGTGGTCGGGGTCTCGTTGCGCTCTGCGCTCGACGGTTCCGCGGAGCTGGAGGGGATTGGTACGATACAACCCGCTCTTTTCGGCTTTCAGCTCGCCGCGGCGTCCATGCTTGAGGCGACGCAGGGTGCTCCCTCCGCAGTGATTGGCCACTCCATGGGGGAGGTGGCCGCCGCGGTGGTTGCCGGCATTCTCACCCAGGAACAAGGATTGCGAGTCATTGCAGAACGATCGAGGTTGCTCAGTGAATTGCCATCCGGTGGCGCGATGGCCGTTGTGCGTTGCGGAGGTGACGAAATTCGTCGTTGGAGCCAGCTAGATCACGGACAACTCGAGGTGGCAGCACTCAACGGTCCTCAGGACACCGTGCTGGCTGGCTCAGTCCATGACATCGACGCACTCGCCGAAAAATGCCGGACACAGCGCGGGCCAGCCGTCTCAGTCATTCGGGTGGATGTCGCGTCCCACAGCCGTTTCGTCGACCCTATCCTCGAGCAGCTACGTGACGCATTGTACGATTTGGGTCCGACGCGCCCGCCCCGGTACCCCATCTTTAGTACTTGCAGCCTCGACGACGACTGGGGTGCGGAGCATTGGGTTGCCAACCTGCGAGAGCCCGTCAAGTTCTCGGACTCCGTCGCCAAAGCGGTGGCGGAAGGCGCAAATCGTTTCACCGAAGTCTCTCCGCATCCGGTGCTATTAGACGCGGTGGACCGGGACACTGGCTTGGGCGTGAAGACGCGTGCCATCCAAGTACGGCCGCCGCATTGGCGTCACCAGCGTTTCTGGTACAACAACACCCAGGTGTCACAACGCGTTGACCCAAAGTGGGGTCTGGTTGACATGCATGTTTCGCTCCCTGGCCAGGGTCACGTGTTGCAAGGGGATCTCGGATCGGAGCGGTGCCCCTGGCTCGCTGACCATCGTCTGTTTGGAACTCCCGTGGCGCCAGGCTCGACGCTAATGGAACTGTGCGCCTCGGCTGCGGTCGCTGCGAGCCCGGAACGATCCGTAGTCAACCTGCATGACGTTCGGTTTCTCGGCATGCTGCCCCTCGAAGACTCCGTGACCATCACAGTCCTCGTCAGTCAGGATGACCACACGGTCGAGGTGATCACCACACCTGACGGTACATCCACCACTACGCATGCGACTGCGCACGTCGATTTTGAGCAGCGAGAATGGCCCACGCCCTTGGTGTCACCGTCACTCGATGGCACGGCGTCGGCTCGACGGATTGAGCCCGAGCAGTTGCTGTCGAGAGCTCGTAGAGCCGGACAGGAGTACGGACCCCACTTCCAGTTGTTGACTGAGGTGATCGACTTCGGCGATGGCTGGGTGGAAGGTTCGGTCGCGCAGCCCAAGGGAGCGCCCCGGGGACTCGTGGTCGATCCCCGCACGCTGGATGCGGCCATCCAGATGATGGCCGCCGCCCTTCCTGATGGCGCCCAAGAACAAGTAATCATCCCTGTTTCAGTCGATCGGATGTTCGTGGGTTCCCCAGGAAGCCAGGTGGTCCGAGTCGTGGGCCAAGGACGGCAGCAGGGCCGCGATTGGTGCATGGATCTCGATCTATGGGCTGACGGTGAAACAGAGCCTGTCGTCAGCGTGCGCGGCCTTCGGGCGCGGCCGTTGGGTCGCGCGGAGGCGCCCTTCTCTTGGTCGAGTTCCCTATACGAGGTGGAATGGGTGGCTGAGGCCGATCCGGCCAATGTAGGAACTGCCCCCACGAACCTGACAGTAATTGATGCGACGTCGTCGGAGGCCTCCCAGGAGGTCGCACACGGATTGATAGCAGCTCGTGACCAGGGAGGATTCGGTCCCGGCCATACCGTCATCGTGGTCGATGGGGCAGCGTCGACGCGTCAGGACGCCGCTAGGGAGCTTTTGGACTCAGTGGCCTCACTGGTAGCCTCGGAATCGAGACCCGCTTTGGTGACCCTTGTGACCTTGGGGAATCGTGGTGATGGCGCGGCCCGCGCCGCGCGCGCACTCGTGCGTACCGCCGCCCTAGAGGTGCCCGATCTGCCCATTCGCACCGTTAGCGCGTCACGCAACTCCGAGGAGCTGGGCTCTCTCCTCACTAGGTTATGGGGCGCCGACTCGCTGGCATTGACGTCTGAGGGCACGGAGATGGCGAGGTGCGTCCGTGCGTCACTTCCACGCACGGTTGAAGGAATGCTGGTCCGTCCGGACAGTGCCTACCTCGTCACCGGGGGAATGGGTGGCCTCGGCCTCCAAATCGCGGCCGCTCTCACGAGCGAGGGGGCTGGCTGCGTGATCCTGAACGGGCGCAACCGTCCCCAGCCCGGCAGCAACGCTGCCCTCGACAAATTGATCAGGGACGAGCATGTAGTAATCGTCCTGGGAGATATCGCTGACGAAGACACTGTGGGTCAGTGCCGAGCTGAGGTGTTCAGTCGCGGCTTGGAGCTGCGAGGAGTCGTGCACGCTGCCGGCGTTGTCGCTGATCAAACCTTTGCGGGGCTGAACTCGACGACGGTCGATAGGATGTGGCGGCCCAAGGTTGGCGGAGTCATCCGCCTTGACGCCGATACAGCGGACGACCCACTCGACTTCTTCATCGTGTTCTCGACCGCCGGCACGATCCTGGGATCACCGGGTCAGGCCGGGTATGTCGTAGCTAACGCTGCGATGGAAGGGATTGTCGCTGATCGTCAACGTCGAGGTCTTCCGGGTACCATCGTCCAATGGGGGCGATGGGGGGAAGTCGGCATGGCCGCCGACGCCCGTGACCGGATGATGGATCTGATCCCGCCGGACCAAGGTGTCGCGATCCTGAGACGGCTAATTGTTGCCGATCGTCCAGAAACCCTTGCCGCCCGGCTCAACGAGTCGGTCCTGTTGGCTAATTTCCCTCAAGTTGCGGATCAACCTTTCTACGCCTCCCTGATCGCTTCGGGCGCAGCCCAAGATTCGATCAGTGTTGACGCCCTGCGGGCGATGCTTCCGGCCCAGGCCCAAGCTGAAATCCAGAGGGGAGTGACCCGTGTCGTAGCGCAGCTCTTGGGCTATGGCGACTCTGAAATTCCGAGGGACCAGCCGCTCACGGACCTAGGACTCGACTCACTGCTGGTGCTTCGCATCGTGCGGGGCATCGAACATGTATTTAGCGTGAAGCTTGGCGTTGCCGCGCTCCTGCAGGGAGCGACGACCACAGAGATCGCCGAGCACGTCGCCTCGAAAATGCTGCCGAACACCACCCTTGGTGATGATTCAGTGAACACAACCACAACTGGCGAAACTGCTGAGACTCGCGCTGAAATCCGTTCCGCGCATCTCAACCGGCTCAGAAAGAGAGGGAAGCGCTCATGATAAACCGTTGCCCCGGCCGATATTTGATTTTTTACCCACGACCGCGTGCCTCTCGAAAGCTTTACTGTTTCCCATTCGCCGGGGGTGGGGCTGCTGCTTACCGTGATTGGGCGATGCGCGCCCCCTCGGACGTCGAGGTGGTGGCTTGCCAGATGCCGGGGCGTCACGGTAGGTATTGGGAACCTCACCCAGACAGCATGCAGCAAATGGCTGCCGATTTCGCGCGTGACTTCATCAAGGAGCACGATGGCAGATCTTTCATGTTCTTTGGGCATTCTCTAGGCGCTCTCGTGGCGTTCTTGGTCGCTCAAAACTTGGAACTTCGTGCGGGGGTGGCACCGTTGCGTTTGGGGTTGTCTGCGCGTTCTGCTCCACAGCACCAAGCTCGAGTGAAACTGAGTATGCTCCCCCAAGACGAGTTACTCAAAGTGCTCACCGCGCTGGGTGGTATCCCTCGCGAGATCTTGGCGAATGAGGAGCTGACAACTCTCTTAATGAAGCCTTTGATTGCGGATCTCAAACTGTCCGATTCCTATCGATTCCAAGCCACCAAGCCGCTCGCGACGCCGATCCCAGAGGTGTTCAGTGGCAGCGATGACCAGATGGTTGAGCCGGGTAGCCTTGAGGCGTGGGCGTCCCTATTCGTCCACCCGCTACGGATGCATCGATTCCAGGGCGGTCACTTCTTCCTGTGGAAGGAAACTGAGCAGATTCTCGGCGAGATGTGCGCCGCGCCTAGCGAGGACAGCGCCTTTGTCATGCATGCTCGCACCTCCGAGATGGAGGTGCAACGATGAAGGATGTCTTCGATTCAACCGAATCTTGGGTGGCTATCGTCGGCATGGCAGGCCGGTTCCCATGCGCCCCCGATCTGGACTCCTACTGGGACCTTTTAGTGAGTGGTCGGGATGCAGGAGTCGATCTCGCCTTGGACGCAATCATCGAGGCAGGTGTCCCGGCCGAAATAGCTGGTGCAACTCGGTATGTAAAGCGGACCTTCAAACTCGACGGCGTCGACGAATTCGATGCCTCGCTCTTTGGATTCACGCCCGCGACTGCGGTTGTCTTGGACCCTCAGCAGCGACTTTTTCTTCAGACGGTACATCATGCGTTGGAGGACGCCGCGATCGACCCATGGTCCGTCCCGGTGCGTACTGGGGTCTTCGCGGCGACGGGCACCAGCGCGTACCTCCTCAACAATCTGATGAGTGGCGACCCCAACGACTCAATGGCGTACGGGGCAAACATGCGCGCGGTCGAGCTCGCTCTCAGCAATGACAAGGACTACATCGCGACGCGCATTGCACACACGCTCAACCTGACGGGCCCTGCGATGAGCGTGCAAACGGCGTGCTCAAGTTCCCTTGTGGCTGTCCACTTGGCCTGCCAGTCACTGCTGATTGGCGACTGTGACGCAGCGGTCGCGGGCGGGGTGTCGGTGCGTGTGCCGCAAGATGTTGGCTACTTCGCCGAGCCAGGATCTATCATGTCTCCGACTGGACGCTGCCGCCCATTCGATGCTGCGGCGGACGGAACTGTCTTTGGCAGTGGAGTGGGTGCTGTGGTCCTCAAGTCCTACCAAACGGCTCTTGAGGATGGAGATCCCATCCGGGGCATTATTCGGGGAAGCGCCATCAACAATGACGGCAACCTAAAGATGGGGTTCAGCGCACCCAGCGTGATGCAGCAGGCTCAGGTTGTTGCAGACGCACTCGCGATCGCAGGCGTGACACCAGCGGAAATCGGGTTCATCGAGGGGCACGGAACCGGCACGCCGCTCGGCGACCCCGTCGAGGTGCAGGCCCTCATGCGCGCGTTTGCCGGGTCATCGACTCCCTGCGTCCTGGGTTCGGTAAAAGGCAACGTCGGTCACCTTGAGGCAGCAGCCGGAATGGCTTCCCTCATCAAGACCGTGCTCACGCTTCAACGCGGCGTCATCCCCGGCACCTGCCACTACGAGGCTCCCAATCCGGAGCTTCGGCTCGATGGGACGCCGTTCATGATCACCGCCGAGCCCAGCGAGTGGAGCGATGTAACCCGCAAGGCTGGCGTCACGTCGCTCGGCGTCGGCGGAACTAACGTTCACCTCGTGGTGCAGTCCGCCGAGGATCCGGAGGCGACGGCCTCCGCAGAACGTCCCGCGATGCTGCGGCTCAGCGCTGCGACGGAAGAAGCGCTCACTAGGTCACGTCTGATACTCGCTGACCACCTCGTCCGGGAGCGTCCCTGTCTTGACGCCGTCGCCACCACCCTAGAGCGGCGCCACCGAACCCACTCGCATCGGTGCACAATCGTGGCTCGCACGGTCAACGACGCCGCCTCCCGACTTCAAGGGCCAGTGATCCAGCGGATGGCCCTTCCCTGCGCCGAATCGAGCTCCTTGGTCTTTGTGTACGCTGGCCAAGGTGCTCAGTTCCCCGCGATGGGAATGCAGCTTGCTCAAGCCGAACCTGACTTCGCGGCGCCGTTGTACGAGGCCCTAGACCACCTGAGCGAGATCAGCTGTCGAAATCTCGCGCACGTCTTGGCCACCGCCACCGCCGCAGAGATCAACCGAACCGATCTCTCCCAGCCCCTCCTTTTTGCTGTTCAGTACGCTTGGACGAAGGCGCTCGAAACACGGGGACTCGTGCCAGAAATAGTAGTGGGACACGACATCGGGGAATTTGCTGCAGCAACGACGGCCAAGGTCATGGATCTCGAAACCGCTGCACGCCTCGTTTGTGAGCGGGGGCGACTCATGGCCGCCTGTCCACCCGGCGCGATGATGTCCTTTCGGGGAGAAAGCACCACAATTTTAGACGCAGCTTTGGTAGAGAAAGCGGATGTCGCCGCAATCAATTCGCCCCATGACATCGTGCTCGCTGCCAGCGCGGAGAGGCTCGAACGGGTGGTGGACCGACTCTCGTCCGCCGAGGTCACAGTGCACAGACTGGTCACCAGTCATGCCTACCATTCGGTGGCGATGGAGCCGGCAGCGGCCGCCTTCGTAGACAGCATGCGGGCGGCCGCCTTGCGAGCGCCTCAGCTCCCAATGACGTCGAACCTTACTGGCGGGTGGCTCACCGCCGCCGAGGCTATCGACCCCGAGAGGTGGGGACGTCAAATTCGTCAGACAGTGCGCTTCGCGGACGACCTCGATCTGGTTCTCGGGCGTGGTTCCGTGATTCTCGTCGAAGTTGGTCCGGGACGTGCCCTCACATCCGCTGCGAAGATATCGGCATCCTGGGACGATTCAAAGCACCGAGGTGTGCTCACGCTCGGACCGAAGAGCGCCCCGCAAGATGGCGACGATCTTGCGCGCTGCATCGGTGACCTGTGGGCTAATGGCAGAGCTGTCGCCAGCGACGTCGGCGCGGGCGCAGTTCGGGCGATCAATCTCCCCGGGTACCCGTTCGAGCGAGCCAAGTACTGGCACGCCCCGCAGCCCCGAAGCGGAACTGCGACTGCACCGCCCTCTCGCACCACGACTGCTGCCCACAAGCAGGAAGCGCAGTCGCTCAGCAGCATCACCGATCTTCTCATAACGCGGGTCGAAGAGACGCTGGGTCTGACGGGCGTTACCGCCCAGGATGACTTCTTTGCCCTAGGCGGTGACTCGGTCGTCGCGATCCGATTAGCAGCGGAGATGACTCAGTTGGGCTGGTCCCTGACCCCCCAGGACGTTCTCGAAGCCGGTAGCATCGGTTACCTTGCTACCCGCCTCAGCGAGGGGCTGATCGACCCCGACACTGACGAAGACGGCCATGTGCTGGTTGATCTAGTCCCCACCCAGCTTCGTCTTCTACACGAGGGCGCTAGGCCATGGAGTGCTTGGCGGGTTCCGCTGCTGGTCCGAAGCCAGACTCGGCTCGGCCAGGACACTGTCGAGCAGGCCATAGCCAGCTTGGTACGACGCCACGACATTTTGCGCCTTGCCATCGACGCCACCACCTTGCCACTGACGGGACGTCTTGACACCGACCGTCGCGTGCCAATGACATTCCACGGCGCTGGCGAGGTGTCTGATGCAGAGGAGATTCTCGCCACTTGTTGCGCGAAGCCCCCCGCGGACGACTCGGTCGTTGAGGCGCACCTTTGGGACGGCGAGTCGGGCGGATCGTTGCTGGGCCTCGCTCTCCCTCACGCCTTCGTTGACGACGCCTCGCAGGTCATCTTGCTCGACGAGCTCGCGAAGTTGCTCGACGGCGTCGAGGACCTGCCTCCCACCACTTCAAGCTGGGTTTCTTGGACGCGGCTCGCGTCGCGTCTGGCCAAGCATCCGCTGGTCACCCAGGGGACTGAGCAGCGTTCCGCAGGAGCTTCGGTTCGACGACCGATGCAGCGAAGCTATCAGCGTTCTGTGTTGCCTCTTGAACCCAACCTTGCCGCTGATTTGGTCGCCGCCCAGCAATCGAGCCGCGTGACGATGAAGGCCATCCTAGCCGATGCGTTGGGTGAGGTCCTTGCTAACCGCTCATCCTCAGGTACGGTCACAATCGAGCTCGAAGGCACGATGCGTGCCCTTCGGGTGAAAGGATCTGATCTCTCCCGTACCGTAGGTTGGTTTACGACGATTTATCCCGTGGCGTGGCACGAGGGTCAAGGGGCCACGGCTCCGCCGCTGCAGGGGTTCGGATACGACGCGATCCGTCTCGCGCCTGACCAGGCGCCGAAGTGGCCTCCTCAGGCGCGCGTTTTGCTCTACTATCGTGCGGTGGATCCCGCGCCCGTCGCTGCCTCAATCGAGATCGTGCGGTCCAGCGCATTGGAGGCGCAGGTGCCACCTGGTCTTGGCCACGAGTTGCAGGTTGAGGTGACACGCGAGGACGACGAGATCACAGCCGTCTGGTGGTATGACACGACAGTAGTTGAGACCGGAGAGGTCGAGGCGCTGCAGCATGACTTCGTTGAGGCTCTCAGGGAGCGGTCGCGGTCGAACGAGCTCCCCGAGGAGCTCCGAGAATCGCTTGCTGACGAGCTCGGTCTGTAGGCCAAGTCAGGCTCGTGAATGCTCGTGAATGCACGTCCACAGCGATAACAGCGATAGAGGAAGGAAATCATGACGATCCCCCTCACGGCGTCAGGGGTTGCGCGAATCGAGGACGCCTACCGATTAGTCCCCTCACAAGCAAGTATGCTGTCGGAATGCCTTGCCTCCGACGATCGTAGTCTCTACGTCGAACAGATAGTCCTACGTCTCACCGGAGCGTTCGATCTTACAAGGTTTCAACGAGCGTGGGCGCAGGTCATGCAGGCGTGCCCTCCTCTCCGCACTGTGTTCGCGTGGCGCGGCGTCGAACCGCTGCAGGTCGTGTTGCGCTCGATCGAGCCGGGGTGGGACGTGCGAGACCTCAGCGGGCTCACTGTCCAGCAGCAAGATGACGAGATCCGTCGCTTCGTGGTCGCTGACCGTGCTGCCGGCTTTGATCTGCGCCGTGGGCCGCTGACGCGTTTTGCGCTGTTTTTCTTGGGCGATGATTCACAAGCTTTTGTGTGGACGCACCATCACCTGATCATGGACGGCTGGAGCGTCGCCTTGCTCGTCACCACGGTCGCCAAGGCTTACGCGGACGGAGACCAACCCACCCCGCAGGGCCGGGCTCACCACGAGTTCGTAGATTGGCTGGCTGCCCGCGATGATTCCGAAGGACGGGAGTTCTGGCAGCAGCAGCTGTCCGGCTATGTTCCCGAACCTCTTCCAGGTATCGGGTCGATTCCTGGAAGCGAAATGACCGATCCCGACGTCGACTCGTGGGTGCAGCACACCATACCTGAAGTTATCTTGCGACAATGGGAGAAGAGCTTGGCTGGGGAGAGGATCACTCTGTCCGCCCTGGTGACTGCCGCTTGGGCGATCACTGTCCAGCGCCATGCTGGTGCGGCAGAAACCGTCGTCGGCCTCACGAACGCTAGCCGCCCGTTGGACCTTCCCGGGGCAACCCAGCACGTCGGCGTCTATGTCGATGTGGCACCGCTTCGGCTGGCTCCCCCCGAGGGCGTCACCGTCCGCCAGTGGTTACACGAGGTGCAACAACAGTCACGTGCCGTGATGGAGCACAGCTTCTCCGGTGATCGTGAATTACCGAAGTCACCGGACTCGGTCGGGGTACCGTTGCTGCAGAACTCGGTGGTGCTCCAGAACTCCTTGCAAGACGGGGACGCTTGGAACCACTTCGCTGACCTCCGCATCGACAGCGTGGATTTCTTCGTCCGCACCGGGGTTCCGATCATGCTGATGGCTTTTACTCACCAAGGTTTGCGGCTGCGCTGCATCTTTGACCCCTATCGGGTGGAACGCTCAGTGGCACAGAAGTTTCTCGACCATTTCATTGTCGTGCTGAGGGCCATGGCCGAAGCTCCGGAGACGCTGGTGAACGAGCTACCATTACTCACTGACTCTGAGCGAGCGCTCGTCGACTCGACCAATGCGACGGACAGGACGGTCGGCATTCCCGGCGTGCACCATCGTTTCGTCGAGTTAGCTCATACAGAACCCACTCGGGTCGCGCTCGATGGTATCTCAGGACAGCTCACTTATGGCGAGGTGGAGGAGCGAACCGGAAGACTCGCGTCATGGCTGGTCGCGGCGGGAGCAGGTCCCGAGCGCATCGTTGCGCTGGTGATGGGACGCTCCTCGGACCTTGTTGAGGCAATGCTTGCTACCCATCGCGCGGGTGCTGCTTTCTGCGTCGTGAATCCCCAGGAGCCGGCCCAGCGCTGGGAGATTCTCCGCGAGGATCTTGAGCCCGCTGTTGTGGTCGTGCGAAGGGATGAGATTCCCGACGATTTGGTAGATGATCCGGACGTTCTTGTGTTCGAGGACTCTGTTGCCTCGCCCGGGCCTGAGGTCTCACTCCCCACGACCACTGATGCTGACCAGCTGGCTTACATCGTGTTCACCTCTGGATCGACCGGCAAGCCCAAGGGAGTTATGGTCACTCATGGCGGCCTACGCAACGTCGTGGACCACGAGATCGACCGGATGGAACTAGCGCCGGAGCATCGGGTATTACAATTCTGTGCGATCAGCTTTGACGTCTTCGTGTTGGAGGTCTTTGTCACCTTCGGCGTAGGGGCGACGCTGGTGGTCGGGCGGGACGAGGACGTGGCCCCCACCGGACGCATGGTGGAATTCATGCGTCGCCTCGGAGTTACACATGCGATCTATACCCCGTCGGCGGTGTCTGCTCTGCCCGTTCCTTTGGAGGTCCCCTCGCTGCAGATGCTCGGATTGGTGGGCGAGAAGTGTTCCCTCGACCTCGTTGAGCAGTACGCGGGACGCTACCGGGTGCTCAACCTGTACGGCCCGGCGGAGGCCAGCATCGTGACTCTTGATCATTACTGCACCCCCTCTGAGGGAGATCCCCCGATCGGGACACCGACCTACAACACCCAAGCTAACATTTTTGGTCCCGGCCACACAGAGATTCCATTCGAAACGCCCGGCGAGCTGTTCCTTGGGGGCGCGAGCCTGGCCCGCGGTTACCTCAAGCAGCCCGACGCAACCGAGCGGGCCTTCCAGACGACACGCCTCGGCCGTCTCTACGCAACAGGTGATCTGGTCAGTAGGCGCGATGACGGGCTTGTGTTGTTCAAGGGACGCACGGACGATCAAGTCAAGGTGCGTGGTTTCCGGGTTGAGCCTGCCGAGATCGAACATGCGTTGCTCGCGCATCCTGAGGTCATCAGAGTTGTCGTTGTGGGACGCGGTTCTGGAGTCGACCGTGGCCTTAGCGCGTACGTGGTCCTCAATCCGGAGCAGGAAGCTGGCTCGGAGGCAGCCAGTGAGCGTGTCGAATCATGGCGTCAGCTCTACGAGGCGATCTACGAGACGGCCAATCATGAGAACGATGAGCATCGACGCTTCGTCGGCTGGCGGGACTCGTTCGGAAACCAGAAGATTCCCACCGATCAGATGAGTCGATGGGGCGCCGAGGCTGTCTCTCGGGTTCTGGCGAGCGAGCCCGCGAATGTGCTCGACGTGGGCTGCGGCACAGGGGTCATCCTACTTCCCCTTGCTGTCGCAGGGGTCGACGTCACCGGCGTCGATATCTCCAAGCGTGCCCTCGACGAGGTCCGCCGCAGCACTGACGCGCTCGGATCTGGTGCTGGCCAGATCCACCTCCAAGCGGCTTCCGCTGATGGCATAGCCGACATCGACGAGACCTTCGATGCTGTCGTCTTGAACTCGGTGGTTCAATACTTCCCCTCGTCGGACTATCTCACCCGCGTCTTGGACTTGGCATGGTCAAAATTACGTCCGGGCGGTCAGCTGTTCGTAGGTGATGTGCGGTCTTTGCAGCTACTGCCAGAATTCCATCTCGCCCGACTGGCTGAACACGAGCGGAAATCCGGTGATCCGGTCACCGTCGAAAGGGTCCGAGTTGCGATGCGCGATGACGAAGAGCTGGTTCTCAGCCCCTCTTTCTTCTCCTCGTGGGCAGCGGACAAGCCTGACGCGAGAGTTTCTCCAGTCGCCAAGCAGTTACCAGATTTCCACGAGATGTCGCTTTTTCGTTACGATGTTCGCATCCTCAGGGTGAGAGATCTAGCTGGGTCAGCCGAATTTCCCTCGAGGACGTGTGAAGTAAGGGGCCTTGATGGCTTGTGGAGGGCGATCGGTGACAACTTGCCGATCATCCTCGTCGAGGGCATTCGCGATTCCAGGACGGTGGCCCTTGTTGATGAGTGGGTGGCGCTCGACAGAGGAGAATCCCCCGTCGGCGGTGAGCCGGTCGATGTGGCAGATGTCGCTGTGCGGCTGGCTGGCATGGGGTATGAGATGGACGCTGTTTTAGGCGACCAAGCGGGAGCGCTTCGGCTGCTGGTGTCACGCGGCCTGAGCGTGGAAGCGCGGGCTGCGCTCACGTCGCAATTCGCAGACGGGACGCAGGCGAATCGTGGCGTGAACTCACCGCTCGAACGACGCAGGGAGACGCGCGTCGTGGAGGATTTGTACCGGCTCGCCGAAAACACTCTGCCGATGCATATGAGACCAGACAGCATCACTGTCTTGGCGGAGCTTCCCATGAATTCTAACAACAAGGTCGACAAGGCGCGTCTGCCGGATCCGGTTTCCATCGAGCGGACCGAAGCTGACGCTGACGCGGCCGACGCCGTCGAGTTCGTCGTGTCGCGGCTCTTCGGGGAGGTTCTCCACGCCTCTCCGCTTCCAGTGACCCTCAACTTCTTCCACGCCGGTGGCAACTCATTGCTGGGTATGGCCCTGTGCTCGAGAGTTAACGAGAGCTTCGGCGTCAGCATTGAGCTTAGGGAACTACTGGAGGAACCCACACCGCGCCGCATGGCGAGACTGATTCGGAAGGCGTTCGATGATAAAAGACGTCGTCCGAACACGGTGGTGCTGCTTCAGGATGGCTCGTCACAGCCGGTCTTCCTTGTCCATGCGGCTGCCGGTAATGCGATGGCCTACCTTCCCCTCGTGCAGGGGCTTTCCAGCGGTACGAGGATTTACGGTTTGCAGGAACCTGACAGCGACACCGAACTCACATCCCTGAAGCAGCTTGCTGAGTACTACGTAGGAAGGGTGCTCGACCTGAATCCAGACGGCTCTTGCGTGGTGGGTGGCTGGTCGTTCGGCGGCGTTGTCGCTTCGATAATGGCCGAGTTGCTGGCCGAGCGGGGACACCGAGTTCGCTTGGTCATCATGGACGCGTCGGTTCCTGATCCACAGATGGGATTTGGGTTGAATCGAGCTCGATTTGCACTCTATCTGTCGCATCGCCTCGGACCCAGAGTCACGGAGGTGGCCAACGAGATGGGTGATGAGGGCACAGACGACGAATTCGTCGAAAGGGTCATCGCTGAGTCAAATGTGGACGGAATGGGGGTCGCCGACGTGCTCCGTGATCTCAAGTCAGCCTACCGCAAGAGTATTAGCTTGTTGAGTTCATTCCGGGCACCCGTGTTCAACGGGGAAGCGATTCTTTACCGAGCGACGGACCAGTCCCTCGGGACGAGCGAGACCATGAACACCAGTGAGGATCTGGGCTGGGGACAACACTTGTCTGGGCTACGTATTGTGCCAATTAAGGGTAATCACGTCACGATGATGTTCGAGCCGGGTGTCGCTGCTCTCGCGTCTGACCTTGCTCGGCGATTGATTGAGTGGGGTGTATAGTGGTTTGTTGATATAGCCGGCATGAGACGAAACCGTATTTTTCGTGGATTTCCTGTGCCGTTTCGGATGCGGTGGGGGCGTGCAGGTTGAGGTCACCTTGGAAGAAACAGCCGTCCTGATCAGGTGGAGGAAGCGTTCCGACAATCATGTGTTGGTACGGATGAAAGCAGAAGCGATCCTGTACGCCTCTGAAGGAGTCGGAATCGGCATCATCGCGAAGATGGTTGAGCGCACTGGGAGGACGGTGCAGGAATGGCTGGCCGAGTGGCGGGGCACCAGGATGCGCCGGGTCCCGGCCGGGCATGCGGGGAACCAGGACGCGGTGGAACCCGCCCGCGTCCGGAAGGAAGAACTCTCGCCCGACCGCTCTCCCGGTCTGGTGTCCGCGCCGGGTTCTGGGACGTCCCGGCGATACGTGACGCCGTGAAGACCCTGTTCGACGTGGAATACCAGTCGGACTCCTCGTACCGGCTGCTCCTGCGCCTGTGCGGGCCGAACCCCGGACCGCCCGACCCGTTCGACGAGCACCGCGACGAGCCGGCCACCACCAGACGCGCGGCCTGGGCGACGCCCCAGGTCAAGAGCTTGTCGTGCCAGGGCTGGGAGGTCCACACCGCAAGATTGAGGTCCGCTTGGAGCACGAGGCCTGGACCCGCCGCATGCAGCTCCCGAAAGGACAACGCACCAGACCGGTCCGTGGACCGGAAGAAGACGTCCCAGTCCTTCTCCGGCGCCCTCCCCCCGACCAGCAGAACAGTCACGCCGTACCCGATCGAGGGGAACCGGAACACCTGGCAGACAATCCTCGCACCGGACCTGCTCCAACGAGAAACCGAGGCAGAGAAGATCGCGGTCGTCCTGGACAACGCCCGCCCCCACCACGCCAGAGCACTGACCGGCCTCCACGAGCCGGGTCAGCTGCTGGAGCGCATCACGCCGATTCATCCGCCGCCGTACGCGCCCGACCACAACCCGGTCGAGCATGTCCGGAACGCGGCCAAGAGCAACATCGCGAACATTCAGCGCGAGGCCCCCGAAGAAACCTTCGGCGCGTTCGCCTCATGCGTCACCGGCCGCACTGTCGACTACGACTTCGAGCACTGGAGTGTTTGGTGTTTTTCGGGCGGTGGGTGGAAGTGATCGAGGTGGGGTTGGGTCGTGTCGGTGCCGGGATGCGGTGCGGGGTTTGGGGGGCGGGTCGTTCTCGGGATCGTCCCGGGGGTCCGGGCCGGTGGCCGGGGTGGCCGGATCGTACGGTCTTGTGGTGCGGGCGGTCGGGGGCCGGGTCGCGGGGTGGCGGGGGGAGCGCCCCGGTCTCGGCGTTGATGCCGTGACCGTGGAGGGGCGCGCCGGGATCGGGCGGCTGAGGGCGGGGCTCCGGGAGGCCCGCGTGGGGGACGGGTTCC
>NZ_AUFR01000019.1 GCF_000426605.1 Propionibacterium acidifaciens DSM 21887
GGATCGGGCGTTGTCCAAGACGACCGCGATCTCGCCGGCCTCGGTTTCGCGTTGGAGTCATTCCAGCGCGCCGATTGTCTGCTCGGTGTTCTGGTTCCCCTCGATCGGGTACGGTTTGACTTTTTTGCTGGTCAGCGAGAGGGCGCCGAAGAAGGACTGGGACGTCCTCCGCCGGTCCACGGACCGGTCTGGTGCGCTGTCCTCTGGGGGGCTGCATGCGGCGGGTCCAGGCCTCGTGCTCGGGGCGGGCCTCAGTCTTGCGGTGTGGGCCTTCCGGCCCTGGTCCGACAAGCTTTTGACTCGGGTCGTCGTCCAGGCCGCGCGTCTGGTGGTGGCCGGCTCGTCGTGGTGCTCGTCGAACGGGTCCGGGCGGCCCGGGGCTCGGCCCGCACAGGCGCGGGAGCAGCCGGTGGGAGGGGCCCGACTGGTGTTCGACGTCGAACAGGATCTTCACGACGTCACCGCAGGGCCGGGACGTCTCGGAACTCGGCGCGGGCGCCCGTCCGGGAGGGCGGCCGGGCCAGGACGGCCTTGGGTTCTTGCTCCCGGGTGCGGGCGGGTTCCGCCGCGTCCTGGTTCCCCGCATGGCCGGTCAGGACCGGGCGCATCCTGGTGGCCCGCCACTCGGCCAGCCGTTCCTGCACCGTCCTCTCGGCCTGCTCGACCATTTCAGCGATGATGCCCGCATCGACGGGGAGGCGTACAGGACCGCCTCTGCCTTCATCCGCACCAGCACATGATTGTCGGGCCGCTTCCTCCACCCGACCAGGACGGCTGTTTCCTCCGGGGCGACCCCGACCCGCACGCCCCCACCGCATCCGAAACGGCACAGGAAATCCACGAAAAATACGGTTTCGTTTCATAACGGCCATATAATCGGACTTTGAATAGTCCTCCCAATCTTCATGAAGACTGCCCTACGGCAATAGCTCGGCCATCGTGCGCAGCTGGTGCAAAATCCGTTCGGCTTGGTCGGGCGCGACCTTCTTGTCTAGCTGTTTGAGCTGCCGCTGCAGCTTCTCGATGACCGCCTCGGCGCCAGCAGACTCACTGTGCAGTCGCAGGAAATTCACCCAGGCACCCGTCTCGATGCCCAGGATGGGTACCTGCATCGTTGACTCGATGAAAGAGTCCATCAGCGGACGACACCGGGGCAGGCGGCCGAAGTTACCTCCGCCGTCATTGACCGGGTGGACCGTCACGCGATCAGCCTTCGACGGGTACGGTGTCGCATCGTCGGGATATTCGAGGTCAGCGCTGCCGTCAGTCTCTTTGATGTTCTGCCACCAGTAATCGCGCCACTGCGCCGCGTATTTCGCCGACTCCACCCAAGGCTCCACGACCACTGGGGCGCCGCTCACGGCGCTATCGAGGTGCCACGGAACGCAACACACGAGATCCCAGTTCGTGCAGGCGTTGGGGGAGACTTGGTACCGCAGCGACGGCACCTTCTCCTTGGCAAGCATCCACCAGCCCTTGAGCTCGATGCCGATGGCAATCGCCTCGCCCACGGTGCCGTGGTTCACTAGCCATACGTCGGGGAACGCCTGCGAGGAGCGCTCGAACCGATAAGTCGACCACTCGGAGTCTGGGTCCCAGATCTGGCGGAGGCTATTCAAGGTGCGCACAACCTCCAGCTCAATGCTTGAGCCGAGGAAGCTGTTGAGGCTGAACAGGTCGGTGGCATTCACCCCGCTGATCGTGTTCTTGGACTCGAACTCACCGGGCAGAGCTTGGAGCGCGGCAGACACTCCCTTCTGCAGCTTCGTGTGCGGATCGTTGGGGTCTGGCATCGGCCGGACCGGTCCGGAATCCACTTGAGCGTTCGTCGTCACCGCGTCATCCGACATTATTCTCTTCCTCGGGATTGGCCTCGAAAAGGTCCACGAGCTCATCGTTGGTCTCGGCTTCCTCGGCGGCAACGGCGAGCCGTTCCTGCGCGAGCTCAGCGAAGTAGGGGTCGTACTCTGCGAGGAACGCCTGACGCCGCAGTACCACCGCAGCAACCGAGCCGGTGCCCAGCCCGCCGAAGGGTTCCCACACGACATCGCCCTCCTTCGTGACCGCGTGCACGAGACGTTCCATGAGCTCCAGCGGCTTCTGGTTCAGGTGCGTGGTGCTGGCTTTCGTGGGCTTGTATGGCTGACATGAAACGAAATCGTATTTTTCGTGGATTTTCTGTGCCGTTTCGGATATGATTGAGGCATGCAGGTCGGGGTCACCCCGGAAGAAACCGCCGTCCTGATCAGGTGGAAGAAGCGTTCCGACAATTATGTGCTGGTTCGGATGAAAGCAGAAGCTGTCCTGTATGCCTCTGAAGGAGTCAGTATCAGCATCATTGCGAAAATGGTTGAGCGCACTGAG
Source organism: Propionibacterium acidifaciens DSM 21887 (assembly GCF_000426605.1). GTDB lineage: Bacteria > Actinomycetota > Actinomycetes > Propionibacteriales > Propionibacteriaceae > Propionibacterium > Propionibacterium acidifaciens. Next base: position 2,365 of record NZ_AUFR01000019.1, read on the forward strand.
AGGACAGTGCTGGAATGGCTGGCCGAGTGGCGGGCCACGCGGATGTGCTCGGTGCTGACAGGGCATGCCGGGAACCAGAACGCGGCGAAACTCACCCGCGCCCAGAAGGAAGAACTCAAGGCCATCTTGGCCCAGCCGTCCTCCCGGTCTGGTGTTCACGCCGAGTTCTGGGACGTCCCGGCGATGCGTGAGGTCGTGAAGATTCTGTTCGATGTCGAGTACCAGGCGGACTCCTCGTATCAGCTGCTCCTGCGCCTGTGCGGGCTGAGTTTCAAGCTGCCCGACTCGTTCGACGAGCACCGCAACGAGAAAGCCATCACCCGGCGCATGGCCGAGGTGAAGGCCCAAGTCAAGAGCTTGTTGGACCAAGGGTGGGAGGTCTACACGGCGGACGAGGTCCGCTTGGAGTACGAGGCCGCGACCCGCCGGATGCAGCTCCCAAAGGGGCAGCGGACCAAGCTGTCCGTGGACCGGAAGAAGACGTCCCAGTCGTTCTTCGGTGCGCTCTCCCTGACCAGCAAGAAGGTCAAGTTGTACCCGATCGAGGGGAACCAGAACACCTGGCAGACGATCCTCGCGCTGGACCGGCTTCAACGAGAAACCGAGACCGGCAAGATCGCGGTCGTCCTGGACAACGCCCGATTCCACCACGCGAAAGCATTGACCGATCTCTACGAGCCGGGTCAGCTGTTGGAGCGCATCATGCCGATTCATCTGCCGCCGTACGCGCCCGACCACAATCCGGTGGAGCATGTCTGGAACGCGGCCAAGAGCAACATCGCGAACATTCAGCGCGAGACCCCCGAAGAGACCTTCGGCGCGTTCGCCTCATACGTCACCGGACGCGCCTTCGACTACGACTTCGAACACCTCCCACTCCGCGAAACCAGAAACGATTTTGTTTCATGACAGCCATAGACGCGCGGTGCAGACCGGCGCATCGAGCCCTTCATCCGCTCACTGTCATGCAGCGGGGGGGCGGCTCCACACATTCGTGAGGCCGTGGACGTGATGCCACTGGTGGCGCATCCGGTCCCATTGCTTCGAGACGACTGATGTCTTGCCGTCGAGCGAGAAGTATGGCCGACCGCTCTCCAGACCGTGTTGGTTGCAGTAGGCCGCCATGGCGGCCACGGCGAAGCCCGGTGGCCAGTACCAGAGCCAGTCGTTGGTCAGGTATTTCCGCGTCGCGGCGTTCTTCACGCCGCAGGCATCGTTCGCCAAGTACATTGGCAGACCCGATCGGCGCCATTCATGACGGAGCCACTGCTGCGCATCGAGCATGCCCTCCTCGGTCTCAACCTCGAGGCGGCGTTGGTATAGCACGCAGACTTCGGTAACGACGGGGAACCTGCGGATCGTGTTGCTGTTCACGTTACCTGCAATGTGGCTCAGGCCCTTGTCCCAGACCACGGTCTGCACGTAGTTCCAGCCTTGGCGCTTGAGCTCGGGGTGGACCGTGGCCCAACCGACTTCGGTGCCCCAGAACCACAGGGCTGTGCCCGGAGCGGCAGCCTTCGTCCACTGCTCGATGTGTGGCGCATACCACTCGACGAGGCCCTCCTCGTCAGTGGTGTCACCATGGAACCCGCGGATGCCATAGGCGCCGTCGCTGATGATGCACGCAGGCGGCGGCCACGATGCGTAGGCATCAGCTACATCCCCTACGTGCAGATCGTAGGGCTTCATTTTCTCGGGCATGCTCCAACCTTCTCATAATCGGTCGTCCCGCAAGACCGCGGCCGAACGACCCTCGAGCTTCAGTTTAGTACTCTGCTTATCCCATAATCCCATCTCATAATCAAGAGTCTCAACATGTAAGGTTATTCAAAACCTTTGTCGGACTCACGCCTGACTAGGGTATTTCCTTGACAACGAGTTAGTTTTGAATAACCCTCACGATGATCTTGGCGCAGTTGCGGGATTCTCGTTACTTTTTCTTGCGACGCCGCTTCAGATCAGCACTGTATTCGGCTCGCACTTTGTCGTAGTAGTTGTCATTGAGTTTGGCCATATGGTTCACAGCTTCACCGGACCAGTTGTGGGACTGGCCCTTCTTGTGTTTCCAAGCCATGCGGGAATTCTGTCGCAGATTCTCCTTCCAACACAGGGCTTGGTAGTCGCGCGTTGTGAGAGTGCGACCGTTTCGCTTGGCGTTGACACGCTCCAGCAGTTCAGTCGTGTTGTAGGGGTGGCTCTGATTCGGGTCAGTCTTCTTGACCAAGACGTGCTCTCCCTCCTTGGTCACCGAGACCACGAGGTCGGCGCTGGAGACCGCCTTGGTTGTACGCAGATGGACGTCGTACACTGCTGCTACCCGCTGCATGTCGGCGCCGTCTGCTTCAGCGCGGTCGATCATCTTCCGTAGGTCGTCGATGAACTCATGAACCTCGGCGACTGCGGACGCTGACGGCATCGCCTTCATGAACTGGACGGGCTCCGATGGCGCCTTGGCGCCCAGCGGTAGTAGCTGCCAAGTGATCGAGTCCGCGATGTCCTTCTGGAACTGGTCCAGCATGAAGTCGCGGTAGTTCAGGATGCTGGTCTGCAGGAAGGGATAGACCATCTCGCCCAAGTCTGCGGCATAGAGGTGGGTTGTCCGGTTGCGGTATTCGATGAGCGCCCTCACGTTGACTGATAGGGCCTGTCCGTCGATGCCGGCGGGGAAGAGCTTGTGGTTGACCACCTGCTTTAGGGCATCCTCGATCGAGAGTGTTCTGTAGGGCTCGTTGCGCTGTTTCTTGTAGAAGATCCGCTTGCTCGCCCTTTTCAGCGCAGCCTTGAGTGCTAGCTCCCAGGCGTTGACAACCAGCAGCACAGTCACTTCATCACGGTATTCCATGCGCGGCTTGTTATAAACCTCGATGGCGGCGAGCATCGCGGACAGAGAGTTGGCGACGAGACGACGTGAGGAGACGGATGGCTGCGGCATTTTTTATTCACCTCGAAGACTAATACTGATGTCGCTGACCTTACAGTCCGTCACTGACACCAGCCAGGAGAATCAGGCCCCCGCAAGGGCTCACCAGCCTCGGGCGCGCCACTCGTCGAGGTGGGGGCGCTCGGCGCCCAGGGTGGTGGGCGCGCCATGGCCGGGCAGGACGCGGACCTCGTCGCCGAAGCGGGCGAAGAGCTTCGTCGTGACGTCGCGGTGGAGGCTGTCGAAGTCGGCCGGCGAGGTGGTCCTGCCGACACCGCCGGGGAACAGCGAGTCGCCGGTGAGGAGGGTCGCGGCCGGCTCGGTCGGCGCGACGAGCGCGATCGAGCCGGGCGTGTGGCCGACGAGGCCGATGACCTCGAGCCGGTCGGCGCCGACGGCGACGGCGTCGCCGTCCCAGACCCCGGTCGGCTCGACACCGGTCCGGGACGCGATCGCGGCGACGTCCGGGGCCCCGGCGCGGAGCGCGGCGCCGGTGGCGGCGGCCATCCGGGCCAGGGCGCCGATGTGGTCCCGGTGGCGGTGGGTCGTGACGATCGTGTCGATGCGGCGCCCCCCGATCCACTCGAGGAGGCGGTCGGCCTCGTCCGCCGCATCGACCAGCACATGGTGGCCGGTCGTGTCGGTCAGCAGATACGCGTTGTTCTCCAGGGGGCCCACGACGAGGGTCTCGATGCTGACGGTCATGCTCGCCATCCTTCCGGTAGTCCGGGCAGTTCGTCCAGTGCGGGGTGGCCGGCGGGCAGCCGCCCGGTCAGCCAGCCGAGCAGCAGGGTGTCGCCGCCGCCGACCGGGGTGGGGCGGCCCCGCGCGCCGAGCCTCGCGTGGAAGCCCGAGGTCGATTCCACCTGGAGCGCCGGCAGGCTCTCGTCGTCGGTGAGCCAGTAGCAGGTCCACCCCAGCACCCAGCGGGCGATGTCGTCGTCGGCGTCGGTGATCGCGAAGCCGCAGTCGAGGTCGACGTGGTGCAGCAGCACCTCGCGCAGGCGGGCCAGCGGCAGCAGTTCGAGGCGCAGCAGGCGACCGCCGCCCAGGTCGACGAACTCCGCACCGGGGAAGGCGTCGATCTTGTCGAAGCTGCGGTGCAGCCGGCCCGCCGAGGTGTCCAGGTCGATCTGCAGATCGAGGGCCCGCCGCTCGGCGCCGCGCTCGATGTCGGTGAAGCGGTCGCGGTCCGACAGGTAGAGGGGCATGCCCACCCCGTAGGGCGCCGACTCGGCCAGCCGGGAGAAGGCGTCGGCGCTGCGCGCCAGGTGCGTGGCGACATGGGCGCGCGTCCAGCCCGGCAGCGCGCTCGGCTCGTGCCAGGCGTCCTCCTCGATCATGATCGTGTCGCCGAGGAGCTGCTGGGTCGCCTCGAGCTTGCGCCGACGGACCAGGCGGATGTCGTCCGCCCCGAGCAGGGCCCGCTGGTCGTCCAGTGATGGCATCGTCGCACCCCCTCCTGCTCCGTCCCGCGGCGGTCCCGCGCGCCGGTGCGGCGCGGGCGGCCGAACCCATCGGCGTCTGGGGAAACCGTACCCTCCCGGCGGGAGCCCGGTGACACTGCGGCGGAGCCCTCGGCGGCTGGGCCGGACGCGGTCGTCCGCGCCCGCCCCGGCGGCGGGGAAAAGCCCGTGCCCGCCCCTACCATGGGGGCCGTGAATGACGAGCTCGTGATCCGTGGCGCGCGGGAGCACAACCTGCGCAACATCAGCCTCGACATCCCGCGGGGGCGGCTGGTCGTGTTCACCGGCCTGTCGGGCTCGGGCAAGTCCTCCCTGGCCTTCGACACGATCTTCGCCGAGGGCCAGCGCCGCTACGTCGAGTCGCTGAGCTCCTACGCCCGCCAGTTCCTCGGCCAGATGGACAAGCCGGCCGTCGACTTCATCGAGGGCCTGTCGCCCGCCGTCTCGATCGACCAGAAGTCCACGAGCAACAACCCGCGCTCCACGGTCGGCACCATCACCGAGGTCTACGACTACCTGCGGCTGCTCTACGCCCGCATCGGCCGTCCGCACTGCCCGACGTGCGGCGAGCCCATCGCCCGCCAGACGCCCCAGCAGATCGTCGACCGTCTCATGGGTCTCGAGCCGGGCACGCGATTCCAGATCCTCGCCCCGGTCGTGCGGGGCCGCAAGGGCGAGTACGTCGACCTCTTCCGCGAGCTCGCCGCCGACGGCTACGCCCGGGTCCTCGTCGACGGCGAGCAGCACCCGCTGTCCGCGCCGCCGGCACTCGACAAGAGGCGCAAGCACGACATCGACGTCATCATCGACCGCGTCGTCGTCAAGGCCGGCGCCGCCGGGCGCATCACCGACTCCGTCGAGACCGCCCTCGCCCTGTCGAAGGGCCTCGTCGTCATCGACTTCGTCGACCGCGGGGCCGACGAGCCGCACCGCCGTCGCCGGTTCAGCGAGCGGATGGCCTGCCCCAACGGCCACGACCTCGAGATGGACGAGCTCGAGCCGCGCCAGTTCAGCTTCAACTCGCCGTGGGGCGCCTGCCCGAGCTGCACCGGGCTGGGCACCCAGCTCGAGGTCGACCCGGCCCTCGTCGTGCCCGACGAGACGCTCTCGCTGGCCGCCGGCGCCATCGCGCCGTGGGCCTCGGCGATGGTCAAGCGCCACTACGACCACGTCTTCGAGGCGATGGCCGCCACCGAGGGCTTCAGCGTCGACACCCCCTGGGAGGAGCTGCCCTCCACGGTCCGCGGCTTCATCCTCAAGGGCCACGACGACCCGGTCTACGTGACCTTCCGCAACCGCTTCGGGCGTGTGCGCACCTACACGCAGAAGTACGAGGGTGTTCTGCCCTACGTGCGTCGGCGCTACGACGAGGCGGAGACCGATGCGGCCCGCGACCGCTGGGGCGCCTATCTGCGCGAGATCCCCTGCCCGGCCTGCGGCGGCGCCCGCCTCAAGCCCGCCTCGCTGGCCGTCACGATGGACGGGCGCTCCATCGCCGAGCTGTGCGGGCTGTCGATCGGCGAGGTCCTCGGGGTCCTCGAGGCGATGGAGCTGTCCGAGCGCGAGGCCCGGATCGCCGCCCGGGTCGTCAAGGAGATCCGCGAGCGCCTGCGCTTCCTCGTCGACGTCGGTCTCGACTACCTCACCCTGGCCCGTTCGGCCAGCACGCTGTCGGGCGGCGAGGCGCAGCGCATCCGCCTGGCCACGCAGATCGGCTCGGGCCTCACCGGCGTCCTCTACGTCCTCGACGAGCCCTCCATCGGCCTGCACCAGCGCGACAACGAGCGGCTCCTCGAGACCCTGCGACGCCTGCGCGACCTCGGCAACACGCTCATCGTCGTCGAGCACGACGAGGAGACGATCCGCTCGGCCGACTGGGTCGTCGACATCGGCCCCGGCGCCGGCGAGCACGGCGGCGAGGTCGTCGTGAACGGCACGGTCGACGACCTCCTCGCCAGCGAGCGCTCGATCACCGGCGCCTATCTCACCGGCCGGCGGCGCATCGAGGTGCCGGCCCGGCGCCACGCCCCCAACGGCGCCGCGATCACGGTGCACGGGGCCGCCGCCAACAATCTGCGCGGCATCGACGTGGGCTTCCCGCTCGGCCAGCTCATCGCCGTCACCGGCGTCTCCGGCTCGGGCAAGTCCACGCTCGTCAACCAGATCCTCTACACGGCGCTCGCCAAGCGCCTCTACAGCGCCAAGGCGGTGCCCGGGAGGCACCACTCGATCACCGGCGTCGAGCACATCGACAAGGTCATCCACGTCGACCAGACGCCGATCGGGCGCACGCCGCGCTCCAACCCGGCCACCTACACCGGAGTCTTCGACAAGATCCGGCAGTTGTTCGCCCAGACGCCCGAGGCGAAGATGCGCGGCTACCGGCCGGGCCGCTTCAGCTTCAACGTCAAGGGCGGGCGCTGCGAGAACTGCTACGGCGACGGCACCATCACGATCGAGATGAACTTCCTGCCCGACGTCTACGTGCCGTGCGAGGTCTGCAACGGCGCCCGTTACAACCGCGAGACGCTCGAGGTGCACTACAAGGGCAAGTCGATCGCGCAGGTGCTCGACATGCCCATCGAGGAGGCCGCCGAGTTCTTCGAGCCGATCGGCTCGATCCACCGCCATCTCGCCACCCTCGTCGAGGTCGGGCTCGGCTACGTGCGGCTGGGCCAGCCGGCCACGACGCTGTCCGGCGGCGAGGCCCAGCGCGTCAAGCTCGCCGCCGAGCTGCAGAAACGCTCCACCGGTCGCACCCTCTACGTCCTCGACGAGCCCACCACGGGCCTGCACTTCGAGGACATCCGCAAGCTCCTGGCGGTGCTCGGCAGGCTCGTCGACGCCGGCAACACGGTCGTCGTCATCGAGCACAACCTCGACGTCGTCAAGACCGCGGACTGGGTCATCGACCTGGGCCCCGAGGGCGGCAGCCGCGGCGGCACGGTCGTCGCCCAGGGCACGCCCGAGCAGGTCGCCAGCTGCGCCGACTCCCACACCGGCCGCTATCTCGCGAGGTACGTCCGGCCCGATCCCGACGCGGCGCCGCTGCCGCCGCGCCCCGGGGTCCCCACGGCGTCCCAGCTGCGCGCCCGGGCCCGGCTGCGCGGGGCCGAGAGGACGGCGGGCCGCAGGACCGCCAAGAGGACGTCGTCCGCCCGGGCCGGTGCGGCGCGGGCCTGAGGCCGCCGCGGGCCGCCCCGGACGGCGGAATGATCGGGGCAGCGGGGCGCCCCTCACCGGCGGGCGGTGGCGCCGCGGCGTCGGGGTCCGGCGCGGACCGGCTCAGATGACCTCGTCGTTGTCGAGCCGGTAGACCCGGGCGATGCGACGGGTGCCGTCGGCGCGCAGCGACTGCTCGGCCGACTTGTGGACGAAGACGAAGCCGAGCTTCTGGATCGCCTTGTTCGCGCGTTCGTCGGTGTCGTCGGCGCGCATGACGACGCCGGAGCAGTCGTTCGCGCGGGCCTCGTGGATCATGAGACGCACCAGGCGCAGGTGCAGGCCGGTGCCCCAGACCCGCGGCGACAGATAGGTGGCGCCCAGTTCGACGCACTCCCCGCGGCGGAAGTGGCTGGAGGTGCCGATGACCTCGCCGTCGAGGCTGACCGTCCATGTGATGCGCTCGGGGCCACCCTCCCGCTGGGCGAGTCTGGCGGCGAGGTCGTCGGGCCCGTCCGGCATGCCGCGGGGCGCCGAGCCCCAGACCTCGGGGAAGGCCAGCGCCTCCCACAGCGGCCCGGCGTCGCGGGCCGGGTCCCAGCGCTGCGCCGTGAGGTCGCCTGCGGTGAGCGTCGTCTCGGCGAATGGCCAACGAAGCATGTCTCAACCCTTCGATGCGAGGACGCCCGGCGCCCGAGCGCCGGGGACGGCTTCTCCGGCCCACGCTAGCGTGCCCGCGCACGGGGCCCCGACCGGGGCCCCGTGAGGTTCAGGACGGCGTCCGGACGGGTGCCCGCCCGGACGGATGCTTCAGGACCCCGTCTTCGCCTTGGACCGCTCGAGCGCCTTCCGGCGGGCGGCCTCGGAGCGCTCGGCGATCTGCGCGGCGTGCTGGTCGTCCCGGGTGAGGTTGCGCCCCGACTCGGGGTCGAAGACCATCATGTCCTCGGGCAGGAAGAACAGCGAGGCCTCCTCGCCCTCGAGGACGTGCGAGCTCGGGTCGAGGTTGACGATGAACTGCGTGCGCAGGCCCTCGCCGTCCAGGTCCCGGTCGAGCTCCTCGAGGGTGCTCTGCACCGCCGGGTCCGAGGCGAAGGGCACATAGGCGTACTGCTCATTGCCGAGCCACTCGGTGACGTCCACCGTGCTGGAGAAGACGACGGCGCCAGCCGGAGGAGTGCGCACCTCGGCGTCCTTGATGGCCTCGGGCCGCAGGCCCACGACAACGACCTCCGTGCCCTTCAGCTCGTCGCGGATCCCCTCGGGGATCGGGGCGCTGACCATCGGCAGCTCGAGGCGGTCGTCGCGCACCCGGGCGGGCAGGAAGTTCATCGGCGGGGAGCCGATGAACCCGGCGACGAAGAGGTTGACCGGCTCCTCGTAGAGCTCGCGGGGGGACGCGCACTGCTGGAGCACGCCTTTGCGCATGACGGCCACGCGGTCGCCCAGCGTCATGGCCTCGGTCTGGTCGTGGGTGACGTAGACCGTCGTGATGCCGAGCCTGCGCTGCAGCCGGGCGATCTCCGTGCGCATCTGGCCGCGCAGCTTGGCGTCGAGGTTGCTGAGCGGCTCGTCGAAGAGGAAGGCGTCGGCGTCGCGGACGATGGCCCGCCCCATGGCCACGCGCTGGCGCTGGCCGCCGGACAGGTTGGCGGGCCTGCGGTCGAGGTGCTCGGTGAGCTCGAGCATCTCGGCGGCCTCGCGCACCCGCCGGTCGACCTCCTCCTCGGGGATCCTGTTGTGCCCCAGGCGCAGCGGGAAGGCGATGTTGTCGCGCACGCTCAGGTGCGGGTAGAGCGCGTAGTTCTGGAAGACCATCGCGAGGTTGCGGTCCTTCGGCGCCAAGTCGTTCACGCGCCTGCCATCGATCTCCAGGTCGCCGCTCGTGATGTCCTCCAGACCGACGACCATGCGCAGCGTCGTCGACTTGCCGCAGCCCGAGGGGCCGACGAGGATCATGAACTCGCCGTCGGCGATGTCCAGACTGATGTCGTTGACGGCCTTGAAGCCGTCGCCGTACTCCTTGCAGATGTTCTTCAGAGTGATCTGGGCCATGGTGGTTTCTCCTAACCGGGTCAGCCCTTGACGGCGCCGGAGGTGAGCCCGGAGACGATCTGGCGCTGGAAGAGGAGGACGAGCAGGACGACGGGGATGGTCACGACGACCCCCGCCGCGCAGATGGCGCCGGTCGGCGACTCGAACTGACTGGCACCGGTGAAGAAGGCCAGCGCCGCCGGGACCGTGCGGGCCTGGTCGCTGGTCAGCGACATGGCGAACACGAAGTCGTTCCACGCCGTGAAGAAGGCGATGATCGCGGTCGTGAAGACGCCGGGCGCGGCGAGCGGGACGATGACCTTGCGGAACGCCTCCCAGCTCGTGGCGCCGTCGACCTGGGCGGCCTGCTCCATCTCCCAGGGGATCTGCTGGAAGAACGCGGACAGCGTCCAGATCGCCAACGGCAGGGTCAGCACGAGATAGGGCAGGATCAGGCCGGGGATCGTGTCGAACAGGTGGATGCGGCGCCACAGGTCGAACAGTGGGGTGACGAGCGAGATGACCGGGAAGAAGGACACCGTGAGGGCGGTCCCGAGGATCATCCGCTTGCCCGGGAAGTCCAGGCGGGCGATCGCGTAGGCGCAGAAGGTCGCGAGGATCACGGCGACGAGGGTGGCGATGACCGCGACGAGGATCGAGTTGCGCAGCGCCGGCAGGAAGAGGTTCTTCGCGCCGCCGGTGAAGATGAGCCGGTAGTTCTCCAGCGTCGGGCTGTGGGCCCAGAACTTCCCGTCGGCCCGGTCGGCCGTCGACTTGAGCGACATGTTGAGGATCCACAGCAGCGGGACGACCGTGTAGACGATGATCGCCACCGAGGCGACGGTCTGCCAGAATCTCCGGGCGCCGGACAGCTCACGATTCATAGCCGGTCACTTCCTTCCGCCGGCCAGGTCGACGCGGAACCCCTTGACGAAGATCACCGCGATGATGACGACGCAGACGAACAGCAGCACCGACACGGCCGAGCCGAGCCCGACCTCGGTGCGCGAGATCGTCTGGTTGTAGGCGATCAGCGACAGCGACGAGGTGTCGTGGCTGCCGGCGGTCATGATGAAGATGTTGTCGAAGATCCGGAAGGCGTCGAGCGTGCGGAACAGCAGCGCCACCATGATCTGGGACTTCATGTTGGGAAGGATCACCTTGCGCAGCCGCTCGCCCCACGTGGCGCCGTCGACGACCGCCGCCTCCTCCATCGCACTGTCGATCTGGGTCAGGCCGGCGAGCAGCAGCAGCGACATGAATGGGGTGGTCTTCCAGATCTCCGAGCCGCAGATCGGCACCATCGAGCTCCAGAAGCCGCCGAACCAGTCGTAGTCGGCCGGGAACAGCCCGAGGGACAGCTTGTGGAGCAGCGGGTCGACGAAGCCGGTGTCGGTCGCGAAGGCGTAGAACCAGGAGAACGCCGAGACGACGGTGATGATCGAGTAGGGGATGAGCACGACGGTGCGCAGCAGCCCCCGCCCATGGACGATCTTCTCCATTGCCAAGGCGATCGCGAAGCCGAGCACCAGCTCGACGACGACGGTGACGACGGTGATGAAGGCCGTCGTGCCGAACGCCCGCCACCACAGCGGGTCGGTGAGGATGATCCCGTAGTTGCGCAGGAACACGAAGTCCCGCCCGCCCGGATCGGTGAGGCGGTACTTGAACAGCGAGGTGTAGACCGCCTGGAGGATCGGGTAGAAGGTGACGAGGATCATGATGACGAAGGCCGGCCCGGCCAGCTTCCAGCCGAGCCTGCGCTCCTCGCGGGCCCGGTCGCTCAGGTGGGGCCTAGCGGTGTCGGGGGCGGTGCTCATAGCAGGGCCTCCCCGCGCAGGACCTTCATGATGAGCTCGGTCGACTCGGCCGGGGTGCGCGACGGATCGACCTGCTCGGGCGGCGACCAGGTGCGCTGGATGGCGGCGGACAGATCGCCGTAGTAGGCGGTGCGGGGCCGCTGCACGGCGTTGTTCAGAGACTCCCTGAAGACGTCGGCCATGGGGAACTGCTCGGCGATCTCCGGGTCGTCGAACACCGACGAGCGGGAGGCGGCGTTGCCCGTGCCGAGCATGTACTCCTTCTGGTGCTCGGCGCTCGTGATGCACGAGATCGCCCGCCAGGCCTCGTCCTTGTGCTGCGAGGCCGTGTTGACGCCCAGCTCGATGCCGCCGAAGGGGGGCGCCGCCTCCTTGTCGGCGTCGACCCGCGGGTACGTGGTCCAGCCGATGTCGTCGAAGAAGGACAGGTCGTTCTCCTTCATGGCGGCGTAGACGTACATCCAGTTGAGCATGAAGCCCGAGGTCGCCTCGTCCTGGAACATGTTGAGCGAGGTGGTCTCGGTCATCGACGACAGGGCGGGGCCGACGGCCCCGGAGGAGGCCAGCTCCTGGATGACCTCGGCGGCGCGCTGGCCCTCGGGCGTGTCGAGCCCCAGCCGAGTGTCCTCGGCCGTGGCGCCCTCGTTCTGCACGATCGTGCCGCCGGCGCCGGCGACGAGGGCGTTGACGAAGACGGTGTAGCCCTCGTAGCGCTTGGCCTGGACGGCGAGGTCGGTGCCGGTGGAGCGGGCCGCCGCGGCGAGCTGGTCGAAGGTGACCGGCCGGGTCATGTCGAGCCCCGCTGCGGCGGCCACCGACTTGCGGTACCACAGCAGCTGCGTGTTGGCCCAGAAGGGCGCCGCGACGAGGGCGTCGTTCCAGTGGGAGGCGTCGAGGGAGCCCTGCACCCGGTCCTCGGTGAAGTCGGCGACGTACTGGTCGGGGACGTTCACGAGGTAGCCGGCCTCGGCGAACTCGGGGACGACCACCGGGTCGAGGCTCATGATGTCGACCCCCGAGTCGTGGGCCGCCAGTCTGCGGATGAGCTGCTGGCGCTGGTCGGAGGCCTCGTTCGGCAACAGCTCGACGTTGATGGTGTAGGTGCCGCCGGAGGCCTGGGAGCACTCGGCGGCGAGCTGCGCCTGGCCCCCTCCGGTGGGCGAGGAGCCGCCGCCGTCGGGATTGATGAACCAGGTGAGGGTGTCGGTGCCGGCCGTCCCGCCGCCGGAGCACCCGGTGAGCCCGGAGACGGCGAGGGCGAGAAGGCAGCCTCCCAGGACGGGTGCGAGAGATTTCCTCGATCTCATGGTCTTCCTGCCTCGTTGCATGAATGTGGTCCTGATCATAGTCGAGGGGCCACATTCCCGGGCGGCACCGGGGGGCGTTCGCGGTGAGCGAACGCCCCCGTCAGGCCCCTTTACCGGGAGCCCAGCGCCTGCCTCAGGCTCACCCGGCCGTGGGTCTGCAGCAGCGAGCGCCGGTAGATCCTCGAGCCCGCCCAGACCACCAGCGGGGTGATGGCCAGCGTGACCGCCAGGGCGATGACCGCCTGCCACCACGGGGCCGTCCCGGTCGCCAGACGCACCGGCATGAGCACGCAGGACACGAGCGGCACGAAGGACAGGACGCTCTGGGCCGGGCCGTGGACGGCGAAGCCGACGACGTAGATCGCCAGGAGCAGCCAGGTCAGCGGCTGGGAGGTGTGCTGGAGGTCCTCCTGCGAGCTGGCCAGGGCGCCGGCGGCCGCCCACAGGCAGGCCAGGGTGCAGAAGCCGACCAGGAAGAAGGCGAGGAACCAGGCGAGGGAGCCGGACAGCCCCGGCAGCACGGCTCCGAGCCCGGTCCGCGAGACGCCGAGGAGCCCGACGATCGTGTAGAGGGCCATCTGGCCCAGGGCCATGAGGGTGTTGCCGACGATCTTGCCCAGCAGCAGCTGGTGGGCCGGCACCGCTGCCGTGAGGATCTCGATGACCCGGGACTGCTTCTCGGCCGTCACCGACTGGGCGATCTGCATGCCGAACATCATCGAGGAGACCATGAACAGCGCGGCGAAGGCGATGCCGACGAAGTAGCCCCGCATGGTGAACCCGGCGTCGGGGTCGAGCTCCTCGCTCGTGACGCTCGTCGCCGCGGCCAGCTGCTCGTCGCCCATGCCGGTCTGCTCGGCGAGCCGGGCCAGGGCGGTCTGGGAGGCGGCCGTGCTCGTGTAGGAGAGCAGCTGCTCGTCGGCGGAGCCGCCGAAGGTGAGCACCCAGCCGGTGCCGGTCTCGTGCAGCCAGGCCGTGTCGTCGTCGCCCAGTTCGGCGCGGGCGGCCGTCTCGTCGGCCGCCTCGGCGAGCTCGATCCGCGCGGAGGATCCGTTGGCCCCGGCCACGGAGCCGATGGCCTGCGCCACCCGGGCCGAGGCGGGGTCGGAGGTCACGACGGTCCAGGTCTTCTGCTGGGAGCTCGACCAGATGGAGAAGCCGAGGCCCCCGGCGATGATGACGAGCATGAGGATGGTCGAGATGATGAAGCTCCGGTCGCGGAGCCTGACGGACATCTCGTGCCCGGCGACGATGCGCCACTGATTCCCGGAGCCCGTTCCGACGGTGCTCATCGGGTCACCTCCCGGTAGATCTCGGCAAGGGTGGGACGGACCTCGGCGAGCTCGCGCACGTCGCCGCGGGCCAGCGCCTCGGTCAGCAGCGCGCGCCGGGCGTCGGCGGTCTCGAGGGTCAGCAGTGCGGTGGGGCCGGCCACGTCGAGGACGGTGATGCCGGGCAGGTCGCGCACCCAGCCCGTGTCGACGTCCATGACCAGGCGGTGGCGGGACTCGCCGCCGGCCTCCAGCTCCTCGCGGGTACCGGCCGCCACGACCCGCCCGTGGGAGAGGATGACGAGCCGGTCGCACAGTCGCTCGACGAGGGAGAGCTGGTGGGAGCTGAACAGCAGGGGGACTCCGGCCGCGGTGCGCGTGCGCAGCACCTCGGCCAGCGAGTCGACGGCCTCCGGGTCGAGGCCGCTGAAGGGCTCGTCGAGGATGAGGGCGGCCGGCTCGGTCATGACGGCGGCGGTGACCTGGACGCGCTGCTGGTTGCCGAGGGAGAGCTTCTCGAGCTTCTCGTCCGTGCGCTCGCCCAGGCCGAAGGCCTCGAGCAGCGCCACGGCCTCGGCGCGGGCCGCCGCGGCCCCGGCGCCGTGCAGGCGGGCCAAGTAGACGAGCTGGTCGAGCACTCGCTGTTTGGGATAGAGCCCGCGCTCCTCGGGCATGTAGCCGATCCGGCGGCGCTCGGCCGCGGTGATCGGGGCGCCGTCCCACAGGACCTCGCCCGCGTCGGGGCCGAGCAGGCCCATGATCATGCGCATCGTCGTCGTCTTCCCCGCGCCGTTGCCCCCGATGAAGCCGACGGTCGCCCCGTCGGGCACCTCGAGGCTCACGTCGTCGACGGCGACCAGCTCGCCGAACCGCCGGGTGAGGTGTCGTGTCTCGAACATGACGACAAGTCTGCCGGTCCGTCCGCGCTCGCGCATCGGCCGTCCAGGGGAACTCGGGCCCGCCCGTCCCGCGCGGCCTCGTCCGAAGGGATGAGTCCCGGTGCGGTCAGTCCGCCAGGCCGTGCCGGAAGGCCCAGGCCACGGCCTGCACCCGGTCGCGCAGTCCCAGCTTGGCCAGCAGGTTCGAGATGTGGGTCTTGACGGTCGCCTCCGAGACGACCAGTTCGGCGGCGATCTCCGCGTTGGACAGGCCCCTGGCCAGGGCGCGCAGCACCTCGGTCTCGCGCCCGGTGAGTTCGGCCGGGCCGATGGCGGCGCCCGTCCCCGGCCCCGGCCCGTCCGGGGCCGGCGGCTGGGCCCCGGACGCCGACATCGCCCGGATGACGCGCAGCGTCACCCTCGGACTGAGCAGCGCGTCGCCTCGGGCGACGGCGCGCACGGCCGAGACCAGCTCGTCGGGGTCGGAGTTCTTCAGGACGAAGCCCGAGGCGCCGGCGCCGAGGGCCTCGAAGACGTAGTCGTCGCGGTCGAAGGTGGTGACCATGATGACCCTGGCGAGATTCTCGGCGGTGATCGCGCGGGTGGCCTCGATGCCGTCGACGCCGGGCATCTGCACGTCCATGAGGATGACGTCGGGGCGCTCGGCGCGGGCCAGCTCGACGGCCAGGGCGCCGTCGTGGGCCTGGCCGACCACCTCGATGTCGTCCTCCAGGGACAGGATCATGTCGAAGCCGGTGCGCACCAGCTTCTGGTCGTCTGCGAGCAGGACGCGGATCATGAGACCTCCTCGAGGGGGAGGCGGACCCTCACCCGGTAACCGCCGGTGGGGCGCGGACCGATCTCGGCCTCGCCCTTGTGTCCCGCGACGCGCTCGCGCATGCCGAGCAGCCCCAGGCCGGTGCCCGAGGAGCCCGGCACGGGGCGCCCGGAGTCGAGGATCTCGGCCTCCGCGTAGCGCTCGGTGATGCGCACGACCACCTGGGCGCTGCGGGCGGTGGAGTGGCGCCGCACGTTCGTGAGCGCCTCCTCGACGGTGCGGTAGATGGACAGGCCGATCGGCAGCGGCACGTTCTCGGCGGCCCCCGGCGTCGACTCCAGCAGCGTGCAGTCGACGTCCAGACCGTCCGGGCGGTCGGTGGTGAGCCCGGTGAGCTGGGCGAGGGTGGGGGAGGAGCGGCGGGAGCCGTCCTGGGGCCCGGTCGCGCCGCGCAGCGCGCCGAGCAACCCGCGCATCTGCCCGATGGCCTCCCGCGAGGACTCCTCGACGGCGCTCAGCGCCCCGGCGGCCCGCTCCGGCCGCCGGGCGAGGGCGCGTCGCGCGGCGGCGGCCTGCACGCCCGTCACCGAGACGTGGTGGGCGACGACGTCGTGCAGCTCGCGGGCGATGCGCAGGCGCTCCTCGACGATCGCCCGGTCGCGCAGTTGCTCGGCCTGCCGTGCGATCTGGGCGGCCTGGTCCGCCAACTGGTCCTGCTGGCGAGCCCGGCGCCAGGCGCTCGTCCCGAAGGCGAAGGCGGCGACGAAGAAGACGATGTTCACCAGATAGGAGTAGATGCCGTACGACAGGGCCGGCCCGAGCAGGCCGTGCGCGGCGCCGTCGCCCTGGCGGTCGCTGATGCGCTCCAGACCGGAGCCGACGGCGACGTCCCAGGTGAGCCACACGAGGTCGGCCAGGAGGATCCCCGCGATGACGGCCGTCACCGCGCGCCGGCTCGCCGCCCAGTTGACGGCCGAGAAGACGGACAGGAAGATGAGCGCCATGCCGACCAGCTGGGAGTTCACCTCACCGGCGGTGCGGGTCGTCACGACGAAGCCGGCGAAGATGACCAGCGTCGAGGCGAGCGGGAAGCGGCGCCGCCACAGGAGCGGCGCGGCCTCGAGGACGATGAGCCCGTACTCGAGCGGGCGCGACCGGAGCAGCTCGGCCGAGACGTAGCCGCGCAGCAACTCGAGGTTCATCGCCGCCGCCATGGCCATGGCGGCGGCGATGGCGGCGTCGCGCCGCTCGAGGCGCGGGCCCGGGCGTCGCCAGTCGTCGTCGAGACCGAGCCACGCCCCGATGCGTTCGGACAGCGGCTGCCTGGCCATGCGTCCTCCCTCGTCCACGGGCCGATCGGGCTGGGGCGAGCCTAGCGGCCCGCCGCCGGTCGCCTGCGCGCCCGTCCATCCCCGGTCGCCGGCTCGCCCGTCCGGTTCCCGGCTCCGGCTCGGTACGCTGGCGGGCATGGCCGATCCGTCCACCTATCGTCCCGCACCGGGCGAGATCCCCACGAGCCCGGGGGTCTACCGGTTCAGCGATGCGCACGGCGGGGTCGTCTACGTCGGCAAGGCCAAGAACCTCCGCAACCGACTGAACTCCTACTTCCAGGACGAGTCGGCGCTGCATCCGCGCACCCGCACGATGGTGCGCACCGCCGGTCGCGTCGAGTGGACGGTCGTGCAGAACGAGCTCGAGTCGCTCCAGCTCGAGTACACGTGGATCAAGCAGTACCGGCCGCGGTTCAACATCATGTACCGCGACGACAAGAGCTACCCGTGGCTGTGCGTCAGCTGGAGCGAGGAGTACCCGCGGGTCTTCGTCGGGCGCGGCGCCAAGCACCGCGGGTGGCGCTACTACGGTCCCTTCGGCAAGGCCTGGGCGATCCGTGAGACCCTCGACATGCTGCTGCACGTCTTCCCGATGCGCTCGTGCACGAAGGGCGCCTTCAACGCGGCCGCCCAGTCGGGGCGCCCCTGCCTGCTCGGTTACATCGGCAAGTGCTCGGCGCCCTGCGTCGGCAGGGTGGGCGCCGACGAGCACCGCGCGATCGCGGCCGATCTGTGCGCCTTCATGGAGGGCCGCACCGGGCGCCTCGAGAGGAAGATGACCGAGCAGATGGTGCAGGCCTCCGCCGAGGAGAACTTCGAGCGCGCCGCCGTGCTGCGCGACTCGCTCGCGGCCCTGGCCGAGGCCGGCGAGCGCAACGCCATCGTCCTGCCCGAGCGCACCGACGCCGACGTGGTCGCCCTGGCCCTCGACCCGCTCGAGGTGGCCTTCCAGGTCTTCCACGTGCGCGGCGGGCGGGTGCGCGGCGAACGCTCCTGGGTGGCAGACCGGGCCGACGACGCCGACGAGGGCGGGCTCGTCGAGTCCTTCCTCCTGACGCTGTACTCCGACTCGGCGGTGCCGCGCGAGGTGCTCGTCCCGGCCCTGCCCCCTGACGCCGGGGCGCTCGCCGAACTGCTGGGCGCCCAGCGCGGCGCGGCGGTGAACCTCCACGTGCCCCGGCGCGGCGACAAGCGCGTCCTCCTGGACACGGTCGCGCAGAACGCCGCCCAGGCGCTGGCCCGGCACAAGGCCAGGCGCTCGGCCGACCTGGAGACCCGCAACCGGGCGCTGGCCGAGCTCGCCGAGCTGCTCGAGCTGCCCGAGGCGCCGCTGCGCATCGAGGGCTACGACATCTCGCACCTCCAGGGCACGCAGGCGGTCGGCTCCATGGTCGTCTTCGAGGACGGCATGGCCCGCAAGAGCGAGTACCGCCGCTTCGTCATCAAGAGCTTCGAGGGCTCGGACGACCTGCGCGCCATGGACGAGGTGCTCACCCGGCGCTTCGGCCGCCTGCTCGACGACCGCGCGGTGCTGCGGGACGCCGGCCGGGACGCCCTCGTCGACCCCGGCACCGGCCGGCCGCTCAAGTTCGCCTACGCCCCCTCGCTCGTCGTCATCGACGGCGGCCCGCTCCAGGTCGAGGCCGCCCAGCGCGCCGTCGACGCGCTGGGCGTCACCGGGGTCCGCGTCATCGGCCTCGCCAAGCGCCTCGAGGAGGTCTGGCTGCCCGGCGAGGAGTACCCGCTCATCCTGCCGCGCACCTCCGAGGGCCTCTACCTGCTCCAGCGCGTGCGCGACGAGTCGCACCGCTTCGCCATCGCCCACCACAGGCGCCGGCGCTCGGCGGCGATGGTCGAGTCCGTGCTCGACCAGGTGCCGGGCCTGGGCCCGGTGCGGCGGGCCACGATCCTCGAGCGCTACGGCTCGCTCAAGCGGCTGCGCGGGGCCGGTGTCGCCGAGCTCGCCGGGCTGCCCGGCATCGGGCGGGCGACGGCCGAGGCGATCGTCGCGGCCCTGGCGGCCGACGACGCGGCCCCGGCCGTCAACACGACGACCGGCGAGATCCTCCGGTGAGTCCGGCCGGGGTCCGTCCCCTCGTCCGGGGCGTCGAACGCCGGCGTCCGACGCCCAGGGTGGCCGATAATGGGGGTCGTGAGTGATCTGCCAGCGCCCGTCCGCACCCTGCCGAAGGCCCCCCGCACCGTCATCATCACCGGGATGTCCGGCGCGGGACGACGCACCTGCGCCCACGCCATGGAGGACCTCGGCTGGTTCGTCGTCGACAACCTGCCCCCGTCGATGCTGCCCGAGCTCATCGGCACCGCCAACGACTCCGGGCTGAACCGGCTGGCCGTCGGTCTCGACGTGCGCGGCCGGGAGATGTTCGACCAGCTGCCCGCGGTCTTCTCCCGCCTGCGCGAGCGGGGCATCTCGCCTGAGATCTGCTTCCTCGAGGCCAGCGACGAGGCCATCGTCCGCCGCCAGGAGTCCAGCCGCCGCCCGCTGCCGCTCCAGGGGGACGGCCGGCTGCTCGTCGGCATCGAGAAGGAGCGCCGGATGCTGTCGGACCTGCGCGCCAGCGCCGATCTCGTCATCGACACCTCCCGCCTCAACGTCCACCAGCTGGCCGCGCGCGTCGCCCACGCCTACGGCGGGGACGAGGCGGGCACCCTGCGCGTCCAGGTCATGAGCTTCGGCTTCAAGAACGGCGTGCCGCTCGACGCCGACTTCGTCTTCGACGTGCGCTTCCTGCCCAATCCGCACTGGGTCCCCGAGCTGCGCCCGCAGACCGGCCTGTCCGAGGCGGTCAGCGGCTACGTCCTGGCCCAGGACGGCGCCACGGAGTTCCTCGACGACCTGCAGAGCATGTTCCGCATCGTCGCACCCGGCTACCTGCGCGAGGGCAAGCGCCAGGTGACCATCGCCGTCGGCTGCACCGGCGGCAAGCACCGCTCGACGGCCATGACGGAGGCGGCCGCCGCGCGGCTGCGCGCCGACGGGATGCAGGTGAGCGTCCTGCACCGCGACCTCGGTCTCGAGTGAACCGTTCGCGGGGCCGGACCGGGCCCCCAGAGATGAGAGTGAAGGGGATCGGCGATGCGCGACCCAGGTGAGCTTCCCAAGGTCGTCGCCCTCGGCGGCGGACACGGCCTCTACTCGTCGCTCGCGGCGCTGCGGCGGGTCACCGACGACCTCACGGCCGTCGTCACGGTCGCCGACGACGGCGGCTCGTCGGGCCGGCTGCGCGCCGAGCTCGGCGGCCTGCCCCCGGGCGACCTGCGCATGGCGCTGGCCGCCCTGTGCGGCGACGACCACAACGGGCGCCGCTGGGCCACCGTGCTCCAGCAGCGCTACCGCTCCGACGGGCCCCTCAACGGGCACGCCATCGGCAACCTGCTCATCGAGGGCGTCTGGCAGACGATCGGCGACCCGGTCGCCGGCCTCGACATGGTCGCCGACCTCGTCGACGCCCGCGGGCGGGTCCTGCCCGCCTCGACGGTCCCGCTCGACATCGAGGCGGACGTCCTCGGCCTCGACCTCGAGTTCCCGACCGAGGTGCAGGTCGTCCACGGCCAGCACGAGGTCGCGGTGACGCGCGGCCTCGTCCAGTCGATCCGGCTGCTGCCCGACGACCCCCCGGCCTGCCCGCAGGCCCTCGCCGCCATCGCCGCGGCCGACTACGTCGTCCTCGGTCCCGGGTCGTGGTTCACCTCCGTCCTGCCGCACCTCATGATCCCGGGGCTGGCCAGGGCGATCATCGAGTCCGGGGCTCACAAGGTGCTCACGCTCAACGTCGCGTCCGGCCACGAGACGGCCGGCTTCTCGCCGACCCGCCACATGGAGCTCATCGCCGAGCACGCGCCCGGGCTGCGCCTCGACACGGTGGTCGCCGACGAGACCTTCGCCGGCGAGGACGAGACCCTCGAGGCGGCCTGCGCCCGGCTCGGCGCCCGCCTCGTCATCGGCGACGTCGCCATGCACGACAACACGGCCCGTCACGACCGGCTGCGGCTGGCGTCGGTCTACAGCGAGCTCATGCTCGGTTGACACCGGGCTCCGGGGCCGGTTGCGTACCCTGAGTGGGGTCGACGCCGAACAGGGGGAGAGCAGATGGCACTGACGCAGCAGGTGAAGTCCGAGCTGGCCACGGTCCCCGTGCTCAAACCCGAGTCGCGCCGCGCCGAGATCGCCACGATGCTGCGCTTCGCCGGCGGCATCCACCTCGTGAGCGGCCAGATCGTCGTCGAGGGCGAGTTCGACACCGGCAACGCCGCCCGCCGCCTGCGCGCCGGCATCCGCGAGCTGTACGACTTCGACTGCGACATCATCGTGGTCAACTCCTCGGGCATGCGCCGCGGCACCCGCTACGTCGTCCGCCAGGTGCGCCGGGGCGAGGACCTCGCCCGCCTGACCGGCCTCATCGGCGCCCGCCGCGTCCCGGTGCGCGGACTGCCCGCCCAGATCGTCGGCGGCTCGCTGGAGGACCAGGTCGCCGCATGGCGGGGCGCCTTCCTGGCCCGCGGTTCGCTCACCGAGCCGGGCCGCTCGATGGCACTCGAGATCACCTGCCCCAGTTCGGAGTCCGCGCTGGCCCTCGTCGGGGCGGCCCGCCGGCTCGGCATCGGCGCCAAGGCCCGCGAGGTACGCCAGATGGACCGCGTCGTCGTCCGCGACGGCGACGCCATCTCCGAGCTGCTCACCCGGATGGGCGCCAACGAGTCGGTGCTCGCCTGGGAGGAGCGGCGCATGCGCCGCGAGGTGCGCGCGAGCGCCAACCGGCTGGCCAACTTCGACGACGCGAACCTGCGCCGCTCGGCCCGCGCGGCCGTCGCCGCCGGCGCCCGCGTCGAGCGCGCCCTGGAGATCCTCGGCGAGGACATCCCCGACCATCTGCGCTCCGCCGGCGAGCTGCGCCTGTCCCATCGCGACGCCTCGCTCGAGGAGCTCGGCCGTCTGCACGTCCCGCCGCTCACCAAGGACGCGGTGGCCGGCCGCATCCGCCGCCTTCTCGCCCTGGCCGACAAGACGGCCGCCGAGCGCGGCGTCGCGCCCACGACCGCGGCCCTGACCTCCGAGATGCTCGCCGACGACAAGTGAGACGGCGACAAGTGAGCCGGCGAGCGCCGGAGCCGGGCCCCGGGCCGTGCATGAACAGGCATTCCGGAATCCGAATCCTGCACGGATTCCCAGAAGGGATTCCGGGATGAGCCCCATGGATCATGGGGCCGCCGGTCGGATAAGATTGCCTCGTCCGAGTCTGGGGGCCGGGTGTGACGCCGGGTGGCTCAGGCATCACGACCCGTCGAAGGAGAATCGACTACATGACCGTCAAGGTTGGTATCAATGGTTTCGGCCGCATCGGCCGCAACTTCTTCCGTGCGATGATCGAGCAGAAGGCTGATCTCGACATCGTCGCAGTCAACGATCTGACTGACACCAAGACCCTCGCCCATCTGCTCAAGTACGACTCGATCCTCGGCCGCTTCGCCGGTGAGGTGACCTACGACGACAGCAGCATCATCGTCGACGGCAAGGCCATCAAGGTCTGCTCCGAGCGCAACCCCGCCGATCTGCCCTGGAAGGAGCTCGGTGTCGAGGTCGTCGTCGAGTCGACCGGCCTGTTCACCGATGGTGAGAAGGCCAAGGCCCACATCGAGGCCGGCGCCAAGAAGGTCGTCATCTCCGCCCCCGCGAAGAACGTCGACGGCACCTTCGTCATGGGCGTGAACGAGAAGAGCTACGACCCGGCCACCCAGAGCATCATCTCGAACGCCTCCTGCACGACGAACTGCCTGGCCCCGCTGGCCAAGGTCCTCCAGGAGAAGTTCGGCATCGAGCGCGGCATCATGACGACGATCCACTCGTACACGGGCGACCAGCGCATCCTCGACGCCCCGCACAAGGACCTGCGTCGCGCCCGCGCCGCCGCCCTCAACATGATCCCCACCAAGACCGGCGCCGCCCAGGCCGTCGCCCTCGTGCTCCCCGAGCTCAAGGGCAAGTTCGACGGTCTCGCCGTCCGCGTCCCCACGCCGACCGGCTCGCTCACCGACCTCTCGTTCATCCCGGGCCGCGAGGTCACCGTCGAGGAGGTCAACGCCGCCGTCAAGGAGGCCGCCGCCGGTGAGCTCGAGGGCATCCTCGCCTACACCGAGGACCCGATCGTCTCCACCGACATCCAGGGCGACCCGCACACCAGCATCTTCGACGCCTCCGAGACCAAGGTCATCGGCAACCTCGTCAAGGTGCTCAGCTGGTACGACAACGAGTGGGGCTACTCCAACAGCCTCGTCAACCTGACCAAGCTCGTCTGCGACAAGCTCTGAGCCATCATCACCACGTGGGGCAGGGCGCGTCGGCTTGGCCGGCGCGCCCTGCCCCGTCGTGAACCGCCCGTGCGCATCCCGTCGACCCGTCCGCCGCGGTTCACCCGCCAGGAATCATCCATGACGAACCACCGAATCCCAGTTCCAGGAGTTGACCAGTGAAGACTGTCTCCCAGCTCGGCGATCTGCGCGGCAAGCGCGTCGTGATCCGCTGCGACTTCAACGTGCCGCTCAACGGCACCATCATCACCGACGACGGCCGCATCCGCGCCGCCCTGCCCACCCTGAGGGCCCTCCTCGGCGCCGGCGCCCGCGTCACCGCGCTCGCGCACCTCGGCCGCCCCAAGGGCCGGATCGACCCCGCGTTCTCCCTGGCCCCCGTCGCCGCCCGCCTCGGCGAGCTGCTCGGTCAAGACGTGAAGTTCGCCGCCGACACCGTCGGCCCCTCCGCCCAGGCCACCAGCGTCTCCCTCGCCGACGGCGAGATCGCCCTCGTCGAGAACGTCCGCTTCGAGCCGGGCGAGACGAGCAAGGACGACGCCGAGCGCGGGGCCCTGGCCGCCGAGTACGCCCGGTTCGGCGAGATCTTCGTCTCCGACGGCTTCGGCGTCGTCCACCGCAAGCAGGCCAGCGTCTACGACTTGGCCAAGCTGCTGCCGAACGCCGCCGGCGAGCTCGTCGCCAAGGAGGTCTCCGTCCTGTCGAAGATCACCACGGACCCGGAGCGCCCCTACGTCGTCGTCCTCGGCGGCGCCAAGGTCGCCGACAAGCTGGCCGTCATCGACAACCTCCTGTCGGTCGCCGACACCCTCGTCATCGTCGGCGGCATGGCCTACACCTTCCTCAAGGCCCAGGGCCACGAGGTCGGCGACTCGATCCTCGACGAGTCCAAGGTCGCGACCTGCCGCGAGTACCTCGACCGCGCGCGGGCCACCGGCAAGAAGATCCTGCTGCCCGTCGACGTCGTCGTCGCCGAGGGCATGGACTTCGACGCCCGCAGGGCCGTCGGCGAGGTCTCGGTCGTCCCCGCCGATGCGATCCCGTCCGACCGCGAGGGCCTCGACATCGGGCCCGAGTCCGCCAAGGCCGTCGCCGCGGAGATCGCGGGCGCCCGGACCGTCTTCTGGAACGGGCCCGCCGGCGTCTCCGAGATCTCCGAGTTCGCCGGGGGGACCAGGGCCATCGCCGACGCCCTGGTCTCGTCCGAGGCCTTCTCCGTCATCGGCGGCGGCGACTCCGCGGCCGCGGTGCGCGCCTTCGGCCACTCCGACGACGAGTTCGGCTGGATCTCCACCGGGGGCGGCGCCTCCCTCGAATATCTTGAAGGAAAGGAACTGCCCGGCCTGGCGGTTCTGGAAGGGAGCAACTGATCATGGCACGCAAGCCGATCATGGCCGGCAACTGGAAGATGAACATGAACCACGTCGACGCCGTCGGCCTGGTCCAGAAGCTGGCCTTCACGCTGCAGGACAAGGGCTACGACCCCGAGGCCTCCGAGTGCGTCGTCATCCCGCCGTTCACCGGCATCCGCACCGTGCAGACACTCATCGAGGGCGACCGGCTCCCGATCGTCCACGGCGCCCAGGACGTCTCCGAGCACGACGACGGCGCCTACACCGGTGACATCAGCGCCGACATGCTCGCCAAGCTGGGCTGCACCTATGTGATCGTCGGCCACTCGGAGCGTCGCCAGTACCACGGCGAGACCGACGAGCTCGTCAACGCCAAGGCCGTCAAGGCGCTCTCCAAGGGGCTCACGCCGATCATCTGCGTCGGCGAGTCCCTGGAGGTCCGCAAGGCCGGCCAGCACGTCGAGTTCACCGTCGCCCAGGTGAGGGGGGCGCTCGCCGGCATCCCCGCCGGGCAGGTCGCCGGTCTCGTCATCGCCTACGAGCCCGTCTGGGCCATCGGCACCGGCGAGGTCGCCACCCCCGAGGACGCCCAGGAGGTCTGCGGCGCGATCCGGCGGGCCGTCACCGAGCTGTACGACGAGGCCACCGGCCAGTCCGTGCGCATCCAGTACGGCGGCTCGGTCAAGCCCGGTTCCGTGACGGCCATCATGGCCAAACCCGACATCGACGGCGCCCTCGTCGGCGGCGCGAGCCTCAAGCCCGACGACTTCGCCGCCATCGTCCGCTTCTACGCCATGGCCCAGGCCTGACGGGGCCTCCCCGGGGCCGTCCCGACGGGACCCGCGAGCAGGGGCGTCCGGCACGATGCCGGACGCCCCTGCTCGCTGCTCCGATCCGCCTTGGTCCGTGGGCTAGAATCACCGGGTGATGCTAATCCCGCTCATGACATGGCCCATCACGACGCTGTCCATCGTGCTCGTGGTGCTGAGCTTCACACTCACCGCCTTCATCCTCCTCCACAGGAGCCGCGGCGGCGGCCTGTCGGATCTCTTCGGCGGCGGCATGACCACCTCGACGAGCGGCACGTCCTCGGCCGAGCGGATGCTCGACCGGCTCACTGTCATCATCGGTCTGCTGTGGCTGGCCTGCATCATCGGCCTGCTCGTGCTGTACCGGGCGACGGCGTGAGCCCGATCGGAGCCCGGCACGAGCGTCATCCCCTCTCCCCCGATAGGAGCATCCAGCTGTGGCTAGTGGCAGCGCAATCCGTGGCAGCCGCGTCGGCGCCGGTCCGATGGGCGAGGCCGAGCGCGGCGAGACGGCGCCCCGCGTCCATGTCGCGTACTACTGCGCGAACGGGCACGTGACGCGTCCCTCCTTCGCCCAGGACGCCGAGATCCCCGAGGACTGGGAGTGCACCAGGTGCGGTCTGCCCGCCAGCCGGGACCAGCAGGATCCGCCGCCGAGGCCCCGGGCCACCCCGTACAAGACCCATCTGGCCTATGTGAAGGAGCGCCGCAGCGACAAGGAGGCCGCTGCGATCCTCAAGGAGGCCCTGGCCAATCTCAAGAAGCGCCGCCGCAGCGGCGAGATCATCTACTGATCGGCGGGCCCCGCCGCGGCGCCCCTCACAGGTCGCACTGGAAATAGGGGACCGTCGAGGCGGCGGCCCGGTCGACGAACCAGACGGTCCGCTCGGCGCCGTGCACCCGAGCGGCCGGTGTGCGCGGGTCGCCCCCGAGCGTGGCGGCGAGACAGCTCGCTCGCTCGGCGCCGCAGGCCAGGCCCCAGACCTGGCGGGAGCGGTTGATCGCCTTGTAGGTCAGCGTGACCTGCTCGGCGGGGCCCTCGGGGGCGTCGGTGACGCCGGTCGCCAGCTGGCTCGTGCCGCTCTGGGCGGTGAAGCTCGGGTGCCGGGGGAAGATCGAGGCGACGCGCCCGCCCCGCCCGATCTCGAGGAGGCAGATGTCGAAGACCGTCCCGTCGAGCTCCTTGGCGTAGGCGTAGGCGGCGTCGTCCGGGTCGGCGGAGCCGTTCGAGCTCGGCATGGCGTGGATGTTGGACGGCGGCAGCGTGAGGGCGCCGCCGAGGACGGCGAGGGTCGCCAGCGAGTTGCGCGAGGGGTCGGTCGTCGTGACGAAGGCCTCCGAGCTCCACCACAGGTGCAGACGGGTCGGGACGATGCCGCCCGAGCGGGCCAGGGCGGCCAGGTGGGCGCACACCGCGCGCTCTGCGCGGCCGCCGCAGAAGCACAGATGGGCGGTGCCGCGCTCGGACTGGGCCCGGGCCAGGGCGTTCACCAAGTGCTTGCTCACCTCGGTGGTGAGCTCGTCCTCGTCCGCGTAGCGCAGGACCCGCGGGGCGCTCATCAGCCGGCCCGTTCCGCGAGGGCGTCCAGCGTCCGGACGAGGACGGTGTCGGGGTCGAGGCGGCGCAGCTCCTCGCTCAGCAGGGCCACGGTGCCGCGGCGCCCCAGCGCCGCGGTGCGCACCGGCTGGTCGGGGATGACGAAGATCGCGTCGGAGGTCCGCTCGCGGCGCACGGCCACCTCGCCGGCGTCGGTCTCCAGACGGACGGCCGTGAGCCCTGGCCCCATTGAGGTGCGCACCTCGACCGGCACGCCGAGGCGGGAGTCCAGCCAGGCGGCGAAGAGCTCGGCCGGGGCGTTGTCGGCGGCGGCCTCGACGACCGCCGAGCGCACGGGCCGTCGGCACTGGTCGAGGGCCGAGGCGACGAGTGCCCGCCAGCGCGTGAGACGGGTCCACGACAGGTCGGTGTCGGCCCCGCTGTGCTCGCCGCGGGCGCGCGCCACGAGCGCGGCGACCGGGTCGTCCGCGTTCGTCGCGTCGGTGATGCGCCGGGTGGCGAGCGCCCCGATGGGGTCCTCGCCGGGCAGCTCGGGGCCGCGGCCGGGCCACCAGGCGACGACCGGCAGGTCGAGCAGGAGCGGCAGGACGACCGAGTCGCCGTGGCCGACGAGCTCGCCGGTCAGGCGCAGGGTGATCATGTCGCCGGGCGCGCCCTCGCCGACGCGGATCTCGGCGTCCATGGCGGTGGGACGGTCGCGGCCGCCCTCGATGACGACGATGATGCGTGAGGGGTGCTCGACGGCGGTGGCCTGCGCGGCGTCGAAGGCGTCGGAGTACTGGCGGGTGGTGCTCACGACGATGAGCGTCATGACGAGGCCGGAGGCGGCGCCCGTGGAGCGGCGGGCGGCGAGCGCCCGCGCGGCCACCTCGGAGGAGTTCGTGTCCGTGAGTTCGATGATCATCTGGGTGACCTCCCTAGGGACGGCGCCAGGCGAAGCCGTCGTTGGCCAGCATGCGGGCGCCGCCGGCCGGGCCCCACGTGCCGGAGGCGTACTGCTCGGGGCGTCCCTGGGCAGACCAGTGCGCCAGGACCGGGTCGAGCAGCCGCCAGGAGAGCTCGACCTCCTCCTGCTGCGGGAACAGCGGCGGCTCGCCGAGCAGGACGTCGAGGATGAGGCGCTCGTAGGCCTCGGGGCTCGTCTCGTTGAACGAGTCGGCGTAGGCGAAGTCCATGCTCACCTGGCGGATCTCCATGGCCGTCGCCGGGACCTTGGCGCCGAAGTGCATCGAGACGCCCTCGTCGGGCTGGATGCGCAGGACGAGCGCGTTCGTGCCGAGCTCGCGGGTCTCGGTGTTGGTGAAGGGCAGGTGCGGGGCGCGCTTGAACATGAGCGCGATCTCGGTGACGCGCCGCGGCAT
The DNA here is from genome assembly GCF_000426605.1 of Propionibacterium acidifaciens DSM 21887. GTDB lineage: Bacteria > Actinomycetota > Actinomycetes > Propionibacteriales > Propionibacteriaceae > Propionibacterium > Propionibacterium acidifaciens. Next base: position 30,739 of record NZ_AUFR01000019.1, read on the forward strand.
GCGCTTGGCACTGCGCAGGTAGAACGGCACCCCCGCCCAGCGGCGGGTGTCGATGTCGAGGCGGACGGCCGCGTAGGTCTCGGTGGTCGAGTCGGGCGCGATGCCCTCCTCGTCGAGGTAGCCGATGACCCTGCTGCCGCCCTGCCAGCCGGCCGCGTACTGACCGCGCGCGGTGTGGGCGTCCAGGTCGTCGGGCACGCGCGCCGCGGCGAGCACCTTCTGCTTCTCGATGCGCAGCTGCGAGGCGTCGAAGCTGTTCGGCTCCTCCATGGCGGTGAGGGCCATGAGCTGGAGCAGGTGGTTCTGGATGACGTCGCGGGCCGCGCCGATGCCGTCGTAGTAGCCGGCGCGGCCGCCGATGCCGATGTCCTCGGCCATCGTGATCTGCACGTGGCTGACGTGGTTGCTGTTCCAGAGGGGCTCGAACATCTGGTTCGAGAAGCGCAGGGCCAGCAGGTTCTGCACGGTCTCCTTGCCCAGGTAGTGGTCGATGCGGAAGACCGACTCGGCGGGGAAGGCCCGGGACAGGGTGTCGTACAGCGCGCGCGAGCTGGCCAGGTCGTGGCCGAAGGGCTTCTCGATGACGACGCGCTTCCAGCCGGTGGACTGGTCGGTCATGCCGTGGCGGGTGAGCTGGTCGATGACCCGCTCGAAGCGGCTCGGCGGCACCGACAGGTAGAAGGCGTGGTTGCCGGCCGTGCCCTGCTCGGTGTCGAGCTCGTCGAGGACGGCGCGGAGGCGCTCGAAGGTGCCGCCGTCGTCGAAGTCGCCCCAGACGAAGCGGATGCCCGCGACGAGCTGCTTCCAGGTCTCGTCCCGGAAGGGCGTGCGGGCGTTCTCCTTCACGTGCCCCTTGACGATCTCGGCGAACCGGGCGTCGGTGTAGTCGCGGCGCGCCACGCCGACCAGGCCGAAGCCGGGCGGCAGCAGCCCGCGGTTCGCCAGGTCGTAGACGGCGGGCAGGAGCTTCTTCCGGGACAGATCGCCGCTCACGCCGAAGAAGACGAGCGCGCACGGGCCCGCGATGTGGGGCAGGCGGCCGTCCTCGGGGTCGCGGAGCGGGTTCACCCACTCCTGCTGTGCTGCGGTCATGGCGTCCTTCCGGGTCGTCAGGAACAGCTCTCAAGATTAGCCGCAGGGCGGGACCGGTGGATCGGCGGACGCGTCGCCCCGCCGGTCCGCGGCGGGGCGCAGGGGCGCGCGGCCTCGGCACAGGCCGCCGCGATGACCCTCAGCGCCGTCCCCAGCCGGGCCGCCGGGACGGCGGCGAAACCGAAGACGATGCCCTCCTCGCGGCCGGTCCGACCCCATCGTCCCGCCAGGTCCCCGACGAGGACGCCGCGGGCCCGCGCCGCCTCGACGACCCGCGCCCCGGGCGCGTCGGTGAGGACGACGGCCTGCAGGCCGCCCATGAGCGGGGCCGGACGGGCCCCCGGCGCGTCGGAGAGGGCCGCCAGGACGGTGCGCCGGCGCGCCCGGTAGCTGCGTCGCATCCGCTGGATGTGGCGGCGCAGCTCCCCGCTGGCAAGATAGCCGGCCAGCGCCTGCTGGACGAGCGTGCCGGTGGGCGGGCCGAGGAGCCGGCGGCGGGCGAGCAGCGGATCGAGCAGCCCGTCCGGGGCCACGAGGTAGCCGGTCGCCAGGGCAGGCGACAGCACCGTCGAGAAGGTGCCGAGCGTGAGGACGCGCCCCGTCGAGGGGTCGTCCAGGGCGGCCAGCGGGGGCAGTGGCATGCCGACGTAGCGCAGCTCGGAGTCGTAGTCATCCTCGATGACGAGCACCCGGCCGGCCCTCGCCCAGTCCAGCAGCTCCTGGCGGCGCCGGGCGGCCAGCACGCCGCCGTGGGGGTACTGGTGGCTCGGCGTGACGATGACCGCGTCGATCCCCGAGGGGTCCGGCAGACGGTCGGTGACCAGCCCCTCGTCGTCGACGGCCAGGGCGACGGTCCGGTGTCCGAGCGCCCCGGGCAGTCCCGACAGGGCCGGATGGCCCGGACTCTCGACGCCGACCCGCAGCCGCGCCGGTCCGTCCCCACGTCCCGCCGCGGCGCGGGAGCCCGCGAGCGCGCCGAGCGCCAGGGCGAGCCCCTCGCGCGCGCCCGCCGTGACGAGGATCTGCTCGGGCGGCCGCACGAGGGAGCGCATGAGACGCAGGTGCTCGGCCACCTCGCCGCGCAGGGCGCCGAGCCCGGCCGGGTCCGTCGAGGCGGCCGGCTCGGCCAGCGCCTCGCGCCAGGCGCGCCGCCAGGGCGGGGAGTCGATCGCCGAGATGTCCGGGTGGCCGGGCCGCAGGTCGAGCAGCCCGTCGTGCCGCGGCGCGCCGTCGCGCCCCCCGGGCGCCGTGCGCCGTCGTGCACCGGCTGGCGCACGACGCGCCCGCACCTGGGCGATCCGGGTGCCCGAGCCGCGGGTGGCGACCAGATAGCCCTCGGCCTCGAGCTGCTCGAAGGCCGTCACGACGGTGCCGCGCGCGACGCCCAGTGAGGCGGCCAGTGCCCGTGTCGAGGGCAGGGCGTCGCCGGCCCTGAGGGCGCCCGACTCGACGAGCCCCCGCAGGCCGGTGACGATCTGGTGGGTCAGCGGCGCCGGTCCGTCGCGGTCGAGGACGAGCGGGGGGTGGACCACCAGCGTGCTGCGCATGGTCCGAGACTGCCACCGGCGACCAGAAGTGGTCCAGTCGAAGATTCATGATGTGGATCTTGCGGTGGTCCACTGCTGGGGCTGGAATGGCGGGCATGACCACGCAGAGCGACTCCCCGAGCATGATCCGCACCGCCACGACCCGCGTCAAGAGGGGTCTGGCCGACATGCTGAAGGGCGGTGTCATCATGGACGTCGTCACGCCCGAGCAGGCCAGGCTCGCCGAGGAGGCCGGCGCCTGCGCCGTCATGGCCCTCGAGCGCGTGCCCGCCGACATCCGGGCCCGGGGCGGCGTCGCCCGCATGAGCGACCCCGCCCTCATCGAGGGCATCATCGACGCCGTCTCCATCCCCGTCATGGCCAAGGCGCGCATCGGCCACTTCGCCGAGGCCCAGGTGCTCCAGGCGCTCGAGGTCGACTACGTCGACGAGTCCGAGGTGCTCTCGCCGGCCGACCACGCGCACCACATCGACAAGTGGGCCTTCGACGTCCCCTTCGTCTGCGGCGCCACGGACCTCGGCGAGGCGCTGCGCCGCATCGCCGAGGGCGCCGCCATGATCCGCTCGAAGGGCGAGGCGGGCACCGGCGACATCTCCGAGGCCGTGCGGCACCTGCGCGCCATCCGCGACGGGATCGCCCGCCTGCGCTGCCTCGACCACGAGGAGCTGTACACCGCCGCCAAGGACCTCCAGGCCCCCTACGACCTGGTCCGCGAGGTCGCCGAGACCGGCGGGCTGCCCGTCGTGCTCTTCGTGGCGGGCGGGGTGGCCACCCCGGCCGACGCGGCGCTCGTCATGCAGATGGGGGCCCAGGGCGTCTTCGTCGGCTCGGGCATCTTCGCGTCGGGCGACCCGGCCCGGCGGGCCGCCGCCATCGTGAGGGCGACCGCCATGCACGACCATCCCGAGGTCGTCGCCGAGGTCTCCCGCGATCTCGGGGAGGCCATGGTCGGCATCGACGTCGCCGACGTCCCGACCCCGCACCGGCTGGCGGGACGCGGCCGGTGAGCACGGTGCCGGGCGCCGCTCCGCGCGCCGCCTGCGACGGGGCCCCTCTCGTCGGCGTCCTGGCGCTCCAGGGCGGCGTCGACGAGCATCTCGCCGCCCTGGCCGATGCCGGTGCCCGCACCCGCGCCGTCCGTCTGCCGGGCGAGCTCGAGGGGCTGGACGCCATCGTGATCCCGGGCGGTGAGTCGACCGTGCTCAGGGGACTGGCCGGCGCCCTCGGCCTTCTCGGGCCGTTGCGCGGGGCCGTCGAGGGCGGGCTGCCGGTGCTGGCCACCTGCGCCGGTCTCGTCCTGTGCGCCGGAGGGCCGTCCGGCGGCCCGGGCGTGCTCGACGTCGATGTGCGCCGCAACGCGTTCGGCCCCCAGCTCGCCTCCTTCGAGACGAGGCTCGACGTCGAGGGCGTCGGCGCGGACGTCGAGGCCGTCTTCATCAGGGCCCCGGTCGTCGTGCGCGTCGGGCCCGCCGGCCGCGTCATCGCGACGGTGGACGGGCGGGTCGTCGGCGTCCGACAGGGCGCGGTGACCGCGTTGTCCTTCCATCCGGAGCTCACCGCCGACCGCCGCGTGCACCGCGCGTTCGTCGAGCGGGTCCGCCGCTGACGGGGCCTCCCGGCCGGTCCGGTGCCGCGCCGCCCCGCAACGGGCGGGCGTCCGCATCGACCACCGCGCCACGGGCCCGTCACCGCTCCCTTCGCTGCGGGCGAGCGGGTTTGACTGGACGTCGATTTAGGAAACAATGGGCTCATGAAATCGGTGACGAGGCCGGGCGGGGAGTCCGGAACGGGCGAGGAGTCCACCCGTCACCATGTGCTGCAGGAGCTCTTCTCCAACGGGCCGGCGACGGCCGCCGAGCTGGCCGAGCGCCTCGGGGTCACCCCCGCCGCCATCCGCCGCCACCTGGGCGTTCTCGAGGCCGGCGGTCGGATCGTCGAGCGGGAGCGGCCCGTGCGCGGGCGCCGCGGCCGGGGCCGCCCGGCGAAGGAGTACGTCCTCACCGACCGCGGCCGCTCGGCCTTCTTCCAGGACTACGACACCCTCGCCCTCGAGGCGCTCAGCGCCCTCGTCGAGGCCGCTGGACCCTCGGCCGTCGTGAGGGTGGGGGAGCGCCGCCACGGCGAGGTCGAGGCCCGCTACCGCCAGCTGCGCGCGGAGGCGCCGGACGCCGACCCGGTCGAGGCGCTGGCCACCGTCCTCGGCGAGGAGGGCTACGCCGCCCATGTGAGGGAGGCCCCCGGGGGCCACCAGCTGTGCCAGTACCATTGCCCGGTCGCCCATGTGGCGGCCCGGTACCCCCAGCTCTGCGAGGCCGAGACGAGCCTGTTCGCCAGGCTCCTCGGCTCCCGGGTGCAGAGGATCGCCACCATCGCCCACGGTGACGGCGTGTGCACCACGAACGTCCCCCTGGACGGAGTGCCCATCGCCGGGCGCGCCGGGCCGCCCGCCGGAGGGCGCGGCGGCGCACCCACGGATCACCGCAGTGGCACGTCCACTGATCACCACAACCGAGAGGCAGCACGCGCATGACGCAGGTCGACACGAGGCCGGGGAACAGGTTCGCCGAGCGCGACGAGCTGGTCGAGGACCTGACCACCTACAAGTACGGTTGGCACGACGCCGACGACTACTCGGCGGCGTTCGAGCGCGGCCTGTCCGAGAAGGTCGTGCGCGGCATCTCCGGGCTCAAGGGCGAACCCGAGTGGATGCTCGAGCGCCGGCTCAAGGGCCTCGAGCAGTTCGAGCGCAAACCCCTGCCCACCTGGGGCTGCGACCTGTCGCAGCTGCACTTCGATGACATCAAGTACTTCGTCCGGGCCCAGGACAGGCCGGCCAACGACTGGAACGACCTGCCCGAGGACATCAGGAACACCTACGACCGCCTGGGCATCCCCGAGGCGGAGAAGGCCCGTCTCGTCGACGGCGTCGCCGCCCAGTACGAGTCCGAGGTGGTCTACCACAAGATCAACGAGGAGCTCGGACGCCAGGGCGTCATCTTCACCGACACCGACACCGGCCTGAGGGAGTACCCCGAGCTCTTCGAGAAGTACTTCGGCACGGTCATCCCGGCCGGCGACAACAAGTTCGCCGCGCTCAACACGGCCGTGTGGAGCGGCGGCACCTTCATCCACGTTCCGAAGGGCGTCCACTGCACCATCCCGCTGCAGGCCTACTTCCGGATGAACACCGAGAACCTCGGCCAGTTCGAGCGCACGCTCATCATCGTCGACGACGACGCCTACGTGCACTACGTCGAGGGCTGCACGGCCCCGATCTACAAGACCGACTCGCTGCACGCCGCCATCGTCGAGATCATCGTCGGCACGAACGCGCGCTGCCGCTACACGACGATCCAGAACTGGTCGAACAACGTCTACAACCTCGTGACCCAGCGGGCCACCGTCGCCGAGGGCGGCACGATGGAGTGGATCGACGGCAACATCGGCTCGAAGGCCAACATGAAGTACCCGGCCTGCCTGCTCATGGGCCCCCACGCCAAGGGCGAGGCCCTGTCGATCGCCTTCGCCGGCGAGGGCCAGCACCAGGACACCGGCGCCAAGATGGTGCACACCGCGCCGCACACCTCGAGCACGATCGTCTCGAAGTCCATCAGCCGCAACGGGGGGCGCACCGGCTACCGCGGCCTCGTCGCGGTCTCCCCGGACGCCCACCATGCGATGTCCTCGGTCAAGTGCGACGCCCTGCTCGTCGACAACGTCTCGCGCTCGGACACCTACCCCTACGTGGACGTGCGTACCGACGACGTCCAGATGGAGCACGAGGCGACCATCTCCAGGATCTCCGAGGACCAGCTCTTCTACCTCATGCAGCGCGGCCTCGACGAGGACGAGGCCCGCGCCATGATCGTGCGCGGCTTCGTCGAGCCCATCGCCCGCGAACTGCCGATGGAGTACGCGCTCGAGCTCAACCGGCTCATCGAGCTCCAGATGGAAGGCGCGGTGGGCTGATGACCTGGAAGAACGGAGCAGCAGCAGTGGCCGAACCGGCTGACACCGGCGCAGAGGCGGTGCGCGGCGCCCTCGAGGGCGTCGCCTCGCACCTGCACCCGAAGGTCTCGTGGGAGCTCGACGACCATCCCGTGCCCACCGGGCGCGAGGAGGTCTGGCGGTTCACCCCGGTGCACCGGCTCGAGGACCTCCTCACGAGCCCGGCCACCGGCGTCGAGCTCGACTGCGCCCTCCGTCTGCCCGAGGGCGTGACCGCCGGCTTCGTCGAGGGCGACGCCGTGCGCGCCGCCGCCGTTGAGCCTCCGGCCGACCGCACCTCGGCGATCGCCGCCGCCAACGCCGGCCGCGCCCGTCTCGTCACGGTGCCCGCCGGCCTCGAGCTCGACGAGCCCGTCGAGCTCGACTTCACCGGAACCGGCGTCGACCGGCCCGCCTACCAGCAGACGATCATCGGGGTCGGGGCCGGGGCGCGGGCCCGGATCCTCCTGCGCTTCGAGGGCTCCGCCCGGATCGCCGACAAGATCGACGTGCGCGTCGGGGCCGGCGCCAGGGTCGACCTCGTCACCCTCCAGGACTGGGCCCCGGACGCCGTGCACGTCGCCCAGAGCTCCCTGCTCGTCGGCCGCGACGCGACGGTCCGTACCGTGCAGGCCTCGCTCGGCGGCGCCGTCACCCGCATGCTCGAGCGCGCCAGCTACGAGGGCGCCGGCGGCGAGCTGGAGCAGTTCGGCCTCTACTTCGTCGACTCGGGCCGGCACGTCGAGCACCGCCTGTTCGTCGATCACAACCAGCCGCTGAGCCGCTCGAACATCGACTACCGGGGCGCCCTCCAGGACGAGGGATCGCTCGGCGTGTGGGTGGGCGACGTGCTCATCCGCAAGCAGGCCGAGGGCATCAGCACCTACGAGGCCAACAAGAACCTCCTCCTGACCGCCGGCGCCCGCGCCGAGTCGATCCCGAATCTCGAGATCGCCACCGGGCGGATCGAGGGCGCCGGCCACTCCTCGACGACGGGCCGCTTCGACGACGAGCAGCTGTTCTACCTGCGCAGCCGCGGAATCCCCGAGGACGAGGCCCGGCGCCTGGTCGTCCAGGGCTTCTTCGTCGAGATCGTCCGCCGCATCGGGATCCCCGAGGTGGCCGAGCGCCTCATGGCGGCCGTCCAGCGCCAGCTCGACGCGATCGCGCCCGACTGGGGCGCCCCGGAGTGAGCCGCGTGAGAACCTCCGGCGGCCCCGTCCCGGCCGCGATCCCGCCCGTACCCATGAACCCCCTCCGCGCCGAGGACGTCCGGTCCCTCGTCGCCGTCGCGAACCCGATCAAGGAGAACTGAGACAGATGGCCGAACTCGTCATCAAGGACCTGCACGTCGACGTCGACACCGAGAGCGGGCCGAAGGAGATCCTCAAGGGCGTCGACCTGACCGTCGGCGACGGCCAGGTCCACGCCATCATGGGGCCCAACGGCTCCGGCAAGTCGACCCTCGCCTACGCCGTCGCCGGGCATCCGAAGTACACGATCACCCGGGGCTCCGTGAGCCTCGACGGCGTCGACATCACGGCGCTGCCGGTCGACGAGCGGGCCCGCGCCGGCCTCTTCCTGGGCATGCAGTACCCGGTCGAGGTGCCCGGCGTCTCGATGGCCAACTTCCTGCGCACCGCGAAGACCGCCCTGTCCGGCGAGGCCCCCCGGGTCCGCACCTGGCCCGAGCAGGTGAACGAGGCCCTCACCGCCATGGACCTGTCGTCCGACTTCGCCGAGCGCTCGGTCAACGAGGGCTTCTCCGGCGGTGAGAAGAAGCGCGGCGAGATCGCCCAGCTCGAGCTGCTCGACCCCAGGACCGCCATCCTCGACGAGATCGACTCGGGCCTGGACATCGACGCCCTCAAGGTCGTCTCGGCCGGCATCGTGGACTACAGCAGGAAACCCGGCAAGTCGGTCCTGCTCATCACGCACTACACGCGCATCCTGCGCTATGTGCACCCCGATCGCGTCCACGTCTTCGTCGACGGGCGCGTCAAGATCACCGGCGGCGCCGAGCTCGCCGACAACCTCGAGGAGCGGGGCTACGAGCAGTATGTCAAGTGATGTCGACGTCAAGACGATCCGTCGGGACTTCCCGATCCTGAGCCGGCGGCTCGGCTCCCACCCGCTCGTCTACCTGGACAGCGCCAACACCTCGCAGAAGCCGGAGTCGGTCATCGACGCGGTGGACCGCCACTACCGCGAGCACAACGCCAACGTCGCCCGGGCCATGCACGCGCTCGGCTCGGAGGCGACGCAGGCCTACGAGGGCGCCCGCGCCCGGATCGCCGGGTTCATCGGTGCGGCCGGCCCCGACGAGGTCGTCTTCACGAAGAACGCCTCCGAGGCCCTCAACCTGGCGGCCGGCACGCTGGGCGCTCGGCTGGGGCCCGGCGACGAGGTCGTCGTCTCGGTCCTGGAGCACCACTCGAACCTCGTCCCCTGGCAGATGGTCTGCGGGCGCACCGGCGCCACGCTGCGCTGGTTCGACATCACCGAGGAGGGCCGGCTCGACCTGGACGCCGCCGAGCGCGAGGGGCTCATCAACGAGCGCACGAGGGTCGTCTCGCTGGCCTGGGTCTCCAATGTGCTGGGTACGGTCAACCCGATCGCGCGGATCGCCGAGCAGGCCCACGCCGTGGGGGCCGTCATGGTCGCCGACGGCTCCCAGGGCGTGCCGCAGCTGCCCACGGACGTGTCGGCCCTCGGCGTCGACCTGCTGGCCTTCACCGGCCACAAGATGCTCGGCCCGACCGGCATCGGCGTCCTGTGGGGCCGGCGCGCCCTGCTCGAGGAGCTGCCGCCCTTCCTCGGCGGCGGCGAGATGATCGGCGTCGTGCGCATGGAGGGCTCCACCTGGGCCGAGGTGCCGCACAAGTTCGAGGCCGGGACGCCCCCGATCGCCCAGGCCGTCGGCCTCGGCGCCGCGGTGGACTACCTCACCGGCATCGGCATGGACCGGGTCGCCGCCCACGAGCACGAGATCACGCAGTACGCCCTCGAGCAGCTCGGCGGGATCCCCGCCGTCCACGTCATGGGGCCGCTGGAGGACGTCGACCGCGGAGGGGCGATCTCCTTCACCGTCGACGGGGTGCACCCGCACGACCTCATGCAGCTGCTCGACTCGAGGGGCGTCGCGGTGCGCGGCGGACACCACTGCGCCGAGCCGCTGCACCGCCGTCTGGGCGTGCAGAGCTCGGCCCGCGCGTCCGGGTATCTTTACACGACGAGGGCCGAGATCGACGCCCTGTGCGAGGCCGTCGTGTGGGCGCACGATTTCTTCACCGGCAAGCTGAGGGGTCGTTGATGAACGTCGAGGAGATGTACCAGGACATCATCCTGGACCACTACCGCGCCAAGCACCACAGCGGGCTGCGGGAGCCGTACGGTGCCGAGGTGCACCATGTGAACCCCAGCTGCGGCGACGAGTTGACGCTGCGGGTGGCGCTCGACGGCGACCGGATCGGCGACGTGAGCTACGCCGGCGAGGGCTGCTCCATCTCCCAGGCGTCCAGCTCGGTCATGACCGATCTGGTCATCGGGCGCTCGGTCGACGAGGCCATGGGCACCTTCTCGGTGTTCAAGGACATGATGGAGAGCCAGGGCCGCATCGAGCCCGACGAGGACGTCCTGGAGGACGCGATCGCGTTCGCCGGCGTCTCGCAGTTCCCGGCGCGCGTCAAGTGCGCCATGTTGAGCTGGATGGCCCTGCGCGACGCGCTCGCCCGCGCCGGGGCGGACATCGGCGACGAGAAGGAGACAGCATGAGTGAGCAGCAGCCGCCCGACGGCGATCCCACGTCCGGCCGGGACGAGCGGCGCCCGTCCGACCTGGTGCGCGACAGGCTGCCCGACGCCCCGGTCGGCGTCACGGAGCCGCCCACCCGGGATCAGGTCCTCGAGGCGCTCAAGGAGGTCATCGACCCCGAGCTCATGGTCAACGTCGTCGACCTGGGGCTCGTCTACGGCGTCGAGATCGACGAGGAGGCCAACGTCGTCATCGACATGACGCTCACGAGCCCGGCCTGCCCGCTCACCGACCAGCTCGAGTGGGGCGCCCAGTCGGCCCTCGACGGCATCGTGAACTCCGTGACGATCAACTGGGTCTGGCTCCCGCCGTGGAGCCTCGACCGCATCACCGACGACGGCCGCGAGCAGCTGCGCTACATCGGCTTCAACGTCTGAACCAGCGTCCGGAGGTCCTCCTCCATCGCCTGTCCCCCGGGGCGGCCGGCGCAGGACCCATCGGACGGGGCTGCCCGGTCGCCGCCGCCGCGGGCGGTACGGGCGTCGCTGGTGCGGGGGCTGCGGCGGGCGTGGATCCCGCTCGTGCCGGTCCTGTGGACGCTGGTCCCGTGAATGTCGGGTTCACGCGCACCGGGTCGATGGGTGGTGCGGGCGTCGCTGGTGCGGGGGCTGCGGCGGGCGTGGATCCCGCTCGTGCCGGTCCTGTGGGCGCTGGTCCCGTGAATGTCGGGTTCACACGCACCGGGTCGATGGGCGTGGGCTGGGACGACGCCTCGTCGACCGGCCCCGGCCGGGGCATGGCCGGCTCGGTGGACGGTGCCGGTCCGACAGGTGCCGGGTCGACCGGCCCCGGCCGACCCCGGACCGGTTCGGCCGACTCGGGCGGGGGAGGCGCCGACTCGGAGGGCTCGGAGGGCAGGGCCCGCGCCGCGGCGGGGGTGTCCTGCCCGGCTCCAGGCCACTCGCCGCTGAGCCGATCGTGGCCGAAGGAGCCCGCCCAGCCCAGCAGGGCTGCCGAGACGAGCCAGCAGGCGTTCTCGACGACGCCCAGCGAGGCGCCGATGAACAGCTGGATGAGGATGTTGACGGCCAGCACCATGAGCGCGATGAGGACGAACCGGAGCACGAGGCCGCGGCGACGCGAGCGCGACGCATCGGACATCTGGTTCACTTCCCTCACTTCCATACCGTTCGCGGACATGCCGGGGGTGGGACTCGTACCGTCCGCGGAGGGGGGTCGTGGGATGCCCGCTCCTCGCGTTCGTCGCGCTGCCGGCAGAGGGCACGAGGGCGCCCGCGGGGTGCGGGCGCGTTCATTGTGCGCTTCCGGATGCCCTGTGAACAAGTCGGAAGAATCTGTTTCAACCACACCGGGACCCCGCGCGGGCCCCGCCGGCGGGTCGCCGTCCGAGTCAGGGCCGCTTTGCCCGGCGCCACGGCGCGCGGGAGAATGGATGGCGGTCCGTTGCCGGGCGTGTCGTCGAGAAGTGCAGGAGCGCCGTTGATACAAGCCAATGACCTGGAGGTGCGCGTCGGCGCCCGTCTGCTGCTGGCCCCCGTGAGCTTCCAGGTGGTCAAGGGCGACAAGATCGGCGTCGTCGGGCGCAACGGCGCCGGCAAGACGACGACGATGCGCATCCTGGCCGGCGAGGCGCCGGCCCCGGGCGGCTCGGTGAGGCGCTCGGGCCGGGTCGGCTACCTGCCGCAGGACCCCCGCGAGTCGGACCTGGCGGTCACCGCGCGCTCGCGCATCGTCTCCGCCCGCAGCATCGAGTCCCTCCTGGAGCGGATGAACCGGGCCACCGACGACATCTCCCGCGCCCGCGGCCCGGCCCGCGAGAGGGCCATGGCCGCCTACGACCGCGCCGAGGCGTCCTTCGTCGCGGCGGGCGGCTACGGGGCCGAGGCGGAGGCCGCGCGCATCGCGTCCAACCTCGGGCTGCCCGACCGCGTGCTGGCCCAGCCGCTGCACGAGCTGTCCGGCGGCCAGCGCCGTCGCGTCGAGCTGGCCCGCATCCTGTTCAGCAACGCCGACACCCTGCTGCTGGACGAGCCCACGAACCATCTCGACGCCGACTCGATCACCTGGCTTCGCGACTTCCTGCGGAGCTACTCCGGCGGCGTCATGATGATCAGCCACTCCACCGTGCTGCTGGACGAGACCGTCACCAAGGTCTTCCACCTGGACGCCAACCGCTCCGTGCTCGACGTCTACTCGATGGGCTGGAGGCCCTACCTGACCCAGCGCCAGGCCGACGAGCGGCGCCGCCGCCGCGAGCGCCTCAACGCCGACCGCAAGGCGGCCCAGCTGATGGCCCAGTCCGAGAAGCTGCACGCCAAGGCGACCAAGGCCACCGCGGCCCAGAACATGGCCCGCCGCGCGGAGCGACTGCTCGCCGGCACCGAGTCCGAGCGCGCCGAGGACAGGGTCGCGGCCATCTCCTTCCCCGAACCGGCCCCGTGCGGCCGGACCCCGCTCATGGCCGAGGGCCTGTCGAAGGCCTACGGCTCCCTGGAGATCTTCACCGGCGTCGACCTCGCCGTCGACAGGGGCTCACGGGTCGTCGTCCTGGGCCTCAACGGCGCCGGCAAGACGACACTGCTGCGCCTGCTGTACGGCGTCGAGGAGCCCGACGCCGGCCGGGTGCTGCCCGGCCACGGCCTCAGGCTCGGGTACTTCGCCCAGGAACACGACATGCTCGACATGGACGCCACCGTGCTGGAGAACATGCAGGCCGCCGCGCCGCAGCTCAACGAGACCGACGCCCGCACGGTGCTCGGCACCTTCCTGTTCACCGGCGATGACGACCACAAACCGGCCCGGGTGCTGTCCGGCGGCGAGAAGACCCGACTGGCGCTCGCGACGCTCGTCGCGAGCGCGGCCAATGTGCTGCTGCTCGACGAGCCGACGAACAACCTCGACCCGGCCAGCCGGGAACAGGTGCTCCGGGCGATCCGCGCCTACCGGGGCGCGATGGTGCTCGTCACGCACGACGAGGGCGCCGTCCAGGCCCTCGAGCCCGACCGGGTCCTGCTGCTGCCCGACGGCGACGAGGACCTGTGGAGCGAGGACTACGCGGAGCTCGTCGTCCTGGCCTGAGCGCCCGGCCGGCGACGGACGCGGACGCCCGACGTGCGGCCCGGTCCCGCGGGCCCGTTCGGAGGCGCCGGCGGGCCTCAGCCCCTCCCCAGGGTGCGCAGCATCCGCTCGAGGGTGCCGTCTCCTGGCCCGGCCGGACTCAGCCCGAGCTCGGCGTGCGCCTGGTCGAGCTCGATGGCCGTCGTCGTGGACTCGTCGCCTGCGGCGGCCGGCAGGGGCCCCCGCGTCGCGGCGTTGAGCTCGACGAAGGCCGCCAGCTCGTCGGCCGCCCGGTTGATGCGGGCCCGCAGCCCCCGGTTCTCCTCGCCGAGGGTGCCGGTCGTGAGGTAGACGCCGGTCGGGACGGTCATGGTGCGCAGATAGCTGAACAACGGGCGCATGGCGTGGTCGATGATGAGCGAGTGACGCTCCGAGCTGCCCGTGGCGCCCAGCAGCACCGGCTTGTGCGCGAGGTCGTTCGGCGGCAGCAGATCGATGAACGACTTGAACAGGCCCGAGTAGGAGCCCTGGAAGGTGGGGGAGACGGCGATGAGCGCGTCGGCGTCCTCCACGGCGGTGATCGCCTCGTCGAGGTCGGAGTGCGTGAAGCCGCCCAGCAGGGCGTCGATGATGGCCTGCGCGTAGTCGCGCACCTCGACGTTCGTCACAGTGAGCGGTCCGGGCAGGCGCGCGCTCACCGCCGCGGACAGCTCGTCGGCCAGAATCCGTGTCGTGGACGGTCTGCGCATGCCAGCGCTGATCACAACGAGGGTCGTCATCTCGGTCTCCATTCCAGCTCGGATCGTATAGGGCCGCGGGGCTCGGCGGTCGCCCCCCGGACGCATTCGTGTCCATCGATGCCGTGAGGGTGTCATTCGCCGCGGGGCGCGCCGGGGCCGGCCAGGTCGTTCGCGCAGGGCGTCACGGCTCGTTGGCCGCCGCCCCCGGCACGAGGACGTTCACGGGTGACGGGTCGTTCGCGCGAAGACGCTCACGAGAACGCTCACGACCACCGTCCGAGGCCCGCGCGGGGCGGCGTGCTCGTGGAAGGCGTTCGGGCCCATGTCCACCAGGTCGCGCAGCTGCTCCCGGGTGCATGCGGCCTCGAACTCGACGAGCCGGTTCCCGACTCGGTCCAGGCCCGCGTCGCCCATCTGCCCGACGAGCCGGTCGGCCTTGCCGTCGGCGACATCGAGCAGGCCCAGCTCGGCGCGCAGCCCGGCCAGGTGGGCCGTCGTCGGGGCGGCCACGACGACGCGACCGGACCCCGAGAGCACCCGGGAGAACTCGGCCGCGTTGCGCGGCGCGAAGACGCACAGCAGCGCGTCGACGCATCCCGCGCGCAGCGGCAACCCGGCCCAGGTGTCCGCCACGACGCAGGCCAGCCCGATCGCCGCCGCCCGCCTGAGGGCGGGCACCGAGGCGTTCATCGCGAGCGGCACGGCCCGCGGATGGGCCGCTGCGGCCCCGGCCAGGTACCAGCCGGGGCCCGCGCCGGCCTCGACGATCGTCGACGGCTCGCCGCAGGCCTCCACGACGGCCCGGCGCAGCGGCTCGTGGACCCCCGAGCCGAGGAGGCGCCCCCGGGCGTCGAGCATCCGCGCCGTGTCGGCGTTGCGGGGCTGGGCCGAGCCGGCCAGGTTCACGTAGCCCTGCCGCGCCACGTCGAAGGCGTGGCCGGCCCCGCAGCGCAGCCGCCGCTCCGAGCGTGCCAGCGGCGCATCGGGGACGCCCCGGCGTGCGCAGACCGGGCAGGCGAGCAGGCCCGCGGCCCGGTCGAGCGCGGCGAGGCGCCGGGCGAGGGGGACGGTCACAGGCCGCGCAGCATTCCGCCGTCGACCGGCACGAGGCAGCCGGTCAGATAGCTCGCCGCATCCGAGAGGAGGAAGGCCGCGACCGCGCCGAACTCGGCCGGCGTGCCCAGGCGCCCCATCGGGATGCCCGCCCGACGGGCGTCCTCGGCGGTGGGCTCGTGGCCGAGCAGGTCGATCATCCGCCCGGTGGCGATGTTGCCGGGCATGAGGCCGACGGCCCGGCCGCCGGCGGGGGCGATCTCGTCGCTCAGCTGCTTGACGAGCATGGCCAGGCCCGGGCGCAGGCCGTTGCTCGGGGCCATGTCGGCCAGCGGCATCTTCGCCGAGACCGACAGGACGAAGCCCAGCCTCGCCGCCCCGTTCGCGCCCAGCACGGCGCGGGCGATGCGCACGGCCGCCAGGAAGACCGAGTCGAAGGCGCCCAGCCACTGCGCGTCCGTGGTGCCGGTGACGGTGCCCTTCGGCGGGCCGCCGACCGAGACCAGGGCGCCGTCCAGCCGCCCCCAGGCCCCCAGCGCCGCCTCGACGGCGCGCTGCGCCGTGTCCGCCTCGGACAGATCGGCCGCCAGCGCCGTGGCCCGGTCGGCGCCCAGCTCGGCGACCGCCTCCTCCAGCGCGTCCCTCCGGCGCGCCACGAGCACCGTACGGGCCCCCTCGGCCACGAGCGCCCGGGCGCCCGCCAGGCCGAGGCCGCCGCTGGCGGCCGTGACGATGAACACCCTGTCGTGCAGTCCACAATCCATGTCCTCATCCTGCCCCACGGGGATCCGCGCCCCGCCGAGGGGCGCGAACCGGTACCGTGGACGGGTGAGTACGCAGCAGAACGGGCGCGTGGCCCTCGTCACCGGAACCAGCCGCGGCATCGGCGCAGCCATCGCCGCCGACCTCCTCGCCGCGGGCTACCGCGTCGCCGGCACGAGCCGGACCGGCACCGCCCCCGAGGGCGTCCTGGGCATCGCCGCCGACATCACCGAGCCCGACCAGGTCGACGCGGCCTACCGCCGGGTCGAGGACGAGATCGGCCCCGTCGAGGTGCTCGTCGCCAATGCCGGCATCACCCGCGACGGCCTGCTCGCCATGATGAAGGACGAGGCCTGGGACGACGTCATCGGCACGAACCTGTCCGGCGCCTTCCGCACCGTGCGCCGCGCCGTGCGCCCCATGACGCGCGCCCGCTTCGGTCGCATCGTGCTCATCGGCTCCGTGTCCGCCTACGTCGGCACGCCCGGCCAGGTGAACTACGCGGCGAGCAAGGCCGGCCTCATCGGCATGGCCCGCTCCGTCGCCGGCGAGCTCGGCAGCCGCGGCATCACCTGCAACGTCGTGGCGCCCGGCTTCGTCCGCACCGACATGACCGACGAGCTGTCCGACGAGGTCAGGGCCGACTACCTCAAGCGCATCCCGCTGCGCCGGGCCGCCGAGGTCGGGGACGTCGCCGCCGCGGTGCGCTTCCTGTGCTCCGACGAGGCCGGGTACATCACCGGCGTCGTCCTGCCCGTCGACGGCGGCATCGGCATGGGACGCTAGTCTTCCACCGAGAACGGAAAGGACCAGAACACATGGGCATTCTCGAGGGCAGGAAGATCCTCGTCACGGGCATCACGATGAACACCTCCATCGCCTACAAGGCGGCCGAGGTCGCCCAGCGCGAGGGCGCCGACATCATCGTCACCGGCTTCGGCCGGGCGCTCAGCCTGTGCAGGCGCGTCTGCGCCAAGCTCGACCCCGCGCCCCCGGTCATCGAGCTCGACGCCACGAGCGAGGAGAGCCTGGCGGCCCTGCCCGGCGCCCTGCGCGAGAACGGATTCGACCGCATCGACGGCGTGCTGCACTCCATCGCCTTCGCCAACCCCGAGACGGCGCTCGGCGGCGGCTTCCTCACGACCGGCTGGGACGACGTGGCCACCGCGCTGCACACCTCGACCTACTCCTACCCGGCCCTCGCCATGGCCCTCAAGGACATGATGGGGCCCGGCTCCTCGGTCGTCGGCCTCACCTTCGACGCGACGATCAGCTGGCCGTCCTACGACTGGATGGGCGTCGCCAAGGCGGGCCTGGAGTCCGCGAACCGCTACCTCGCCCGCTACCTCGGCCCCGACGGCATCCGCGCCAACCTCGTCTCCGCCGGGCCGATCGACTCGCTGGCGAAGAAGGCCATCCCCGGATCGGCCTCGCTCAACGACGTCTGGGACGAGCGGGCCCCGCTCGGCTGGAACGCCAAGGACGCCACCCCGGTGGGCACGGTCATCTGCGCGCTCCTCAGCGACCTGTTCGCCGCGACGACCGGAGAGATCATCCACGTCGACGGCGGCCTGTTCTCGACCGGCGCCTGAGGGCTCCCGGCGTCACCGGCCTGCTGCGCGGGTCGGATCGGCCCTGCCCGTCGCCGAACCGGTCGGCGGCCCCGCCCGCGGGGCGGGCGCTCCGCACGGTGACGGTCGTGCGGGCCCCGGCGGCCCGGCGCGGACGCGCCGCGCGGGTGCTCCGCCTCTCCGGCCCCACCTCTCAGAGACGGGCGCCCGCCGGCCGCGCGTCCGGCCAGCTGGCGGCCGCGCTGATCGCCTGCCGGCACACGATCCCGATCCTGCGCAGGTGCGCCGAGCGGGCCAGCCGGGCATGCGAGTGCAGCGCCGCGTTGTCGGCGCCCGGGCCCGCCGCGCAGACCTCGCGCCACAGGATCGCCCGGTCGAGCAGGCGCTGGTTCCCCGTGGGGTAGGCCCCGCCCAGGACGACCGAGGCCGCGTCGTCCGGACGTCGCCCGACCGCCGCGTCGAGGCCGGCCAGCTCGCGGGCCGAGACGAGGACCTGCGCGTTGAGCGCCGTCGCCGCCTCGCCGGGCGTGGGCGGGGGCAGCGGACGCTCGGCGCGGGCCAGCCGCCACTGCATGGCGGGCCCGACCGGGTGGGGCAGCCAGGCCACCCGGCCCCGTGGGCGACGGCGGTGGCGCCGCACTCGAGGGCCTGGGCGTTCGTCGTCGAGGGGTCGCGCAGGCCGCCCAGCCGGATCGCCGGGGTGGACGACGGCCAGCATCCACAGCTCGCCGGGCAGCGGGTGCTCGCGATGCGGGCCAGGGTCGGGCGCACGGGGCCGCGTCGGGCCCGCCCGGTCCGAGGACCCCTCGGGGTCGGCGACGTGGTGGGGCCGGTCCGGCTCGCCGGTGTCGCTGATGCGCAGCACGCGCTCGGCGCGGGGAGCGTCGAGGGCGCCGACGCCCATGGCGTTGAGCACGCTCACGAGCCTCAGGCACGCGATGAGTGAGGGGGTCGGACACGGCGCCCAGGCTGGTCGTCCGCCGCCGGACGCCCGAGGGGTTGCGTCGCAGCCGAACGCGGCGCGTCGCCAGACGGTCGGCGGCCGCAGCCTCGCGGGGCCGACTTGTAAGGTCTAACCATGGTCTCGGTTGCGGAGCTTGCCGGTGTCAGTGTGCGGCGTGGTACCACCCTGCTGCTCGACGATGTGAACCTGTCGATCGACGAGGGCCAGCGCTGGGTCGTCATCGGCCCCAACGGCGCCGGCAAGACCACGCTGCTGTCGATCCTGGCGACTCATCTGTATCCCACCAAGGGGGTCGTCGGGATCCTCGGCGAGGTGCTCGGCGCCGTCGACGTCTTCGAGCTGCGCCCCCGCATCGGCCTGACGAGCCCGACGGTGGCCCACCGCATCCCGGCCCGCGAGAGGGTGCGCGACGTCGTCGTCTCGGCCAGCTACGCCGTCAACGGGCGCTGGCGCGAGCACTACGACGAGATGGACTTCGACCGCGCCGGCCGGCTCATGGACTACTTCGGCGTCGTCGAGCTCGCCGACCGCACCTACGGCACCCTGAGCGAGGGGGAGCGCAAGCGCGTCGAGATCGCCCGGGCCATGATGACCGACCCCGAGCTGCTGCTGCTCGACGAGCCGGGCGCCGGCCTCGACCTGGGCGGCCGGGAGCGCCTCGTGTCGACGCTCGCGCAGCTGTGCGCCAGCCCCTACGCGCCGACGACCGTGCTCGTCACCCACCATGTCGAGGAGATCCCGGCGGGCATCACCCATGCCCTGCTGCTGTCCGGCGGCCGGGTCGCGGCCTCCGGGCCGATCGGCGAGGTGCTCACCGACGAGCTCATGTCCGCCGTCTACGGCATGCCGCTGCGCATCGAGCAGGCCGACGACGGGCGCTGGACGGCCAAGGCCGCCTGCTGAGGACGGGGCGGTCCGGCCCGGTGGCCCGCCGTTCAGTCCCGCTGCTCCTCGGCGGCGCTCAACCGCCCGCCCCGCTCGTGCCAGGCCGCAGGCTTGGCGCGGTAGCGCCCGGCGATGACGCCGCAGACGATGAGCTGCACCATGTGGAAGATCATGAGCGGCAGGACGAGCAGCGGCACCTGGGCGGCGCTGAACAGCACGGAGGCCATCGGGGCGCCGGTGGCCAGCGACTTCTTCGTCCCGCAGAACTGGATGGCGATCTGGTCGCGGCGCCCGAAGCCGATCCGGCCGGGCAGCCACCAGGTGAAGGCCAGCATGAATGCCAGCAGCGCGAAGAGCACCGGCAGGAGCCGTACGATGTCGAGTGCGCCGACGGTGTGCCAGACGCCCTCGTTGATGCCGTCGCTGAACGCGCTGTAGACGACGCAGACGATGCTGATCTGGTCGACCAGCCTCAGCCGCGGATGGTCCCGGACGAAGCCGGCCGTCCACCGGCGGGTGAGCTGGCCCAGCACGAAGGGCAGCAGCAGCTGCACCGCCAGGTCGACGATCGAGCCCGGCTCGATGACCAGGCCGCCGGTGCTCATGACGACCATGGCCAGCAGCGGGGTGAAGAAGACGCCGAGGATGTTCGACATCGAGGCCGAGACGATCGCCCCGGCCACATTGCCGTCGGCGATCGAGGTGAAGTTGATGGAGCTCTGCACCGTCGACGGCAGGATCGACAGCCACAGCACCCCCAGGTAGAGCTCCGGGCTCAGGTAACCGCCCGACAGGGGGCGCAGCGCCAGCGCGAGGACCGGGAAGACGACATAGGTGCAGGCCAGGATCGTCACGTGCAGGCGCCAGTGCACCAGGCCGGCCAGCGCCTCGCGCGGTTCGAGGCGCACGCCGTACAGGTGGAAGAGCACGAAGATGAGCACCTTGACGGCCCAGTCGAGGACGCGGTTGGCCTCGCCGGTGGCCGGCAGCGCCGTGGCGACGACGGCCGAGACGACGATGGCGGTCACGAACCAGTCGATGCGGATCCTCCGGTACCAGGGTCTCGGTCCGTGCTGCTGGGTCTGGGTCGTCACGTGGCCAGTCTAGGATCGGGTCGCCTCCGGGCGGTGCGCCGCCGGTCAGCGGTCCGGTCGGAGCCGGTCCTGCCGGCGGGGCCCGTGCCGCGGCTCTCCTGCTGCCGCGCTGTCCTCTCGCGCGTGGCCGGGATGCTCCATCCCCCGGAGCCGGGGCGTCGTCCCCGCCGCCGTGGCGCCCCTCGGCGGCCCCTCATCGTTGGCCGGCCCGGCCGGGGGGCCGTCGGGGCACTAGCCTTGCGCCGTGGCGACCCTCATCCCGATCACCGATCCCGCCGACGAGCGGCTGGGCGACTACGTCCGATTGCGCGACGTCTCGCTGCGCCGGTCCCTCGAGGCCGAGCAGGGGCTGTTCATCGCCGAGGGCGAGAAGGTGATCAGGCGGGCCTGCGAGGCCGGCTACGAGCCGAGGTCCTTCCTGCTGGCCGAGCGCTGGATCGCCGGGCTGCGCCCGATCCTCGACCGCCTCGACGTGCCCGTCTACGTCGTGGACGAGGCCCTGGCCGAGCGGGTCACCGGGTTCCACGTGCACCGCGGGGCGCTCGCCTCGATGAAGCGCGCCACCCGCTGGAGCATGGCCGAACTGCTCGACGCGAGGCGCCTCGTCGTGTGCGAGGACATCGTCGACCACACGAACGTCGGCGCCATCATCCGCTGCACCGCCGCCCTCGGCTGGGACGGCGTGCTGCTCGCCCCGCGGGCCGCCGACCCGTTCTACCGGCGGGCCGTCAAGACGAGCATGGGCGCCGTCTTCTTCCTGCCCTGGGCCCGCATGGACGACTGGGCCGGAGGGTTGGGGACCCTCAAGCGGGCGGGCTTCACCGTCGCGGCGATGGCCCTGCGCGCCGACGACGTGACCCTCGACGAGTTCGCCGCCGACCTGGCGGCCGAGCCGCGCAAGGTGGCGCTGCTCATGGGCACCGAGGGCAGCGGGTTGAGTTCGCACTGGCTGGCCCAGGCCGACGTCGTCGTGCGGATCCCCATGGCCCGCGGCATCGATTCCCTCAACGTGGCCGCCGCGGCGGCGGTGGCCTGCTACACCCTGCGCGAGGGTGCGCCCGGCCACCGCCGCTGAGGAGGAGGGCCCTTCCCCCTGTGCCCCACAGCGGTGAGGCGGAGAGAAAGGAATCGGGGAAGGGCCCGGATCATGGTCGGGGCCGGCTCGGTGCGGCCGGTCCCGCGGCCCGTCAGTTGTGGAAGATGACGTTCTGGTATGGCGGTCATGAAACAAGATCGTTTTCGGTGTCGCGGGGTGGGAGGTGTTCGAAGTCGTAGTCGAAGGTGCGGCCGGTGATGTATGAGGCGAACGCGCCGAAGGTTTCTTCGGGGGTCTCGCGCTGGATGTTCGCGATGTTGTTCTTGGCCGTGTTCCAGACGTGCTCGACCGGGTTGTGGTCGGGCGCGTACGGTGGCAGCTGAATCGGGGTGATGCGTTCCAGCAGCCGGCCGGGCTCGTAGAGACCGGTCAGCATCTTGGCGTGGTGGAACCGGGCGTTGTCGAGGACGACCGCGATCTTCTC
>NZ_AUFR01000020.1 GCF_000426605.1 Propionibacterium acidifaciens DSM 21887
CCCGCGCTGACGAGCCGCGGCTTCTCCCCCGACGACATGGACAAGGTCGCCGGGCTCATCTGCGAGGCCCTGACGGGCACCAGGCCGGCGACCACGAGCGCGGGCGCGCCCGGCAAGGCCAAGTACGACATGGCCGACGGCCTGGCCGCGCGCGTCCACGCCGAGGCCGATGAGCTGCTCGGCGCCAACCCGCTGTACCCGGGCCTGGAGCTGTGAGCCCGGCCCCGTCGCACCGAGGCGATCGGCCCGCCGGGGCGGGTGACGGGCGGCAGGGGCGGGTGACGGACCCGCGTGCCGCCGGGCCCGGGGCGAGGATGCGCGGGGCGCACACAGTGCGGACCGGCCCCGCGCCGCGCCCCGCTGAGGGATAAAGTCGTTCTGACAGGCGCGAAGAGGCGCCCGGCGCACACCTCACGGAGATCCCCATGATCTGGATTCATCTCGTCATCCTGCTCGTCTTCCTGTTCGCGGGATCGCGGCTGGGCGGCGTCGGCGTCGGCCTGGCGGGCGGCGCGGGCACCCTCGTCCTCATCGCCACCGGGCTGTCCACCGACGTCGACAAGGACGTGCCGTGGACGGTGATCGGCATCATCATGCCCGTCATCTGCACCATCGCAGCCCTCCAGGCCGCCGGGGCGATGGACCATCTCGTCCACCTCACCGAGGTGATGCTGCGCAGGCATCCGAAGTACATCACCTACCTGGCGCCCCTGTCGACCTTCCTCCTGTCGCTGCTGTGCGGCACGGGACACACCGCCTACTCGGTGCTGCCGGTCATCATCGAGGTCTCCAAGGAGAACAGGATCCGGCCCTCCCGGCCCCTGTCGATCGCCGTCGTCGCCTCGCAGATCGCCGTCGCCTCCTCACCGATCTCGGCCACCACGGCGGCCCTGCTCACCTCGGTCGAGAAGATCGGCGTCGGCTACCTCCAGATCCTCGCGATCACGATCCCCACGACCTTCCTCGGCTGCGTCGCCGGCGCCGTCGTCGCCTCGCGCCAGGGCTGCGAGCTCGAGGACGACCCGGTGTACAAGGAGCGCGAGGCCAAGGGGCTGGTCTCCCACAGCTCCGCCTCGACGCTGGGCGCCGACTACCGGCCCGCCAAGGGCGCCATCTCCAGCCTGTGGATCTTCCTCGCCGCGGTGCTGCTCATCATCGTCTACGCGACGATCAGCTCCAAGCAGCTGGGCATCATGAGCGACCCGCCGATGGACGCGACCTCCGCCATCATGCTCATCATGCTCACCTGCGCCGCCGTGATCTGCCTCGTCTCCCGCCACCAGGTGGCGCAGATCACCACGGAGCCCACCTTCCGCGCCGGCATGAGCGCCGCCATCTGCATCATGGGCGTCGCCTGGATGGGCAACGTCTTTTTCCACACCTACCAGGACACGATCGTCAACGCCACCGGCGACGCCCTCCACGCGGTGCCATGGCTGTTCGCCGTGGTGCTCTACTTCGCCTCGCCGATCCTGTTCTCGCACGCCGCGACGACGAAGGTCTTCATGCCGATGGCCGTGTCCATCGGGCTCGGCGCGACGACGATCCTGGCCTGCTACCCGGCCGTGGCCAACTACTACCTGCTGCCGAACTACCCGACCACGGTCGCCGCCATCGAGATGGACGACACCGGCTCGACGAGGGTCGGCAAATTCGTGCTGAACCACCCGTTCGTCGTGCCGGGAACCGTGTCGATCGCCGTCATCGTGGCACTCGGCTTCCTGTGGGCGCCCATCATCCTGTGACCGGCCCGGACCACGGGACCGAGGACGGCCCCGCGCGGGTCTGCACCTCGCCGTGTTCAACCTCGTTGACCCCGCGCGCAACCGGGGACGGCCCCCGCTCGGGTCGGCACCTCGCCCGGTCGTGCGAACTGCCCGGCCCGGCTCGAACGGCCCCGCAGGCCATGCCGAGCAGGGACGCCCACGTCCAGTGGACGCCATCCGGCGCCATGCCCAGCAGACGGCGCCCGCGCGTGACGGGGCGGACCTCGCCGCGGCGCGCCGCGAGGCGGTCCACGCCGGCGACCAGGCGCGGGGCCAGGGCCGCGACGCCGATGCCCACACCCTGCTCGAGCATCCCGGAGCCGCTGCGGAGACGACCTCCCCCACGCCCCTCCGACGACGCGCCGCACGTTGTCAGACCGTCCGTCCGATCCTCGCCGAAAGGCCGCATGCCATGACGCCCGGATTCCGCCCCCCTCGCAGACGACGAGACAGCGCTGCTCGAACGAGCGGCTCTGGACGACCTCAACTGGTGCGGGGAGCGGTTCACCGTCCCCGACCTCCACGCCAACGCCGGCTTCGCCCACTACACGACCGTCGACCCGGCCCGGGGCGACTTCGGAGTCGTCGCGACGGTCGATGATGCGCCCGTGGGGGTCGTCCGGGCGGTCCTCCTGCCCGGCGGCCGGGGTACGGCTTCGTCGACGACGCGACCCCCCCCCCCCCCGAGGTCAGCGTGTGGGTCGACGCGCCCTTCCGGGGCCGGGGGATCGGGCGGCGGCTGACACGGCAGATGATCGGCGAGGCGCGCGAGCGAGGCCCCGCCTCGCTCTCACTGTCGGTGGAGCAGGGCAATCGGGCCGAACGCCCCTACTCCTCCGAGGGCTTCGTCCCGGTCGACGGCCGGGAGGACGCCGGAGTCATGGTCCTGGGACCGGCCCGCCGGCCGCACCGACCGGGGACGCCGGCCACGAGCATGCGATGGACGGCCGGTTCCCGCAGGTCGGGTGGAACCGGAGCGCTCCACGACTTCCGTGCGCTGCGAGGCCAGTCCGCGACACCGATGGACAGGCCATGACCAGGGGTTGCTTGCGCCGCTGAGCCCCCTGCGGACAGGCCTCCACGGCCCCATGGGGATGGATCGGCCGGTGAGCGGCGGGCGGCGGGGTGCCCGTGGACCCGCCCGGGATCGCGTGGCAGACTCGTCCACCGTCGTCTCCGCCCCGCGAGGGATGCCCGATGACGAGGCGGGACGATGGAATCGAGTCATGGTGAACCAAGCGATCCTGTCCGTGGTCATCGGCGGCGCCCTGTCCCTCGCGCTGTCGGCGCCCCTGGTCATCCACCAGTACCGCCGCTTCGGTCGCTTCTCGGCCGGCCGGGCGGCCTGGTCCGTCGGCGCCGTCGTCTACCTCACGGCGCTCATCGCCTACACCCTCTTCCCGCTGCCCGACATGTCGGCCGAGTACTGCGCGCACCGCCCGCACGAGTTCCTGCTCGACCCGACGGCCTACTTCTCCGACATGGCCCGGCACTTGGCGGGCCAGCCGCTCCAGACGGCCCTGGCCAGCTGGGACGTGCGCCAGATGGTCCTCAACGTGGCGCTGTTCGCGCCCCTGGGCCTCCTCTGCGGCGACTTCCTGGAATGGGGCGCCCTGCGCAGCCTCGCGACCGGCTTCGGCGTCTCGCTGGCCATCGAGCTCACCCAGTACACCGGCAACTGGGGCCTCGCGCCCTGCCAGTACCGGGTGGCCGACATCAACGATCTCATCACCAACACGGTCGGCACCGGCGTGGGCATCGGCATCGCGGCCCTGACCCCGCGCCTGGTCGCAAGCGCCGACCACCTCGCGGCGCACCGCGGCGAGGCCCGCCCCGTCACGCGCGGGCGCCGTCTGCTGGGCATGGCGCTGGACGGCCTCTACTGGACGTGGGCGGCCCTGCTCGGCATGGCCTGCGGGGCCGTCGCCTGGACGGGCGTGCACGGCCTGCCGATGAACACCCGCCTCGTCCACCCGGAGCAGGTCGTGCCCTGGGGTCTCGTCGGGGCGATGGCGGCCGAGCTCGGCGTCATCGTCGTCCCCGCGCTGGTCGGCAGCGGCGCCTCGCTCGGCCAGCGCACCGTCTACCTCCGTCCTGCGCCCGCGGCCCGTCCGCGGCTGGTCGCCCGCGCCATGGCGGTCGGCGGCCTCCAGTGCCTGCTGACGGTGCCGCTGCCCGCGCTGGCGTGCCTGTGGGCGACGGCCGCGGTCGTCGCCGCCCTCGTCGACGTCCGCGGCATGAGCGGCCTGCTCACCGGCTGCCGTTTCGTCGACGCCCGGGTCGGCACGACCGAGCAGGGCCCCGCCGCCGAGCCGGCCGCCGAGCCCGCCGGCGCGGGCGGACGGTGACGGCCCCGCGGGGAGAGGCGCCCCTGGCCGGTGACGCCCGGCTCGACGGCCGGGATCGCTCAGCCCCGCGAGTAGAGGCGCCCCTGCATCGTCGTGACGAAGTTGCGCAGCGAATCGGGCAGGTCGGACAGGTTCCAGTCCTCGGGCGCGCGGTACCAGGACAGGTCCTCCGGGTCGGGCACGCCGGGGTCGTCATCGGCCGCGGCGAGCGCGTCGAGCCAGCGGCCGAAGCCGCCCAGGACGACCGCGTACGGCAGCACCGAGGAGATCTGGTCGTAGGCGTCCTGCTTGGCGAACGAGTCGGTGGGCTCGGTGGTGAGCTCCATGGCCAGCAGCTCCAGCCCCCGGACCACCCGGACGCCGGCCAGCGTGCGGCGCGGCATCCTCTGGGCGGTGTAGATGAGGCCGAGGCTCACGATGGTCAGCGACAGGCCCAGCAGGCCGAAGGTGGTGAGGGCCGCGAGCAGGACAGTGGCGGCGAGGGACAGGACGAGCATGACCCAGCCGGCGATGCCCCAGCGGCTCCGGGCCGCGTCGGGCCGGCCGGAGAACCAGCCCTTCGCGACGACGTCGTCGTAGAGGTCGTCCTGGATGGCGTGGACGACCGAGCCCATCGCGGGGGCGAGCTCGGAGACGCGGATGGCGGCGGCGTCCTCGGTGACGAGGACGTCGAGCAGTTTCCGCTCGTAGGGCCGCAGCTCGTCGGGGCCCGACGACTCGCCGGAGGGGCTGGTGCGCTCGAGCAGCCAGTCGGTGGGCCTGTTGGGGCCCTCGTCGGGCAGCTGGGTGATGCGCAGGTGGCCGCGGATGGCCAGGTCGAGGACGCTGGCGGTGAGGTCGACCGGGTCGACGTGCTCGTCGACGACCGTGCCGATCTCGCCGGGTCGCACGTCCTCCTCGAGCGAGAAGCGCACCTGGCCGGCGGCGACCGGCTTCCAGCGGGCGACGACGGAGGTCGCATTGGTGGCGTTCACCTGGTCGCGGCCGAGCCGGCGGTGCAGGCCCCACAGGAGGGCGGCGCCCAGCACGAGGGCGCCCAGGCCGACGACGAGCTGGAGCGGGCGCACGGTGAAGGCGCGGTCGAGGCTCCAGCGCTGCGCGAGGACCTGGTCGGGCGAGACGGCCGAGGCCGGCACCTTGACGGTGAGCTCGAGGACCTGGCCGGCACCGAGGGCGCCGTGGGTGAAGACCGGCCACGGGTTCTCGGCCGTGCCGCCCCGGACGCTGGCGCAGCTGGTGAGCGCGGCGGGGGCGCCGGCCTCGCAGTCGACGTCGGCGAGCGCGGCGGGCGTGTCGGAGTCGACGGTGAACCTGCCGTTGACCTCGCCGACGCCGATGGACAGGCCCTGGACCATGCGCCACTGGACGGTGGTGAGGGTGTCGGCGCCCTTGACCTCGGCGCCGGCCAGGGAGGCTCCCCGCACCGTGTAGGCGACGGTGATGCGGTCGCCGCTCGCCTGCGAGGCGTCGACCGTGATCACCCGGTAGTCGCCGTCGTCGGCGCCGGAGACGCCCACCCGGGAGCCGCCCGCGTCGACGGTGACGTCGGTGATCTCGTAGGAGTAGACGGTGTCGTTGAGGCCGTCGCGGGTGGTGGCCAGGCGCTGGGTGAGCTGATCGGGCAGCGCGCCGTCGTCGAAGACGAACTCCTCGGTGACCCGCAGCGAGCCGTCGCCGGAGACGACGGCGGAGACGTCGAGCGAGGAGGCCCGGTCGTCGGCCCGCGCCGTGCCGGGCACGAGCGGGCCGAGCCCGGCGAGGACCGCGGCGAGCGCGGCCGCCGCACCGCGCCGCACGGAGCGCGCGACGCGGGCGTTGCGGTTGTGAGCCATGGGGGCACCTTTCTGCTCCGCCGATCCGTTCGGCGCTGCGTGGACGACCCGGCGCGCGGGTGCGGGACGGGCCGGGGGCGCCGCCCGGGACGGCGGGGAGCCCCGTGGAAAAACTATCCCACGGCGGGGCCGGCGCCGGGAGGAGCACGGCGGGAGGCCCCGGGGGCCGAGGCCCGGCGCCCGGCCGGCGGGCGTCCGTTAGTCTGTGGCCTGTGAGTCAATGGGGTCAGCCGAACCAGCAGTGGCCGGGCCAGTCCTGGCCCGCACCGTCCGGACGCGCGGGCTACGGCCAGTGGCCCGGCCAGGACGGCCGGTTCGGCCAGCAGGCGGGGCCCTTCGGCTACGCGGCGCAGCAGGGCGGACCGTTCCCGCAGTACGGCGGCGCGCCCGTCCCGCCGAGGCGTCGTCGGCCGAGCCCGTTGAAGTTCCTCGCCGCGCTGTTCGGCACCTTCACCATCATGGTGCTCGCCTACGTCCTCCTGAGCTACGGCGGCAACGGCTCGAGCTCCGACGGCTCCAGCGGCTCGCACAACGGCAGCTACGCCAACGAGGACTACGAGGTGCCCCCCGCCGACACGAGCCCGTCCGAGATCCCCCAGCCCGAGACCTATTCGGAGGCCACGCAGTGGATGGAGGACAACCCCGTCTACGGCGCCTCGGTCGCCGAGCCGGTGCGCTGCGACCTGGATGCGCTCGACATGTCCACCGCGACCGATGCGCAGCTCGAGGACCACCTCAACGAGCTCACCGCCTGCCTCATGCGGGTGTGGGGCCCCACCCTCCGGGACGCCGGCTACGAGGCCGTCCGCCCGACCGTCACCGTCTACGACAGCGAGATCTCGACCCCGTGCGGCGACATGCCGATGGGCAACGCCGCCTACTGCATGGTCGACCAGCAGGTCTACTACGCCACCGACCTGGCCGAGGTCGTGCCCGACGAGCTGAGCGGCGTGCCGTACACCGCCGACGCCGTGATGGCCCACGAGTTCGGCCACGCCGTCCAGGCCCGCACCGGCATCCTCTACTCGGAGAAGGCGTGGGAGTCGAGAGTGGGCTCGTCCCAGGCCGACGAGTTCAGCCGGCGCACCGAGGTGCAGGCCGACTGCTTCGCCGGCGAGTTCATCGGCTCGGTCTCCGAGTCGCTCGCCCTCACGCCCTCCGACACCGACGGCCTCTCGCAGATGTTCTACGCCTTCGGAGACGACGTCCTCACCGGCGACAGCTCCTACAGGGGCAGCCACGGGCACGGCACGAACCGTCGGGAGTGGTTCCAGGACGGCCTGGACGACCGCTCGCTCGCCACCTGCAACGCGTTCACCGCGGCCGACTCGCGAGTGAGGTGAGCCCGGGCCGGGGTCGTTCGCGCGGGCGGTGGAGCACGGGAGCACCGACGCGGCGGACTGCGCGGAAGGGCCCCGAGCATCGCGGGCGAACGAGGGGCGACGGGCCCGCTCCCGCCGGGCCATCAGGGCCGGCCGGGCCGGATCGCCGCGCCGGACGGGCCGGACCGCTCACTCCCGCTGCGCACGGACGATGAGCGCGGTCGCGACGGCGGCGACGCCCTCGCCGCGACCGAGCGCGCCGAGGCGGTCGGTCGTCGTCGCCGAGACCGACACCGGGGCGCCGAGGGCCTCCGAGAGCACCCACTCGGCCTCGGCGCGGCGGGCCGTCATGCGGGGGTGCTGTCCGATGACCTGCACGCCGGCGTTCACCGGGCGCCAGCCCGCCGACGCCAGGCGGCGGGCGGTCTCCGCGAGGAACGAGACGCCACTCGCGCCGGACCACCGGGGTTCCCGGGTTCCGTAGTTGGAGCCCATGTCGCCCAGCCCGGCGGCGCCCAGCAGCGCATCGCACAGGGCGTGGGCGGCGACGTCGCCGTCCGAGTGGCCGGCCAGGCCGACGGGCTCGTCGGGGAAGTGCAGCCCGGCGCAGTGCATCTCGACGCCCTCGCGCAGGGCGTGCACGTCGGTGCCGATGCCGGTGCGGAGGCCGGACGGGTCGATGGTCATGCGTCCTCCTGGCACAGGATGTCGTCGCGGCGCGCCCGGAGGCGGGCGCACGGTGCTCAGCGGCTCCGGTTCCCGACCTCGCTCAGGAGGCGAGAACCTCGTCGAGCATGACCTCGGCGCGCTCCTCCTCGACCTTCTCGGCCAGGGCGAGCTCGCTCACGAGGATCTGGCGGGCCTTGGCGAGCATGCGCTTCTCGCCCGCGGACAGGCCGCGATCCCTCTCGCGGCGCCACAGGTCGCGGACGACCTCGGCGACCTTGAGGACGTTGCCGGAGTGGAGCTTCTCGACGTTGGCCTTGTAGCGGCGCGACCAGTTCGCGGGCTCCTCGACCTGCGGGGCGCGCAGCACCGAGAAGACCTTCTCGAGGCCCGCCTCGTCGACGACGTCGCGGACACCGACCAGGTCGAGGTTGTCGGCGGGGACGCGGACGACCAGGTCGCTCTGGCCGAGGATGCGCAGGACCAAGTAGAGCCGGTCCTCGCCCTTCACCGTGCGCGTCTCAGTGGACTCGACGACAGCCGCCCCGTGATTCGGGTACACGACGGTCTCACCGACTGCATAATCCATGTGTACAACCCCTCTCCTGGGGATCATTCTACCACACCACGGAATTCTCGGTCCGGGAATGAATCCCCGGACCATTCGGAGCAATTCCTGGAATGCCGCGCCAGAGAAGGGCCGATGAATTCCATGAGGTTCGCCCACGGCGTGGGCGCACATGACCCCGATGAGGGGAGGCGCTCCTCGACGGGCCGTCCCGGGCCCGCTTCGACGAATTCATCGGGGAGATCCCCTCCGAGGGGCTTCCGCAGGAGGCCCGGCGGGAGACGCGATCCCTGGTCAGGCCTGATTCATCGAGGCTTATTCACAGCACGACAGGACGAAGACCTGACAAGGGGAGGCGCCCCTGCGGACGACTCCTGTGAATAAGCCTCACTGGTGCCGCGAAGAGGCCTCCGAGAATTTGTAGCCGAGGCCGCGCACGGTGACGAGGAGCACGGGATGGGCGGGGTCCCGCTCGATCTTCCCGCGCAGCCGTTTCACGTGGACGTCGAGCGTCTTCGTGTCGCCCACGTAGTCGGAGCCCCACACCCGGTCGATGAGCTGGGCCCGGGTCAGCACGCGCCCCGCGTTGCGGATGAGTTCCTCGAGCAGGTCGAATTCCTTGAGGGCCAGTTTCACCGCCCCGCCGCGGACCGTGACCTCGTGCCGCGTCACGTCCATGCGCACGCCGCCGGACTCGAGGACCTCGGGGACGGGCCCCTCCCCGTGCCGCCTGCGCAGGACGGCGTGGATCCTCGCCACCAGCTCGCGGTGGCTGAACGGTTTCGTCACGTAGTCGTCGGCGCCCAGCTCGAGGCCGAGCACCTTGTCGATCTCGGCGTCCCGGGCGGTGACCATGATGATCGGCACGTCGGCGCGGCGGCGCAGGGTGCGGCACACCTCGGTGCCGCTCACGCCGGGCATCATGAGGTCGAGCAGCACGAGGTCGGCGCCGTGCGCCTCGAAGTCGGCCAGCCCGAGCCGGCCGTCGGCCGCCCGACCCACCTCGAAGCCCTCGCGGGAGAGCATGAAGGCCATCGCCTCGCGGTAGGACTGCTCGTCCTCGATGACCAGGATCCTCGTCATGCGACCTCCTCCCGCCGCCCGGCGCCGTCACCGCGCCCGACCATGTCGTCGTGCCCGGTGCCGTCATTGTGCTCGACGGGGTCCACGAGCGCGGGCAGTCTCATCGTGAAGGTCGATCCGCGGCCGGGGCGGCTCCACAGGCGGATGCCGCCGCCGTGCGCCACGGCGACGTGCTTGACGATCGACAGGCCCAGGCCGGTGCCGCCGTTCTCGCGCGAGCGCGCGTAGTCGACCCGGTAGAAGCGCTCGAAGATGCGCTCCTGGTCCTCCTCGCCGATGCCGATGCCGTTGTCCGTGACGGCGATGTCGACCCAGCGATCGCCGTCCTCGTCGACGTCCCTCACCGTGACGGCGACGCGGGCCCCGGGGTCGGAGTAGCTGATGGCGTTCTCCACCAGGTTCGACAGCGCCACGCGGAGCTGGTGCCGGTCCCCGATGACGCGCAGCCCCTCGTCGCCGGCGATCGAGAAGCTGATCCGGCGGGCCTGGCAGGCCTCCCTGGCGCGCCCTGCGGCGGTCTGGACGATCTCGTCGATGTCGACCGGCGCCGCGTCGCCGAGCGGATCGTCAGACTGCAGGCGGCCCAGCTCGATGATCTGCTGGACGAGCTCGCCCAGGCGGGTGCTCTCGACGAGCATGCGGCCGGCGAAGTGGCGCACCGCCTCGGGCTCGTCGGCCGCCTCCTGGACGGTCTCGGCGAGCACTTGGAGGGCCCCGACCGGGGTCTTGAGCTCATGGGAGATGTTGGCGACCAGATCGCGCTTGGACTCGTCCACCCGGATGAGGGCGCTGCGGTCGTCGCCGACGACGAGGACGGCCTCGCGAGCCAGGGGCCGGATGCGCACCTGGAGCTGGCGGGAGGGGGCGTCGTCGGCGGCGCCCAGCATCACCTCCCGGTCCGCGCCCTCGCCGGTGCGCCGCGCGGCGCGTACGGCCTCGAGCACCTCGGCGATGCCGATGCGGGTGCCGCGCACGAGCCCGATGGTGCGGGCCGGGGCGTTCGCGTAGAGCAGTTCGTCGTGGGGGCCGGCGACGACGACGGGCTGGCGGAAGGCGTCGAGGACCTCGGGCACCTCGGGATCGACCACGGGCGGCGGCTCGGCCATGCGCACCCTGGCCCGGTGGCCCCAGGCGAGGACGAGCGCGAGCGCCGCTCCCACCATCGCGCCCAGCACGAAGCCGAGGAGCACTGTCACCACGGGACCCACGCGTGGAATTCTACGGGAGCGCCGTGGCGCCGCGCCCGGCCGCCGTCTTGGCTGCGCCCGCGGGGAATGCGAGACTGGCGGGGTACGGCGCGACCGAGCGGGCGGCCCGACGCGCGGAGGAGGGATGATGGCGGAGTCCTACCACTCCGAGCTGGACGAGATCGTCCACGAGCTCGTGACCATGTCGGACTCGGTGCGCGTCGCCGTGCGCGACGCCACCAGGGCCCTCCTCGAGGCCGACGCCTCCATCGCCGAGCGCGTGATGAGCGGGGACGCCCGCATCGATGCCATGCACGACCGGCTCGAGCACCGCTGCTTCAGCCTGCTCGCCCGCTCCACGCCGGTGGCCGGCGAGCTGCGCACCATCGTCGCCGCCATGCAGGTCATCGCCGACATCGGCCGCACCGGCGACCTGGCGGCCCACGTCGCCGAGATCGCGCGCATGCGCTACCCCGAGCACGCCGTGCCCGAGCCGCTCGTGCCGAACTTCACGCGCATGTCGCAGGTCGCCCAGGAGATGGTCGGCAAGGCCGGCCGCACGCTGCTGGAGCGCGACACCGACGCCGCGGCGACCCTGGCCGGCGAGGACGACGAGATGGACGAGCTGCGCAACGAGCAGTTCCGCCTCATCGCCTCGGACGACTGGACGTTCGGCGCCGAGACGGCCGTCGACACGGCCCTGCTCGGCCGCTACTACGAGCGCATCGCCGACCACGCCGTGGCGATGGGCGGGCGCATCATCTACGTCATCACCGGCGAGGCGCCCGAGGGCGAGGACTGGCCCACCACCTGAGGGCGGCGCGCCGCCCGTCCCACTCCGACGAGCAGGAGCGGCGGGGACGAGAGCGGGCCCCGGCCCCTGAAAATGGCTCACGGGAACCCGATGAGCCAGGGGCCTCAAGAATCCTGCGGTCCCTCCCCACGAACCGGCACGGGCGGCCGGCCCGGACCCACGCCCCACGGGTCGCATCGCAGGCGCAAGAACCAGCCGCGCAGTCGTCTCCAGGGATTCTCACAGTCCTCGATGCCCTCCGAATCGTATTCAACCCCGCATCGGACGGCGAGCTCCTTCAGCGCAGAGATCTCGGAGGAAACGATCCTCCCGTCCACAGCAGCGGCCACCACGGCAGCATCGTGGAGAGCCTTTTTCGCGCCCTCGAGGGAGTCGATCCTCCTCCACACCATCGATTCATCGAGCTCGACGGGCTCGCGGAGCTCCTTCAGCAGGGACTCGTCGCAACCCGCCTTCTTCATGGCTTCGGTGACGTGGTGAAGAAGCAGGAGCTCATCATCCTTGGCGCACCCGTCCACTCGCATGACCAGCCAGAGCACCCAGACCAACTCCTCGCGTGCATCCGTACTGGAGACCAGACGCGAGGCCGCCTCGCGGATTCTGGCCTCCTTCCTGAGGATCTCCTTGGCCTGGTCGCCCACGACCCTGGTCGTCCAGCGGTTCACAAGGACTGCCGTCGGCACGCCCACAATGGGAATGCCGAACTTGATGATGTTCCGTTGAAGCAGGTGCTTCCCGACGATCGGCAGACCCTTGACCATCGCCAATCTCTGTCCACTGAACATCTTCTTCAGGACCGGACGCACCACGGCGGGCGTGAACTTGAGAGTCGCGTTGCCACCCGTCTCGCCGACTCTGATCGCGAAGGCGATCCTGACGGGTTTCCACATGTCATCAGGATCCTCGATGTCGAGAGGGACTCCGTGGAGAACAGCGATGTCATGGGCCATGCGCAGTTGAAGATACGTCGTGTACGACATGTCCACCACGAAGCCGACCCCCACCCGTCGGAAGAGTCAGCGGCGAAGCCGCACCCCCGGACCCGATGGTCGCCGCGACCGCACCGTTGTAGGCCGCGGCGCTGAGGCCGCCCTCAATGCCGGCATAATTGGCCGCCATCCGGACACGAGCGTCGACGACAGCATCAGCCGGAAGATCAGGGTACTTCTCCCGGAAACATGCAGCATCCACCTCCTGCACGTACCCGTCGAGGGAGAACGCCAACAGCTTGACGAACCATGTACCCTGACGCGGATCGCCCATCGAGAGGTTTCCGACGAATCCCCGGATCCGTTCGATCTCCTTTCTGACGAAACTCTCATCAGCCTCGGCTGACCCATCGTGGATGTCCTGCTCAGCGCTGAACCTCATCATGCCCTCCATCGAGTGTCGACGACAGAGGATTGGAGCATGGGACCGATGCTCCAGGTCCCCGGGGCCGGCCCGTTGCACGTCGCGTGCGGTGCGCTTGACGCCGAGGCCTGTTCCCAGGAAACTGGCCCGAGGAGGACGTCCCCCCGGCCAGAACGCCCTCCTCGAGGATCGTGAATGCCCCTCATGACCTCCCACGAGCAACGTCGGACGCGGGCGAGCAGATCGGGATCATCCACGAACGGCACCCCAACCGGATCCCCGTGAATCGGTCTCGCCGCATCGTGTCCTGCCGGGTGATCCGGAATGCGGATCCGCCGACGTCTCGGGTCCCGCGAGCGCATCGCCCCACCGCGAGGACGCAACGAGGAGTGGAGGCTCGCCCCGAGGAGCCCTCCGGAGGCGCCATCCCATTGTCGCAGCCTCGTCCGCCGGTGTCGTGGCCACGCCTCGCGATGCATGACATGGGGGGCCGCCATCCCCGGGCCCCTCAGGACTCGCGCGGCCGGAACTTCCGCTCGCGCTCCTTCTCGATGACTTCTCGCTCCATCTCGACGATCTGGTTCTCGAGGTACTGGCCGCCGGGGACGTGGCGTAGCACGCGGCGGCCGCTGTGACGGCCGAGCGTCGCGCGCGCCTTCCACAGGGCCTCGGCGATCGTCATGTCGGCGGGCTCGGTGACCTTCATCGACATGCGCGAACCGGGCACGAGGACGACCTCGGCGCCGGCGAGCTCGGCGCAGGAGACGTCGTCGGTGAACCGCTCGCCGGCCGCGGCCATGCGCTCGTGCGCGGCGAGGATGACGTCGAGGGGGAAGCCCTGGGGCGTCTGCACGGCGCGCAGGGTGGAGCGGTCGATCGGGGCGCTGCGGCCCGGATCGTCCACGGAGCGCATCGAGTCGACGACGTCGACGACGGGGGCGACGGCCTCGGCGCCGCCCCGGACGGCCCCGATGACGGCCTCGACGACATGGGCGGGCACCATGGGCCGCACGGCGTCGTGGATGAGGACGACCTCGGCGCCGCTCAGCTCCGGGTCGTCGCGGATGAATCTCAGCCCGTTGCGGGCGGACTCCTGACGGCTCGCGCCGCCGGGCACCTGGACGACGGGGATCGGCAGGGCCGCCTTCGTCAGCCCCAGCTCCCTGGCCGCCTTGTCGTTCACGACGACGACGGCGTGCGTGCAGCCGCCGGCGGCCATGGCCTCGATCGACATGTTCATCAGCGCGTGGCCCGTGATCTTGAGCGCCGGCTTCGACACCGACCCCCCGTACCGGACCCCCAGGCCCGCACCCAGGATGACGGCGACCACCGGCTGTGACATGGCCATGAGTCTGCCACAGGACGGGCCCGCCCACCGGCCGCACCGGCGATCACGGCCCGGCGAGGAACCGCGTCTGCACACAATCCCGCTATTGCAAAACTTTGTGCGTTGTGAGAACATCGGGTCGTTCATATGCATACTTTCTCAATTTTATGCAATTTTTTGCACACATGGAAAGGCAGGACCATGAGCGCAGCAACGACGCAGCCCGTCACCGGACCGTTCCTCATCGTCAACCCGAAGGCCCACCTCGGCGGCTCCGAGACCCTCCGGCTGGCCCTGCTCACCGACGAGCTGGCCGCCCGGTTCGACATCGACGTCCTCTTCACCGCCCAGCACGTCGACCTGCGCATGGTCGCCGGGCGCACCGGGCGCCTGTGCGTGACCGCCCAGCACATGGACCCGATCACCCCGGGCCGCGGCATGGGCCGCATCCTCCCCGAATCGCTCGTCGAGGCGGGCGCCCGGGCCGTCGTCCTCAACCACGCCGAGCACCCGCTCCCGCTGGCCGTTCTCGACGCCACGATGGAGAGGGCCCGCCAGGTCGGCCTGGCCACGGTCGTCTGCGCCGACACCGACGCCCAGTGCCGGGCCGTCGCCGCCATGGGCCCCGATGTCATGATCTGCGAGCCGACGGCCTCGATCGGCACCGGCCGGATGGACGCCGGCGACTACGTCGAGCGCACCACGCGGATCGTCAAGGACGCCGACCCGGGCATCCTCGTCATCCAGGCCGCCGGCGTGACCGGCGCAGCCGACATCGCCCGCGTGCTCGACCAGGGCGCCGACGGCTCCGGGGGCACGAGCGGCATCGTCAAGCACCCCGACTGGCGCCGGGTGCTCACCGAGATGTTCACGGCCCTCGCCGCGCACAGGGACGCCCTCCCCTGAACCCGGCCCGGCAGGGGCCGCGACCCGCCTCACCCAAGGAATCCTCATGATCATCGGTCTTCCCGCCGCGCTCGAGTACGCCGAGCGGAACGGCATCGGCCTCGCCGCCATCAACACGCCCTTCTTCGAGGGACTGCTCGGCGTCATCGACGTCGCCGAGCGCACCGACGTCCCCGTCATTCTGCAGTTCGCCCAGGTGCACGAGTCCATCGTCGCCATCGAGGACATGGGCCCGGCGATGGTCGAGCTGGCCCGCCGCTCCAGCGCCCCGTTCGTCCTGCACGTCGACCACGGCTTCGACATCGACTACATCCGCAAGGGCCTCGACATCGGCTTCACCTCGGCCATGATCGACGGCTCGAAGCTCGCCTACGACGAGAACGTCCGCGTCACCCGCGAGGTCGTCGAGCTGGCCGCCGAGCGCGGCGCCGGCGTCGAGGGCGAGATCGGCGTCATGACCGGCAACGAGAACGGCGACCCCGACCAGGGCGTCGCCGACGCCGCCCTGTACACCGACCCGCAGGCGGCCGCCGACTTCGTGCGGGCCACCGGCGTCACCGCACTGGCCGCCTCGTTCGGCACCGTCCACGGCGTCTACCGGCGCAAGCCGAAGCTGAACTACGAGCTCATCACCCGGCTGCGGGAGGCGACCGGGGTGCCGATCGTCATGCACGGCGGGTCGGGGCTGGAACCGCAGGAGTACCAGGAGTGCATCCGTCACGGCGTGCGCAAGATCAACTACTACACCTACTCGGCGAAGGCCGCCTACGACGCCTGCCCGCCGCTCGTCGAGGACCCCGACGTCATCCTCTTCTCCGATCTCGCCCGGGCGGCGCGCAGAGCCGTCGAGGAGGACGCCCAGAGGTTCATCGACGTCCTCAGGGCCACGGCCTGAACCCCCGGAACCACGAGGAGGAGCACCATGACCGTCTTCCACGCAGCGCTGGCCCTGGAGTCCCACGGCGGGACGCCGAGCTTCCTCGACGTCACCGGCCAGGTGCGCGGGGCCATCGCCGCCTCGGGCATCGGCAACGGCATCGTCGCGGTGATGAGCCCCCACACGACCTGCTCGGTGTACTACGACGAGTGGGCGCACGACACGGTCGAGGACGGCTCGGACTTCCTCCAGCACGACCTCAACCGCGTCCTGGGCCTCATCTGCCCCGACCAGACGCGGTTCCCGCCCTCCGACGGCTACTCCTACCCCGGCACCAGGCACTTCGAGGAGGTCGAGAGCTGGCCGAGCGCCGAGGAGTACCTGCCGGGCGGCGACCGCAGCGCCCTGCTCAACGCCGACGCGCACCTCAAGGCGTCGATCGTCGGCTCCTCGCAGACCTTCCCGCTCATCGACGGCGAACTCGGGTTCGGCGTCACCGGCTACATCTTCTTCGTCGACTGGGACCGCGACCGGCCCCGCACACGGACCTGCCGGGTCACGGTCATCGGCGAGTGAAAGGACGAACCCCTGCCATGAAATGCAAATAATTGCATTCATTTGACTTTTAATTGCATATACTGTGGCGCTCATGTCACCATGAGCCGAGTCGTCCGGACCCGGTGCCGAGTCCGGCGACCGACCGGTTGGCGTCCAGTCCATCGAACACCGCTCCCCACGCCGTCGGCCCGGCTCACCGGGCAGACACCGCCGTCCAGAGAATCCACCGAAGTGAGGCCAATGATGTCCACCCGTGAAGCCGTCGTCGCCGCCACCGAGGGCCTGCACGCCCGCCCCGCCGCGACCTTCGTCCAGGCCGCCAAGAAGTGCGGCGTGCCCGTCCAGATCTCCATGGGCGACAAGGGCCCGGTCCCCGCCACCTCGATGCTGTCCGTGCTCGGCCTGGGCGCGCACTGCGGCGACACCGTCGTCCTGAGCGCCGAGGGCGAGGGCGCCGAGGCGGCTCTCGACGCGCTGGTCGCCGTCCTCGCGGAGGCGCAGTGATGCCCGAGCCCCGGGAGTACCCCGGCATCGGGGTCGGCTCGACCGCCGCCGTCGGCCCGTGCGCACGGTTCGCGGCACCGCCCGCGGCGCCGGCCGACGAGCCCGTCCCGTCCGGGGCCGAGGCGATCGCCGCGGCGGGCGCCGCACTCGCCGAGGCGCTCGAGCAGGTCTCGGCCGAACTGCGGGCCGCGGCCGCCGAGCACCCCGGCGAGACGCTCGGCGACGTGCTCTCGGCCACCGCCGAGATGGCCGACGACCCGGCCCTGGCCGACCGCGCCGCCCGGATCATCGCCGAGGGCAACGGCCCGGCGAACGCCATGACGAAGGCCGTCGCCGAGTTCGCCGCGACGCTCACCGGGATCGGCGGCTACCTGGCCGAGCGCGTCACCGACCTGAACTCGGTGCGCGACCGCACGGTGGCCAGGCTGCTCGGCCCGGCGACGCCGGGCCTGCGAACGATCGACGAGCCGGCCGTCGTCATCGCCCACGAGCTGACCCCGGCCGACACCTCGAGCCTCGACATGACGAAGGTGATCGCCCTCGTCACCGAGGTGGGCGGCCCCACCTCGCACACCGCGATCATCGCCCGCCAGCTCGGCCTGCCCTGCGTCGTGCGGGCGGCCGGTGCCACGCAGATCCCCGAGGGAGCGCTCGTCGCCGTCGACGGCGCCCGGGGCTCGGTCGTCGTGGCCCCCGACGAGGCCACCCGCGAGGCCATCGTCCGCCGCATGGAGCGCCACCGGGCGCTGGCGACCGACACCGCGCCCGGCGCCACGTCCGACGGCCACCCGATCCAGCTGCTGGCCAACATCGGCGGCGTCGCGGACGCCCGGTCGGCGGCCGGCAAGGCGGTCGAGGGCGTGGGCCTGTTCCGCACCGAGTTCGTCTTCCTCGACGCCGCCGCCGAGCCGGGCGTCGCCGAGCAGGCCGGGATCTACCGGGAGGTCCTCAAGGCCTTCACCGGCCGCAAGGTCGTCGTCCGCA
The DNA here is from genome assembly GCF_000426605.1 of Propionibacterium acidifaciens DSM 21887. Lineage (GTDB taxonomy): Bacteria > Actinomycetota > Actinomycetes > Propionibacteriales > Propionibacteriaceae > Propionibacterium > Propionibacterium acidifaciens. The sequence goes on from NZ_AUFR01000020.1 coordinate 18,096, forward strand.
CCCTCGACGCCGGCGCCGACAAGCCGCTGGCCTACGCCAACCCGGCGCACGAGTCGAATCCGGCGCTGGGCCAGCGCGCCTACCGTCTCGTCCGCTCCGTGCCGCACCTGATGGAGCACCAGCTGAGGGCCCTGGCGGCCGCCATCGACGACTGCCCCGACACCGAGGCGTGGGTCATGGCGCCGATGATCTCCACCGCCGGCGAGGCCGCCGACTTCCGCCGCCGCGCCGACGAGGCGGGGCTCGGCGCCAGGGCCAGGATCGGCGTCATGGTCGAGGTGCCGGCCGTCGCGCTGTGCGCCGACCAGGTGCTGCAGCACGTCGACTTCGTGTCGATCGGCACGAACGACCTGGCCCAGTACACGATGGCCGCCGACCGCGAGCTCGGCGCGCTGTCCGACCTCATCGACCGCTGGCAGCCCGCCGTCCTCAGGCTCGTCGAGGCCACGGCCCGGGCCGGCGCCGCCTCCGGCACCCCGGTGGGGGTCTGCGGCGAGTCGGCCTCCGACCCGCTCATGGCGCTCGTGCTGTGCGGGCTGGGGATCACGTCGCTGTCGATGTCGACCCCGGCCGTGCCCGCCGTCCGCTTCGCCCTGCGGCACACCTCGCTGGCGACCTGCCGGGCGATGGCGCGGGCGGCCATCGACGCCCCCGACGCGGCGGCCGCGGTCTCGGCCGTCCAGGAGCTGCTCGACCCCCGGGTGAGGGAGGCCATGTCCCTCGACTGAGGACCTCGCGCGATGGAGCGCACCCGGCGGCGGCACCCGTCCGTCGCCGCACCAACCACACGCAGACAAGGAGTCATCGTGGACGACAATCCCGTGATGAAGGCGATCACCTGGTTCGCCGAACACTTCATCGGGCTGTTCAACGCCTCGGCCGAGCAGTTCCTGAGCCTGGCCTCCGGCATCCTGCCGCTGCTCATGGTCATGCTGACCGCCATGTACGCGATCACCACCTGGATCGGTGAGGAGCGCGTCAACCACGCGGTGCGGTGGGCCGGCAGGTACGCCGTGACCCGCTACACGGTCATGCCCTTCCTGGCCATGCTGCTGCTGACCAACCCGATGGCCTACACCTTCGGCCGCTTCCTGCCCGAGCGCTACAAGCCGGCCTTCTACGACGCCGCCGTGTCGATCTGCCACCCGATCACCTCGCTGTTCCCGCACGCCAACGCGGGCGAGGTCTTCGTCTGGACCGGCGTCTCGGCCGGCGTCACGGCGGTCGCCCCCGACGAGTACGCACTGCTCGCGGTCCTGTACTTCCTCGTCGGCCTGGTCGTCATCCTCATCCGCGGCTTCGCGACCCAGTGGATGACCGCCATCCTGATCCGCCGCGGCGGCCACCGGGAGACCTTCACGAAGTACGACGAGGCGTACGCCGCCGGCCAGATCCAGGGAGGCGTGGCATGAGTCACCAGAGCGTCAAGGTCGTCAAGGGCAACGGCGGCTGGGGCGACGACATGATCCTGACCCCCACCGACGAGAAGAACATCGTCCTGTCGGTGACCGGCGGCGGCATCCACCCGGTCGCGGCGCGCATCGCCGAGCTGAGCGGCGCCGAGGCCGTCGACGGCTTCACGAACAGCGTCGAGGACGACAAGGTGCTGGCCGCCGTCATCAACTGCGGCGGCACCGCCCGGATCGGCGTCTACCCGAAGAAGCGCATCAACACGATCGACATCTACCCCGGCTCGCCGACCGGACCGCTGGCCAAGTACATCACCGAGGACATCTTCGTCTCGGCGGTGGGACTGGACCAGATCGGTCCGGCCGACGCCGAGGCCGTCGACCGGGCCGCTGCGACCGCGACCGCGGCCCAGGCGGACGAGGCGGCCGCGGCGCGGGCCGGGACCGAGCGCCCGAGGACCGTCTCGCAGCGGCAGGCCGACAAGGGCGGCTTCATGTCGGTCATCGTGAAGTTCGGCAACGCGGTCGGCTACATCATCAACACGCTGCTGTCGTCGGGCCGCCAGGCGCTGGACATCATCCTGAAGACCGTCCTGCCCTTCATGGCCTACGTCGGCCTGCTCATGGGCATCGTGAACTACACGGGCGTCTCGGACCTGATCGCCCACGCCGTCACGCCGCTGGCCGGCAACCCGATCGGTCTGGTCCTGCTGGGCATCATCGTCGCCCTGCCGTTCCTGTCCCCGGTGCTCGGCCCCGGCGCCGCCATCGCCCAGGTCATCGGCGTGCTCATGGGCCAGCAGATCGGCGCCGGCGCGCTGCCGGTGCAGTACGCGCTGCCCACCCTGTTCGCCATCGACGGCCAGGTCGGCTGCGACTTCGTCCCGGTGGGCCTGTCCCTCGGCGAGGCCCAGCCCGAGACGATCTCCGTCGGCGTCTCCGCCGTGCTGTTCACCCGCCTCGTGACCTCGCCGGTGGCGGTCATCATCGCCTACCTCGCCTCGTTCCTGCTCATCTGACCGACACCCCCGGGTGGGGCGGCCCGGCCGCCCCACCCCTACCCAGGAGGAGAGACAATGTCCACCCTGTGGAGCGCTGACATCACCGCGATCGGGCCCGACGCGAGCGACATGATCGACGGCGGCGTCGTCATCCTGTTCGGCGAGCCCGTCCCCGAGGCGCTGGCCGAGGTCAGCATCGTGCACCGCACGACGACGGCCCCGACCCGCGACATCACCGCGGGCGATGTCCTCCGGATCGCCGGCCGGGAGTACACCGTCGACGCCATCGGCGAACGCGCCTGCGCGAACCTCACCGAGCTCGGCCACGTGGTCATCTACGTGAACCAGCCCGAGCAGGAGCTCCTGCCGGGCGCCGTCCTGGCGACCGGCCCGCAGCTCGTCCCCCCGGCCGTCGGCGGCACCGTCGAGTTCCTCGAGGCCTGACCGCCATGAACGCCCTCGACTGGCGGTTCCCCGCGATCCTCGTGGCGGCCATGATGCTCGGGCTGCTGCTCACCTGGGTCCAGATGCGCTCCTACAACGCCGAGCTCAACCGCGCCCTGCGAGCCGTCCGGGGCGAGCACCTCGTGCTCGTCTCCGGCCGCGGCCGCTCCATCGGCGGCGGGGCGATCGTCATCGCGATCATCGACGTCGCCGCCCGGCGCATCATCCGGGCGCGCGCCCTGGCCGGTCGGAGCGTCTTCGCCCGCTTCCACGACGCGCCCGGCCTCGTCGGGGACCTGGACGGGGCCGTCGACCGGGTCCGGGGCAGGCAGCTGAGGGCGGCCGTCGAGATGGCGCTGGCCCAGGTCGGCGCCTCCGCCCCGGCGGTCGGGCCCGCGTCCACCACCACATCCACCACGAGCAACGCGCCCGTTCTCGCAGCCGGGCCACGGCCGCTCCGCAGGCGCGTCCCCCGCACCACCGTCCCGAACCCGGACAGGGCCCGGGACGCATGAATCCCGAAAGGAAACCGACATGGGTTACACCAAGGCTCTTCTCGAACGCCAGCAGGAACTGGGCCGTCCGGTCCGGGTGGGCGTCGTCGGCGCAGGCCAGATGGGCTCCGGCCTCATCGCCTCGATCGAGCGCGCGCCGGGCCTGGCCGTCGTCGCCGTCGCCGACATCGTCATCGACAAGGCCGTCTCGGCCCTGCGCAACGCCGGCCGCGAGGACGTCGTCGTGGCCGACACCGACCTGGCGGCGGCCGAGCAGGCCATCCGGGACGGCCGGGCCGCCGTCGTCTCCGACGGCCTGCGGATGCCCGGGCTGCCCGTCGACATCGTCGTCGAGGTCTCCGGGGTGCCCGGGATCGCCGCCCAGATCGCCTACACGTGCATCACGCATTCCACGGACGTCGCCCTCATGACGGTCGAGGCCGACATCACCGTCGGCCCCCTCCTGTCGTCGATGGCCAACGCCGGCGGCTCGGTGTACACCGTCATGCGCGGCGACGAGCCGGTCGAGTGCCTCAAGCTCGTCGAGTACGCCCAGGATCTGGGCCTCGAGGTCGTGTGCGTCGGCAAGGGCAAGAACAACGTCAACATCCCGCACGGCATGCCCGAGGACAACATCGAGGACGCCCGCCGCAAGGGGATGAACCCGCGCATGCTCACGGAGTTCACGGACGGCACGAAGACCCAGCTCGAGATGACCGCCCTGTCGAACGCGACGGGCATCCCGATCGAGGTGGACGGCATGCACGGGCGGGAGATCCCGCTGGCCGAACTCGCCACGAAGCTCGTCCCCAGGGCCGACGGCGGCATCCTCGAGTTCGACAAGGGCCCGTGCGTCGAGTACGTCACCGGCGATGTCGCCCCGGGCGTCTTCTGCATCGTGAAGTCCACCTCGGACGTCGTCACCGCCGAGCTCGACTACCTCAGGCTCGGCCACGGTCCCTACTACCTCCTCCACCGTCCATGGCACATCGCCTCGATCGAGGCGCATCTGTCGATCTACGAGGCCGTCACGACCGGGCGTCCGGACTTCCAGTCCACGCACGTCACGACCGAGGTCGTCGGCCGGGCCAAGACCGATCTGGCGGCCGGCCTCACCTTCGAGGGCATGGGCGGGCACCACTTCTACGGCTACGCCATGCCCGCCGACAAGGCCCGTGAGCTGAATCTCGTGCCGATCGGCCTGCTGCAGCACTCGAAGCTGAAGGTCGGCAAGAAGGTCGACGAGATGATCTCCTACGACGACATCGAGCTCGACCGCGCCCGCCCGCTCGTCGCCATGCGCTTCCTCCAGGACGCCATGGTCGCCCGGGGCGTCCTCGGCTGACCGACGCCCCCCTCGCCGAACCGGCCGCCCCGCCGACGGGAGAAGGCCCTCGTCGGGGCGGCCGGTCGTGTCCAACGGTCCTCGCCGGGGACGATCCTCTCCCTACAATGATGGGGCCGGGACCCGCACGGTCCCGGCCCCATCGTCCATGCCGGACCTCCCCACCGGCGCCCGAGCCCACGGGGATGAGGAAGAGCCCATGCCTGCCAAGAGAGACCAGCAGCTGCTCATCGACGCCGCGCGGCTCTACTACGTCGACGGGCTCGACCAGGGCCAGGTCGGCGAGCGGCTCGGCCTCTCGCGCTCGAGCGTCTCCCGCATCCTCCACGAGGCGCGCTCCAGCGGCCTCGTGCAGATCCACATCGTCGGGGACGACCGCACGGTGCGCGACGGCGAGCTGGAGCGGCGCCTCGTGCGCACCTTCGGGCTGCGCGAGGCCCTCGTCGCCGACACCTCGACCAGCGCCGACCCCGGCGCCTCGGTCGCCCGGCTGGCCGGCGAGGCCTTCCCCCGGCTGGCCTCGGGGGCCTCGCGGATCGGCTTCAGCTGGGGCCTCACCGTCGCCCGGTTCATCGACCTGCTGCCCGACACCCGGCTTCGCCCCGACACCCGGATCGTTCCGCTCGTGGGCGGCATGCCGACGCTCGACAGCGCCCCCTCGGGCAACTCGCACCTGCAGATCCTCGCCGACAAGTGCGGCGCCGTGGCCGGGCGCTTCGACGCGCCGGCGATCGTGGAGTCGGCGCTCACCCAGCAGGCCATGATGAGCGAGTCCTCGGTGCAGGCCTCGCTGGCCGAGGCCCGCTCCTGCGACCTCGGCTTCGTCGGCATCGGGAACTACGAGGTGCAGACCTCGCGGGCCGTCATGAGCGCCATGCGGCTCAGCTTCGAGGAGAAGTCGGCCGTCGAGGCGGCCCACCCGGTCGGCGACATGCTCGGCCGCTACTTCACGATCGAGGGCGTCCCCCTCGGCCCGCCCGCCTCGGAGCGCGTCATCGGCATCGACCTGGACGACCTGAGGCGCATCCGGACGGTCATCGGCCTGGCCACCGGCAGGGCGAAGACCACCGGCACCCTCGGCGCGTTGCGCACCGGGGCGCTCGACATCCTCGTCGTGGACGACGTGCTCGCGCAGGCGCTGCTCGCGGCGAACCACTGACCCCGGGCCCGGCGATGCGCCCGGACGGCAGGCGTCCCGACCGCGCCGACGCCCCGCGCCAGGTGATGCGCGCATTCCCGGGCATCCCTCCCCGGGGCGCTCGGGACAACGCGCGCGGCACGGTGCGCGTGCTCGGCGACTTCGAGCGATTCCCCGCGTCCCTCCCCGAGCGCTCGGGACGGGCCCCGCGCCCCGGAGGGGATGCGCGTCGCACGGGCGCGGGCCGGACGAGCAGGGGGCGGGGCCGGTCGGCGCCCGCACCGCCGGCCCCGCCGGAGCGCCGCGACCTCGGCGCTACTTCCTGCCCTGGTTGGCGACGGCCTTCTGACCGGCCTCGGCCGCCTCGGGGTCGAGGTAGCGTCCGCCCTCGACGACGGGCCGCAGGGCGTCGTCGAGCTCGTAGAGGAGCGGGATGCCGGTGGGGATGTTGAGGCCCGAGATGGTCTGGTCGTCGATCTCGTCGAGGTGCTTCACGAGGGCGCGCAGCGAGTTGCCGTGGGCGGCGACGAGGACCGTGCGCCCGGCCCTCAGGTCGGGGACGATGTCGGACTCCCAGTAGGGGAGCATGCGGGCGACGACGTCCTTGAGGCACTCGCTGAGCGGACGCTCGGCCTCGGGCACGTCGGCGTAGCGGGCGTCGTGGAACTGGCTCCACTGCCCGTCGGGGTCGATCGGGGGCGGCGGCACGTCATAGCTGCGGCGCCACGCCATGAACTGGTCCTCGCCGTACTTCTCGCGGATCTCGGCCTTGTTGAGACCCTGGAGGGCGCCGTAGTGGCGCTCGTTGAGGCGCCAGCTGCGACGCACGGGGATCCAGTGGCGATCGCACCGGTCGAGCGAGAGACAGGCGGTGTGGATCGCGCGACGCAGCAGCGAGGTGTGGACGACGTCGGGCAGCAGGCCCTGCTCGGCGAGCAGCTCGCCGCCGCGAGTGGCCTCGCCCACGCCCTTCTCGTTGAGATCGACATCGACCCAGCCGGTGAACAGATTCTTCGAGTTCCATTCGCTCTCGCCGTGGCGGAGCAGGATCAGCTTCGAGGTCATGGCCCGAGTCTAGCGGCCGGGCCCTCGTCCGAGACCCCGAATCGGGGCGTCCACGACCCGGGACGGACCCTCGGCCCGTACTACCCTTGGGATGAATCATGGCGCGGCGCCCCCGGCGCGGCGCCATCGGCACGCGACAGGCAGCGGGGAGAGTCATGACGCAGGGCGAGATGTCGCCGGTGACACGCTCCACCGGCCACGACTCCCCGGGACGCCCCCGCGACCCGCTCGTCGAGCCGCGCGCGCTCACCGCCGCCCTCGAGATCTACGGCCAGCACGGCTGGTCCGGCTTCACGATGGGCCGCGTGACGATGCTGGCCCGCGTGGGCAAGTCGTCCATCTACCGCCGTTGGCCCGACCGCGTCGAGCTGCTCACGGCGGCCTTCGAGCGCACGGCCCTGCTCTTCGAGCTGGACGACAGCCGCGTCGCCGGGCTGCCCTTCCAGGAGCAGCTGCTCACGATGGTCCAGCGCCGCCTCTACACGTACACGACGCCGACCGGCACGGCGATCATCCGCCTCCAGGTCGAGCACCACTGCGGCCCCGACGAGGTCGGCGAGATCTGGAAGGGGACGCTCTCGCGGTTCCGCAACGGCCTGCGCATCCTGCTGGGCGACGCCCACGTCACGAGCAGGCTGCGCCCCGAGGCCTCGCCGGAGCTGCTCGCCGAGGCGCTCGAGGGCAGCATGATCATGCACGCCCTGGCCCCGCCCTTCCCGGGGGCGGGCGCCGCCAACATCAACGAGCAGTCGTTCGCACTCGTCAAACAGGTCGTGGGCCCCTGGCTGACCGATCCGATGACGCTGCCCGCCGGCGCCCGCCCGCTGCCCCCGATCATCGGGGCGGGCGGGCGACCGGCGTGAGTCCGGCGCAGGACCGGGCGCCCGCCCGGACGACCGACCCGGATCACCGGGACGAGCGGGCGGTCGGTGCGGACCGGACCGCGCGGGGCGTGCCACGATGAGGGCATGAGTACCACGAAGACAGCAGTCGTCACCGGAGCATCCAGCGGTATCGGCGCCGCCACGGCGCGCAGGCTCGCCGCCGAGGGCCTCCACGTCCTCTGCGCGGCGCGCCGCCTCGATCGCCTCACCGCCTTGGCGCAGGAGATCGGCGGCACCGCCGTGGAGTGCGACGTCACCTCGCCGGAATCCGTCGCGGGCCTCGTCGAGGCGGTCGGGGGCCGTCTCGACGTGCTGGTCAACAACGCCGGCGGCGCGTTCGGCGTCGACCGCGTCGAGGACGCCGACATGGCCGACTGGGAGCGCATGTACGCCATCAACGTGACCGGTTCGGCGCGCGTCATCCAGGGCCTCCTGCCCGCGCTGGAACGGGCCGAGGGCACGATCATGGTCGTCACCTCGACCGCCGCGGAGTACCCCTACCCCGGCGGCGCCGGCTACTGCGGGGCCAAGGCCGCCGAGCGCAACATCGCCGGGGCGCTGCGCCTCGAACTGGGCGGCCGCCCGGTCCGCGTCCTCGAGATCTGCCCGGGCATGGTCCGCACCGAGGAGTTCTCGCTCGTGCGCCTGCGCGGCGACCGATCCGCCGCCGACGACGTCTACGCCGGCGTGCCCGAGCCCCTGCTCGCCGAGGACATCGCCGACGCGATCGCCTGGGCGGTCACCCGCCCCCCGCATGTGAACATCGACCGCATGATCATCCGCCCCCGGGCCCAGGTGAACAACTTCACGGTCCACAGGGACCAGTCCGAGCGGGGCTGAGCGCCCGCGGCCCGTCCCCCGCGTCCGTCGGCGTCGTGCCCCTGCGACGCGCCGAGCGCCCACCACGGCCCGGGATCCCCGAGGATCGGCCGACGGTCGTCCCGTCCGGCGTGACGACCTCCCGGCGGGGCGCGGAGCGCGGGGAGTCCCCTCGGAGCCCGCCACGACGCGGTACGGACCGGGGCGAGGAGGGGGCGGGAGGCATGAACAACGGAGGGGCCCCGCACCGGTTCGGTGCGGGGCCCCTCCTCCGCCGCGGCTCGGACTCAGCCGATCTTGATGAGACCCTGGCCGCCCTGGACGGCCTGGCGGACCTCGACGAGGATCTTCTCGACGGTGCCATCGGTGGGGGCCTGGATCTCGGTCTCCATCTTCATGGCCTCGAGCGTCGCGACGACCTGACCGGCCTTCACCGCGTCGCCCTCCTCGACGAGGATCTTGGACACGGTGCCGGCCAGCGGCGCGGGGATCTCGCCCTCGCCGGCCGCGCCTGCGGCGCCTCCCGAGACCGGGGCCGGGGCCGAGGCCGGGCCGCCGGCGCCGCCCCCGAACAGGATCGTGCCCATCGCATTGTTCTGGGTCTTGTCGACGTCGACATCGACGTCGTACGCGACGCCGTTGACGGTTACCTTCAGCTTCATGTCAGTCTCTTCCGGATCAACGAATGGAATGGTTCTGAAGAGCCCTGCGGCCCTGGCGGACCCAGTTCGGGCTCGGGGCGAAACGAACGGCCTGGACCGATCCGTCGTTGCCGAGATAGGCGGACACGGCAGCCGAGATGGCCACCAAGACGTCCTCCGGGACCCCCGGGCTGGCCGCCTTCAACGAACGCACCTCGGCCTCGAGAGCGGACAGACGCTTGGTGAGCGTCGCGATCACGAGGTCCTTCTCACTGTCAGACATGTTCAACTCCTTCCGATCAGCAGGGCATGTTGCCATGCTTCTTGGCCGGACGGGGCTGACGCTTGGTGGCGTACATCTCCAGCGCGGCGGCGATCTTGCGGCGGGTGTCGGCCGGATCGATCACATCGTCGACCTGGCCTCGGGCTGCGGCCACGTACGGCGTGTTGAACGCATCGCGGTACTCCTCGATCTTCTCGGCGCGAATGGCCTCGGGATCCTCGGCGGACGCGATCTCCTTGCGGAAGATCACGTTGGCGGCGCCGTCGGCGCCCATCACCGCGATCTCGGCGGTGGGCCAGGCGTAGACGGCGTCGGCGCCCAGGTCGCGGTTGCACATGGCCAGGTAGGACCCGCCGTAGGCCTTGCGGAGCACGACGGTGACCTTCGGTACGGTGGCCTCGGAGTAGGCGTACAGCATCTTCGCGCCGTGGCGGATGATGCCGCCGTACTCCTGCTGGACACCGGGCAGGAAGCCGGGGACGTCCACGAACTGCACCAGCGGGATGTTGAACGAGTCGCAGAAGTTGATGAACTCGGCGGCCTTGTCGGAGGCGTCGATGTCGAGGCAGCCCGACATCACCTTCGGCTGGTTCGCCACGACGCCGACCGTGCGGCCGTTGACGCGGGCGAAGGCGGTGACGATGTTCGTCGCCCAGCCGGCCTTGACCTCAAGGTAGTCGCCCCAGTCGACGATCTCGGCGATGACGTCCCGGACGTCGTAGCCCTTCGTGCCCTCGATCGGGACGATGTCGCGCAGCCCCTCGCACGGGGAGACGTCGTTGTTCGGGTTGACGAACTCGGCCTCCTCGGTGTTGTTCTGCGGCAGGAAGCTCAGGAGCTTGCGGGCGATGAGGACCGCCGCGTCGTCGTCCTCGGCCACGAAGTGGATGTTGCCACTGGTGGTCATGTGGGCGTCGGCGCCGCCGAGCTGGTCGGCCGTGACCTCCTCGCCGGTGACCGACTTGATGACGGCGGGGCCCGTGATGAACATGTGGGCCTTCTTCGTCATGATGATGAAGTCGGTCAGCGCCGGTGAGTACGAGGCGCCGCCGGCGCAGGGGCCGGCGATGATGGCGATCTGCGGGACGACGCCGGACAGCTTGACGTTCGCGAAGAACATCTTGCCGTAGCCGGACAGCGAGTCGATGCCCTCCTGGATCCGGGCGCCGCCCGAGTCGTAGAAGAACAGGAACGGCGTGCCGGTGACCAGCGCCTGCTCCATCGTCTCGACGACCTTGGTCGACTGGGTCTCGCCGGCCGAGCCGCCCATGACGGTGAAGTCCTGGGAGGCGACGTGGACGGGACGGCCGAAGATCGTGCCGCGACCGGTGACCACGCCATCGGCGGGCACGACGGCCCTGTCCATGCCGAACAACGTGGTGCGGTGCTTGCGGAAGGCGCCGACCTCGTCGAACGAATGGGAGTCGAGCAGATTGTCGATGCGCTCGCGAGCGGTCTGCTTGCCGCGCTCGCGCTGCTTCTGCAAGCGGGACTCGCCGCCGCCGAGCTCGATGGTGCGGCGCTGCTCGGCGAGCTGCTCCACACGCCCGGCCATGGTATCGGCCAGCTTGATGTTGTTGTTAGCCATGGTTGGCGATCACCTTCACGCGGGCTCGACGGTGACCTCGTGGCTGGTGCCACCGACGGTCACGCTGTAGCTGATGGGGCCGGAGACTGCTGCCGACGTGGTGCCCTCGGCCTCGGCCTTGAGCTGGGCCTCGGACAGGCCGACGTTCTTGGGGCCCTCGGAGCGGTGCTCGAAGAAGGTCGGGGCGACCCCCGGGAACAGCGCGTAGGTGAGGACGTCCTCGTCGGTGCCGTTGAAGCCTGGGAGCTTCGAGGCCTCCTCGACCTGCTTGTCCCACTCGGGCTCGAGCAGATCTGCGGGGCGGCAGGTGATCAGCTTCTTGCCCGTCTGCTCCGCGGCGAGCTTGGCGATGTCGGCGTCGCGCTCGGCGGGGCTGGCGCCGTAGTAGCCGAGCATGAGGTCGGCGAACTCGCCGGTCATGCGCTTGTAGGGGCCCATGAGGACGTTGAACACGGCCTGGGTGCCGACGATCTGGCTGGACGGGGTGACCAGCGGCGGGTAGCCGGCGGCCTCCTTGACCTTCGGGACCTCGGCCATGACCTCGTCGATGCGGTCCTCGGCGCCCTGGGCGCGCAGCTGGGACTCCATGTTGGAGAGCATGCCGCCGGGGATCTGCGAGCTGAAGATGTTGGTGTCGACGAGCGTCTTCGACTCGAAGTTGCGGTACTTCGGGCGGATGTCGCGGAAGTGGTCGCGGATCTTGAGGAGGCGGTCCATGTCGAGGCCGCTGGTGTAGCCGGTGTTCTCGAGCATCTCGACGACCGACTCGGTCGGGTTGTGGCCCGGGCCGAGGGACATGGAGCTGATGGCGGCGTCGACGACGTCGGCGCCGGCCTCGATGGCCTTCATGAGCGAGACCAGGGTGACGCCCGTGGTGGAGTGGCAGTGGACGTTGATCTGGACGTCCGTGCCGTAGGTGTCCTTGATGCCCTTGACGATGTCGTAGGCGGGCTGGGGCTTGAGGAGCGCGGCCATGTCCTTGAAGGCGATGGAGTCGGCGCCCATGTCGAGGAGCTGACCGGCGAGCTTCACGTAGCCCTCGGTGGTGTGGGCGGGGCTGATCGTGTAGCAGATGGTGCCCTGCGCATGCTTGCCGGCCTTCTTGACGGCGGCCATGGCGTGCTCGATGTTGCGCGGATCGTTCATGGCGTCGAAGACGCGGAAGACGTCCATGCCGTTCTCGGCCGACTTCTCCACGAAGCGGTCGACGACCTCGTCGTTGTAGTGGCGGTACCCGAGCAGGTTCTGGCCCCGCAGCAGCATCTGGAGGCGGGTGTTCGGCATCAGCGTGCGGAAGGTGCGCAGACGCTCCCACGGATCCTCGTTGAGGAAGCGGATGCAGGAATCGTAGGTGGCGCCGCCCCAGCACTCGACGGACCAGTAGCCGGCCGCATCGATGTCGGCGCAGGCATCGACCATGTCCTCCATGGCCATACGGGTGGCGAACAGACTCTGATGGGCATCGCGCAGCACGAGCTCGGTGACACCGATCTCGCGCGGCTCGGAAACCTCAATTTCTCGCGGACTCATGGGCTCATCCTTCCACGTCCCGATCGCTCCGGCAGCATCGGGGCCCCGCTTGCGCCGAGCGGCGGCCGGGAGCGGGCGCCCCGGCGAGAGGAGTCGCGCCCGGTCGTCCGGCGACGCCGCGCCTGGCACGGGGTCGCGTCCGGTCGGGGCGATGCGGTGTACTGGGGTCATGATCGTCGAGCTCTCCTACATCCGTTCCAGCGACACCGACTCGGTCGGCAGAACAGCGGCCCGCCTCGGTGAGCGCCTGCGCAACGGGGTCGAGGTGGCTCCGGGCTTCGTCGTCACGGCCGACGACCTGGCCGAGCTCGCCGAGCGCGAGCAGCTCCCGGCGCGGCTCGAGGGCGCGTCCCCGGAGGAGGCCGCCGCCATCGCGACCGAGGTCATCGGGGCCGCCGAGCTGCCCGCCGATCTCGTGGACGACCTGGCCGGAAGCATCGCCGCGCTGGGCCGCGACGCCTGGGTGAGCGTCCAGGCCTCCCCCGCCGGACGCGACCTGGGCGTCAGCCGCGAGGTGCTCGGCCCGGTCCGGGGAGCCGACGCGACCTGGGAGCTGGTCCGCAGGGTGTGGGCCTCGCTGTGGGCGCCCGAGGCCGTCGCCCGCCGCGAGGAGAAGGGCGTCGCCGACGCCCAGGACGGGCTCGCCGTCCTGGTGCAGCGGGCCGAGGCCCCCGCCGAACCGGTCGGGGCCGAGCGGCCCGCCCAGGAGGAGCTGCCCGTCGAGGAGCCGGACGCCGAAGAGGCGGGTTCCGAGGAGGCGCACGAGGCGGAATCCGCCGAGGAGGTCGTCGCCGAGGCCGAGCGGATCGAGGACGAGGCCAGGGTCGTCGAGAGCGCCGAGATCATCGCCGACGAGGCGGAACCCGCCGAGGCCGCCGAGGTGATCGTCGAGGAGGCCGAGGCCGCCGAGACCGCCGCCCGGGAGAGGCCGGCGGGGACCGCCGCCGCCGGGGGCTCGACGGCGCCGGACGACGACGCGGAACCGGCCGGGCCGGAGAGGCCCGCGGGAACGGAACCGGAGGGGACCGGGGCGGAGCCGCGGGAGCCCCGCGGGGCCGGACCGGCCGAGGACGGGATCGTCGAGGCGGAGGTGACCGCCGCGGGAGCCCCGTCGGAGGAGACCGCCGGGGGCGAACCGGCCGGGCCGGAGGAGCCCTCCCCCGCCACCGCCGTCGAGGCCGGGACCGTCGGGGAGAGGGCCGACGGGCGAACGATCGGCGGGGCCGCCGAGGAGCCCCCCTCCGGGGAGCCCGGGGACGGGTCCGGTGCGACCGAGGCCCGCGGTTCGACGAGCGCGGAGGGCGGGAGGCCCGCCCGGGACGATCCGGAGCCGGCCCGTCGGCGGAGGACCGCCGTCCCCCTCATCATCGGCGTCCTCCTCGTCATCGCGGTCCTCCTCGCCAAGCGGCGGCGGCACCGCTGAGGGGCGGTCCGCCGACGGCACTCCGGCGCGGACCCGGGCATCCGATCCGTTGCCCTGAGTGCGCACCGGCGGAGGAAGGAAGCCGTCGCCCGCACGGCCCCTCCCAACGGGGCCACCAGCAAGATAACGGGACGGCCTCGTCGGCGCCGCTTCGGTGCGCACCGGGACCGCCCGGCGGCGCACCGGGACTCGGGGCTCAGCAGCCGGTGTCGCCCCGCCTGCGGCGGCGCAGTCGATCCCAGTGGTCGAGGCGCTCGCGGACCAGGCGCTCGACGCCGTTGCCGGTCGGTTCGTAGAAGCGCTCGCGCTCGTCCGGGGGCGGGTAGCCCTCGGGCATGTGGTCGGCGCCCGAGAATCCGTCGGCGGTGTCCGGGTCGTACTGGTAACCGGCCCCGTAACCGAGGTCCTTCATGAGCTCGGTGGGCGCGTTGAGGACATGGGCCGGCGGACGGAGGGAACCCGTTCGCCGCGCCGCGGCCCGCGCCCGGGCGAAGCCCCGGTGGATGCTGATCGACTTGGGCGCGGTGGCCAGGTGAACGACCGCCTGGGCGATGGCGAGCTCGCCCTCCGGGGAACCGAGCCGCTCGTAGGCCGTCCAGGCGCCCAACGCCGCTTGGAGCGCGCCGGGGTCGGCGAGACCCACGTCCTCGCTGGCGAAGCGCACGAGACGGCGGGCGACGTAGAGCGGGTCCTCGCCGCCGGCCAGCATCCGGGCCAGCCAGTACAGGGCGGCATCCGGGTCGGAGCCCCGCATCGACTTGTGGAGCGCGGAGACGAGGTTGTAGTGCTCCTCGCCGGACTTGTCGTAGGAGGGGACGCGAGTGGCGACAACGGCGGCGAGACCCGTCTCGTCGAGCGGTGCGGACGACGGCGCCTCGAGGAGTTGCTCGACCATGCCCAGCAGGTGGCGTCCGTCGCCGTCGGCCATGGCGATCAGCGAGGCGCGAGCGCTCTCGGTGAGCGGCAACCGCCTGCCGGTGAGTCGCTGCGCGCGCTCGAGGAGCTCGGCCAGGCCGACGCCGTCGAGGCGGTGCAGGACGAGGACCTGGCAGCGCGACAGGAGCGCACCGTTGAGCTCGAAGCTGGGGTTCTCGGTGGTCGCGCCCACAAGCACGACCGTGCCGTCCTCGACGTAGGGCAGCAGGCAGTCCTGCTGGGCGCGGTTGAAACGGTGCACCTCGTCGACGAACAGAAGCGTGCCCCGGCCGCCCCGGCGACGTCTCCCAGCCGCGGCAAAAATCCTCCGCAGATCGGCCACCCCGGAGAAAGTCGCCGAGACCTGCTCGACGTCGAGTCCGACGCGCGCGGCGAGCAGCCGGGCGATCGTCGTCTTGCCGCAGCCGGGAGGGCCCCACAGGATGATCGAGGACAGCCGACCGGCCTCCACCATCCGCCCCAGCGGGGCGTCGGGGGCAAGCAGGTGGCCCTGCCCGACCACCTCCTCCAGGGCGCGCGGACGCAGCCGGTCGGCCAAGGGACGGTCCGGGACGGGGCGGCCATCGCCCGTCGCCGGGGCGTCGAAGAGTGCGGGGGCGTCCTCGGTGCTCATGCTTCCAGGCTACGGCGGAGCCCCGGCACTCCGGCGGGACGAGGACGAGCGATCGGGCCCGCCGAGATCCGTCCTGCATCCGGGGGGAGCCCGGAGGAGGCGGTGGGCTGGAACCGGCCCCGAGCGAAGACCGTCCTCGCATCCGGGGAACCGGGGCCGCGGCCACCCGCGGCAGCGGCTCGGCCCCCGATGGCCGGCCCGAGGGCCGGGCCGGGGTGCTGCGCGTCCGCGCCCCCGGAACACCCCCGGGATTCGGAAGGAATCACTTGTCACCGCGGTTTCGATGACTCTTCGAGGGCTACTGTGACCCCTGGCGGGTGTACGCGCTGCCCGCACCAGGACAGTCCCCTCATCCCAGTCCAGGAGCCCCTCATGGGACTTGAAGAGATCGCCGTCGTCTTCGCCGTCTCGGACCCCGGCCAGAATCCGAACACCCGAGCACGGGAGACGCAGCTGCTCACCTACTTCCACGCGATGGCCGTGGCCTTCTCCTCCGTGCGCCGGTGGAACCCCGACCTGCGGCTCACGCTCGTCACCGGGGCCGACGTGCCGGCCGAGGTGCGGCCCGTGTTCGAGCGCTGCGGCGTCCGCACCGAGGACGTCCCCTTCGGACACCGGGCGCCGGAGGGCTTCATGAACACCTTCTCCGGCTGCCTGTACCTGCTCGACGCCCTGCAGCTCGCCGCCCGGCACGACGTCCTGTTCATCGACCCCGACGTGCTGTGCGTCGACGCCCTGACCGGTCTGGACGAGGGCGCCGCCGGACGCCTCGGGGCGCTCGGGCTGGAGCTGCGCCCCGACGAGGCGATGAACGGCCTCACCATCGCCCAGAGCGATGAGCTGCACCGCCTGCTGGGAGAGCCGGAGGAGCCGTGGACCTACTACGGAGGCGAGGTCTACCTGGTGCGCCGGGACCTCGTCGGGCCCCTGCGCGAACGGGCCGAACGGGCCTGGCGCCTCGCGCTGGAGCGGCACGCGGCGGGACTGCCGCACTTCGTCACCGAGGAGCACCTCCTGAGCTACGCCCTGCGCGGCCTGCCCACCACCGATCTGGCGCCCTGGTGCCAGCGGATCTGGACGACCTCGCGCGTGCGCACCGTCACCGGCCGCGAGGACCGGCTGAGCCTGTGGCACCTGCCGGCCGAGAAGGACTTCGGCTTCCAGCGGCTGTTCGGCGTCGTCAGCGACGGGGGCTCCTGGTTCTGGCGGGCCCCGCGCGGCGAATTCGTCGCCCGGGCGGGCAGGGAGCTCAACCTGCACCACCGCAGACCGGCGAAGTTCCTGCGCGACGCGGCCGGGCAGCTGGTCAACAGGGTCGCGGGCGCGCGCTGAGCCCCGGTCGGTGCGGGCCGGGGACCCCGCGCCGGGAGCCCCGCGCCGGCGGCTCGCGCGATGCGGCCGTCGACGACCCGCGGACACCGCGCCGGGCGGCCCCGGGCTCACTGACCCGGGCGGGCCGGCTGAGCGGTCGGGTGGCGGGCCCGTGACCGGGTCGGGGCCGCGGCGAACCGGGCGGGCCCGGCGCCGGGTCCGCCGACGCACGGCGGGGACGACGCACGGCGGGGACTCAGCAAGACGCCCTGCGACGGGCCCCGGCACAGCCCCGTCACAGCGCCCTGAAAGGCCCCACCCAGGCACGGACGACCCTAGTCAAAGCGGGTTTCAGGGGCGTATGATCACGGCATTGGAAGAACCCCTCCCGCACCCCTGCGGGGTCGGTCGCCGTGCCATCGCGAAGCGGTGGAGCGGCCCGGCGAGAAGAAGACCATGTCCGATCACATCCGCACCCCGGAGCAGCAGGCAGGGCCCTTCGGCTCCCCCTCCTTCCCCAGCGCCGTCGGCCGACCCGCCGGTCCCGGGTCACCGAGCGTCGGCCGACCCGCCGGTCCCGGGTCACCGAGCGTCGCCCTGCTGACCCTGCACGCCGTCCGGGACTACGGATCGGTCCTCCAGACGCTGGCGACCCAGGTGCTCCTCGAGAGCGCGGGGGCGCGCTGCGCGGTGCTCGACTTCCGCCGCGAGAACGCCGGTGACGGCGCCCTCCACCGCCTCGCCGGGAGCCGTCACGGCCGGGGACCGCTCATGCGACGGGCGTACGGACTCGTGCACGAACGCGAGGCCCGCAGACGGGCACTGGTCTTCCAGGACTTCCTCGCGCGGCGGATCAACCTCACCCGGAGGCACTACGACTCCTACGAGAGCCTCCGCGGCACCGCGGACCAGTACGACTCCTTCTGCGTGGGCTCCGACCAGGTCTGGAACATCGCCCGCAACCTGGACAACCGACCGTTCTACCTCTCCTTCCTGCCGCCCGGCGTCCACCGCTTCTCCTTCGCGTCCTCCCCCGGGACGCCGACGCTGCCGGCCCTCGAGGAGGAGCGCGCCGTCCGCGCCCTGTCGGCCTTCGACGCGCTCTCGGTCAGGGAGCCCTCGGCCCGGGACTACCTCGCCGGCCTCGGCCTCGACGTCCAGCAGCACGTGGACCCGACCCTGGCGATCCCGCCGGCCTACTGGCGGGGTCTCGCCTCGGACGCCGTGCTGGACCACGAGTACCTGCTGGTCCACCAGCTCAACCGCAACCCGCTGCTGACCCAGGCGGTCTCACGGCTGGCCGCCCGCACCGGCCTGCCCGTCGTGCGGATCGGCCACTGGCCGACGGCCCGCATGCCCCTCGCCCGCCGGATCGTCCTGCCCACCGTCGAGGACTTCCTCGCCCTCATCAGGGACGCCTCCCTCGTCGTCACCGACTCCTTCCACGGTGTCGCTCTCTCGCACGTCTTCGCCACGCAGTTCATCGCCGCGCCGCCCCCGCAGTACGGCGGCTGCCTCGCCTCCGTCCTCGGCCTGCTGGGGACGCGCAGCAGGCTCATCCGCTCCGCGAAGCAGACGGACGTCCTCCCCCTGCGCTTCGGCCCCCTCCTCTTCGACCGCCGCAGGCTCGGCGACGAGCGTCTGCGCGCCGGTCAGTACCTGCGTTCGTGCCTCGCGCCCCTGCGGGCGCCCCGTCCGGAGGCGTCGTGACCGCCCATCCGCCGACCGTCGCCGTCGTCATCGCCCTGCAGCCGCTCCGGAGGGCCGGGGCGCGCGACGAGGAGCCGGACGCCGGGGCCTGCCGGCCGGCCCGCACGACCGCGCCCCGGCACGCCATCGACGTCGCGTGCATCGCGGTGCCGACGGCCCTGCCGGCGTTCCGCGCGTGGCGGATCGGACCGACACGCGGATCGGAAAGCGCACCGTGCACTGCAATGCATGGGAACGGAAACGCCGAGTGCAACAACCTGAAATCCATGGCGGGGCACGAACACGCGAACAGGAGAGGGCCAGAACCGAAGCAAACTGGACGACGACTCACCGAGGCCTGTCCGCAGGGGCCCACTCGGAAGCGTTCCTCCTCGTCATGCCCCCATCCGTCGATGTCGCGGGCAGGCCTCGCCGCTACGGGAATCAGAGCAGCCCCTTCTCCTCCGCCCACCGGATGAAGGCACCCGGCTCGAAGGGGACCCGGTACTTGCTCCGCACAAGATCATCGGCCACGGCCGAGACCGTCTCCCTCGTCAGCAGACCCTGACGGACCGCATCGCACAGCACCCCAGGGTGCGACGGACCTTCACCGATCCAGTTCTCCTGGCAGCCTTGCAGGCCTCCTGGTCATCGATGACAGCAGTCCGGTGATGAGCCTCGGCAGGGGCGAGCACCCCGCACTCCCCCACGTCCCGGCCATTGTCGCCCACGAGCGATCCGTGACATTCACCGAAGGCGATGAGCTCGGCATCCGACTCGACCGCCCTGACCTCGATCCGGTCCTGGGCATGCACATGCGTCAGACCGGGCTGCTGCTCAGACCGGGCTGCTGCGCCGCCCCTCTCCCGAGTTCTGCATCGACCACGTCGGGGATCATGATCCGATGCTCGGGCGCCAGCATCTTCAGCACCCCGAGCCATCCGGCCTTCGCGAAATGGCTGAGCGGGCCGGTGTCGACGACCCATGTCACGACACGACGCCCCACAGGGCATCCGGGTCGAGCTCGCGCCTGGGGGCGAAGTCGTCGGCGTCGAAGAGGCCCCTCATGAGCCCGAGCGCACGCTCGATGGTGATGTCCTCGGCGTCGTAGGCGCCGATCACCGCCCTCGTGAAGGCCGGAGGCAGGCTGGTCCCCTCCAGATCGTGGGGAACGTGGAGGTTCAGCTCGACGATGTCCGCCCTGCGCGTCCGTACCTCACGGACGGCATCGGACTCCGCGCCGTCCACGAGCCCGAGCTCCCCGAGACGCCCGGCCAGAGTCGTCATGTCGACGCGGAACCGACTCCCGGTCCGCACCGCGGCGCCCCGGAGCCCGAACCCCCGCGCCTCCTCCCAGGCGCTGCGAAGAGCCTCTTCGGGAAGAAGCACCGCACGGGCGGCCCTGTCCATGCGGTTCTCGTGCCTGTCGGCCTCGGCCCGCGCGTCGACCCGGAAGTCCGTCTGGTACTGGTCGTCGACCATGAAATGGGCCAGCTCGTGCGCGAGCGCCAGCCTGCGCCGCCCGACCCCGACCGCGGACGAGCCGTTGATGAGGGCGATGCCGTGCCCGCCCTGCACCATCGACGCTGCATCCGCATCGACCCGCCCGAGATCGAGGGAGAAGGCCGACAGGCCGAGCCGCTGCCCGACCCCGACCAGGTCACTGACAGGACCGTCCTCGACCCCCGCGAGAGCACGGATCCTCAGCCCCAGCTCCTCCGCCTCGGCGGACGTCCCGGGACGCGCGAGCACCGTCGGCCGGTCGTCCAGCTGAAGACGGCCGAGCTCCTCCAGCAGCGCCACGTCGCCGGACAGCGTCTCGAGTTCGACGTCGATGGGACGCACCGCCGCGAGATCCTCGGGGTCGGTGCCGCGGTGCCGCACGATGGCGGACGCCCGTGGAGTCAGGAACCACTCGACACGGCGCCCGAGCTCCCCCGCGATGTCGAGGAGCTCCAGCGCGGTGACGCGCCGCTCCCCCTTCTCGATGCGCACCAGGGCCGTGCGGTCGATGCCCAGCGCCTGGGCCAGCTGCGTCTGGTTCAGACCCTTCGTCATCCTCGCCTCGAGGATGCGCCGTCCCACGTCGGCATGCTCCATGTGTGCGGTTTTGACACATCTGGGCCGCGGATGAAACCCCTCCCGGATGCCTCCGTCGCTCCATCCCGCTCACCCGTCCGGTTGGCCCAGCTGTTCCGCCCGACCGAACAACGGGGGCTGCGGACCGGGGCGGGCCGCGGCGGCCCTGCGCAACTGGTACGACGCGGGACCCGGCGAGGACCTGCTCCCTGTGCGCCAGGGCGTCGAAGAGCTCATCGGCTGGCTGTCCGCGGTCGAGGGCGCCCGTCCGGCCGCGAAGACCCGCTCTCAGGCCCCTCGCGAGTAGACCCCCGCCTCAGCACGGTGCCCACCGGCGTCCAACTCGCCGTCACAGGTGACAAGCGGGACGCCGAGGCCTTCAGCCAGAGCCAGATATGCCGCGCCACAGCTGGTGCACTGGGCGCGCAGGGCCCCTATGCGGTCAGCAGCGGGCGCCGCCCGTAGCGCGTGATCGTGAGATCGGCACAGGCACGGCGAGCCTCCCCGGCGCGGTCGAGGCCCAGGGCCCCGCCACGGACCAGGCCGCGCAGGGCGGACAGCACCTCGATGTCGAGAAGATGGGGCACCGCGAGCTCCCCCTCGAGCTCCCGCCAGAGACCGGGGCAGGATCCCCTCCGACAAGCTGTCCCGGCACGGCGGACGCGTCAACGACGATCACCGGCGGCTCTCCCGCACGGCATCGACGATCTGAGCCGTCGACTGGTCACGATCCCGGCGCCTTCTGGCCCCTCAGGCCTGCGCCGCCGCCCGCGCCGCCACCGCCATGGCCCGCTCCAGGTGCTCCAGGTCGTCGTCGGTGATGGCGGTCGAGCAGAACCACGCCTCGAAGCCGCTCGGGGGGAGCCAGACGCCCTCGTCGAGCGCCGCGTGGAAGAACCGGGCGAAGGCCTCGTGGTCCTGCCGGGAGGCCGAGGCGAAGTCGACCACCGGCTCGTCGGTGAGGAAGAAGCTGAACAGGCTCGTCACCTTGTTGAGCCGGTGGGCGACGCCCTCGCGCGCCAGGGCGGCCGAGACGATGCCCGACACCCGGTCGGCGATGTCGTACAGCTTCTGGTAGGCGGCGTCGTCCATGAGCTCGAGGGTGGCCAGGCCCGCCGCGCAGGCCGCCGGATTGCCCGAGAGCGTCCCGGCCTGGTAGATCGGGCCGACCGGCGCCAGCCGGTCCATCAGCTCGGCGCGTCCGCCGACCGCCGCCAGCGGCATGCCGCCGCCGATCACCTTGCCGAAGGTGAACAGATCGGGCGTCCAGCCCTCGAGCCGGCCCTGGAGGCCCCAGCCGCCCGTCGGGCTCACCCGGAAGCCGGCGAGCACCTCGTCCTGGATCATGAGCGCCCCGTGGCGGTGCGCGATCTCGTACAGGCCCTTGTTGAAGCCCTCCGGCGGCACGATGACACCCATGTTCGCAGGCACCGACTCGGTGACGACCGCCGCGATCTCGTCGCCGCGCTCGGCGAAGACCCGCTCGACCAGGTCGAGGCGGCCGTAGGGCACGGTGAGCGTGTCGGCGGCGATCTCGGACGGCACGCCGGGCGAGTCGGGCAGGCCCAGGCTCGCCACGCCCGAGCCGGCCGCCACGAGGAAGGAGTCGGCGTGCCCGTGGTAGCAGCCCACGAACTTCACGAGCAGCGGGCGCCCCGTCGCGCCGCGGGCGATGCGGGCCGCCGTCATGACGGCCTCGGTGCCCGAGCAGGTGAACCGGATCCTCCCGATCGCCCCGGCCATCCGCTCGACGACCTTCTGCGCCAGCCGCAGCTCGACCTCGCAGGGGGCCCCGAAGCTCGTCGCCCGGGCCACCTCGGCCTGCACCGCCGCCACGATCGCCGGGTGCGAGTAGCCGGCGATGAGCGGCCCCCAGCTGTTGACCAGGTCGAGGTACTGCCGCCCGTCCACGTCGGTGATGCGGCTGCCGCGGCCGCTCGCGGCGAACACGGGCGCACCGCCCACCCGGCCGAAGGCCCGCACCGGGCTCGAGACGCCCCCGGGCATCACCGTGCAGGCTTGCGCGAACAGTTCCTCGCTGCGGGTCATCAGGGCTCCTCGGGTTCCTCCGCCGCGCGCCGGCGGCGGTTCGTGATCGGATTCCGACGGTTCGGTTCTACCGCGCCAGCCGACGGGCCGCCTCGGTGGCCCAGTAGGTGACGATCATCGACGCCCCGGCGCGCTTGACGCCGGTGAGGGCCTCCATGATGCAGCGCTCCCGGTCGATCGCGCCGGCCCGGGCGGCCAGCTCGATCATCGCGTACTCGCCGGAGACGACGTAGGCGGCCACCGGCACGTTCGCGATGCGCACCGCCTTCGCCAGCACGTCGAGGTAGGGCAGGGCCGGCTTCACCATGACGATGTCGGCGCCCTGGGCCAGGTCGAGCTCGATCTCGCGCAGGCCCTCGACCGCGTTGGCCGGGTCCTGCTGGTAGGCGCGCCGGTCGCCGGTCAGCCGGCAGTCGACAGCCTCGCGGAACGGCCCGAAGAAGCCCGACGCGTACTTGGCCGAGTAGGCCATGAGCGCCGTCCCGGTGAACCCGGCCCCGTCGAGGGCCTCGCGGATCACGCCGATCTGGCCGTCCATCATGCCCGACGGGCCGAGCATCGTGGCGCCCGCCTCGGCCAGCGTCACCGACATCCTCGCGTAGAGCGGCAGCGTCGCGTCGTTGTCGACCTCGCCGTCGGCGTCGAGCACCCCGCAGTGACCGTGGTCGGTGAACTCGTCGAGGCAGACGTCGGCGATGACCGGCAACTGCGGCTCGGCCTCGAGCGCCCAGCGCACCGCGTTGGCCAGAACCCCGTCGGGGTTCCAGGCCTGCGAGCCCATCGGGTCGCGCTCGGCCGGGGTGCCGAAGAGCATGACGGCCCCCACGCCCGCATCGGCCGCCTCGTGGACGGCCCGCTGGAGCGAGGCCCTCGTGTGCTGGCGCACGCCGGGCATCGAGCCGATCTCGCGGGGGGCGTCGAGGCCCTCGACGACGAACATCGGCTCGATGAGGTCGGCCGGGTGCAGACGCGTCTCGGCCACGAGCTCCCGGATGGCCGCGGTGCGGCGCAGCCTGCGCGGACGCTGGACGATGCGGTACTGGCTCCCGCTCACGGAGTGACCCCCTTCACGGCGGGCGCTGCGCCGCCGGGGTTGGGGCAGCAGTCGTCACCGCCGCAGTCATCGTCGCCCCTGCGGTCCTCTTCGGCAAGTCCCCGGGCGACGAGCTCGGTCAGGCCGTCGAGGAAGACCGGCTCCGTGCCGACGGTCGGCACCCGCCGGAAGTCCATGCCGTGGCCCCGGGCGGTCTGGGCGGCCTCGTTGTCGAGGTCCCAGATGACCTCCATGTGGTCCGACAGGAAGCCGATCGACACGACGACGACCCCGCCGACGCCCTCGCCGGCGAGGGCGTCGATGACGTCGTTGACGTCCGGCGTCAGCCAGGAGTCGCCGGGGGCGCCGCCCTGCGAGGTGTAGCAGAGCCGCCAGTCGGGCCGCAGCCCGCCGTCGGCGAGCCGGGCGAGGATGCGGTCGATGACGTCCCGGTGCTGGGCGAGGTAGGCGCCGCCGCCCACGCCCGAGCTCTCGGCGAGCCCCGTGGGCAGCGAGTGCGTGGTGAACAGCACCGTCGCGTCCGGGTGCGCCCGCACGACGGGCTCCAGCAGCCCCGCCTGCGCGTCGGCGAAGGCCGGCATGTCGTGGAACGGGTTGATCTTCGCGACCTCGAGGAGGGGGGCGCCGTCCGGGCCGGAGGGGATCGCCGCGGCGAGGGCCTCGCGGTAGGAGCGGCAGCCCACGTACGACGAGTAGACGGCCGGCACGAGCGCGAGGACGCGCCGGTGCCCGCGGGCCGCCAGGTCGGCGAGCACCTCGTCGGGGAAGGGCGCCACATGGGCGTGCGCCACGGCGACCGGCACGTCGACGCCCCGGGCGCGCAGGCGCGCGCCCAGCTCGTCGGCGAGCCTCTGGTTCTGCCCGTTGAGCGGGCTGACGCCCCCGAAGTGGGCGTAGTGCGCGCTCACCCTGGCCATCCGCTGAGGCGTGATGCGCCCGCCGGTGATGTGCCTGAGGAAGGGCCCGACCTGCTCGGCCGAGGCCGGGCCGCCGAAGCCCAGGACGAGCAGGGCGTCGTAGTGGGTGGTCATCTCATGCTCCCTTCGCTGCCGGGACGGCTGCCCCGGATCCATCGGCCGGGACCGTCCCGGCCTCGGGCGCGCCGGAGGGCCCCTCGCCCCGCGCGCGGCCGGCCGCCGCGTCGAGCACGGCGTCGGCTCGGGCGCGGCCGTCGGCGACGCACTCGGGCAGGCCCACCCCGTGGAGCGCCGAGCCGGCGACGGCCCACGTCGGGCGGTGCGCCGCGAGCCAGCCGTCGACGGCGGCGACGCGGTCGAGGTGGCCGACCGTGTACTTCGGCATCACCGCGTGCCAGCGGTCGATGCGCGTCACGGTGGGCTCCCCGTGCACGCCGAGCAGCGGGCGCACGTGGTCGAGCACCGCCGGCAGCAGCTCGTCGTCGGGCGCGCCGGTGAGCGGGCCGCGCTTGTCGGGGATGAACACCCGCACGAGCGCCTGCCCGTCGGGGGCGCGGCCGGCGAACTTCACGGAGCTGGTCGTCACCCCGGAGACGGGGCCGGGGTCCACCTCGAGCCAGCCCTGCGAGTCGGGGGGCCGGTCGAAGTCGTCGACGCGGAAGCCGAGCGAGACGACGGTGGTCGAGGCCAGCGGGATCGCGTCGAGGACGGCGGCCGCGTCGGGCGCCGGCCCGGCGAGCAGGAGGGCCGAGCAGGCGGCCCCGCCGGCGAGGACGACCGCGTCGGCGGGCACGAGGGAGCCGTCGGCCAGCTCGACGCCGGCGTCGGTGAGCCGGACCGCGGCGGCGCCGGTGCGCAGCTCGACGCCGCGGGCGCCGAGTCCCTCGACGAGCGCCTCGACGACGCGGCCCAGGCCGGCGCGCAGGGTGCGGAAGGGCGAGCCGACGGCGCCGCGGGCAGTCGCGCGCCCGCGCCGCGCCGCCCGGCCCTGCGCAAGGGAGGCGACCATGAGGGAGCGGTGCTCCCGCTCGTTGCGGCGCAGCGACGGGAGCACCGCGTCGAGGCTCAGCTCGTCGACCCGGGCGCCGTAGATGCCGCCGACCATGACCTCGGCGTAGCGGTCGACGATGCCGTCGCCCAGCCGGGAGCGCAGGAAGGCGCCGATGGAGACGTCCCTCCCGTCCCGGAGCCGGCGCGGGATGACCAGGTCGAGGCCGGCGCGCAGCTTGTCGGGCCAGCCGAGCACCCGGGTCGTGACGAAGGGCCACAGCCTGGTGGGCAGCACCATGCCCATGCCGGCGGGCATCGGGCGCAGCGCCCCGCGCGCCAGCAGCGCCGCCCGGCGGCCGCCGCCGGGGGCGATGACCTCGTCGGCGATGCCGAGCTCGTCGAGCAGCCGGGCCAGCGCCGGCCGGTAAGCGACGTACGAGTCGGGGCCGCCCTCGATGACGAAGCCGTCGCGGCGCTCGGTGACGATCTTGCCGCCGAAGCGCCCGGAGGCCTCCAGCACGGTGACCCGCGCACCGCGCGCGGCGCCCTGCCAGGCGGCGGACAGGCCGGTGATACCGCCGCCGATCACGACGAGGCGCGGCCCGGCGCAGCCGTCGTCGTCCGCCCCGCTCACGCCCCGACCCCGCTCACGGCCGGGCGTCCCGCGTGGACACCCGCCCTCGCCTCGGCCGGCTTGTAGGGGCACAGCGGGTCGGACTCGAGGGGATCGCCCGTCCAGGCGTAGGCCCGCGAGCGCGAGCCGCCGCACCACTTGTTGAACTCGCAGAGGCCGCAGTCGCCCTTGAAGCCGTCGGGGCGGCGCAGGGCCCGCATGAGCTCGGTGTCGCGGTACAGCTCGACGATCGAGTGCTCGCGCACGGAGCCGACGCTCATCGGCAGGAAGCCCGACGGCATGACCTCGCCGAGATGGGAGATGAACATGATGCCGTTGCCGTCGCGGATGCCGAAGCCCCGCGAGGCCGGCGAGTCGAGGATCTCCTGCTCGGTCCGGCCGGCGCGCAGCATCTGCTGGGCGGCGATGCGCCGGTACTGCATGGCCTCGGTCGTCTTGATGCGGAAGGGCGCGTCGGGGCGGCGCCTGTTCCACTTGATGAGGGTGCGCTCGGCGTCGCCGGGGCTCATCTCGCGCAGCTGGGCGCCGCGGCCCACCGAGATGAGGAAGAACAGGCTCCACTGGAACAGCTCGTAGCCCTTGAGCAGCTCGTAGGTGTCGTCGAGGTCGGCGACGGTGGTGTCGGTGACGAGCGTGTTGATCTGCATGGGCATGCCGACCTCGTTGGCGTCGGCGAGGGCCCGCAGGGTGGCGTCGAAGGTGCCCGGCACCTGGCGGACACCGTCGTGGTGGGCCGCCGTCGAGCCGTCCAGCGACAGCGACATGGCCTGGACGCCGAGGGCCGCCATGTCGGCGATGCGCTCCCTCGTGAGCAGCGGGGTGACGGCCGGGGACAGCGAGACGCCGATGCCGCGGTCGCGGGCGCCGGCGATGAGCCCGTCCAGGTCGAAGCGGCGCATCGGGTCGCCGCCGGTCATGATGACGTGCGGCATGGGGCTGCCGAAGTCGGCCACCTGGTCGAGGATGCGCAGCGCCTCGTCGTGGGTGAGCTCGCCGGGCGGCGGCTCGAGCTGGGCGCTGGCGCGGCAGTGGCGGCAGGCCAGGGCGCAGGCCGTCGTGAGCTCCCAGTAGATGATCATGGGCGCGCGGTCGTAGGCCCAGTCGACGGGCTTGACGGAACCTATTCCTGCGGGTCGAGGCATGGTCAGTGCCCCTCCTTCCTGTGGGGGCCGGCGTGCACGGCGTCGACGATGCGGGCGAGCACCTGCGGGTCGGCGTCCTTGGGGACGCCGTGCGCCAGGTTGACGATGTGGGCGGGCGCCCGGCGCCCCTCCTCGAGGATCCGCGCCAGGGCGGCGTCGAGGTCGGCGAGGGGCCCCGACAGCAGGGCCGGGTCGAGGTTGCCCTGCAGCGGGGTGGCCCCGCCGAGGAGCTCGTCGGCCCGGGAGAGCGTGAGATCGCGGGCCACCCCCATGACGTCGGCGCCGGCGTCGCGCATGGCGCGCAGCAGCGCCGCCGTGCCCGTGCCGAAGTGGATGCGGGGGACGCCGAGACGGCCGATCGCGCGCAGCACCCTGCCGGAGGCGGGCTGGACGTGGGCGAGGTAGTCGTCCTCGGCGAGCTCCCCGACCCAGGAGTCGAAGAGCTGCACGGCGCTCGCACCGGCGAGCACCTGGGCGCGCAGGAAGGCGATGTCGAGCTCGGCGACCCGGTCGAGCAGCCGGGCGAAGACCTCGGGCCGCTCGTGCATGAGGGCCCTCGTGCGCTCGTGCCCGCGGGAGGGGCCGCCCTCGACGAGATAGGAGGCCACCGTGTACGGGGCGCCGGCGAAACCGATGAGCGGGGTGGCGCCCAGCTCGGCGACGGCGAGGCGCACCGCCTCGCGGATGGGCTCGAGGGCCTCGTCGGTCAGGGCGGGCAGGGCGTCCACGTCGGCCTCGGTGCGCACCGGCCGGTCGAGCACCGGCCCGACGCCGGGGACGATGTCGACGCCGACCCCGGCCAGCCCGAGCGGGGCCATGATGTCGGAGTAGAGGATCGCGGCGTCCACCCCGTAGCGGCGCACGGGCTGAAGGGTCAGCTCGGCGGCGAGAGCCGGGGTCAGGCAGCTCTCGAGCATCGTCGTGCCCTCGCGGGCGGCGCGGTACTCGGGCAGTGAGCGGCCGGCCTGGCGCATGAACCACACGGGCGTGCGCTCGGGGCGCTCGCCGCGGGCGGCGCGCAGGAAGGCGCTCCCGGCGATGTCGGCCCGCCGGCTCGGATGCTCGGGGCCGAGTTCATCAGCGGCCCCGCCGCTCGGGCCGGGCGCGCCGAGGGCGGCGGCCACCTCGACGGCCAGGGCCGTCGGGTCGGTGGCCGTGCACTCGACGACGTCGAGGCCCAGCGCGCGGGCGGTGGCGCTCGTCGTGGGGCCGGCGCCGAGGACGAGGGTGCCGGCGGGCACGCCGTCCGGCCCGGCGAACCCGGCCAGGGCCCGGGCCGCGCTCGAGGAGCGCAGCAGGACGGCGGAGTAGGCGCCGCGGGCCAGGGGCCCGACGCTGGCCGGCGGCTCGGGGCGCGCGACGGTGGTGTAGACGGGCAGCCGGAGGACGCGCCAGCCCCCGGCGCGCAGGCCCTCGGGCAGCTCGGCGCGGGCGATCGCGCTGCCGGGCAGGAGGGCCACCGGGTCGACGGCGGGCACCGGCAGGGCGCGCAGCCGGGGCAGGACGGTGCCGTTGAGCAGTTCGACGAGGGCCTCCGCGTTCGGCGCGGTCTCGGCCCGCTCCGCCAGCGGCCCGGGCAGGGCCCCCCGGGTGCCGCGCCCCGTGACGAGGACCCGTATCCGCTGGTCGAGGGCCGACGACAGCGCCCGCTCGAGGGGCCCCCTCCCGGCCACGGACTCGAGATGCCCCCAGGTGCGGGGCGAGGTGATGATGAGGGCGGTCTGGGGGCCGGCCGCGGCGAGCAGGCCGACGAACCGGTGGGCCGGCATCGGATCGTCGCAGGGGCGCGTCACGAGATAGGGGTCGGTGGCGCTGGCGATGCCGTGGTCGTCGAGCGCCCGGGCGTCCCGCTCGTTGCCGTCGGGGCGGATGAGCAGGACGGGCCTGCGGTCCGGCTGACTCATCGGGCGACCTCCAGGAGTTCGGCGGCCGCCCGGGCGCCGGCGGCACGGGCGGCGGAGAGGGCGTCCTCGCCGAGTTCCGCGTCGATCTCGACGTGGGCGTGGTCGACGCCCAGGTGGTCCGTGAGATCGGCGACGAGGCGCAGCCCGGGGCCCTCGAGCTCGCAATACGCGCCGACGGCGGTGGTGCAGGTGGCGCGGACGCCGGTGAGCACCTGCCGCTCGGCGGCCACGCGCAGGCGGGCGCCGGGGTCGTCGACGAGGCCCACCGCCTCGGCCATCGGGTGGTCGGCGCGCATCTCGACGGCCAGGGCCCCCTGCGCCGGCGCGGGGACGATGATCCGCGGATCGACGAGCTCGGCGATCTCGTCGCCGCGGCCGATGCGCTCCAGACCGGCGGCCGCCAGCACCGCGGCGTCCACCTCGCCGGTGCGCACCATGCGCACGCGGGTGCCGACGTTGCCTCGGATCGGGACGATCCGCAGGTCGGGGCGGGCGCGCAGCAGGGCGCTGGCCCGGCGCGGGCTCGAGGTGCCGACCCGTGCGCCGGGCGGCAGGGCGGCGAGCCCGGAGCCGTCGCGACTCACGAGGGCGTCCTGGGCGGCGGCGCGCTCGGGCACGGCGACGACCCGCAGGCCCGGGACCGGCGCGAAGGGAAGATCCTTGAAGGAGTGGACGGCGACGTCGACCCCGCCGTCCGCCAGCACGTCGCGCAGGCGGGCGGCGAAGGCCCCCGGACGCGGCGGGGCCGACAGCGGGATCGACAGATCGTCCCCCTCGGTGCGCACGCGGACGAGCTCGGTCTCCGCACCGGTGAGCTCCTCGATCCGCCCGGCGACCGTGAGGGTCTGCGAGACGGCCAGCTCGGAGCCGCGCGTGCCGAGGCGCAGCGGCCCGCCGGTGCCGGTCACCGGTCGACCTCGATCCCCAGCAGGGTGAGCGCCGCGAAGAACTCCTCGCCGCGCCCCTCCTCGGCGAGCTGGTTGCCGCGGACGGTGGGCGTGTGGAGCATGACGCCGGCGAGATGGCGCAGCGAGCGCTCGACGGCGGCGCAGACCTCCTCGGACTCGCGGGCCCGCACCCGGGCGATCTCGCGGTCGACGAGGACGCCCACCTCGGCGCGCATGGCGGCGATGGCCGGATCGGCGCCGCGGGAGCGCTCCTTGGCCAGGTGCCGCGCGACGCCCTCGTCGACGACCTGCTGGGCCTGCTCGATGACCTCGCGCTGGGTCTCGTCGGCCCGGTCGCGCACCTCCTCCAGACCGATGACGCGGACGCCGGGCAGGGCCCTGGCCTCCTCGGTGAGATCACCGCCGAGGGACAGGTCGAGGACGGGGAACGCGCCGGGCGCGGCCAGCTCGGGGCGTCCGGCGAGCAGTGGCCCGGCGCCGAGCACGGCGCCGTTGCCGCTGCACGTGACGACCAGCTCGGCCTCGGCGACGGCCCCGGCGAGCCCGTCGTCGTCGAGCGGGACGACGTCGTGGTGGGCGGCGAACCGCTCGGCCCGGCCCGAGGCCGACCAGCAGCTGATCCGGCCGGCGCGGCGCGTGCCGAGCTCGGCGAGGACGACGCGGGCGAAGGCGCCGGTGCCCACCAGGAGCACCCGCCGGCCGCGCAGGCCGCCCGGCAGGCCCGTCATGTCGAGGCCGACGCCGGCGACGGAGCGGCCGGCGGCGCCGAGCGAGGTGCGGCTGGCGACGGCGCGCGAGCTGGTCAGCGCGTCGTGGCAGAGGCGGTGGAGGCGGCCGGTGCACTGGCCGCGCTCGGAGGCCAGCTCATAGGCCCGGCGCAGCTGGCCGGCGACCTGCTTGTCACCGATGACCGCGGCGCGCATCCCGGCGGCCACCTCGAAGACGTGCTGGACGGCGGCGTCGCCGACGTCCGCGCGCAGACCGGACAGGGCGCGCTCGTCGACGTCCGGCGCGAGCTCGCGGAGCAGCTCGCAGACGCGCTCGCGCAGTCGCTCGGGCCCGAGGGAGTCGTCCGTGTCGCAGATCAGCTCGAAGCGGTTGCACGTGGACAGCAGGACGGCCCCGGCGACATCGGCCTGCCGGGCCATGAGGACGCGGGACAGCCCCTCGCCGTCGGACAGGGTGGCCAGCGCCGCCAGCGGGGCGGTCCGGTGATCCACACCGATGACTTGGATGCGCACGCGGGCATAGTAGGCCCTGCCGGAACGAGAACGTGAGTCCCGAAAATGACGACAGCCCGTCGCATCCGCGGGGCACGGGCGGGAACGCCCACCGCCTGTGCCGCGGGTCTGTGCCCCGCCCGTACCGGACGATCCATCCCGCGGGGCGTCAGACCGTTCCGCGGGGCGTCGGAGCCGCCCTCGGCGGCGCCTTCCCGCCGCGGGCGCGGGATCAGCGACGTGACACCGAGAAATCCTTCATCATCGGTACCCTTCCCGCCGCGGGAGCGGGATCGGCGACCACGAGGAGAACATGCTTCGGCCGCCCGGCCCCGATGATGACCTGTGGGCCGGGGGACGACCGCCAGTCCGCCCCCGGCACGGAAAGCGCTGCGGACAGGTCTTCCGCCGCGGGCGATCGTCCCGCGGGCGCGGATCGTGCGTGCGCACCCTGGACGGCGCCGGACGCCGGCATCGGCCATACTGGGAGGAGCGGCCTCCTCCCCGTCGTCGCGCCATCTGCAGGAAGGCATCATCCCGTGTGCGGTTTCATGACGTTCATCTCCACCGACGCCCTGCGCACCGAGCGCGTCGACCAGGTGCGGGCGGGGATGGCCCTCCAGCGGCACCGCGGCCCCGACGACACCGAGATCTGGCACGACGACCGCGCGGCGCTGGGCTTCAACCGCCTGTCGATCATCGACATCGAGAACTCCGGCCAGCCGCTGCGCTGGGGCCCGCCCGAGGACCCCGACCGCTACTGGATGGTCTTCAACGGCGAGATCTACAACTACCTCGAGCTGCGCGCCGAGCTGGCCTCCTCCGACGGCGCCGTCTTCCACACCGAGGGCGACGGCGAGGCCATCGTCGCCGGCTACCACTACCACGGGGCCGACTGGGTGCAGAGGCTGCGCGGCATGTTCGCCTTCGTCATCTGGGACGCCCGCGAGCAGCGGGCCTTCGGCGCCCGCGACTGGTTCGGCATCAAGCCGCTCTACACCACCGCGACGCCGGACGGCGTGGCGTTCAGCTCCGAGGCCAAGAGCCTGCGCGAGCTCACCGGCGCGGCACGGGTGAGCGCCCGCGCGCTCCAGCACTACCTCGTCCTCCAGTACGTCCCCGAACCCGAGTCGATGGACGCCGGGCTCACGAGGATCGAGTCCGGCTGCTCGTTCACCGTCGAGGACGGCCGCCTGGAGCAGACCCGCTACTTCCACCCGGTCTTCGACTCCCGGCCGGTCACCGGCCCCGAGTCCCAGGAGGCCCTCTACGACCGGATCGCCGCCGTCCTCGACGACTCGGTCGCCAAGCACATGCGCGCCGACGTGACCGTCGGCTCGTTCCTGTCCGGCGGCATCGACTCGACGGCGATCGCCGCCCTGGCCAAGCGCTACAACCCCGATCTGCTCACCTTCACCGCGGCCTTCCGGGCCGAGGGCTACTCCGAGAACGACGTCGCCGACGAGTCGGCGAGGGCCATCGGGGTGGAGCACATCACCCGCTGGGTCACCGAGGAGGAGCTCACCCGGACGCTGCCCCTCATCATCTGGTACCTCGACGACCCGGTCGCCGACCCGGCCCTCGTGCCGCTGTACTTCGTCGCCAACGAGGCCCGCAAGCACGTCAAGGTCGTCCTGTCGGGCGAGGGCGCGGACGAGTTCTTCGGCGGCTACACGATCTATCATGAGCCCGTCTCGCTGGCCGGCTTCGAGCATCTTCCGATGGCGCTGCGCCGCGGGCTGGGGGCGGTCAGCCGGGCGCTGCCGAACGGCATGCGGGGCAAGGACATGCTGCGCCGTGGCGCCCTGCGGCTCGAGGACCGCTACTACGGCAACGCCCGCATCTTCCGCGAGGAGCAGCTTCCGGGTCTGCTGCGCACCTACGACCCGTCGATCAGCTTCCACGACGTCACCGACCCGCTCTACGAGGCCTCCCGCTCCTGGGACCCGGTGCAGCGGATGCAGCACGTCGACCTGTTCAGCTGGCTGCGCGGCGACATCCTCGTCAAGGCCGACAGGATGACGATGGCCAACTCGCTGGAGCTGCGCGTGCCGTTCCTCGACAAGGAGGTCTTCGAGATCGCCCGCCGCATCCCGATGAGCGAGAAGCTCGCCGGCGGCACGACGAAGTACGCCATGCGCAAGGCACTGGAGCGGATCGTCCCCGAGCACGTGCTGCACCGCCGCAAGCTCGGCTTCCCGGTGCCGACCCGCGTCTACCTCAGGGGGGACTCCTACGCCTGGGCGCGCGACATCATCGAGAGCTCCCCCACCGACGAGTTCATCGACCCGAAGGCGGCCATGAGGCTGCTGGACGAGCACCGCGCCGGCGTCGCCGACCACTCCCGCCGCGTGTGGACGATCGTCTGCTTCATGCTCTGGTACGACATCTTCGTCGCCGGCACGGTGACCCCCGAGGTGCCCCGGCCGCAGTACCCGGTGCGCCTCTGAGCCCGCGCGGTCGACGCCCTCGCGCCACGGCCCCGGCCGTCCCGCGCTCCGACCCACCGTTCGCCCCCGGCCGTCCCACGCCCGGCCATCCCGCACCCCTCACCCGTCCCACGCCCCGGCCCACCGTTCCCACCTCACTTTTGTGCTCGCACCTCGGACATAACCCGGGTGCAAACCAAAAAGTGAGGTGCGAACCAATGACGGGGACGGGACGACGCGCGCCCCGGACGCGAACCGGACGAGCGGGCCGGCGGGGGCCGGGCGCCGCGGGAGCCCACGGGGCATTCGTGCGATCTTTTTCCCCGAACCGGAGAACCGGCAGCAGAACGATCCGTTCACAACAGCGGATGCCCGAAATAGCGTCGATTCCGCAACCACCCGGGAACCGTCGGAACGGAGTCGTCAATGAAGCTTATTCATAGGGATGATCTAAGCTGTTGTCGATGGTTTCGTGGAGGCGTGTCGCAGAAGACGAAGGGCGGCCTGCCCCGAGATAATTAATGCGTGACAAGAAACTATCAAGGAACAGGCCGCAGGCCCCATGCTATCACACGACTGACCCGAACCCAGATGCACGACCTGTGCCGGAGAATCCACGCGGCAACCGGCGGTGATCTGCCGTCGGCCGGTTCACGGCGGCTCGGCCCCCACCAGAGCGTCCGGCTCGTTCTGGCCAGTCTGCGTCACAATCTTGAACAGGAGCTCCTCGCTGAACT
>NZ_AUFR01000021.1 GCF_000426605.1 Propionibacterium acidifaciens DSM 21887
GTGACCCCGTCGAGCATGGCTTCGGCCTCCGCGGGGGCCGGCTCGACTCCGGCGGTCGCGTCGTGCTGGTCCGCGGCGGGTGACCAGCACCAGCCGGACCCGGGCTTCGAGGAGCGGCCCGCGACACGTCGGGTCCGGCCGCCGGTGGTCTCGTGCTCGGAGAAGCCGGATTGCCAGACCTGATTCGGCCCGGTCGGTGGCGCGGACGCCGCCGTGCGCCGCCCGGCCGGCTCCCGGCGTTGTCTCCGGCGGTCAGCGCGCAGAAGCGGGCCTTCGTCGGCCATGGTCCGCGACGTCCTCGAAGGGGGAGACGGCATGGCCGTCGTGACGGGCCATGGCCCAGGTCTTGCGGTGGCCCCGGGCGGGATGCCTGCTGGCCATGGCCACGGCCCGGCGGCGCTCACGCGATGGTGCCGGCCATGGCCCCTATCCACGGGCTGTCCTGCCCGGGCTCGTGCCTGCCGGCGCCGCCGGGCCCGTCCGGGAATGCCGGACAGCGCGCAGGGCCTCGAGGCCGGCACCGCCACCTCGACCCGGATCACCTCCGGGTCCAGCCCGGCACGAGACGGAGACGACGGGCCGTGGTCGGCCGACCGTCCGGCTGCCAGCGAGACGGCAGAGCGCAGGGTCCCCGTCACCAGCACCGTCGACAGCAGCCCGGGCGCGGTGGACAGCAGGGCGGCGGTGGTGTCGCCGACACGCCGAGTCGAACAGTCGTTTGATTCCGGGGCGCCCCGGCGTAGCATTCCGCCATGGGCACGCAGAGCAATCCCTCCTCCCGGGCGCCCCGCAGGGCCGGTCGTCCGAGCGCGGAGCGCATCGACGCCCAGCTGCGGGCCAGCAGCGCCCGTCGCCGCGTCGCGGGTGTCCGGGCCCCCGATGGGCTGCCCGCCGACGCGGACTCGCTCACCCGACGCCAGCGGCTCATCCTCGACTTCATCCGCACCAGCGTCGACGCCCGCGGCTATCCCCCGAGCATCCGCGAGATGGGCGAGGCGGTCGGCCTCACGAGCCCCTCGAGCGTCGCCCACCAGCTCAGGGTGCTCGAGGCGAAGGGCCTGCTGCGCCGCGACCCGAAGCGCCCCCGCGCCCTCGAGGTCGTCCCCGCGCCCCCGGAGGACCCCGACGAGGCCCTCGACCCGACCGACCTGGGCGACGCCTTCCCCGAGGCCGTCAACGTCCCCCTCGTCGGACGCATCGCCGCCGGCGCGCCGATCCTCGCCGCCGAGCAGGTCGAGCAGACCATGCCCCTGCCCCGTGAGCTGGTCGGCCGGGGCACGGTCTTCATGCTCGAGGTGCACGGCGACTCGATGATCGACGCGGCGATCTGCGACGGCGACTACGTCGTCGTCCGCGCCCAGCCCACCGCCGACAACGGCGACATCGTCGCCGCCCTCATCGACGACGAGGCCACCGTC
The DNA here is from genome assembly GCF_000426605.1 of Propionibacterium acidifaciens DSM 21887. GTDB lineage: Bacteria > Actinomycetota > Actinomycetes > Propionibacteriales > Propionibacteriaceae > Propionibacterium > Propionibacterium acidifaciens. The sequence continues at coordinate 1,419 of NZ_AUFR01000021.1, forward strand.
AAGGAGTTCCGGCGCGCGGACGGCCACGTCCGGCTGCTGCCGCACAACGAGCGCTACGAGCCGATCGACGGCGACGGCGCGACGATCGTCGGCAGGGTCGTCGCGGTCCTGCGCCGCCTCTGAGCCTCCCCGGGGAGCGGGGCCGCAGCGCCCACGGCGGCCTCCATCCCGAATTCCACCACGAGCCCCCGGACGCGGGGGCCGGGAGAGCGCGGATCCGGGAAGGACCCCGGCTCCGCGAGGATCTCAGGCGGAACCCGAGAGCCTGCGCAGCGCGCCGATCGTGCGAGCGAGGTCCGTCGTCGTCCAGAACGGCGGCAGCGATCGGCGCAGGTACGGGCCGTAGCGGGCTCGCACCAGCCGCGGGTCGAGGATCGCCACCACTCCCCTGTCGTCGACGCTCCTGATGAGCCGCCCGGCGCCCTGGGCCAGCAGCAGGGCCGCATGCGAGGCCGCCACCTGCATGAAGCCATTGCCACCGGCCCTCGCGGCGGCCTGCTGGCGGGCCTGGACGAGGGGGTCGTCGGGGCGGGGGAAGGGGATGCGGTCGATGATGACGAGGCGGCAGGTGTCGCCCGGCACGTCGATGCCCTGCCACAACGACATGGTGCCGAACAGGCTGGTCCCGGGTTCGGCCGCGAAGCGGCGGGCGAGCTCGGGCAGTTGGGCCTCCCCCTGGCACAGGACGGGCGGCCCGGGCAGCTCCCGGCGCGCGTGCGCGGCGGCGGTCTCGGCGGCGCGGCGAGAGCTGAACAGACCCAGCGTGTGGCCTCCTGCGGCCCGGACGAGCTCGACGATCTGTCCGAGCGCGTCCTCGCCGATGCCGTCGCGCCCAGGCCGGTCGAGGTGCGCGGCGGTGTACAGGATGCCCTGCCGGGCGTAGTCGAAGGGCGAGCCGACGTCGACGCCGCGCCAGGGGAGCCGGGCGTCCGGGTCGTCCCGGGGCTCGGCACGGGGGGCCTCCTCGTCCTCGCCGAGGCGCTCGTCGGCGCGCAGCCCGACCCGTCCGGCCATCGTCTCGAAGGAGCCGCCGAGGGTCAGCGTCGCGCTCGTGAGGACTGTCGTGGCGCGGGACAGCACCGCCGCGCGCAGCAGGCCCGCCACCGACAGCGGGGCGACGGTGAGCCAGCGCCCGAGGCGCTCGTGCTCGCCGACCCACACGACGTCGGCGTCGGCGAGGGCGGCCATGCGCTCGGCCGTCTCGAAGACCTCGGAGGCGGCCGCCGCGACGGCGATGCGCTCCGGCTCGACCTGGCTCCGGGAGCCGGACCGGCCCAGCCGACCGGCGGCCCGGCGGGCCGCGTCGCGGACCGTCCCGACCGCCTCGACGAGGCCTCCGTGCGCCGCGCCCACCCTGCCCGTCCCGGTGTCCTCGAGCGCTCCGCGCAAGGCATCGGCCGCGTCGAGGAGGGCCAGGGAGGCGTCGTCGTCGAGCCAATCGGAGCCGCGGCGCGCCACGCGCTCGACCTGCCGGGGGTGAGCTCCTCGCTCGCCGCTCCGGTGACCCGGTCGGTGAGCTCGTGGGCCTCGTCGATGATGACGGCGTCGTACTCGGGCAGCACGCCGCTGCGGTTCATCGCGTCGATGGCCAGGAGGGCGTGGTTGGTGATCACGAGGTCGGCCTCGCGCGCCCTGGCGCGGGCGGTCTCGGCGAAGCACTCGTCGTGGAAGGGGCAGCGCGCGCCGGGGCACTCGCGCGAGCCGATGGAGACCTGGGCCCAGGCCCGCCCCGAGTGGGCAGGCGCGTCGTCGCGGTCGGCCAGAGCGTGGGCCCGCGCCTGCTCCTCGACCCAGGCGCGCAGGGCGAGGACCTCGGCGCCCAGCGCCGACTCGGCGTCCCGTGCCCGGCCCGCACCGTGAGCGGCCCCGGCCAGGTCGCCGGCGGTCAGCAGGCTCGACTGCTCGGGCGCGCTCCCCCGGGCGCGCATGAGGCAGGCGTGGTTGGCGCGGCCCTTGACGACCGCGGCGACGGGACGGCGGCCGGTCACCTCGGCGACCGCGCGGGCCGCGGCGGGCACGTCCTTCGTGGCCAGCTGGTCCTGCAGGGCGAGGGTCGCGGTGGCGACGACGACCCGGCCGCCGTCCCCGGCGTGCACGAGGGCGGGCGCCAGATAGCCGAGCGACTTGCCGGTCCCGGTCCCGGCCTGGACGAGCAACCGGGTGCCCTCGGCGAGGGCCTTCGCCACGGCGTCGGCCATCCGGCGCTGTCCGGGGCGCGCCGATCCCCCGATGGCCCGCACGGCGGCATCGAGCGCGCGGTCATGGAGGGGCTCGGTCACCGGGACAGCCTATTCCGCTCGCCCGCCGCCCGGGGCGACGGCGAACCCGGCCAGCTCGGCCGCCAGGTCGACGTGCACCCTGGCGACCAGGCGGGTGCCGTCGACCAGGTACTCGTCGGACTCGATCTCGCCGAAGCGGTGGATGCGGTCGACGAGGTCCCCGCGGTCCCACGGGATGAGCACGTCGACCCGTTCGTGCGGGGCGGGCAGAGCCGACTCGACGGCCTCGCGCAGCGCGTCGACGCCCTCCCCGGTGCGCGCGCTCACGAGGACGGCATCGCGGTGCTCGGCGCGCAGCCGCGCGAGGACGTCGGGATCGGCCAGGTCGGTCTTGTTGACGGCGAGCAGCTCGGGGCGCCCGCCGGCGCCGATGCCGTCGAGCACCTCGCGGACGGCCGTGATCTGGCCCTCGGGGTCGGGGTCGGAGCCGTCGACGACGTGGACGAGCAGGTCGGCCTGCACCGACTCCTCGAGCGTCGAGCGGAAGGCCTCGACGAGCTCGGTGGGCAGGTGCCGCACGAAGCCGACCGTGTCGGTCATCGTGTAGACGCGCCCGTCGGCGGCCCGGCAGCGGCGCGTCGTGGGGTCGAGGGTGGCGAACAGGGCGTCCTCGACGAGCAGGCCCGCGCCCGTCAGCCGGTTGAGCAGAGAGCTCTTGCCCGCGTTCGTGTAGCCGACGACGGCGACCGAGGGGATGCGGCGGCGCCGCCTGCCCTCGCGGCCGAGGGCGCGGGTGGCGTCCATGCCGCGCAGCCTGCGGCGCAGGACGGCGATGCGCGCGTTGATGCGGCGCCGGTCGGTCTCGAGCCTGGTCTCGCCGGGCCCGCGGCCGCCGATGCCGACGCCGGAGGCGGCCCGGCCGCCCACCTGCCGTGAGAGCGAGTCGCCCCAGCCGCGCAGGCGCTGCTTGAGGTAGGTGAGCTGGGCGAGCTCGACCTGGGTGCGGCCCTCGACGCTGCGGGCATGCTGAGCGAAGATGTCGAGGATGAGGGCGGTGCGGTCGACGACCTTGACGCCCACCCGGTCCTCGAGGTTCCTCAGCTGGGCGGGGCTCAGCTCGCCGTCGGCGATGACGGTGTCGGCGCCGGTGGCGACGACGACCTCGCGCAGCTCGTCGACCTTCCCGGCGCCCAGGTAGGTGGCGGCGTCGGGGCGGGAGCGGCGCTGCACGAGGCCCTCGAGCACCTGGGAGCCGGCCGCCTCGGCGAGGGCCTTGAGCTCGATCATGGCGTTGCGGGCGTCGTCGGCGGTGCCGGTGGTCCACACGGAGATGAGGACGACCCGTTCCAGGCGCAGGCTGCGGTACTCGACCTCGCTCTCGTCCTGCAGCTCTGTGGACATCCCGGGTACCCGGGTGAGCGCCATGCGGTCCGCGAGGTCCTGCTGGTCGCCGTCGGGGTCGGCCGGTCCGGGGAGGCGTTCGTCGGCCATTGCCGCCTCAGCGGGTGCGCGGGTCGGGGACGAGGACCTCGCCGCGGGCGATGATGACGGCCGGGCCGATGAGCTCGGCCCGGCCGTCGTCGAGGGTCACCTCGAGGCGGCCGCCGGGCACGGTGACCGCGCAGTGGCCGTCGGGCCCGCCGAGGGTCTCGGCGTGGGCCGCCGCCGCGGCGACGACGCCCGTGCCGCACGAGAGGGTCTCCCCCGAGCCGCGCTCGTGGACGCGCATCGACAGTTCGCGCTCGCCGTCGACGCGGACGAACTCGACGTTGGCGCCCTGCGGGAAGACGGCCCGGTCGAGGAGCGGGGCGTCGGACAGGTCGAGGCCGTCGAGCTCGACGGCCTCGGGCAGGAGGACGACCGCATGGGGGTTGCCGACGTCGACGACGGTGGCCGGATAGCGGCGCCCGGCGTGCACGACCGAGATGGGCTCGGGGCCGACGCGGACGGCGCCCATGTGCGCGCACATGCGCCCGTCGGGCAGCTCGCGCACCCCGCGCAACCCGGCGCGGGTCGCGATGACGAGGTCCTTCGAGTCGACGAGGTCCTCCTCCATGAGGAAGCGCCCGAAGACGCGCAGGCCGTTGCCGCACATCTCGGCGAGCGAGCCGTCGGCGTTGCGGTAGTCCATGAACCACAGGTCGGGGTCGCCGTCCCAGCCGGGCACGTGGGCGGCCTTGATGGCGCGGATGACGCCGTCGGCGCCGATGCCGCCGTGGCGGTCGCACAGGAAGCGCACCTGCTCCGGCTCCAGCGGAGCGGATCCGGTGCGGTCCTTGAGCAGGACGAAGTCGTTGCGCGTGCCGTGCCCCTTGGCGAAGCCCCAGGTGTCCATGGGCCCATTCTCCCACCACCGCCCGGTGTTCCCGCGGCCCGTCCGGCCGGGGACGTCAGGGGGCGGGCAGGTCGTCGACGATCGTGCGCTCCGACCCGGACCCGGTGGCCGGCAGCCAGCGGATGCGCGGGTCGCGGCGGAACCAGGCGAGCTGCTTGCGGGCGAAGCGCCGCGTGCCGTCGATGGTGCTGCGGACTGCCCCGTCGAGGTCGGTGCGTCCGTCGAGGAGGTCGAGCACCTGCCGGTAGCCGAGGGCGCGCCGGGCCGTGGCGCCCTCGCGCAGGCCCTCGTCGACGAGGCGGCGCACCTCCTCGACGAGTCCCGCGTCGAACATGGCGTGGACGCGGGCGGCGATGCGCTCGTCCATGACCTGGCGGTCGAGCGCCAGGCCGTACTGGTGGACGTTCTCGAGCAGGCAGCGCGGCTCGGGCAGATGGGGGCTCACGCTGCCGGTCAGGTCGAGGATCTCGAGGGCACGGACGACGCGGCGGGTGTTGCCGGGCCCGATGATCCGGGCGGCCTCGGGCGCGCGGGCGGCCAGCGCCTCGTGCAGGCCGGCGGGGCCGAGACGGTCGAGCTCGGCCTGCCAGTGGGCCCGCACCCGCGGGTCGGTGCCGGGGAACTCGAAGTCGTCGATGACGGCCCGCGTGTACAGGGCCGAGCCGCCGACGAGGATCGGGGTGGTGCCGTCGGCGCGCAGCCGCGCGATGAGTTCGCGCGCCATGACCTGGAAGTCGGCGACGGTGCTCGTCCGGCGCACGTCGAGGACGTCGATGAGGTGGTGCTCGACGCCGCCCCGCTCGTCCGGCGAGGGCTTCGCCGTGCCGATGTCCATGCCCCGGTAGAGGGCCATGGAGTCGGCGTTGACGATCTCGGCGGGGCGCCCGCCGGCGATGAGCAGGCGCGCCAGGGCGACGGCCAGGGCCGACTTGCCCGAGGCGGTCGGGCCGACGATGACGACGAGCGGCGGGGCGCTCATGGGCGCGGCATCGCGGGCAGGCCGAGGCCGACACCGACCGGTTCGGGCCGGGGCTCGTGGCGCGCCGCCCAGGCGTCACCGCCGCGAGTGCGGCGCAGCCCGCGCAGGGGCGCGTCGGCCACGAGGTAGTGGGGCGCACCGCGGGTGACCTCGACCTCGGCGATGTCGCCGGGGCGGGGGCGCCGCGCCGGGTCGGCCGGCACGGCGACGTGGACGAGCCGGTTGTCGCGGGCCCGGCCGGACATCCGCTCGCGACGGTCGTCCTTGCGGCCCTCGCCGGTGGCGAACATGACCTCGACGCTCCGGCCCTCGAAGGCCCTGTTCTGCTCCCAGCTGATCCGCTCCTGGAGGGCGAGGAGCCGCTCGTAGCGCTCCTGGACGACCTCCCGCGGCACCTGGTCGGGCCGTGCGCCGGCCGGGGTGCCCGGCCGCACCGAGTACTGGAAGGTGAAGGCGTTGGCGAAGCGGGCCCGGCGCACCACGTCCATGGTGGCCTCGAAGTCCTCGTCGGCCTCGCCGGGGAAGCCGACGATGATGTCCGTGCTGATCGCCGCGTCGGGCATGGCGGCGCGGACGCGGTCGAGGATGCCCAGGAAGCGCTCGGCCCGGTAGGAGCGGCGCATCTGCCTGAGCACCGCGTCGGAGCCGGACTGGAGGGGCATGTGGAGCTGGTGCATGACGTTCGGCGTGTCGGCCATGGCCTTGATGACGTCGTCGGTGAAGGCGGCCGGGTGCGGGCTCGTGAAGCGCACGCGCTCCAGCCCCTCGACCCCGCCGCACGCGCGCAGGAGCTTGGCGAAGGCGGCGCGGTCGCCGAACTGCACACCGTAGGAGTTCACGTTCTGGCCGAGCAGGGTGATCTCCTGGACGCCCGTCTCGACGAGCGCGCGGACCTCGGCGAGCACCTGGCCGGGGCGGCGGTCGGTCTCGCGGCCGCGCAGCGCCGGGACGATGCAGAAGGTGCAGGTGTTGTTGCAGCCGACGCTGATCGCCACCCACGCCGAGTAGGCGGACTCGCGGCGGCTCGGCAGGTCGGACGGGAAGGTCCGCAGGGCCTCAGTGATCTCGACCTGACCGATCCGCTCGATGCGCGCGCGCTCCAGCAGGACCGGCAGCGAGCCGATGTTGTTCGTGCCGAAGACGACGTCGACCCAGGGGGCCCGGTTCGTGATGAGCTCGCGGTCCTTCTGCGCCATGCACCCGCCCACGGCGATCTGCATGCCCGGACGGCGCTCCTTGAGGGGCGCCATGTGGCCGAGGTTGCCGTAGAGCCGGTTGTCGGCGTTCTCGCGGACCGCGCAGGTGTTGAAGACGACGACGTCGGCCTCGGCGAGTTCGCCGTGCACCGGTTCGGGGGCGCGCACGTAGCCGGCCTCCTCGAGCAGGCCGGCGATGCGCTCCGAGTCGTGCACGTTCATCTGGCAGCCGTAGGTGATCACCTGGTAGGTGCGCGGGCGCGCGGCGTCGGACCGGGCGGTGGTGATGTCGGGCGTGTCCATGGGGGGTCCATGGTACCCAGCGGCCCGACCGGGGCCGGCGCGGATGCTCGGGGCCGACGTCGGTGGGCCCCGGGTCGGGGCGGACTCCCGCCCCGCGGGGGCAGGGCCCCGGCGCCGGGCGCCGCATGCCGCCCCGGGCCCGTCAGGGCCCGGGGCGCCCGGACGGCTCGGAGTCCTCGGGCAGCTCGTCGAGCGCCCGGGCGACGGCGTCGGCGGCGACCGAGGGGCCGTAGCCCCTGCGGGCCAGGAAGCCGGCGAGTCGCCGGTATGCGACCCGGCGGTCCAGGCCCCTCATGGTGCGGACCCGGGAGCGGGCCAGCTCCTGGGCCGTCGCCGCCTCGCCGTCCGGGTCGAAGGAGGCGAGCACGCCGGCGATGATCTCCTCGCTCACATGCCTGGCGCGCAGCTCACGGGCGATGGCGCCGCCGGAGAGCCCTCGGGAACGGCGTCGGGACTCGGCCCACAGGGCGGCGAAGCGCGCGTCGTCGACGAGCCCGACGGCCTCGAACCGGTCGAGCACCGCGTCGACGACGCCCCGTTCGCAGCCCCTGCGCCGCACCAGATGGTCGACGAGCTCGCCGCGCGAGTAGTCGCGCTGCTCCAGGCGGCGCAGGGCCAATGCGCGGACGACCTCGGCCGGGTCGGCGTCAGGGTCCGGTGAACCCGGCCCGGGTACCCCGACGGCATCCGGTTCTGTCGGGCCGGGCCCGGGCTCCCCTCCGGGGCCGGGCGCTGCGGAGTCGGGCCCGGAGGCCCCGGTGGCGTCCGGGGCCGGCGAGCCCGGCGAGGGGACGTCCCCTGGGCCAGGGGCGGCGGAGCCGGGGCCGGGCCCGGGAGATCCCGCCGCGCCGGGTCGGCCCCGGGGCCGACCGGGCCCGCCGCCGACCACGCTCAGGCCCCGGCCCGCTCGCGGACCTCGCCCGTGACGGGGTCGACGTCCTCTGGCACCTCGGGATCGGGAACCAGGCCCAGCGCGACGCGGATCCGGTTGTCGATCTCGCCGGCGACGTCGGGATGGGCGACGAGGAAGGCCCGGGCGTTCTCCTTGCCCTGGCCGAGCTGGTCGTCGCCGTAGGTGAACCAGGCGCCCGCCTTGCGGACGATGCCGGCATCGACCCCCATGTCGAGCAGGCTGCCCTCGCGGCTGATGCCCTTGCCGTAGAGGATGTCGAATTCGGCGCGCTTGAACGGCGGGGCGACCTTGTTCTTGACGACCTTGACGCGGGTGCGGTTGCCGACGACCTCGCCGCCGTCCTTGAGGGCCTCGATGCGGCGCACGTCGAGGCGGACCGAGGCGTAGAACTTCAGCGCGCGACCGCCCGTGGTGGTCTCGGGGTTGCCGAACATGACGCCGATCTTCTCGCGCAGCTGGTTGATGAAGATCGCCGTCGTATTGGCGTTCTTGAGGGCGCCGGTCATCTTGCGGAGGGCCTGGCTCATCAGCCTGGCCTGCAGGCCGACGTGGTTGTCGCCCATCTCGCCCTCGATCTCGGCGCGCGGCGTCAGGGCGGCGACGGAGTCGATGACGATGAGCTCGAGGGCGCCCGAGCGGACCAGGGTGTCGGCGATCTCGAGGGCCTGCTCGCCGTTGTCGGGCTGGCTGACGATCAGCGAGTCGGTGTCGACTCCGAGGGCGCGGGCGTAGGTGGGGTCGAGGGCGTGCTCGGCATCGATGAAGGCGCAGATGCCGCCCTCCGCCTGGGCGCTGGCGATCGCGTGCAGGGCGACCGTCGTCTTGCCGCTGGACTCCGGGCCGTAGATCTCGACGATGCGGCCGCGGGGAAGACCCCCGATGCCCAGGGCGATGTCGAGCGCCACCGAACCGGTGGGGATCGACTCCATCTGCCCGAAGGCCTGGTCGCCCAGGCGCATGACGGAACCCTTGCCGTGGGCCTTCTCGATCTGTGCGAGGGCGGCCTCGAGGGCCTTCTGCCGGTCTGCAACGGCCATGTCTGCTTCCTCCTCCTCACGTCGGGATCGCCGACGGTTCCCGTGACGTCTTGACTGTCTTGACTGTAGGGACGGGGTCCGACATTTTCTCGGCGGAGCCCGGTGCTGTGGACAACCGGGGCGCCCCGTCCACTGTATACGAACACCCGTTCGAACGCCAACGATCCCCCTCCGCGCGTCGCGGGAGGCCCCGAGGACGATCCGGTCATCGACGAGGCGGCAAGCGGCCCCTCCGCGCGTCACGGGAGCGGCGGGCCGGGCAGCCGCCCGTCGCGGGACGGACCGGCTCGGGCGGGAGTCCCCGAGCCCCGCCCGGCGCTAGGCTGCCCGCGTGCGTGAAACCGAGTTCTGGCGTCGGATGACGAGGCATCTGGGGGCCGACTACGCCCATGTGTGGGCGGATCAGACCGTGCTCGGCGAGCTCGACGACCGCACGACGAGCGAGGCCCTGGCCGACGGCATCCCGTTCAAGGCGGTCTGGCGCGCCGTGTGGGCCTTCCTCGAGCTCCCCGACGCCGAGCGCTAGGCGCAGGCCGCAGACGCCGCCCGACGCGCGTGAGCACCGCCCCGTGCCGATGACCGCGTACGGCGGCCGGGGCGCCCGGCTCAGCCCAGGAGGACCATCGGCGAGGCCCGCGCCCGGGACAGCCGGGCCTCCTGCCGGTCGAGGTCCTCGACGGCGCGATGGACCTGCGCGGCGAGCGCGGGGCGGGCGACGGGGCGGTTGCTCTCGGAGAAGCAGTGGAGGAGCGGGCGCGAGTCCTCGACGGTCAGGCCGGCACCCAGCAGGGTCCGGATGCGGATCACCTGGTCGACGGCTGATTCCGCAACCCGTTGGCCCGCCGCTCGGACTCGACCAGGCCCCTGGTCTCGCAAATAGCGGATCATGCGTGGCGTGCAGCCCGTGCGTCGGGCCAGCTCGTTCACCAGCACCCGGCCACCCCCTCGACTTGACCCTGACACCAGTGTGCACCTCCAGCGTCGAGTCCACCCGACCACGACTGAGGGAGCCCACACTGAGGGAGCCCACCATGATCATCGACATCCACGCCCACGCCTGGACCGATCCCGCCGCGCAGCAGCGGCGCTCCGCCGAGGCCGGCGTCGGCACGGACGTGCTCCTGTCGACCCGCTTCCATCCCGCCTGCACCACCATCGCCGGGCTCACGGCGGAGTTCGGCCGGCTCCTGGACGGCCTCGACGGCCAGGGGGTCCCAGCGGACCCGTTCGAGCACGCCACGGCCGAACCGCTCGCGGCGCTGAAGGACCGGCCGGGCAGCGTCGGCTTCGTGAACGCGCCGCTGAGCGACCCCGCCGCCGCGCAGGCCCGGGTGGAGCGGCACCTGGACGATCCGCGCATCAGGGGCATCGGCGAGCCCACCCCGCCGGGGGGCATGCGGCGAGATCGAACCGATCCTGCGGATCGCATCCGATCACGGCGCCCCGCCCGTCCTCACGGACGGGTTCGCTCCGAACACCGAGCAGGACCCGCGCACCCATGCGGAGCTCTCCGGCCGCCACCCGCACGCCCCACTCATCGTGGGGGGCTTTCGGAGGGATGTCCTCCATGGCGCTGATCGACGTGGCGCAGGAGCACCCCGACCCGGACCTGGACCTGTCGAGCGCGCTCCAGGTGTTCATGGTCGGGGCAGCGGCCGAGGCCCTGCCCGACCAGTGCCTGTTCGGCTCCAACCCGCCCTGCGACGATCCGGTCGCCTCGCGGGCCACGGTCGAGGCGGCCATCGCCGATCCGGGCATCCGTCGCCAGGTGATGGGACTCAACGCCGCGGCCGTGCTTCGTCTGCGATCGGGGGCCCGTCCGCGACCGAGGACCCGGAACCGCAACGCGCCCCATGCCGCCAGGTCCCGTGTCGATCGACGGCCGGACTTGAGTTCGAGCGCGCTCCACGCCGTGGCGTCATCGGCACGGATGACGAGACACTCGCCCGCGCGCTGCGACTCGCGGCGGACCCTCCCGGCGGGATCAGCATCGAAGCGCTCCAGGACCTGGTCCGCGACGACGATCCCCCGCCGCCTGGGGCATCAGCGCCACGGCAGCCCACGGGGGGAGCCCTCGCGCCCTTCGCCACTACGAACGCCCAGGGCTCATCGCCGTCGCGCGCGACCGCGCCGGACGCCGCACCTGTGACGCAGCAGCGGTGCGCCGCGTGGTCCTCCTCGCTCGCATGCGGACCTCGGGCGTGCCCATCGCCGGCCTGCGGCGCTGCGTCGAACTCGTCGACGCCGGATCGGCACCGTGGCCGAACGTCTCGACCTGCTCATGAAGCATCGTGACACGGTGCACCGTCAGATCGCCCGGCTCCGGCTCGCCCCGGCCGCCACCGGGTACAAGATCACCACCTGCACCGAAGGACCCGCTCAATGACCACCACGCAGCACGACATCGACTCACCCGAGAACCTCGCCCGTCGACGGCACGGCCGGGATGTGCTGTCCCGAATCGACGGGGACCGGGGCGAGGCCGTCATCGACTCCCTCGCAGACGTCAGCCCCGCCCTCGGCCACCACGTCGCAGCCTCCGCATCCGGCGACATCGACGACCGCCCGGGCCTCGACGCCCGCAGCCGCCGGCTCGTGACGCTCGGCGTCCTCACCGCCCTGGGCGGATGCGAGCCCCGGCTCAAGGGCCGCATCGGTGCCGCTCCCAATGCCGGCATCACCCGCGAGGAGATCACCGAGGCCCTCCTGCACACCGCCGTCCACCGCGGCTTCCCAGGGCCCTCGACGGCACCTTCGTGCCCGCGAGGTGCTCCACGAGCGGGACCACGAGCAGACCGCCTGAGCGGTCGGCCGCCCGCACGGGGGCGGCGGCCAGGCTCGGGGCCGCCGGACCCGGGCCGCCGGTGCGGCAGAAGGAGCCCGACCGGCGGCCGGGCCGGATTGTCGGCGCCGCGCGCAAGACTTGTGCCCATGACACCACCGGAGCGCACCGCCGGCGACCCGCCGGCCGCCTTCGGCCTCGCCACGCGCACCTGGTTCACCGACGTCTTCGACTCCCCCACGCCGGCCCAGGCCGCCGCCTGGGCCGCCATCGGCTCGGGCGCGCACGTGCTCGTCGTCGCGCCCACCGGCTCCGGCAAGACGCTCGCCGCCTTCCTCCACGGCCTCGACCGCCTCTCGCGCGAGGCCTCGGCCAGGCGGGCGCTCGACGACCCCGACACCGCAACCGGCCCGCACGGCCCCGCGCCGCACCGGGCCGGCACCGACACGCCCCCGGGCCGGGAGGGCGGGGCGCACGACTCCCCCGCCGGCCCGCACGGCCCCGCCGGGCGCCGGGGCGTGCGGGTGCTCTACGTCTCGCCCCTCAAGGCGCTCGCGGTCGACGTCGAGCGCAACCTCGCCGCCCCGCTGCGCGGCATCGCCGCCACGGCCGCCCGGCTCGGCCTGCCCGTCCCCGAGGTCACCGTGGCGGTCCGCTCGGGAGACACGCCGGCCGCCGAGCGCCGGTCGCTGGCCGCGCATCCCCCGCAGATCCTCATCACGACGCCCGAGTCGCTCTTCCTCATGCTCTCGAGCCGGGCGGCCGGCACGCTGCGCGACCTCGACACGGTGATCGTCGACGAGATCCACTCCCTGGCGGGCACCAAGCGCGGCGCCCACCTGGCGCTGAGCCTGGAGCGTCTGTCGGCGATGCAGCGCGACGGCGACTTCCAGCGCATCGGCCTGTCGGCCACCGTCCGCCCGCCCGAGCGGGTCGCGCGCTTCCTCGGCGGCGATCGCCCCGTGCAGGTCGTCGACCCGGCCGCCGCCAAGACCTGGGACCTGCACCTCGAGGTGCCGGTCAAGGACATGACGCAGCTGCGCGTCGTCGACCCGGCCGGCGAGCGGGGGCCCGGGGCGGTGCGCCGGTCGATGTGGCCCCCGATCGAGCGGCGGATCCTCGAGCTGGTGCGCGGGCACCGCTCCACCATCTGCTTCGTCAACTCGCGGCAGAGCGCCGAGCGGCTCACCGCCCACCTCAACGAACTGAACGCGGCCGATCTGGGCGCCCCCGAGGAGCCGGTCGTCCAGCCCGCCCAGGTGATGATCGCCTCTGCCGCCTCGAGGGGCGTCGACGGCACCGACGCGCCGATCATCGCCTGCGCCCACCACGGCTCGGTCAGCAAGACGCGCCGCGCGCAGATCGAGGACGACCTCAAGGCGGGGCGCCTGGCCTGCGTCGTGGCCACGAGCTCCCTGGAGCTGGGCATCGACATGGGCGCCGTCGACCTCGTGATCCAGGTGCAGGCCCCGCCGTCGGTCTCGAGCGGCCTCCAGCGCGTCGGCCGCGCCGGCCACCGGGTCGGGGCGGTCTCGCAGGGCATGGTGTTCCCCACCTCGCGCGGCGACGTGCTGCACTGCACCGTCATCGCCGAGCGCATGGGCGCCGGCCTCATCGAGGAGACGCCCGCCCTGCGCAACCCGCTCGACGTGCTGGCCCAGCAGATCGTCTCGGCCTGCCTCGCCTCGCCGGTTCCCGCCGACGATCTCCACGCCCTCGTGCGCCGGGCCGCTCCGTACGCCTCCCTGCCCCGCTCGGCCTTCGACTCGGTCCTCGACATGCTCTCGGGCCGCTATCCCAGCGAGGACTTCGCCGAGCTGCGCCCCCGTCTCCACTGGGACCGCGTCGCCGGCATCCTCGAGGCCCGGCCCGGCGCCCGGCGTCTCGTGACGACGAGCGGGGGCACGATCCCCGACCGGGGCCTGTTCGGCGTCTTCCTCGTGGGCTCCCGGAACGCCTCGGGCCGGCACGAGCCGGGGCGGCGGGTCGGCGAGCTCGACGAGGAGATGGTCTTCGAGTCCCGGGTGGGTGACGTCTTCACGCTCGGCACGTCGAGCTGGCGCATCGAGGAGATCACGCCGTCGCAGGTCATCGTCAGCCCGGCGCCGGGCCAGCCCGGCAGGCTGCCCTTCTGGCGGGGCGACGCGCCGGCGCGCCCCGCCGAGCTCGGCGCGGCGATCGGCGCGCGCGTCCGGGAGCTGGGCGCCGCCCCGCGCGACGAGGCGCTGGCCGGTCTCGGGGCCGCGGGGCTCGACGAGAACGCCCGCACCAACCTCATGGCCCATCTCGACGAGCAGCGCGAGGCCACCGGGGTCGTGCCGGACGACCGCACGATCGTCGTCGAGCGCTTCCGCGACGAGATCGGCGACTGGCGGCTCTGCGTGCACAGCGCGCTGGGCGCCGCTGTCCTCGAGCCGTGGGCGCTGGCGATCCGCGCGGGCCTCGCCGACCGCTACGGCCTCGAGGCCCATGTGAACGCGACGAACGACGGCATCATCATCCAGCTGCCCGACATCGGCGCGGCACCGCCGGACTCGGCCGTGCTCGCGGTCCCGGCCGAGGACGTCGAGGCCGTCGTCACCGAGCAGGTCTTCGGCTCGGCGCTGTTCGCGGCGCGCTTCCGCGAGTGCGCGGCGCGCGCCCTGCTCCTGCCGCGCCGGGGCCCCGGCCGCCGCTCGCCCCTGTGGCAGCAGCGCCACAAGGCGGCCCAGCTGCTGGCCGTCGCCTCCGGCTACCGCGAGTTCCCGATCGTCGTCGAGGCGATGCGCGAGTGCCTCCAGGACGTCTTCGACCTGCCCGCGCTGGTGCGCCTCATGGCCGACATCGCGGCCCGGCGGGTGCGGCTCGTCGACGTCGAGACGCCCCAGGCCTCCCCCTTCGCGCGCCACATGCTCTTCGGCTACGTCGGCGAGTTCGTCTACGACGACGACCAGCCGCTGGCCGAGCGGCGCCTGGCTGCCCTCAGCCTCGACTCGGGGATGCTCGCCGAGCTCCTCGGGCGCGAGGGCGCCGGAGAGCTCATCGACCGCGACGTCGCGGCGCTCCACGAGGCGCAGCTGCAGCACCTGGCCGACGACCGCAGGGCCGCCGACGCCGAGCAGCTGTGGGAGCAGATCCGCACGGCGGGGCCGTTCACCGGCGCCGAGTGCGCCGCGCGGAGCGTCGCCGACCCGTCGGGCTGGCTCGACGAGCTGGTCGCGGCCCGCCGGCTGGCGCTCGTGCGCATCGCCGGGACGCCCATGTACTGCGTCGACACCGACGCGGGGCTGCTGCGCGACGCGTTGGGCGTGCCGGTGCCGGCCGGCATCGGCGCGGGCGCGGTGCGCGAGGGGGCGCAGGCGCTGGCCGATCTGGCCGTGCGGTGGGCGCGCCGGCACGCCGCCGTGACGGCGGCCTCGTTCGCGCACCGCTACGGGCTCGCCGAGGCGACGGCGGCGCAGGCGCTGGCCCGGCTCGCCGATGCCGGAACGCTCGTCGCCGGGTCCTTCCTGCCGCCCGGCGACGACCTGCCGGCGCTGGTCGGCGACGGCCGGCAGTACGTCCACCACACCGTCCTGGCGGTGCTCAAGCGCCGCACCCTGGCCGGGCTCCGCGCCCAGGTCGAACCGGTCGCCCAGCGCCAGTTCGCCCGCTTCCTCGACGCCTGGCAGCAGCTGCCGGGCCCCGACGAGCCCGCCGGCGACGACGCCGAGTCCGTCGAGCGGCTGCTCACCGCGGTCGACGCCCTGGCGGGCCACCGGATCCCGGCCTCGATGCTCGAGACCGTCGTCCTGCCGGCCAGGGTGCCCGGCTACCGCCCGGCGCTGCTCGACCAGCTGATGGGCTCCGGGCAGGTGACCTGGAGCGGTGCCGGCGCCATCGGCGCCGGCGACGGCTGGGTGCGCCTGTGGCCGGCCGATCTGGCCCCCGCCGCCCCGCCCGACGGGCCGGAGCCCGACGGCCGGGGCGGGCGCGCCGGGCTGAGCGGGACGGCCCGGCGCGTCCTGGAGCGTCTCGAGGCGGGCGGGGCCTGGCGCAGCGCCGACTTCGTCGACGCCGGCACGAGCGCCGCGGCTGCGCAGGACGCCCTGTGGGAGCTCGTCTGGGCGGGGCTCGCCACGTCGGACGGCTTCGGGCCGCTGCGCGAGCTGAGCGTCCGCGGCGTGGTCCGCCGGCCCCGGGCCGGCGCTGCGCGGCGCCGGCTCATCCGGCCCCGCCCGGCGAGGGCGGCCGCGGCGCCGGCCGGCGTGCGCTGGTCGCGGGTGCCCGCGGCCGAGGACGGCCCCCGGGGACTGCTCGACCAGGTCGACGCGGAGCTGGCCCGTTACGGCGTCCTCACGAGGGGAAGCGCCCTCGCCGAGCCGGCCACGGGGAACTACTCGCAGGTCTACCGTCTGCTCAGCACCCTCGAGGAGTCCGGCGCGGTGCGCCGCGGCTACTTCGTCGAGGGGCTCGGCGGCGCCCAGTTCGCCGTGCCGGGGGCCGTCGACGAGCTGCGCCGGGCCCCGGCCGCGCCGCTGCGCCTGCTCGCCGCCTGCGATCCCGTGAACCCCTACGGCGCCGCGCTCGAGTGGCCGGAGACGAACGCCCATCGCCCGGCCCGAAAGGCCGGCGCGCTCGTCGTCCTCGACGACGGGGCCCCGCTCCTCTACTTGGAGCGGGGCGCGCACACGCTCGTCACCTTCGACGGCGTCGGGCCCGAGGCGCTCGGGCGGGCCCTGTCGGCCGTCGGCGCCGCCGTCGACGCCGGGCGTCTGCCGCCGGTGTCGATCGACCGGATCGACACCCGCAGCGCCCTCGAAGCCGGCCCGCTGCGCGAGGCCCTCGAGGCGGCCGGCTTCGTGCAGCACCCCCGGGGCTACCGGCGCAGGCGGACGGTCCGGGGCTGACCCCCTCGGGCCCTCGGGCCGGCGCGCAGCGGGGCCGCCGCCCGGTCATCCGGGCGGCGGCCCCGCTGCGGCACGGGTTCCCGGTCGGTGCGCGCCCTCAGGCCGCGACCACGGTGCCGTGGCGGGTCGTCGGCGCGGTCGGGTTCTCGCCGTTCCCGATCTCGGCGACGAGGAGCTTCTCGCTCACCCGGCGGAAAATCTCCGACATCGGCACGCGAAGGGCGGTGCAGATCGAGGAGAGCAGCTCGCTCGAGGCCTCCTTCTGGCCCCGCTCCACCTCGGAGAGGTAGCCAAGACTCACCCGGGCGGACAGCGAGACGTCACGAAGAGTGCGCCCCTGGCTCATGCGGCGCTCCCTGAGCGCCTCACCGAGCAGTTCACGGACCAACAACGGCTTCACGTTCTCTCCCCTCGCCGGTTGCGCGGCCCCGCCCTCCGATGGAGGTCGGCCCCGCGGTCACACTGGGTTCAACAGGCCATGACGCCGATTCATTCCCGTCGGGCGAACATTCCCGGACCCCGGTGCGGGCGGGCCGGGGCCCCGGTGCTATGGGGCCGGGCGCTGCGAGAGCGCCTCGACCGTCAGCCGGAGGGCGCGGCGAACGGTCTCCTCGCGGATCCGGGCGCGGTCGCCGTCGAGCGCGAGCCGGTGGGTGCGCGTGCCGTCCGGGGTGCGGGCGCCGACCCACACCGTGCCGGGGGCGACGCCGTCCTGGCCGAGGGGCCCGGCCGTGCCGGTGACCGCGACGGCCACGTCGGCCCCGCAGACCCGGGCCGCCCCCTCGGCCATCTCGCGGGCGGTCCGCTCGTTGACGACGCCGTGGGCGGCGATGAACGCGGCGTCGACCCCGGCCAGTGAGGCCTTGAGCCCGCTGGCGTAGGTGATGAGCCCGCCCCGGAAGACGTCCGAGGCGCCGGGCACGGCGGTGAGCGCCCAGCCGATGCCGCCGCCGGTGATCGACTCGCAGGTGGCGAGCAGCAGGCCACGCCGCCGGCAGAGCGCGAGAAGCCGCTCGGCGAGCGCCCCGGTGCCCCCGTCCACGCCGCCCGTCCCTCAGTGCCGGGCGCTGTAGTCGATGGGGTGGCCGGCCCGCAGCGCATCGCGGCGCAGCCGGTGGGCGTCGAAGACGTAGTCGATGCCGGTCAGGACGGTGAGCGCGAAGGCCGCCCACATGATGAACCAGCGCAGCGCCCAGAACCAGGTGACGGTGTCGGGGACCTGCACGAGGAACATGGCCAGGGCGACGCCCTGGAGGGTCGTCTTGAGCTTGCCGCCGCGCTTCGCCGCCATGACGCCGTACTTGAGCACGCGGAAGCGCATCACGGTGATGCCCCATTCGCGGACGAGGATGACGAGGGTGATCGGCCAGGCCAGCTCGCCGATGATCGACAGGCCGACGAAGGCCATGCCGGTGAGCGCCTTGTCGGCGATCGAGTCCCAGATCTTGCCGAAGTTGGTGACCTGGTGGTATTTGCGGGCGATCCGCCCGTCGGCGAGATCGGTGAGGATGGCGATGACGAAGACGGCCGTCGCCCAGTGGCGCCAGACGTGGTCGTGCGGGTGCGTGAGCAGGACGAGCGCGAAGACCGGCACGAGGACCAGGCGCAGGATCGTCAGGATGTTCGGGACGTTCCAGGCGAAGGCCAGTGTCGTGTCCTGCTGCTCGGGCCCGCTCGCCTCAGGCTCGCTCATGCTCGTCGCACCCCCGTTCCGCTTCGTTCCGCACGCCCGCACCGGCACCGGTCAGGGGCTCGGCGACCAGATCGGCGCCGTTCGCTGCCACCACCGTAGCCGCCACGAGACCGCCCACGCGGGGCGGCTCACCGCCGGGGGCGGTGAGCAGCTCGGTGGCGCCGTCGACCTCGGGCCCCTGGTGGGCGGCGCGGCCCTCGACGAGGCCGTCCTCGACGCGTTCGACGAGCACGCTCACCGGCTCGCCGATCCGTTCGGCGGCGCGCTGGTCGACGAGCTCGTCGACGAGATCGGCGATACGCCGGTGGCGGGCCGCGATCCCGTCCTCGTCGAGGTGCCCGTCGAGCCGCTCGGCCGCGGTGCCCTCCTCGTCCGAGTAGCTGAAGACCCCGGTGACGTCGAGGCGGGCCCTCGTGAGGAAGTCGGCGAGGACGTCGACGTCCTGCTCGGTCTCGCCGGGGAAGCCGACGATGACGTTGGAGCGGATGCCGGCCCGGGGGGCGCGCTCGCGGATGCGCCCGATGAGCCCGAGGAAGCTCTCGGGGTCGCCGAAGCGGCGCATGCGGCGCAGCACGGCGGGAGCGGCGTGCTGGAAGCTGATGTCGAAGTAGGGCACGACCTTCTCGGTGCCGGCCATCGCGTCGAGGAGCGAGGGGCGCAGCTCGGCGGGCTGCACGTAGCTGACCCTGATCCACTCGAGCCCGTCGATCCGCGAGAGCTCGGCGAGCAGCCCCTCGAGCGCCCGCAGATCGGCCAGGTCCTTGCCGTAGCTCGACGTGTTCTCCGAGACGAGCATGATCTCGCGCACCCCCTCCCCGACGAGCCAGCGGGCCTCCTCGACGACCAGGGCGGGCTCGCGCGACAGATGGGCGCCGCGGAAGCCCGGGATGGCGCAGAAGGCGCAGCGGCGGTCGCAGCCCGAGGCGATCCTCAGCGGGGCCCACGGCTCGTGGCCCAGGCGGCGGCGGGGCGTCCGCGGGCCGGACGCGGGGGCCAGGCCCGCCGGCAGCTCGCCCTGGTGGCCGGGCACCGCCGTCGGCGCCAGGTGGCGGTCGACGGGGGCGAGGGGCAGCAGCGTGCGGCGGTCCCGGCGGGGCGCCGGGGCGCCGGGGCGTCCGCCGGCGAGGACCGTGCGGAGCCGTTCGGCGATGTCGGTGTAGTCGTCGAAGCCCAGGACGGCGTCGGCCTCGGGCAGGGCCCGCGCCAGCTCGCGGCCGTAGCGCTGCGCCAAGCAGCCGACGGCGACGACGGCCCGGGCGCGGCCGCCGGACTTGAGGTCCGCGGCGGACAGGATCGTGTCGATGGAGTCCTTCTTGGCCTGCTCGATGAAGCCGCACGTGTTGACCACGAGCGCGTCGGCCTCGGCGGGCTCGGCGACGAGGGCGAAGCCACCGGCCTCGAGTCGCCCGGCGAGCTCCTCGGAGTCGACGTCGTTGCGGGCGCAGCCGAGACTGATGAGGTGCACTGTGGTCCTGCCCATGATGGTCTCAGTATCCACCGCCGCGCCCGCGGGCGCGAACCGGCCGGCGCACCTCAGGCGGCCTCGCCCGACAGCGAGGCGAGCGTCTCGGGCAGGTCGTCCGGCTTGACGAGCACGTCGCGGGGCTTGGAGCCCTCCGACGGCCCGACGACGCCGCGGGTCTCGAGGATGTCCATGATGCGCCCGGCCTTGGCGAAACCGATGCGCAGCTTGCGCTGGAGCATCGAGGTGGAGCCGAGCTGCAGCTCCACGACCTGGCGGCAGGCCTCGAGGACCAGCTCCAGGTCGTCGCCGATGTCCTCGGCGACCTTCTTCTCGCCGCCGGCAGGGACGGTGACGTCGGCGCGGTACTGGGGCTCCAGCTGGGACTTGACGCGGTCGACGACCTCGCGGATCTCGGCCTCGGTGACCCAGCTGCCCTGGACGCGCTTCGGGTTGGCGGCACCCATCGGCAGGAAGAGGCCGTCGCCCTGGCCGACGAGGCGCTCGGCGCCGGTCTGGTCGAGGATGACCCGCGAGTCGGTGGCCGAGCTCGTGGCGAAGGCCAGCCGCGAGGGGATGTTGGCCTTGATGAGGCCGGTGACCACGTCGACCGAGGGGCGCTGGGTGGCGAGGACGAGGTGGATGCCGGCGGCGCGGGCCAGCTGGGTGATGCGGACGATCGACTCCTCGACGTCGCGGGGGGCGACCATCATGAGGTCGCTCAGCTCGTCGACGACGACGAGCAGGTACGGGTACGGGGAGAGCTCGCGCTCGGAGCCGGGGGGCAGCTGCACCTGCCCGGCGCGCACCGCCTTGTTGAAGTCGTCGATGTGGCGGAAGCCGAAGGCGGCGAGGTCGTCGTAGCGGTGGTCCATCTCCTGCACGACCCACTCGAGGGCCTGGGCGGCCTTCTTCGGGTTCGTGATGATGGGCGTCACGAGGTGCGGGATGCCCTCGTACTGGTTGAGCTCGACGCGCTTGGGGTCGACGAGGATCATGCGGACCTCGTCGGGGGTGGCCCGGACCATGATCGAGGTGATCATCGAGTTCACGAAGCTCGACTTGCCCGAGCCGGTGGCGCCGGCGACGAGCAGGTGCGGCATCTTGGCGATGTTCGCCAGGACGACGCGGCCCTCGACGTCCTTGCCCAGGCCGACGATGAGCGGCTTGTCGTTGGCGCGGGCCTGGGGGCTGCGGAGGACGTCGCCGAGGGAGACGACCTCCTTGTCCTTGTTCGGGATCTCGATGCCGATGGCGGACTTGCCGGGGATGGGGGACAGGATCGTCACGTCGGGCGAGGCGACCGCGTAGGCGATGTTGCGCTGGAGGGCCGTGACCTTCTCGACCTTGACGCCGGAGCCGAGCTCCACCTCGTACTGGGTGACCGTCGGGCCGCGCGTGTAGCCGGTGACCTGGGCGTCGATGCCGAACTCGCTGAACACGGACTGGAGGGCGTCGACGAGCCCGTCGGAGGCCGCGGTGCGGGCCCTGGGCGCCGAGCCGGGCTTGAGCAGGGACAGCTCGGGCAGGGTGTACTGGACGTCGCCGGACAGCTGGAGCTGCTCGACGCGCGCGGGCATCTGGGCGTGCTCGGGGGCCGCGAGCCCGGCGGGCTCCGGCTCGGGCTCGGGGGCCGGCAGCGGCAGCGCGTGCTGCTCGGGCTCGGCGGCCGAGGGCCGCGCGGCCGGTTCGGGCGCGTACTGCTCGTGGGCCCCGGCCCGCGCGGTCGGCGCCTGCGCGGGACCGTCGGGGGACTCCGCGTCGAAGACCTCCTCGGGCCCGCCGGTCGGCTCGGGGCGCGCGCCCGCGCGGCGGCCGCGGGGCCGGTGCTCCTCGATGATCGGGGTGTCGTAGGCCTCGTCGACGCCGTACTTGAGCGACCTGCGCTCGCGGCGGGCGGCCATGGCCCTGTCGCGGCGGTCCTGGGCCCCGGTGAACGCGTCGCGGACCTGGTCGACGATCTCGTAGACGGGCCTGCCGACGATGACGAGCAGGCCGAACAGGGCGACGAAGAACAGCAGCACGCCGGTGAGCCAGGCGGGCATGAGCTGGTTGAGCATGGAGCTGGAGATGTAGCCGATGATGCCGCCGCGGGCGCGCATCCGGTCGATGACGGCGGGGCCGGGCAGCGGCGACTCGGTGACGTTGATGAGGCCCAGCAGGCCCATGAGGAAGAGGGTCCACCCGACGAGCTGACGGCCGGCCGGGCCGTTGGCCTCGGGGTTGCGCAGCGTGCGCCACGCCATGGCGCCCAGGAGGAAGGGCAGCACGCAGCTGACCGCGCCGAAGATCGTGCTGCAGACGACGCGGATGCCCGTCCCGAGCGCCCCGGGCACGCCGAACCAGAACTCGGCGGCGACGACGATGGCGACGACGAGCAGCGCCAGGCCGGCGCCGTCGCGGCGCAGGGCCGGGTCGAGGTCCCGCGCGGAGCGGCCGATCCTCCGCACGCCGGCGCCGAGCGCGCCGGCCAGCCCGGACCACGCCACGCCGAGGGCGTGGAGCAGCGGGTTGGGGCGCGACGCGCCGCGCGCCCGGCCCCTGGAGGACCTGGCGCGGGTGGACTTGGATCTGTTGCCCCCGCGGGTGCGCGTGCCCGCGGCCCGGCTCGTCGCGTTCGAGGAACGCTTCGAGCCGCTGCGGGCGCCGGACCGCGACGGGGAAGACACGCGGGTCGCCATGGGGCTCAGGCTACCCGCTGCCCCCGGGGGCTGCCAGTCCACCCGCCGGGGGCGGGCGGGAACCGGTCTCAGGCCCGGAAGTGCTCCCAGCCGCCCTCCCCGCTCCATGCGGCGCCGTCGACGGTGACCCCGGGGGCCGTCCCGTCGGTCTCGGCGACCGCGCCGACCTCGACCCACCCGTCGGGCACGGCGCCGGCGGGGAAGGTCGCGGCGAGGGCGTGGTCCTCGCCGCCGGTGAGGACGAAGCCGAGCGGGTCCTTGCCGGTGGCCGCGGCGACGGCCCGCACCGGGTCGGGCAGCTCGAATGCGTCCGAGCGCAGGTCGATGCGCACGTCCGAGGCGTCGGCGATGTGGCCGAGGTCGGCGATGAGCCCGTCGGAGACGTCGATCATCGCGGTGGCCCCGGCCCGGGCGGCCTGCCGTCCGGCGCCGTAGGGCACGAGGGGGACCCGCTGGGAGTCGACGGCCGCCCGGGGGCTGCGGAAGCCCCGCCCGAGCGCCGCCAGCCCCGCGGCGGCCCAGCCGAGCCGGCCGCGGCAGGCGACGACGTCCCCGGCACGGGCGCCGCTGCGCGGGACGGGCTCGCGGCCCTCGGTCTGGCCGATGACGGTGACGCAGAGGGTGACGTCGCGGGCGCTCGTCGTGTCGCCGCCCACGAGGGTCAGCCCGGCGGCGTCGGCCTCGGCGCGCAGCCCGGTGGCGACGTCGTGCACCCACTGGACGGGCAGGTCGCCGGGCACGCCGAGCCCGACGTTCATGACGAGCGGCGTGACGCCCATGGCCTCGAGGTCGGCCGCGTTGACGGCGACCGCCTTGCGCCCGATCTCGGTGCCGCTGGACCAGTCGCGGCGGAAGTGGACGCCCTCGACGAGCATGTCGGTGCTCATGACGGCCGAGCCGTTCACGAGGAAGACGGCCGAGTCGTCCCCGGGGCCGGTCGCCACGGCGGGCGGCATCGACAGGTCGCGGACGATGTCGGCGATGATGCCGAACTCGCCGACGTCGGCGACGGTGCGGGCATGGGATGAGGTGGTGCTCGGCATGGGGTCAACGCTAGCGGGTCCGGGGCGCCGGCGCCGTCCCGGACCCGCCGCGGCGCCGCGGCTCAGCGCAGCACCGTGGCCGGCCTGGCCAGGGCCTGGTCGACGAGGGCGTCGACGAGGGCGGGGTACTCGATGCCGGTGGCCTGCCACATGCTCGGGTACATCGAGTGCGCGGTGAAGCCGGGCATCGTGTTGATCTCGTTGACCACCACGCCCCCGTCGGGCAGGACGAAGACGTCGACGCGGGCCAGGCCCTCGCAGTCGAGCGCCTCGAAGCAGGCGACGGCCGTGGCGCGCACGCGCTCGGCGACGTCGGCGGGCAGCTCGGCGGGCACCCGCAGCTCGACCTGCTCCTCGGGCAGGTACTTCGCGTCGTAGTCGTAGAAGCCGCCGTTGGCGTGCATGACGATCTCGCCGGGCCGCGAGGCCCGGGGGGCGCCTCCGGCGACGCCGAGCACGCCGCACTCGACCTCCCGGGCGCCGACGACGCCCTGCTCGACGACGACCTTCGGATCGGCGGCGCGGGCCGTCCCGACGGCCTCGGCGAGCCGGGCGGGGTCGGTGACGCGGCTGATGCCCACCGAGGAGCCGCCGCGGGCGGGCTTGACGTAGACGGGGTAGCGCAGCTCGGCGTTCACGCGGGCGAGGCAGCCCCGGCGGTCGTCGCGCCACCGGCCGGGCGTGATCGTCAGCCACGGCACGAGCGGGATGCCGGCCTGCTCGAAGCAGGTGCGCATGAAGGCCTTGTCCATGCCGTTGGCGCTGCTCGTGACGCCGCAACCGACGTAGCGCAGGCCGAGGATCTCGAAGTGGCCCTGGATGCAGCCGTCCTCGCAGTAGGCGCCGTGCATGACGGGGAAGGCGACGTCGACGTGGACCGGGTCGACGAGGCGGTCGCCCTCGAGGGTGGCCAGGCGCACGCCGCCGGGCTCGCGCACCATGACGGCGCGGGGGCGGTCCTCTCCGATCGCCGGGAGCCTGCCGTCCTCGACGCGGAGGGCCCCGATCTCCTCGACCGTGTACCGGTGCCAGACGCCCCGCTTGTCGATGCCGATGCCGTGCACCTCGTAGCGGGACGGGTCGAGTGCGCCGAGCACGCCGGCCGCGGTGAGGCACGAGACCTCGTGCTCGCTGGACTGGCCGCCGAAGACGACGGCGATCGTGACGCGCTCATCAGCACCCATCGTGATTCCCTTCTGGAGGACCGCCCCCAGCGTAGCGGTGGGCCGGACGCCCGGCGCCCGGGCCTCGGCGGGCGCTCAGCGGACCGCCTCCTCGGCGGGCACGCGCCGCCGACGGCCGGGGTGCCAGCGCCCGGCCGGGGCCCGCTCGCCCCTGGCGAGCCCGGTCTGGGCGGTGATGGCGTCCATGATGCGCACGGTGGCCTCGCGGACCGCGGCGCGGTCGTGGTCGCCGCGGCCCGCCAGGTCCGACAGCTCGACGGCCGGCCCGGCCCGCACGACGACGTCGGTGCGGCCGAACAGGTGCGGGCGGGCGGGGCGGCGGCGCGACGGGACGACGAGGTTCGCGCCCCACTGCCCGATCGGGACGACGGGCGCGCCGGTGGTCAGCGCCAGCCTCGCCGCCCCCGTGTGGCCGGCCATCGGCCACTCGTCGGGGTCGTGGGTGAAGGTGCCCTCCGGGTAGACGATGACGGCCCGTCCGGCGTCGAGCATCCCCCGGGCCGCGGCGAGCGAGTCGGCGGCCCGCACGGATCCGCGCTCGACGGGGATCTGCTCGATGCCGCGCAGCAGCGGGCCGACGACGGGCAGGTCGAAGAGGTTCGCCCTCGCGAGGAAGTGCGGCCAGCGCCCTGCCTGAACGGTGAAGCGCCCCACGACGACGGGGTCGAGGTTGCACAGGTGGTTGGGCGCGAGGATGACCGGGCCGGTGTCCGGGATGTTCTCCCGGCCGATGCAGTGGAGCCGGCACACCGGCGCGAGGAGGGCGTCGGCCAGCGGCGGCAGCGACGCGAAGAGTCGCGTCGTGGGCTCGTCGTTGACGCGCCCCAGCCTGCCCCGGTAGGGGCGGCGGGCCTGCCCCAGCGGGTCCACGGTCCCGCGCCTCAGGCGGCCGGGGCCCCGGCGCCGCGCTCGGGGGTCGTCGGCATGAAGGCGGGACGGCGGGCCTCGTAGGCGGCGATGTCGTCGGCGTGCTGGAGGGTGACGGCGATGTCGTCGAGGCCCTCGAGCAGGCGGTGGCGGGTGTGGTCGTCGAGCTCGAAGGAGTGGGTCCGGCCGCCGGCCTCGATCGTGCGCGTGAGCAGGTCGACGGTGATCGACCGGCCCGGCTCGGCCTCGCAGAAGGCCCACAGCTCCTCGACGACCCCCTGCGGCACGGTGGCCAGCAGCAGGCCGGCCTTGCCGGAGTTGCCGCGGAAGATGTCGCCGAAGCGCGAGCCGATGACGACCCGGAAGCCGTAGTTCTGCAGGGCCCACACGGCGTGCTCGCGAGAGCTTCCGGTGCCGAAGTCGGGGCCGACGACGAGGATGGAGCCGGCGCGCCAAGCGGGCCGGTTGAGCACGAAGTCGGGATCGTCGCGCCAGGCGCTGAACAGGCCGTCCTCGAATCCGGTGCGCTCGATGCGCTTGAGGTAGGCGGCCGGGATGATCTGGTCGGTGTCCACGTTGGAGCGCCGCAGCGGGACCGGGACGCCGGTGTGCCTCGAGAACTTCTCCATGCCAGCTGCTCCTTCAGTCCAGGTCGGCCGGTGCCGACAGGTGGCCGGTGACGGCGGTCGCGGCGGCGGAGGCCGGGCTCACCAGGTGGGTGCGTCCGCCCTTGCCCTGGCGCCCCTCGAAGTTGCGGTTCGAGGTGGACGCGCTGCGCTCGCCGGGGTTCAGCCGGTCGGGGTTCATGCCCAGGCACATCGAGCAGCCGGCGTGGCGCCACTCGGCGCCGGCCTCGGTGAAGACGCGGTCGAGGCCCTCGGCCACGGCCTGCCGGCGCACGGCGTCCGAGCCGGGGACGACGAGCATGCGCACGGAGTCGGCGATCCGGCGCCCCCGCATGACCTCGGCGGCGGCGCGCAGGTCCTCGATGCGGCCGTTCGTGCACGAGCCGAGGAAGACGGTGTCGATCGCGATGTCGCGCATCGGGGTGCCGGCCCGCAGGTCCATGTACTCCAGCGCGCGCTCGGCGGCGGCGCGCGCCGCCGCATCGGCGAAGTCCTCGGGGAAGGGCACCCGGGCGTCCAGCGGGACGCCCTGGCCGGGGTTGGTGCCCCATGTGGCGAAGGGGGCGAGCCGGGAGGCGTCGAGGTGGACCTCCTCGTCGTAGCGGGCGTCGGGGTCCGAGCGCAGCGAGAGCCAGTGGGCAACGGCCTCGTCCCGGTCGGCCCCGGCGGGGGCGTGCGGGCGGCCCTCGACGTACTCGACGGTGGTCTCGTCGGGCGCGACGAGACCGGCCTTGGCGCCCCACTCGATCGACATGTTGCAGATCGTCATGCGGCCCTCCATCGACATCCGCTCGATGGCCCCGCCGCGGTACTCGACGACGTGGCCCTGGCCGCCGCCGGTGCCCTCCTGGGCGATGAGGGCGAGGATGAGGTCCTTGGGCGTGACGTCGGGGCCGGGCTCGCCGTCGATGAACACGCCCATGGTGCGGGGGCGGGCCTGGGGCAGGGTCTGCGTGGCGAGCACGTGCTCGACCTCGCTCGTGCCGATGCCGAAGGCGAGGGCGCCGAAGGCGCCGTGGGTGGCGGTGTGCGAGTCGCCGCAGACGATCGTCATGCCCGGCTGGGTCAGGCCCAGCTGCGGGCCCATGACGTGGACGATGCCCTGCTCGGCGTCGCCGAGGGGGTGCAGGGGCACGCCGAACTCGGCGCAGTTCTCGCGCAGGGTCCGCACCTGGAGGGCGGAGACGGGGTCGGCGATCGGCCGGTCGACGTCGGTCGTGGGGACGTTGTGGTCCTCGGTCCCGACGGTCAGCTCCGGACGGCGCACGGCGCGCCCGGCGAGGCGGAGGCCCTCGAACGCCTGGGGGCTCGTGACCTCGTGGATGAGGTGCAGGTCGATGTAGAGCAGGTCGGGCTCCCCGTCGCCCGAACGGACCACGTGGTCATCCCAGATCTTCTCAACCAGAGTTCTCGCCATGAGTTCGATCCTAGCCCTTGTTATATCAAAATGCGAGATGCTAGTCTCACTTCATGGACAAATCGAGTGGGGTCGGCGTCCTCGACAAGGCGGCTCTCGTCCTCACGGCCCTCGAGCAGGGGCCGATGACGCTGGCCGAACTGGTGCAGTCGACGGGTCTGGCCCGTCCGACCGCCCACCGGCTGGCCGTCGCCCTCGAACACCACCGCCTCGTCGGGCGCGATCTGCAGGGCCGCTTCGTCCTGGGACCGCGCCTCGTCGAGCTCGCCGCCGCGGCCGGCGAGGACCGCCTGCTGGCGACCGCCGGCCCCATCCTCGCCCGGCTGCGCGACATCACCGGCGAGTCGGCACAACTCTACCGCCGTCAGGGCGATGTGCGCATCTGCGCCGCCGCGGCCGAGCGCCCCAGCGGCCTGCGCGACACGATCCCCGTCGGGGCCCAGCTCACGATGAACGCCGGCTCCGCGGCGCAGGTGCTGCTGGCCTGGGACGAGCCCGAGCGGATCAGCGCGGGGCTGGCCAGCGCCAGCTTCTCGGCGGTCGCGCTCAACACGGTGCGCCGCCGCGGCTGGGCCCAGTCGGTCGGCGAGCGCGAGGCCGGCGTCGCCTCCGTCTCGGCCCCGGTCCGCTCCCCCGCCGGCAGGGTCATCGCCGCCGTCTCGGTCTCCGGGCCCATCGAGCGCCTCACCCGCCAGCCCGGCAGGCTGCACGCGCCGGCCGTCATCGCCGCCGGGGAGCGCCTCTCCGAGGTGCTGCGCCGCACCCGCGGGGACGAGTGAGCCGGGGGGCCCCGGCCCCGACCGTCCCCCGTCCCGGGAGGCGCCGCCCCGGGGGACGCTCCGGCGCAGCGGCCGGCGCCCCGCGGCCCGGGGCGCCGGAGCGCGCCCGTCACAGGACCGGCTCGTCGCTGAGCAGGCCCGCGACGAGGTGGTAGGCCTCGGGCAGGCTGGTGCCGTCGCTCCAGCCCATCTCGATGCCGAAGAGCTCGCGCACGAGGCCCACGACGTCCCCGCCGATCGATTCGACCGAGTGGATGAGCTGGCCGGGGTGCAGGCACGGGCGGCCGTCCAGGCGGGTGCAGCGCGCGCACAGCTCGCAGGAGCCGGCGAGCAGCGGCACCGAGCCCTCGTGCCGGGCGCGCAGGACGACGACGCGGTGCCTCAGGCGCCGCTTCTCGGCGGTGAACAGCTCCATGACCTGCGGGCGCAGCTCGTCGGGGTCGAGGCCGCTGCGGGGCTGGTCGGCCGTGAAGGCGAGGGTGCGGACGATGACGTGGAACCAGCGCCGGCTCCGCCACACGTCCATCGGATCGAAGTCGAACTCGGGGCAGGCCCAGGTGCGCCCGTGGGCGGGGCACTCGCGGCAGCAATCGAGGAAGCGCGGGACGTCGACGAAGCGCTCGACGAACTCGGGCGTGCCGATCGTGCGCCGTGCGTCCCGAACCGTGTGGGCCAGCATGGGGCCAGGCTAGTGGGCGCCGCCCCGGGCGGGGCCGGAGAGGGAAGAACCCGGCCGCTCGGGCCGGGTTCCCCACCTGGTAGCCCCGATCGGATTCGAACCGACGTTTCAGCCTTGAGAGGGCCGCGTGCTAGGCCGCTGCACAACGGGGCCAAGTCGATCTTCTGTTGTGCCGCAGGGCGCCGGAGCGGCCGGCCGGAGCCGCTCTGGCTGGGGTACCAGGACTCGAACCTGGACTGACGGAACCAGAATCCGTTGGGCTGCCAATTACCCCATACCCCACAGGCCTGGACGGGCGGACCCGCGCCGGCAACAGATTGGAACTCTAGTGTATGGGGCCCCCGAGAATCAAACCGGGCCCGGCCCGGTCGTCCGGCGCCGCCCCAGCAGGCGCGCCGCGAGCACCGCCAGGGCGCCGCACAGGGCGTAGGCGACGAGGTTGGGGGCGGTCGTCGACCAGGTGCTCTCGTCGATGAGGCGGGTCTGGCTCACCGTGCCGGCGGCGACGGCGTAACAGAAGCTGCTCACGTTGTTGGCCGCATGGACGGCGATCGAGGCCTCCAGCCCGCCGGTCGCCACGACGACGGCCCCGGCCACCAGGCCGAAGCCGAGCCGGTCGATGAACAGGGCCGCGTTCTGGGTGCCGTGCATGAGGGCGAAGACGAGGGCGCTCGCGCCGACGGCGGCCCAGGTGCGGCCGGTGAGCGCACCGACGGCCTGCTGCACGTAGCCGCGGAAGAGGAACTCCTCCCCCGCGGCCTGCAGGGGCGAGGTGAGCAGCACCAGGAGCACCCAGATCCAGGCGTGCTCCGGAGGGCCGGAGCCCCCGGACCGGTCGGCGCCGCCGAGCAGGTAGACGGCGTTGAGGACGACGAAGCCGATGACCAGGCAGCACCCGAGCAGCCCCGGGCGCAGACGCCCCTCCACGGAGCAGGTCCAGCCCGGCGCCCGCCCGTTGACCCATCGGGCGACGGCCAGCACGACGAGGACGACCGAGGCGAGCGCCAGGTCGACGACGGCGACGCCCTCGACGACGCCGTAGGAGGCGACGAGGGCGTAGCCGTCGGAGAAGGAGCCGTGGCGCCCCCGGGCGAGCCACGAGACGGCGGCGCCGGCGTCCATGAGCAGCGTCGTGACGACGAGGTAGCCGAGGGCGACGAGGACGAGGCCGAGCGCGGCGCGGCTGCGGAAGGGGCCCGAGGCGTCGGTGAGGAGCCCGGTGTAGCCGACGTTCGGCAGGGGCCGCGCGGGCGGGGCCCCGACGAGGGGCCGGGGAGCGGGCCGCGCGGGCGGGCGGGGCCCGGGGGCCGGTCCGGGCCGGGGGTTCGGGCGGGGGCGGGCCCGGCCACCGGAGGGCCGGGCCCGCTTCCTCGGGCTCCTGCTGCCGCTCACCGGGCAGCGGCCCCGTCCCCGGCGAAGCCGCCGTCGTCGGCGGCGTCGATGACCGGATTGGTGAGGGTGCCGATCGACTCGATCTCGACGCTGACCCGCTGGCCGGGCCCCATCGGCCCGACGCCGGCCGGCGTGCCGGTGAGGACGACGTCGCCGGGCAGCAGGGTCGTGAACTCGGAGATGTACGAGACGAGCCGGGCGATCGGATGGATCATGTCGGCGGTGCTGCCGTCCTGGCGCAGCTCGCCGTCGACGCGCGTGCGGATGCCGAGGCGCCCGGCGCCGTCCAGGTCGATGTGGGCGGCGATCCACGGGCCGAGCGGGCAGAAGGTGTCGAAGCCCTTGGCCCGGGTCCACTGGCTCTCGGCGCGCTGGATGTCGCGGGCGGTGACGTCGTTGGCGCAGGTGAAGCCGAGGACGACCTCGTCGACGCGCTCGACGGGCACCTTCCGGCAGATGCGCCCGATGACGACGGCGAGCTCGCCCTCGTGGTGGAGCTCGTGGGTCTCGACGGGCTTGACGATGGGCTCGTCGGGGCCGATGACGCTCGTGTTCGGCTTGAGGAAGAGCAGCGGCCGCTCGTCGACCTCGTCGCCCAGCTCGGCGGCGTGCTCGGCGTAGTTGCGGGCGACCGCGACGATCTTGCTGCGCGGGATCACCGGCGCGAGCAGGCGCACCTCGTCGAGCCGATGGCGCATCCCGGTGAAGGAGACGGGGCCGGCCAGCGGATCGCCGCTGATCGCGGCGACCGTGTCGGGGTGTTCCCCGCCGTCGGCCGCCAGTTCGACGATCCCGTAGGCCGGGTCGGCGCCGGCCGCGGCGAAACGAGCGATGCGCATGGGCCAAATCTAGCCCGTCGGCGGCGCCGCCCGGGGCCGCCGGTCAGAGCGCGTGCGGGGCGGTCGACCCGTACCCCTTGACCAGCCCGTAGAGGAAGGCCTCGACGAGGGCCTCCCAGCTGGCCTCGATGACGTTCTCGCCGACGCCGACGGTCGTCCAGGTGAGGCCCCCGCAGGCGGTGTCGATGCGCGCGCGCACCGTGGCGTCGGTGCCCCGCACCGCCCCGAGCAGGCGCACCCGGTAGTCGACGAGCTCGTAGGAGCGCACCTGCGGGTAGACGCCGCCGAGCGCGCGACGCAGCGCCTGGTCGAGGGCGTTGACCGGGCCGCTCCCCTCCCCCGCGCAGACCCGGTAGCTGCCGTCGGCGAGGAGCCTCACGACCGCCTCGGTGGGCGCCTCGGCGTCCGGGTCGTCGCCCTGCTGCTCGGTGAGGACCCACCAGCCCACGACGGTGAAGGGGCGCGCGGCGAGCTCCCCTCGCATCCGCTTGACGAGCAGCTCGAAGCTGGCGTCGGCGGCCTCGTAGGCGTAGCCGCGGGCCTCGCGCTCGCGCACGGCCTCGGCCACCTCCCCGGCGGTGGCCCGGTCGGCCAGGTCGAGGCCGAGCTGGGCCCCCTTGACCTGGATGTTGGCGCGTCCGGCCATGTCGGAGATGAGCATGCGCATGTCGTTGCCCACGCTGCGGGGGTCGACGTGCTGGTAGAGGTCGTTGTTGACCTTGACGGCGGCGGCGCGCAGGCCGCCCCGGTGGGCGAAGGCGGACTCGCCCACGTAGGGCTGGCGCGGGGCGACCGGCTGGGCGGTGATCTCACCGATGGCGCGCGCCGCATGGGTGAGCCCGCTCAGCTGCTCGGACGTGACGACCGGCCAGCCGTACTTGAGCTGCAGGTCGGGGATGAGGGTCGTCAGATCGGTGCTGCCGGCGCGCTCCCCGTAGCCGTTGACGGCGCCCTGGACGTGCACGGCGCCGGCGCCGAGGGCCGCCAACGAGTTCGCGACGGCGCAGCCGCTGTCGTTGTGGCACTGCACGCCAAGGTCGACGCCGAGGGATGCGGCGCCGGAGATCGCGTCGCCGATCCAGTCGGGCAGCATGCCGCCGTTCGTGTCGCACAGGACGACGGTGCGGGCGCCCGCCTCGGCCGCGGTGCGCACGACCTCGAGGGCGTACGCGGGATTGCGGACGAACCCGTCGAAGTAGTGCTCGGCGTCGACGATGACCCTCCTGCCCTCGGCGACGAGGTGGCGGACCGTCTGCGAGAGCATCATGAGGTTCTCGTCGAGGCTGGTGCGCAGCACCTGGCTCACGTGCAGGTCGTGGGCCGGCGCCGCGACGGTCACGAAGCGCGTCCCGGCCTCGCGCAGCGCCGCCACCTGCGGGTCGTCCGCCGCCGCGGCGCCCGGGCGGCGGATCGGGCCGAAGGCGACGAGGCTGGCGCTGCGCAGCGGCACGTGGGCGGCCTGCGCGAAGAACTCCTTGTCGAGAGGGGTCGCGCCGGGCGAACCGCCCTCGATGAAACCGACCCCCAGGGAGTCGATCTGACCGAGCATGCGGATCCTGTCGTGCACCGTGAGCGAGATGCCGGTCTGCCGGGCCCCGTCGCGCAGGGTGGTGTCGTACAGCTCCAGCGCGTCGGGGCGCAGCGGGATCATCGTCATGGCAGCTCGCTCATCGGGGCGGGGAGGGGGAAGGGCGTCGGGGTGCGCTCAGCGGACCCGCTGGGTCCAGCCGCGGGTGTCGTCGACCCGGCCGTACTGGATGTCGAGGAGCATGGTGCGCAGGGCGATCGTCCTGCCGCCGTCGGCGGGGACGGGCACCTCGTGGCGGCCCTCCTCGTTGGTGAGGGTGCCGATGGGCGTGATGACCGCCGCGGTGCCGCAGGCGAACATCTCGGTGATGGTGCCGTCGACGAGACCGGCGTAGACCTCGGCGATGTCGATGGGCCGCTCGACCGGTTCGAGGCCGGCCTCGGGGGCCAGGGCGAGAAGGGAGTCGCGGGTGACGCCGGGCAGGATGTTGCCGTTGAGCGGCGGGGTGAGCAGCTCGCCGGCCCTCGTCACGACGCAGACGTTCATGCCGCCCAGTTCCTCGAGCCAGCGGTGCTCGGCGTTGTCGACGAACATGACCTGGTTGCAGCCCCTGTCGCGGGCCAGCTCCTGGGGCAGGAGGCTGGCGGCGTAGTTGCCGCCGCACTTCGCCTCGCCGGTGCCTCCGTTGGCGACACGGCTGTAATGCGACTCGACCCAGATGTCGACCGGGGCGACGCCGCCGGAGAAGTAGGCGCCGACCGGGGAGGCGATGACCGCGTAGCGCACGCCCCGGGCCGGCCGGACCCCCAGGAAGGGCTCGCTCGCGACGGAGAAGGGGCGCAGGTAGAGGCTCTGCTCGTCGCCGGTGGGCACCCAGCGGGCATCGACGGAGACGAGCTCGCGCACGGAGTTCACGAAGTCCTCGACGGGGAGCTCGGGCAGCGCCAGGCGCGTGCACGAGTTGGCGAAGCGCCGGGCGTTGCGCTCGGGACGGAACAGCCAGACCGTGCCGTCGGCGCGGTGGTAGGCCTTGAGGCCCTCGAAGACCTCCTGGGCGTAGTGGAGGACGGCGCCGGCCGGCGACAGCACGTAGTCGGCGAAGGGCTCGATCCGGGCGTCGACCCAGCCCCTCTCGGAGTCCCAGTCGATGGCGGCCATGTGGTCGGTGAAGTGGACGCCGAACCCGGGATCCTCGTTGATCCTCGCGATGTCCTGCTCGCTCGTGGGAGCGGCCTTGAGCCGGGTGCTGAACGTGAGTGCCATGCCAGCAGACTAGCCCGCGCCGGGGCGGGCCCCGCCGCCGGTTCATCTGACGGCTGCCGGAACGGCGGGCCCCCGACGGCCGCCTCGGCGGATCCGCCCGGGCGTGATCGCCCCGATCCTGCGGGGGCGGACGCGGGACCGGCGACCGGGGCGGCGGATGAGACCGGCGCCGCCGCGGGGGACGCCGGCCCCTAGTGTTGGGCCCATGACGTCCGATCGTGCATCCATCGCGGTGATCCCCGGTGACGGCATCGGCCCCGAGGTCGTCGAGCAGGCCCTCGCGGTGCTCACCGCCGCCTGCGGCGAGCAGGCCTTCGAGTTCACCCACTACGACCTGGGCGCCCGGCACTGGCTCGAGACCGGCGAGGTCCTCGACGACGACACGCTGGCCCGGCTCGCCCGGCACGACGCGATCGTCCTCGGGGCCGTCGGCGCCGCCCCCGGCTCGGCGCAGGTGCCCTCGGGCCTGCTCGAACGCGGCCTGCTGCTGCGGCTGCGCTTCGCCTTCGACCAGGACGTCAACCTGCGGCCCTCGCGCCTGTATCCGGGGGTGCCCAGCCCCCTGGCCCCGGCCGTGCTCGACAGGGGCCCGATCGACTTCGTCGTCGTCCGCGAGGGCACCGAGGGCCTGTACGCCGGTAACGGCGGCGCTCTGCGCCGCGGGACCCCTCACGAGGTGGCCACCGAGGTCAGCGTCAACACGGCCTTCGGCGTCGAGCGCGTCGTGCGCTACGCCTTCGAGCTGGCCGCCACGCGCCGCGGCCGGGTCACGCTCGTGCACAAGCACAACGTGCTGGTCAACGCCGGCGGTCTGTGGCGGCGCATCGTCGACGAGGTGGCCGCGGACCACCCGGGCGTCGAGCACGACTACCTCCACGTGGACGCCGCGACGATCATGCTCGTCACCGACCCCCAGCGCTTCGACGTCATCGTCACCGACAATCTGTTCGGCGACATCCTCACCGACGAGGCGGGGGCGATCACCGGCGGCATCGGGCTGGCCCCCAGCGCCAACATCAACACGGCCGGGCGCTTCCCCTCGATGTTCGAGCCCGTGCACGGCTCGGCGCCCGACATCGCCGGCCGGGGCGTCGCCGACCCGACCGCGGCCATCAGCTCGATGGCGCTGCTGCTGCGCCACCTGGGCCGGGGCGCGGACGCCGACCGCGTCGATGCGGCCGTCAGCGCCGACATCGAGTCGAACCGCGGTACGGCGCGCTCCACCGGGCAGATCGGCGGGGCCATCGCCGCCGCGCTGCGGTGACCCGGCGCACGGCCCGGCGCGGGTTCTCTAGACTCGACTGGCGTGAAGGACGTGGCCCCCGACAGCACGCTGACGCCCCGCCTCGCCGCCGCGTCCGACGACTGGGCCGGGCTCGACAGCGCGCAGTGGCTGGGCGCGGCGCTCGACCTCGTGCCCGACGACGTCGAGCGCCCCTGGGCCTGGGTCGCGCCGAACGGCGGACCAGCCGTGCTCGGCTGGGGCGAGACCGCGCGCTTCGGGGCCTCGGGGGCCGGCCCCGTCGCCTCGGCCTGGCGGCGCTTCCGCGACTGGGCCCGCGGGCACTGGAACGGCGCCGACGATCCGACGGCCCCCGGGGCCCAGGGGCCCGTCGCCCTCGGGTCCTTCCCGTTCGACCCGTCCGAGGCCGGCTCGTTCGTCGTGCCGGGGGTGACGCTGACGCGCGCCGCCGCCGGCGCCCCGACGAGGATCATCGCCGCCGACGGCGCGCCGGAGCCGTCGCCCCGCGGACGCGGACGACGCGCCCGGCCGCGCCTGACGATCAGCGCCGCACCGGGCGCCGAGCGGGCCTGGGTGCGGGCCGTCGACGCGCTCCGGGCCGTCCTGGCCGATCCGGAGCGCGTCGAGGAGAAGGTCGTCCTCGCCCGGGCCGTCGACGCGCGCGCCGACCGGCCGCTCGACCAGACGGGCGTGCTCGACCGGCTCGCACGGCGCTTCACCGGCTGCTGGGTCTACGCGGACGACGGTCTGGTGGGCGCCACCCCCGAGCTGCTCGTCGACGTGCACGAGGGGGTCTTCCGCTGCCGGATCCTGGCCGGCACCCGCAAGCCCGGGTGGGCCCGGGAGCTGCTCACCGACCCGAAGGAGCAGCACGAGCACGCCCTGGCCGTCGCCTCGGTGACGGCCCACCTGGAGCGGGCCGGGCTGAGCGAGCCGCGACTGCGCGGTCCCTACCTCCTGGAGCTGCCCAATGTGGCACACCTGGCCACCGACATCACGGCCCGGGTGGGCCCGGGGCGCAGCGCGGCCGATGTCGCGGACGTCCTCTACCCCACCGCCGCGATCTGCGGCACCCCGCGCGTCGAGGCGTTCGCCCGGATCATGACCGTCGAGCACCTCGACCGCGGACGCTTCTCGGGCCCGGTCGGCTGGATGGGCGCCGACGGCTCCGGCCAGTGGGGCCTGGCCCTGCGCTGCGCCCAGTTCTCCCCGGGGTCCCGGCGGGCCCGGCTCTTCGCCGGCGCCGGCATCCTGCCCGACTCCCGCGCCGAGCTGGAGTGGGACGAGACGGACTCGAAGATGGCGCCGATGCGGCGGGCGCTGGCCCACGGGTGAGGCCGCGGGGCCGGGCCCCGTCAGCCCAGCAGCGGCACCTCGACGAGGGAGCAGCCGCGGACGGGCTCGGCCAGCAGCCGCGCGAGCTCCACGGCGCCGTCGACCACCCGGTGCACGGCCCCCACGGCGGCCGCCAGCGCGCCGAGGTCGACGACCTGGGGCGTGGTGAACCAGCGGGCGAACATGGCCGGCTCGGCCGTGCGGGCGTGCTCGAGCCGGGAGAAGATCGCCCCGCCCTCGTCGTCGAGCACGAGGGCCTGCACGTCGGGCGCGGTCTCGTGGACCCCGTGCAGCAGGCCGAGCCCGTCGTGGACGGCGGTGAGGTCGCCCACGACGGCCCGCACCGGCCCGCCCAGCCCGATGCCGACCCCCACCGCGGTGGCGAGGGTGCCGTCGATACCGGCCAGCCCCCTGTTCGAGACGACGGCCGGGGCCCGGTCCGCCGGGCGGGCGCAGCGATCGAAGGAGCGGATGACGTCGGAGGCGCCGATCACCAGGGCCGGGGCCCCCGGCGCGCAGTGCGCGTCCCAGACGGCGGAGGCCACCGCATCCTTGCGGCCCGTCGCATCGCGGGGCCCGCGGACGCCGCGCCGGCCGGCGTCGGCCTCGCGCCAGGCCCGCAGCCAGCCGCCGGCCGGGCGCCGAACCGCCTCGACGGGCCCGGGCACCACCCGGGCGAGACCGGCGACGTCGGTCCAGCGCGAGCCGTCCGCGACGGCGACGATCCGGACGTCCGGGCGGGCCAGCAGCCGTGAGACGGGCCGCGACAGGGTCGGGTGGCCCAGCACGAGGACGGCCTCGATCCGTTCGGCCGGCCCTCCGTCCAGCAGCCGCTGGTAGTCGCACAGGGCGTTCGGGCCGAAGCGGGCGCCCGAGCCGGGCTCGGCGAGCAGGGGCCAGCCGCCCGCCCGGGCGAGCGCCTCGGCCCGGGGCCCGGCGCCGTCGCCGGCGACGACGACGGTGCGCTCGGGAAGGTCCAGGGGCGCGGGCGCGGGCTCCCGGCACTCGCCCGTGCGGGGCCGCGGACGGGCACCGGGCCGCCACGGCGAGCCGGGCACGAGCGGCTCGCGCAGCCCCACGTTGAGCTGGACCGGGCCCGGGTCGCCGCTCAGCGCGCCGCGGGCCAGCGTCAGCGCGCGGCTCACCGCGGCGTCGAGACGCTCGTCGGGGGGGAAGCCAGCGGGGATGTCGACGGCGTCGCGCACGGTGCGCCCGAAGATGCCGCTCTGCCGGGTCACCTGGTTCGCCCCGGTGCCCCACATCTCGTGCGGCCGGTCGGCGCTCACGACGACGAGCGGCGTCCCCGAGGCGTCCGCCTCGGCGACGGCCGGGTGCAGGTTCGCGACCGCCGTGCCGGAGGTCGTGACCACGGCGACGGGCTCGCAGCGTCCCTCCAGCCGGGCCGCCTTGGCGATGCCCAAGGCGATGAACGCGGCGTCGCGCTCGTCCAGATGGACGCGCGCGTCGAGCCAGCCGGCCCGCTCCGCGGCGTCGAGCGCGTAGGCGAGGGGCGCGTCGCGCGATCCCGGGCAGTGGACGACGTGCCGGACCCCGGCCGCGACGAGGGCGCCCACGAGGCGCCGCGCGAGAAGGGTGGACTCGTTCTCGTCGGGCGCGCCCGGGGCGGCCGCTGCCCGCGCGGCGCTCACCGCAGCCTCCCGCACATCGCGTCGAGGCGCTCGGCCCACCGCGCGGCGAGGCCGCCGGGCAGCGCCTCGGCCGGGCCGACGGGCTCGTCGACCGAGGCCCGCACGACCGGGATCGCGCCGTCGGCGGGGAGGAGCGGGTGCGCGGTGACGTCGCCGTCGAGCAGTTCGACGGTCGCCAGACCGCAGGCGTGGTCGAGGGACGGCAGGGCGCCGGCGAGCTGCGCGGCGACCGAGATGCCGACGGAGCTGTCGAGGGCCGAGGAGACCACGGCGGCCAGCCCGGACCGCTCGACGACGTCGAGGGCGCGCAGCACGCCGCCGAGCGGTTGGGCCTTGACGACGACGACGTCGGCCGCCCCGGCCCGGGCGACGGCCAGCGGGTCCTCGGCCCTGCGCACCGACTCGTCGGCGGCGATCGGCACGCCCACCCGGGCGCGCACGGCGGCCAGCTCGGCCACGCCCGGGCAGGGCTGCTCGACGTACTCGAGGCCACCGGCCGCGGCGTCGAGCTCGGCGATGGCGGTCACCGCCTCCTCGACGCCCCAGGCGGCGTTCGCGTCGACCCGGATGCGACCGCCGGCGCCCAGCGCCGCGCGGACCGCCTCGACGCGGGCGCAGTCCTCGGCGATCCCACTGCGGGGATCGGCGACCTTCACCTTGGCGGTCGTGCAGCCGCCCGAGGCGGCGACGAGGGCGGCGGCGTCCGCCGGGCCGACGACGGGGATCGTCACGTTGACCGGCACCCGTGCGCGCCGCGGGGCGGGCAGGACCGCCGTGGCCGCCTCGATGCCGGCGCGCAGCCAGGCGGCGGACTCGGCGGGCCCGTAGTCCCAGAACGGGGAGCACTCGCCCCAGCCGGCCGGGCCGTGCAGGAGAAGGCCGTCGCGCACGTCGATGCGACGGAAGCGGTGCCGCAGCGGCGCCCTGAAGACGAGCAGCTCGTCGACGCCCGCGCGCTCCAGCACCGGTGGGACGCGCAACCGGCCCAGTTCCATTCGTCCGCTCACGGGATCATGCTAGTGGTCGGCCCGCGACGGCTCACCGCCCGCGCCTGCGGCGCCGGCCGCCCCGCCGCGAGCCGGACGAGGAGGAGGGCGGACGCCTCTTCGCCGTCCACGGCCGCGCGCCGGCGCGCCCCGCGGCCCCGGACCCGGAGCCGCGCCGCCCCACGGGGCGCGACTCGACGAGCGGGTCGCGGGCCCACGGCGCCGGCGCCCGGGCGAACCCGTTGAGCACGGCGGCCAGGCGCATCGGGCGCTCCATGGCGTAGAGCTCCTCGAGCAGCAGCGGCCGCCCGTCGGGCCCTCCCAGCGGCACGCGCCAGTTCGGGTACTCGTCGGTCGTGCCGGGCTGGTTCTGGATGCGCTGCTCCCCCACCGCGTCGACGAGCGTGACGTTGAGCACCCTGCTCGGGGTGCGGGTGAGCATGCGGTACAGGCCGAGCACCTTGGCCTCGGTCTCGTCGGCCACGGACCCGTCGAGGGCCCCGGCGTCGCGCAGATAGGACATCCAGCGCTCCTGCTCCTCGTCGGCCGCCCGCTCCTCGGCCTCGAGCGACTCGGTGAGCAGACCCAGTTCGTGGCGCAGCCTCACGTGCGACTTGTCGAGGTAGCCCGCCGTCGGCGGCAGGTCATGGGTGTTGACCGAGGCCATCGTGTACTCGCGCCAGGACTCCATGGCCCGGGGCAGGCCGTTCTCCTCCTCGAACCACAGCACCGAGGTGCCGAGGATGCCGCGGCCCGCGAGGTACTCGCGCACCCAGGGCTCGACGGTGCCCAGGTCCTCGCCGATGACCATGGCCTGGGCGCGGTAGGCCTCGAGAGCGATGATACCGATGAGGGCCTCGTGGTCGTAGCGCACGTAGGTTCCCTCGCGGGGGCCGCAGCCGGCGGGCACCCACCACAGGCGGAACATGCCGATGATGTGGTCCATGCGCATGCCGCCGGCGTGGCGCAGGCAGTTGCGCACCATCGTGCGGAAGGGCGCGTAGGCGAGGTCCTCGAGGCGGTCGGGGCGCCACGGCGGCTGCCCCCAGTCCTGGCCGAGCTGGTTGTAGGCGTCCGGCGGGGCCCCCACCGACACGCCCTCGGCGTAGACGTCCCGCATCATCCAGGCGTCCGCGCCGGCCGCGCTGACGCCCACCGCCATGTCGGTGATGATGCCCACCGACATGCCCGCGTCGAGCGCCGTCTGCTGGGCCCGGCCGGCCTGCACCGAGGCGATCCACTGCATCCAGCACTGGAAGTCGACCTCGTCGGCGTGCTCGGCGCGGAAGGCGTCCACCTGCGGCGACGTCGGTCGCTGGTACTCGGCCGGCCACAGGCGCCAGTCCCGCCCGAGCTCCTGGGTGAGCGCCGCCCAGATGGCGTAGTCGCGCAGCATGCGGCCCTCGCGGCGGCGGTAGGCCTCGAACATCATCTGCCGGTGGTCGTCGCGCCCGGCCGCCCAGATGATGCGCAGGACGCGGCGCTTGAGCGACCAACAGATGCCGCGCTCGATGCGCTCGGCGCCCCTCAGGCGCCCGGCGAGTTCCGCCTTGGCGTCCTCGACCCGGGTGCGATCGGTCTCGTCGAGCAGGGCGTACTCGGCGACCGCCTCGGGGCGGATGTACATCGGGTTGACGAACAGCCTGCTCGTCGGGAGATAGGGGCTGGGTTCCAGCGGCTCGACCGGCTCGGCCGCGTGCACCGGGTTGGTGAGGACGTAGTCGGCGTACTGCTGCGAGGCCGACCAGCCGGCCAGCGCGCCGAGGTCGTAGAAGTCGCCGATGCCCCACGAGTCGGCCGAGCGCACCGAGTAGAGCTGCACGGCGTAACCCCAGACGCGCCGGTCCCCCATGGAGCGGGGGAAGCCGAGGAAGGGCGGCGAGACGACGAGCGTCGTCTCCGCCCGCAGCTCGTCGGAGACCAGCTGGATGCGGTGGTAGCCCAGCGGCAGGTCGGCCGGCAGCTCGAAGCTCGCCTCGCCCACCATGCGCCCGTCGACGAGGCGCGCCGGTTCCCAGTTGTCGATCTGGGTCAGCTCGCGCAGCCGGCCGTCCTCGAGACGCACGCGGAGCCGGGCGGGACGGCCGTCCTCGACGTGCACGTCGACGCGCGAGGCGCCGCCCGCGCGCATGACGACGACCGGCGGCAGCGCGCGGCGCCACGGTCTGTCGGCCTGGACCCGGACCGCCTCGGCGGCGGCCTGCGGCGTCGCGGCGTCGACGCCGAGCGCCGCGAGCACCCTCACGACCGTCTCGCGGGTGACGTCGACGCGGTTGCCCTTCCAGTCCCAGAACTCGGTGGAGATGCCGAAGAGCTCGGCAAGACGATTCAACGCAGGGTCGCTCAGGGCCATGGGGCCACCCTAGCGAGCGTCCCTGCGGCGGGCGGGACAGGACCATTGACCGGCCGCGGCGCCGTGGGCGGGTCCCCGCTCTGCGCGGGTCACCGGCCGACGGCGCCCACGGGGCCGGGGCGCGGCTCAGGGCCGGGTCGAGATGACCTGCGTCCGGGCGAACCGGTCGTGGAGGGTCTGGCGCTTCCCGTTGGCCAGGCCGTAGATGATGTCGACCGTCTGGAACAGCGGCCCCAGGGGGCTGATGAGGGTCACCGGCACGAAGCCCACGAGAGTGGCGGCGTACCAGACGCCGTTGCGCAGGAGACTCGTGCTCCACGGCAGGGCGACCGGGCCCCGCCCGTGCTCGGCCGGCACGACGCGCAGGCCCATGGCCTGCTGGCCCAGGCTGGCGCCCCGGAAGCGCATGAGGAGCGTGAAGTAGGCGAAGCCGAGGAGCAGGGCGAGGACCCCGTAGACGTACCACTGGGCCGTGACCCCGTAGACGGGATCGGCCGGGCTGCTCGGGTAGTTCGTCGAGCCGCTCGAGACGGCGGACATGACGTCCTGCTCCCAGCGCAGCATCGCGTCGGTGATGTCGCCGAAGAAGACCTGGAGCACGACGACCTGGAGGACGGTCATCAGGACGCCGTCGATGAGGAGGGCGACGAACCGGGCGCCCCAGCCGCCGAGCCGCACCCCGTCGGCGGTGACGCGGCCGGTCGGGTACCCGAAGCCGGCCTGTGAGCGCCAGGGGTTCTGGTAGTCGCCCTGCTGGGGCCGGGGACACCCGCCGGGCTGGGGGGCGTAGCCGCCGTAGGGGGGCCGGCCCTGGCCGTACGGGTCGTACGGGGACTGGTCCTGGCCGTACGGGGGCTGGGCGGGCGCCGGGGCGGCGGCCGGGTCGGGGCGCGTCTGGTGCGTCCACCGGGCGCCGTCCCAGAAGCGCTGGCCGGTGCCCTGCGGGTGCGGGTCCGCGTACCAGCCGGCCGGGGGCAGCTGCTGGGCGGACTGCGGTCCGCCGGCACCGCCGCTCAGCGGATCGCCCGTCCGCTGATCGCCGGGATCGGGGTTCGGGCTGTGGTCATTGCGGGGATCTTCGTTCACGCCCTCAAGGATGCCATGCCGCGGCGCCCCGCCGCCGGAACGGCGCGGACCGCTCAGGCCGGGTCGTGCACGGGCCCGATGCGCAGCGCCGCGACGAGGCCGACGACGGCGGCGGCCGTCGTCACGGCGAGCACCCGGCCGAAGACGACGGGCCAGTGGCCGCCGCCCGCGCCGAGTGCGTAGGCCGAGCCGGCGATGCCGGTGATGAGAGAGGTGAGCATGCCCTCGGAGACCTGGAGCGAGGAGGTGTGCCGGCCGAGCGCCGCCGGCTCCGACAGGGCCATGACGGCCAGCGAGGTGCTCGACACGATGAGGCCCATGCCGAAACCGCCCGTGCCGTAGCCGAGGACGAGCACGGGGACCGGAAGGGCCGGCACGAGGACGCACACGAGCATGAGCGCGATGCCGGCCGCGCACAGCCGGGCGCCGAGGACGATGATCCGGTCGCGGCGCAGCCTGCCCCGCAGCCACGGTCGGGACTGGGCCCATGCGCTGATGGCCCAGGCGATCGAGCCGGTGCACAGGATGAGGCTCGCGCGACCCAGGGCGATGGCGTGCTCCTGGGTGAGGATGAGCAGCAGATAGGTCTCGGACGCGATGAAGGCGCCGTTCCCGAGGCCGCGGGTGACCATGACCGAGGGCAGCCCCCTGCCCAGGCTCAGGAAGCCGGCCGGCATGAGCGCGGGGATCGCCAGGCGCAGCAGGACGACGGCCGCGAGCGCGACGACGAGCGCCATGAGGTCGAGGCGGTGCCCGGCGTACTGGATCATCGCGGCCCCGGCCGCCGCGACGCCGGCCGCCCACAGCGGCACCGGCGCGTCGCCGGAGCCGTCGTCCGAGCCGATGGCGGCGAGGTCCCGCCCGCGCACCCGCTTCAGCGGCGCCCAGCTGACGCCGAGGGCGAAGACGACGACGGGCAGCAGGCCCCAGAAGACCCAGTACCAGCCGAGGCGCTCGGTGACGAGGGCCGCGACCGGTGGGCCGATGACGCTGGGCAGCACCCAGCAGAACGAGAAGGCCGACATCATCGCCGGCCTGCGGTCGTCGTCGAAGACCCGGCCGATGAGCACCATGAGGGAGACACTGGCGAGGCCGGCGCCGAGGCCCTGCACGGCGCGCATGGCCAGCAGCATGCCCACGGACACGGAGGAGCCCGCACCGACGAGGCCGAGCGCGAAAACGGCCATCCCGCAGATCATCGGGGGGGCCGAACCGATCCGGTCGCACAGGCGCCCACCGACGACGATGGCCATCACCTGGAAGATCATGAAGGTCGTGAACGCCCAGTCGTACAGGTCCATGCGCCCGAACCGTGCGGCAGCGGACGGCATGGCGGTCAGCGTGCCGTAGCTCTCGAACGCGGTGGCGAGGACGGCCGTGAGGATGCCGATGACGAGCAGCCGGCTCGCGCCGGGGCCCGTCGGATCGGAGGTTCCGGTGGTCATGGCAGCCCATCACATCACAGCGCCCCACCGGGGCCCATCCCCCGGACCGCGATCCGGGGGATGGGCCCCGCGACCCTTGCCGGGGTGTGGGACGATGAATCCATGAGTCAGCTGGCACCGGGTTCGGAAACCATCGTCAGGCAGCGCACCCAGCCCACGTACGAGGAGGGCGACGAGGAGCGCTTCAGCCACTACGTCCCCAAGGCGAAGCTCACCGAGGCGCTCGTCATGGGCACGCCCGTCGTGGCCCTGTGCGGGAAGGTCTGGGTGCCCACGCGCAACCCCGA
Source organism: Propionibacterium acidifaciens DSM 21887 (assembly GCF_000426605.1). GTDB lineage: Bacteria > Actinomycetota > Actinomycetes > Propionibacteriales > Propionibacteriaceae > Propionibacterium > Propionibacterium acidifaciens. The sequence goes on from NZ_AUFR01000021.1 coordinate 45,888, forward strand.
CCGCTTCCCCGTCTGCCCGACCTGCAAGGAGATCTGGGAGCAGATGAGACCGGGCGAGGACAAGGGCCCCGACCGCTGAGCCCGGGCCGGAGGGTCAGAACCTGCGCCGCGTCGGTCGGTAGCCGGAGCGCCTGATGTCGGGCTCCAGGTAGATGTACTCGCAGCGCGGCTCGGCGCCGCGCACGGTGCGCTCGGCGGCGTCGATGACGGCGGCGACGTACTCGGCGCTCTCACTGCGGGTCACGGCGATCTTCGCGGCGAGGAGGATCTGGTCGGGGCCGGTGTGCACCGTCTTCATGTGGATGACGCCCTCGACGCCGGGCGTGCTCGTGAGGGCCCCGATGATGCGGGACTCGGTCTCGGGGCCGGCGGACTCGCCGAGCAGCAGCGACTGCATCTCGTGGCCGAGAAGGACCGCGACGGCGACGAGGAGCACGCCGATGAGACCCGAGCCGATGCAGTCGAAGAGGCCGTTGCCGGTGACGAGGGTGAGGACGATGCCGACGAGGGCCAGCACCAGGCCGGCCAGGGCGGCGGTGTCCTCGAGGAGGACGGCCGGCAGCTCGGGCGACTTGGTGGCGCGGACGAAGCCGAGGAGGCCCCGGCCCCTGCGCTGGGCCCGGGTCTCGTGGAGTGCGGTGCGCAGGCTGAGCGACTCGGCGACGGCGCTCACGAGCAGCACCGCGACGGGCACCCACCACCAGCGGGAGCCCATGAGCTCGTCCCCGTGGCCGGCGAGCACCTCGGAGGCCTTGTGGACCGCCTCGTAGAGGGCGAAGAGGCCGCCGGCGCTGAACAGGATGATCGAGACGAGGAAGGCGTTGATGTAGCGCTGGCGCCCGTACCCGAAGGGGTGCGCTGCGGTGGCCCCGCGGGCGCCCCGCCGGCCGCCGGCGAGCAGCAGGACCTGGTTGCCGGTGTCGGCCAGCGAGTGGATGGCCTCGGACAGCATCGAACTGGCCCCGGTGAGGAGCCAGGCGATGAACTTCGTCGCGGCGATCGCCAGGTTCGCGGCGAGCGCCGCGATGGTGGCCTTCGTGCCGCCTTCTTCACTCATGGATGTCAGGGCCTTCGCTCGTGGGGATCGGAGATGGGCGCGGGGCCGCCGCGCACCGGCCATCCATTGTCCCCCCTCGCCGGAGCGGCGCCCGCCGGGCCGGCGCGGGCACGGCGTCGGGCGAGGGCGCGACTCAGGGCCGGCGGCCGGACAGGCCCAGCTCCAGGTAGGCGGCGCCGTACAGGCCCTTCTGGCGGAGCGTGACGTAGCGGTCGAGCGCTCCCCCGTCGTCGGCGAGGACGGCGCACACCCGCACATCGTGCAGCTCCGCCGCCGCGACGAGACGATCCCGCTGCTCGTCGCCGGCCGGGCTGCGCTCGCCGTCGTCGAGGATCACGAGGACCGGGCGCAGCCGGGCGGGCCCGTCGTCGGGATCGGCGAAGGGGTCGTGGGCGGGCGCGCCCTCGATGACCGGCAGCAGCTCGGCGCTCACCGCGGCGAGCGCGGGACGGCCGCTGGCCCGGCGCAGCGCCTCGGCGACGCGCCGGGCCGCTCGGGCGGCGAGCACCGAGTCCCCCCAGGCGAGCGGCATGGCGTCGGCCAGCGCCAGGGCCAGGTCCTTGGCCGGGTTGTCGGACAGGTCGTGGAAGGGGCTGGACTCCTCGGCGACCATGTCGGCCCTCTCGGCGACGTCGCCCGGGCGCACCGGCGGACACAGCCCGAGCTCGTGCAGGATGCTCACCGCCGCGACGGCACTGCCGAGGGCGTCCTCGCTGCGGGTGCGGATGCGCACCGTCGAGGACGAGTCGGCCGCCCGGGCGACCTGCGAGTCGGCGGGTGCGGCGACGATGACGGCCGCGCCGCGGCGCACGGCCTCGGCGCTGCTGGAGACCTCGTCCGGGCCGGCGCCGACGGAGCCGGCGAGCACGACGACGAGGTCGAGCGGACCGGTCCAGGCGGGCAGCCCGGCGAACGGCCAGGCCACGACGGGCACCGGGCAGCAGGGCTCGAGCAGGGCGCGCACGAGGCGCGACTCCGGGCCGACGATGACGACGCCGCGGGGGCGGTAGCCGGGGCCGAGGTCGGGTCGGACGAGCTCGGCCGCGTCCATGCGGATGCGGGCGCCGGTGCCGGCGAGGGCGCGCAGCGGCGCGTCGACGCGGGTGAGGGCCTCCTGGTCATCGAGCAGGGAGTCGTCGAAGTCGCTCATCCGCTCACCTGGACGGGGTCGGACGGGCCTCGTCGATGAGCAGCACGGGGATGCCGTCGACGATCGGATAGGCCAGGCCGCAGTCGGTGTCGGTGCACAGGAGCTCGTTGCTGTCGTAGTCGACGGCGAGCTTGGCGTGGCAGCTCGGGCACGCCGCGATCTGCAGGAAATCGGGGGACAGGATCACATCGGCCTCAGCGGGCATCTGCTGGCTCCTTCGTTGCGTTCAGGGTCCATGATGCCCCATCGCGGACGCCCCTCGGCGCGACCGGGCTCCCCCGGCGCGCCTCAGGCGAGGGGCTCGAGCAGGTCGAGCAGCTCGTCGCCGGGACGGCGCCCGGCGGCGAGCACGGGGATGAGGGCGCCCAGGTAGTCGAGCGTCTCGTGGTGGTCGGCGACCTGGTGGCAGGGCACGCCGATGGTGCGCACCGGATGGTCGTTGCCGCCCGGCATGAGGCGGTCGCCGACGAAGAGGATCCCGGTGAGCGGGATGCCGGTCTGGGCGGACAGCTGGTTGATGCCGTAGGCCTTGTCGATGCCGCGGCGGGTGATGTCGATGGAGGTCGAGCCGCCGGCCCGCACCTCGAGGCCGGGCAGGTCGCCGGCGATCGCCGCGCGCAGGGCCTCGCGCTTGGCGCCGTCGGGGTCCCAGGACCTCTTGACGTCGACGGGGGCCTCCTGGCCGAGCGCCGAGTAGGTGATCTGGCTGCCGCGATCCTCGATCCGCTCGCCGTCGACGGTCCCGTCGGGCTCCCACAGGCCGAGTTCGGCGGCGCGGTGCTCGATCGAGTCGATGGCGGCCCGCCGCTGGTCGGGTTCGAGGTCGTGGGCGTACAGCTCGCACCAGGCGCCGTCGACGAAGCGCATGTAACGGGTGCCGCAGGTGGGCATGAGGTGGAGCCCGCCCAGGTCGGCGTCGGCGGGCAGGCGGTCGAGCACCTGGGACCTGAACTGGCCGAACTGTCCGCCCGAGATGATGCACACGGGACGCACCGCCAGCAGCGCGCGCAGCGCGGCGCCCATCCCTGCCGGCAGGGGCGACTTGCTGGGGGCGAGGGTGTCGTCCAGGTCGAAGGCGATGAGGGCGGGGAAGCCCTCGCTGAGCTCGTGAACCATGGCAGCCACCCTAGACCAGCGGAGGGGGACGGCCCGGCTCCTCCCGCGGGGACGGGGGATCATCGGGGACGAGCCGAGGGCCACCAGGCGGGGAGGGCCGGCCGGACCCGGTGCTCAGCGCCGCCGGTCCGCGATGACGCGCAGGTGCCCGCGGTGGGCCAGCTCGACGACGCCGCTCTCGTCGGGCGCCGCCGGGGCCGGCTCCTCGGCCAGCCCGACCTCGCGGACGGCGTTGGCCAGGGCGAGCAGGTCGTCCTCGTCGGGGGTCGGCGGCCGGCCGTCCGGGGCCTCGACGCGGATGACGTCCCAGCCCCTCGGCACGCTCATCGACTCCGCGTGGCGCGCGCACAGGTCGTAACTTCCCGGCTCGGCGGAGACGGCGAGCGGGCCGAGGACGGCCGTGGAATCGGCATAGGCGAACGTGAGGGTGGCGACTGCACGCTCGTTGCAGCCATTGCGCGAGCACCGACGATCCATCACCCGCACAACGGTAGTCCGCCCCCGGACCCGGGCGGTCACCGGCACGCGCCGCGGAACCGCCGCCGTCTCAGCCGGTGAAGCGGTACAGCCGCCAGGTCAGCCCGCGGCCGTCGCTCCACTGCCGCACCATCTCGGCCCGGCCGGCGCCGTCCTCCCACATGCCCGGGTAGCGCTCGGCGACGGCGTCGGCCGGGGCCGTGTCGGGGGAGGCGAGGAGGGCGTAGGACACCCCGTTCAGAAGAGGATCCGCCAGGAGGGCGTCGAAGTCGCCGTCGACGGTGATGACGTAGACCCGCGGGTCCTCGGCGCTCAGGACGACGGGGAACGAGTAGGCGACGTCGGTGATGACGGCGCCGCGGCCCAGGCCCATCGCCGCGATGTCGGCGGCGACGCGCCGCTCCATCGGGTACTGGCCTGCGGCCGCGACGTCGACGGCCCGGGACTCCTCGCGGGCCAGCCTCGGGTTCCGCTCGGCCCTCCAGGCCAGCGGCAGGGAGGCGACCATCGCCAGAGTCAGGGCGGCGGCTCCCGCCCGGCGCGCACGACCGGGCCGGGCCCCGCCGGTCAGGACGCCGGCCAGGTAGCCGGCGGCGGCGACGCCGAGCGGGACGGCGGCGATCTGGAAGCGCAGCCAGCCGAAGGACATCCCGCACGAGAAGACGAGGTTCTGGAAGGCGAGCACCGAGCCGAGCACGCACACCGGCGACAGGAGGGCCCGCTCACCGCGCCGCAGCGCCACGACGAGGCCGACCAGCGCCAGCGGCACGGCGAGCGGGGCCGTGTTCACGAGCTGCTCGGCCATGTAGCGCAGGTGGGCGAACGACCCGGCGCCGCTCACCACGTCGATCGTCCCCCGCCCGGCCCCGACCTGGGCCGAGTTGCCGTACTGGGGCGCGAAGGTCGCCAGCCACGAGCCGACGACCGCCTCGCTCGCCAGCGCCCACAGCCCGAAGGCCGCGACGACGGGCCCGGCCGCCAGGACCGTGTCGACGAGCGCCATGGCGGGGGCGCCCTTCCCGCCCCTCGACCGGCGCCAGCTCACGACGAGCACGAGGACGCCGACCGCGAGTCCGGCCGCGAGCGCCTCGTAGCGCACGAGGTAGGCCACCCCGGCGCCGACGCCCACATGGACGAGCTGCCACGGATCGGCCCCGGTCAGCCAGTCCACGAGGTGGACCGCCACGTACAGGCACACCACCAGGAGCATCGCCTCGCTCGCCCCCGCCGCCGAGCCGAGCAGGACGAGCGGGTGGAGGGCGAAGACGGCGGTGAGCACGAGGCGCATCGCCGGGCCGGCGCCCAGCCGGCCCAGCAGCCGGTGCATGAGCGCCACCGAGCAGGCCCCGCACAGCGCCGAGACGAGGCACCCGGCCAGCGCCCTGGACGCCAGCGCGGGCCACAGCGGCGTGGCGAGGAGCAGCGGAATGGCGGCGAGCGAGGGCAGCGGGTTCCACACGAAGCCGATGGCGGCCAGGTGCGGATCCCGGCTGAACAGGACGTAGTAGCCGTTCGCGACCCGGCTCATCGCGTCGGGGAAGACGAGGTCGTGGGCGCTGAGCCACAGGGCCACCGCGAGGTAGCAGACGAACGCGGCCGCCCCCGCCCGGCCCCCGGCGCGGCGCCCGCCCCCGTCGACGACG
>NZ_AUFR01000022.1 GCF_000426605.1 Propionibacterium acidifaciens DSM 21887
TCGGCCTCGGCGTGGACGCGCGCGGCCAGGCCGTCGGCCATGTCGTACTTGGCCTTGCCGGGCGCGCCCGCGCTCGTGGTCGCCGGCCTGGTGCCCGTCAGGGCCTCGCAGATGAGCCCGGCGACCTTGTCCATGTCGTCGGGGGAGAAGCCGCGGCTCGTCAGCGCGGGGGTGCCCAGACGGATGCCCGAGGTGTACCAGGCGCCGTTCGGGTCGCGGGGGATCGAGTTGCGGTTGGTGACGATGCCGGCGTCCAGCAGCGCCGACTCGGCCTGGCGCCCGGTGAGGCCGAAGCTGGTGGCCGCGTCGAGGAGCACGATGTGGTTGTCGGTGCCGCCGGTGACCAGCGTGGCGCCGCGGCGCAGGAGGCCCTCGGCGAGCGCCCTGGCGTTGGCCACGACGCCCTCGGCGTACTGCCGGAACGCGGGCGTCCTCGCCTCGGCCAGGGCGACGGCCTTGGCGCTCATCATGTTGCCGAGCGGGCCGCCGAGCACCATCGGGCAGCCGCGGTCGACGTCGGCGGCGAACTCGTCGTCGACGAGCACCATGCCTCCGCGCGGGCCGCGCAGTGACTTGTGGGTGGTCGTCGTGACGACCTGCGCGTTGGTCACGGGGTCCTCGTCGCCGGTGAGGACCTTGCCGGCGACGAGGCCGGCGAAGTGCGCCATGTCGACCATGAGGGTGGCGCCGACCTCGTCGGCGATCTCGCGCATCGTCGCGAAGTTCACGCGGCGCGGGTAGGCGGAGTAGCCGCCCACGAGGATGAGCGGCCTGAACTCTCGGACCTGCTCCCGGACGGCGTCGTAGTCGATGAGCCCGGTGACCGGGTCGGTGCCGTAACTGCGCTGGTGGAACATCTTGCCGGAGATGTTGGGCCGGAAGCCGTGCGTGAGGTGGCCGCCGGCGTCGAGGCTCATGCCCAGCAGACGCTGGGAGCCGAGGCGGCGGCGCAGATCCTCCCAGTCCTGCTCCGACAGGTCGTTGACGGTCCGGGCGCCCAGCTCGGCCAGGCCGGGGGTCTCGACGCGGTGCGACAGGATCGTCCAGTAGCCGACGAGGTTGGCGTCGATGCCCGAGTGGGGCTGGACGTAGGCGTGGTCGGCGCCGAAGAGCTCCTCGGCGTGCCGGGCCGCGACGGCCTCGACCGTGTCGACGTTGCGGCAGCCGGCGTAGAAGCGGTGCCCGACGGTGCCCTCGGCGTACTTGTCGGAGAACCACGTGCCCATGGCGAGCAGCGTCGGGAGCGAGGCGTAGTTCTCCGACGCGATGAGCTTCAGCGAGTTGCGCTGATCGGCCAGCTCCTGGCGGATGGCCTCGGCGATGGCGGGCTCGGAGGCCTCGACGACCTCGAGCATGGCCTGGTAGGCGATGCTCGCCTGCTGCATGACGTCGGTTCCGGTCACTGGGACTCCTCGGGTCTGGTGCGGTGCGCGCCGGGAGCGGATCCCGCGGCGCATGCCGGACGATGCTTCCGGAACCCAAATCTAACCGAGCCCGTCGCCGCGCCGAGCCCGTTCTTGGCCGGTGGGCGGCGGCTCGTCCCATTCCCCGGGGTCCGGCGCCCTGCGGGCCGCCCTGGCGGGCGCGGCGTCGGACGCCTCGGCGGGGTCATCGGGGCCGGGCGCGATGCCCCGCGTGGGGGCGACGGTGAGGCGCTCGGGCACCGGCGGGCCGCCCCGCGCGGGGGGCGGCGGGTCCGGCGGGGTGTCGTGCGGCGGGTCCGGCGGGCTCTCGGGCGCGGGGGCGACGGTGAGGCGCGCTGGTGCCGGCGGGCCGCCCCGCGGGGGGAGCGTCGGGAGCGACTCGATCGGCCGCGAGCGCCACGACGGCGGGCCGCCCTGCGCGGGGAGTGCCGGGGTGTCGTGCGGCGGGTCCGGTGCGCTCTCGGGCGTGGGAGCGGTGGTGGGGCGGGCCGGTTCAGACGGGTCGGCCGACCCGGGCAGGGCGGTCGAGGCGGGGGCCGCGCTTGTCTGGGCCGGGGCGTCTTCGGCCGGTTCCGCGCCGACCGGCTTCGGTATTCGCGTGATCCGGGTGGGCCAGTCGTCCTCCGGCGGCGCGGGGCTCGCATGGACGAACTCGGCCAGCAGGCCGCCGAGCCGGTCGAGCACCGCGGTCAGGGTCTTGTCCGCCAGGTCGAGCCGAATCGGGCCGGTGGACCCCAGGACGGTGGAGCGGGGCAGCTCGACATCGGGGTGCAGGATCCTACGGGCCAGTTGCTCATCGTGCCGGCGCATGGTGGCGGCGGCGCTCACCACGACGAGGATGCGGCGGCGGGCCTGCTGACCGAATCGTTCGAGCAGTCCGTCCACCGCGGCGCGCCCGGCCTGTGCCGCGGCGACACCGGGACCGTTGACCAGGCACAGCGCGAAATCGGGCACCTCGAGGGCGTCGGCGACGGCGGCCTCCAGACGGCCCGCATCGGTGACCTGGATCTCGCCGCTGGCCGCCGCGGTCCCGGCTTCCTGCGCATCCGGGTCGTCCGGGGTGATGCGCTGGCCGAGCGTGCCCCCCGAGTGGTCGCGGGCCGCCACGCGGATGCCGCGGGACCGCAGCAGGGCGATGACGAGTGCGGCGACGGTGGTCGTGCCGACGCCCCCTCCCGTGCCCGCCACGAGAAGCGGCCGGGCGCTCATGCGACCTCCTCGCTCCGGTGCTCGCCGGACGCCGACCCGGGCTCGCCGGCGGCCTGGACGATGACGGGGCGCTGCCCGCGGCGCAGCAGCTGCCCCCGGCCGGGCGGCATGGTCTGCGCGTAGACGCGGGGCATGATCTGCCCCTCGGAGCGGTCGCCGGACATGAGGAAGGTCGTGCCGCCGGTGTCGCGCAGCCCCTGGATCGCCTCGGTGTACAGGGCCCGGGTGATCCCGGCCACCGTCCGGGTGAGGACGACGTTGAAACCGAGGTCCCTGGCCGAGGGCAGGTAGGGGACGATGGGGTGCAGCGGCTCACTGCCGCCGGCGTTGAGGATGTCGTAGTCGTCGACCATGAGCACCACCCGCGGCGCCCCGGCGCGCTCGGCCGGGGGCATCGTCGTCCGCGACTCCAGCTCCTTGGCGATCGAGACGGCCAGCCCCGCGGCGTCCCGGGTGCTCTTGGCATGGCCGGCCAGGTACTCCTCGGGAATGGCGGCGGGGACGGTGCCGCGGGAGTCCATGACCGCTATGACCAGCTCGTCGCTGCTGAACCGCCTCACCAGGCCCCGGGCCAGCGTGCGGAGCAGGGTGGACTTGCCGCAGCGGGCGTCCCCGAGGACGAGCAGGTGCTGGTCGGTGTCGAGCAGCTCCCAGAAGGCGTCCTCCATGGAGTCCTGCCGGACACCGAAGGGCACCGCGTCCGGCTCCTGCTCCGGCGGCGTGAGCCGGGCCGGGTCGAGCGAGACCGGCAGCAGCCGGATGGGGGCCGCCGCCGGGCCGCCCCAGGTGCCCGCGACCCGCTGCGCCGGCTCGGACAGGGCCTCGCCGAGGTCCTCGTCGGCTGCGTCGTCGAGCACCGGCAGGCACAGCTGCGCGAAGAGCTTGTCGTCGGTGAGCATCCGGCCGTGCTGGTCGGCGCCGATCGTCTGCGAGAGCTTGCGGGCGATGACCGAGTCCGTCGGGTCGTTGAGGCGGAACTCCAGGCGGGTGCCGAAGTGGGACTGCTGGTTGATGCGCAGCTCGTTCCAGCGTCCGAGCGCGATGACGAAGTGGAGGCCGTAGCTGCTGCCGCGCACGATGAGGTCGCTGACCTGGTCGGAGAGCTCCTCGAACTCGTTGCGCAGCAGGCCGAAGCCGTCGACGAGGATGACGACGTCGGCGCTCGGCAGCTCGGGCAGGGCGCCCTGGGCGTGCAGGTGACGCAGGTGCGTCATCGACTCGATGGCGCGCTCTTGGAAGAGCCTCTCGCGCCGGGCGAGCATGCCGGCGAGCTCCTCGACGACGCGCCGCAGCCGGTCCCGGCTGCCGCGCGTGGCCACGCCGCCGACGTGCGGGAAGCCCTCGAGGCGGGCCAGGCCCCCGCCGGTCAGGTCCATGCCGTAGACGCTGACCTCCCGGGGGGTGTGGGTCAGTGCCAGCGAGGCGGTGAGGGTGCGCAGGAAGGTGGAGCGGCCCGAGCCGGGCGCGCCGATCACCGCGACATGGCCGCCGCTCCTCGTGAGTCCGAGGCGCCACGGCTGCTGGGACTGGTGCGCGGGGTCGTCGACGAGGCCGATCACCGCGGACAGGCCGGGGTCGGGTTCGTCCTGCGAGAGGACGTCGTTGAGGGTCAGGCGCTCGGGCAGCGGCGGCAGCCACACCGGGTGCACAGTGCGGGCGTCGTCGCGCAGGCGCGCGACGCAGGCGTCCACCAAGCTCTGGCCCACCTCCGGTTCGGTGAGCTGCGGCGCCGCCTCGACGTCTCCGCTCGTCCGGCCGGCGGCGATGGTGTTGTAGAGCGGCAGCGCGAAGGGCTCGGCGAACTCGACCTGCTCGCCGGCCTCGACCTCGGCCTCCTCGACCGGGCCCGAGACGTAGCCGGCCCGGAAGCGCCGGTAGACCGAGGTGTCGACCTTCAGGTAGCCGTAGCCCGGCACGGCCGGCAGGTGGAAGGCGTCCTTCGTGTCGAGGACCACCTGCGATTCGCTCTCGGAGAAGGTGCGCAGACCCAGCCGGTAGGACAGGTAGGTGTCCAGGCCGCGCAGCTTGCCGGACTCGATGCGCTGGCTCGACAGCAGCAGGTGCACGCCGATGGACCGGCCGATCCGGCCGATCTGCAGGAAGAGCTCGCTGAACTCGGGCTCGGCGGTGAGCAGCTCGCCGAACTCGTCGATGACGACGAACAGGTGCGGCATCGGCGGCAGGTCGGCGCCCTGCCGGCGGGCCTCGCGGTAGTGCGTGATGGAGGCCAGGTGCCCGGCGTCCTTGAGCATCTGCTGGCGGCGCACGACCTCGCCCTGAATGCTGGCGCGGGCGCGCTCGGTCAGGTGCGGGTCGTCGGCCAGGTTGTCGATGAGGCCCGCCAGATGCGGCAGGTCGGTGAAGGGCGAGAAGGCGGCGCCGCCCTTGTAATCGACGAGGATCATCGACAGGTCCTCGGGCGAGTGCGTCATGGCCAGGGCCAGGACGAGGGTGCGCAGCATCTCGGACTTGCCAGAGCCGGTGGCGCCGATGCAGATGCCGTGCGGGCCCATGCCGAACTGGGCGCTCTCCTTCAGGTCGAGGAGCACGGGGGCGCCCTGGTCGTCCAGGCCGATCGGCACGCGCAGGAAGTCGGCGGCCGAGCGCGGCGCCCAGGCGGTGGTCTTGCTGATGTCCTCGGGGCTGCTGATGCCGAGCAGCTGGCGGACGCTCATGACCGGCGTCTCCTGCTCCTCGACGCGGTCCTCGGGGCGCAGCCGCAGCGGGCACAGCGTGCGGGCCAGCGAGGCCATGCGGGCCCGGCTGGTGCGGTCGACGGTGATGGATTCGACCGTGGTCGTCTCGTGGCCGATGAGTTCCAGGCGCGCCCCGTCCGCGCCGACGGCGAGGCGGGCCGAGACGTCGCTCGGCTCGTGCAACCGGTCCGACAGCAGGTGGATGACGGTGACGCCCACGTCGGACGGCGCGAAGGCGCTGTCGGGCAGCGGCAGCGGGACGGCGTCGGAGCCCCATTCGTCCATGACGACGAGCATGCGCGGCGTGTGCACCGGGGACGCGGTCATCGAGCGGCGGCTCAGGCCGGCCTGCTCGACGCGGTCGGTCAGCTCGCCGCCCAGCAGGCGGGCCAGGGATGCGACGTCCGGGGCGACACGGCGGGCCGGCACGGGCCCGTCGAGGAGGCGGGCGTTGACCATGTGCGGCAGCTGGTCCAGGCCCGTCCAGTCACCCATGCGCGACTGCGGGCAGGCCAACGCGATCTGCAGGTCGTCGGGCGAGTGCAGGGCGGCGGCCTGGGACAGCAGCGAGCGGGCGGCGTTGAGCACCTCGGCGCGGTCGCCGATGACGGAGATGTCGCCCGCCGCGTCGGCGGGCAGGCGGACGGGCATGCCCGCGATGACCCGGTGCCCGTCGATGAGTCGTCGCGCCTCGCCGGCCAGCACCGGGTCGGGCGGGTTCATGGGCGACTCGGTGTCGCTCATGCTCAGCCGGATCCACGGCAGGTCGGCGATGCCCACCCGCAGCGACAGGAAGTCCGCGTCGCCCATGCGTCGCTCCCACAGGCGCGCCGGGTCGGTGATGATCGACATGAGGCCGTCCGGCGTCGGGCAGCTGGTGACCGCCTGTTCGCGCACCCGTTGGACCTGCACGTCCAGCTCGTTGTGCATGCCCTCCAGATAGTCGAGGTAGAGCTCGCGCTGATGGGCGCGCTGGCGGATGGCCTGCCCGCGGCTGCTGAAGGTCATGAGGATGCCGCTGACGACGGCGACGAGCAGGACGACGGCGGCGATGAGCATGTACACCGGCTGGCCGTTGCGCATGACGACCATCATGAGCGTCGAGCTGAGGGCGCCCACCATGGGCAGCAGCAGCTGGGTGGACATGCCGCCGTTGGGGCCGTCGCCGGCGCTCGGCGGGGACGAGATCGTGCGGGGCTCGGGCCGGGTGAGCGGCTCGGTGACGCGGGCGGGGCGGTGGACGATGCGCAGGCTCATGCGGTGATGCCCCCTCCGGTGTCGGGCGTCTGCTGGCAGGCGCTCATGAGAGAGGCGGTCAGGTCGAGGACGGCGTTGCGGCTGCGCTGGCCGAGGGCCGTGCTGCGGGCCGGGTCGGCGCCCAGGCGCGCCGGGTCGTGCGGCATCAGGACGGCCGGGCGCGGCAGGGCCCTGCTGAGCAGGCGCAGCTGGCGTCTGCTGACGCCGCCGCGGGTGTCGTTGATGCAGACCAGGGGTGCGTGCCCCTCGTCCTCGAGCCAGGTGGCCAGGGCGATGGCGCGGGTGAGACGGTCGCGGGCGGCGCTGGTGACGACGCAGGTGGCGTGGTTGGCCGAGGCGATCATGCTCAGCTCGTCACGGTCGCGCACCCCGAAGTCCGTGACGACGAAGTCGGGGAACCGCGCGATGGGCGCCAGCGCGTCGGCCCAGTCGCGCAGGGCGAGGCAGCCGGGGAACCGCTCAAGGGTCATGTCGAGGCAGGCCAGCCCGGAGGCGGTGCGGGGCAGGCCGGTCATGGCCTCGGCCAGTGTGGCCGGAGGGTGGGGTTCGTCGTCCCCGGCGTCGGCGCGGGCCGCGGCCAGTTCCTCGTCGGCCTGCCGGCGGGCCTCGGCGGTGAGTCCGGCCCGTACGCAGGCGCCCGGGCCGCTGCGGCCGGCGTCCACGAGGAGCACCGGGCCCCGGTGGCGTCCTGCCATCGTAGTGGCCACGCAGGCGGCGACCGTCGAGCAGCCGGTTCCGCCGTCCGGGCTCGCGACGGCGACGCGGCGAGCCAAGGGGACGGCGCCGTGCAGTGCCCGGTTGGCGTCGAGCAGGAAGTCGAGCGTCGCCCCGGGCGTCGAGGTGAGCAGCGAGAGGGCCTTCATCACCGGGAGAAGACCTCCAGCAGATCGGAGAACACGCCGAAGTGGCCGAGCAGCAGCGGCACGGTGGCGACGACCGCGATCAGCTCGACGAGGTTCGCCCACGTGCGCACCCGCGCAGCGGTGTGCTCGGGCACCGGTTTGACGAGGGCGAGGGCGAGCGCCGCGGCGACGGCTGCGATGATGAGGCCCCGCAGCGGGCCGGCCAGCGGCGCGCCGACGAGCAGCACGGTCACCAGGGCGGCGAGGACGCCGGCCAGCGCGACGACCTGCGCGGTGAACGGGAAGAAGCGGGCGCGGCAGACGATGACGATCCCCAGCGCGCAGGCCAGGCCCCAGCCCCACTGGGAGGGATGCGAGCCGACGAGCAGGCACAGCCCGCCGGCGACCAGCACGGCCAGCGCCAGGGTCAGCCCGGTCATCGCGCGGAAGGAGGCGTCGATGGCCTCCTGGGCGGTGCTGCGGCCCGGGGGTCGGCCGGCGACCGCGGCGTCCTCGAGTTCGGTCAGGCCCGACAGCGTGAGAGCCGCTGCGGGCACCAGGCCGAGCCCGAAGGCGGCCACCGTGGCGATGACGGCGCCTGCCCCGGTGACTCCCATCCCCATTGCCAGCAGGGCCGGCAGTGCCGCGCAGCCGACGGCCCCGACCGCCCCGGTGGCGAGCATCGGGCGCTGCCCGCCGGACAGGCCGGGCGCCAGCGCGATGACGAGCCAGGCGCAGGTCAGGCCGGCCGCCGCGGGCACCAGGACGGGGTGGGCCCCGGACAGCTCGTTCCCGGTCGTGGCGCCTGCCCCGGTCGCCGCGGCGGCGCCGACGGCGGCTGAGACGACCGCTGTCGCGGGCCAGGACCGCCAGGCGCGGCAGGCGGCGATCGCCAGCAGCACGAGGACGACGGTGACGGTGGCGGTCGTGCCGGGAAGCGCCGAGCCGGCCTGCCAGGCGGCCAGCCCGGCGAGCGGGGCCTCCAGCAGCACGACGCAGCGCCGGGCCGTGCCGAGTGACCAGCGTCCCCCGGACGAGCCGCGCCGGTCCGCCATGGCCCCGACCAGGTCGGAGATCTGTGGGGGCGGGGGCGTCTGGTCGGCGGGCACGACGAGCAGCAGCTGCCCGTCGCGCACCTGCTGCTCGTTGAGGGAGCGCTCCGTGTCGAGCTGGACGCCCTCGGACGTGGTGAGCGCCACGCCGGCGCCCCCCGGGCTGGTCTCGGACAGCATCTCGAGCAGCCTGGGCAGGACGGTGACGAGCGGCTTCGAGCTGGGCACGACGAGATCGCCGCGGTGCGTCGAACCGTGCACCGTCACGCGCGTGTAGTCCATCAGGTGCGCTCCTTCGGGTAGACCTGCAGCGTCTCCGGATCCACCTGGTACTTCGTGGTGGGGTCGATGAGCCGGCCGGTGCGGGTGTCGACCTGCCAGCCGCTCCGCGTGTCGTAGGCGAGGCCGTCGGGGGCCATGGCCCAGCCGGTCTCCGGATCGATCGGGTAGCCGGTGCGCGGGTCGACGCCGGCGTCCTTGTCGGGTGTGGACGTGCCCTGGATCGCCGAGCGGTAGTTCGCCGAGGTGGTCGACATCTTCTGCTCCTGCAGGGTGTTGACGACGAACGAGCCGCCGAGGCAGCCGGCGCCGATCACGGCGGCCAGCACCGCCGAGCCGACGAACCGGCCGACGTTGTTGGTGACGGTGCGCCGGTCGGGCAGCGTGCCGAAGGTGAGGGCGGACAGCAGGCGCTGCCGACGGGTGCGGGTGGCCTCGACGAGGATCCGGTCGCGGTCGATCATGCGACCCTCCTGCCATCGGTGATGAGCAGGCTCTGCTCGCCGCACTCGATGCGCGTGCCGGTGATGATCGGCATGCGCATGCGCGGCACCATCGCCACCGGCTGCTCCCCGGGACGTCGGAGGCGGGTGCCGTTGCCGGAGTCGAGGTCGGTTGCCCACAGGTGCCCGTTCTCGTTCTCGAGCAGGACGTGCGCGCGGCTCATCGTGCGCGTGAAGTCGGGCAGCTCGAGGGTGGGCAGCGGTTCGGCCCCGATCTGGCGCACCGGGTAGCGGCCCACGAGCAGCGGGCCGACGAGCGGGGTCAGTTTCTGGCTGGTGGCGACGAAGCAGCCCGGCGGGCGCGGGGCGGGCGGCGCCGGGGGTGCGGCGACGGGCACCGGCGAGGGCGGTTTCGCGGCGGCCCTCGTGTCGCCCAGGTGGGGCACCGTGATGAGGAGGGGATCGTCGTCCCGGGAGTCGGCGACGAGCAGCCGCCGCGGGGCCATGGGCCGGGCCGGGGCCAGCCCGGTGAGGCTGTCGAGCGTGCGCAGTCGCAGGGCCGCGCCACCGGCGAAGCGGCCCCAGCCGCGCAGGCACCACAGGCCGAGGCCGGCGAGCATGGCGAGGAGCGTCACGACGACGAGGGCGACGGCCCACGGGTGCCAGTCGCTGCGCGTCGCGGCGACGACCAGGGCCACGGCCGGTGCGAGCAGGCACAGGGCGTCGAGGACGAGCGCCAGGGTGATGCGCTCTTGGCCGGCCGGGCGCAGTCGGGTGCGCCACTCCTCGGTGTCGAAGGGCCACGTGGCGGTGGTCGGGTGGGCGCAGTTGCCGCAGACCGCCGTGTTGACGAAGGGCGTGCCGCAGCGTCCGCACACGATGGTGGGGACGGTGGCCGGCATGATGACCTCTTCCTGGGGGATGGGGACTGTTTCAGACTAACCGGTCATGGGCGTCGAACCGGCCGCCGGTCTGCATCCCAAGCAGGGGCACGTCGACGACAGCGGCGAAATGCCCTGTGGTAAGGTATTCGTCGGTCACCTAGGGGTGCATCTGGGGGTTTTCTAGGGGTGTGCTCGGGCTGGGAGGCGCTGCCGCGGGGAGCGCCGGGCCGGTAGTGTGCCGGTCTGTTGCGGCCGCTCCGCCGGTGGGGGCGGTTCCAGCCCACCCCGCCCGGGGCCCGACGCGTCCCGGGTCAGTTCGAAGGAGGCCTCAGTCGGTCATGGGTATGAAGTTCTCGATGCAGGGCACGGCGCTGGCCGATCATGCGAAGAAGATCGATGCGTCGAGCAGCGATCTCGGCGCGATGGTGATGGCGTTCGTGCAGTCCGCCGAGCCGGTCGCGAAGAGCATGAACGGGCCGGTCAAGGCGTCGTTCAACTCGTTCAAGCAGAGCGCGAACGCGGTGGCCGCCATGCTCAACACCTCGTTTCAGGGGATTCTCGGCTCGACGAACGAGCAGGACAAGGCGTTCCAGCAGCACAGCGAGCAGGCGACCGAGGCGTTCAGCAGCAGTCAGGCGGGCGCGAATTTCGACGCGGCCGTGACCCGCAACGTCTGACGGCCTCCCGGACCGCCCCGCCGCCCGGGCCCGCTTCTTCGTGGCCGTCCCGCTCCCCGGTCCTCTGTCCGTGTTCGTCCTCGGGGCTTGTGCAGAACGCCGTTCCATGGGCTCACCGGATGGACTCACCGGCAGGCGCCCCGCTTGGTTCGTGGCAGGGTTTCTGCATGGGATCCCCCGCCTGACATCTGTTCTGCGAGGGCTGTTCGCAGGAGGTTCGGCGGGCGATGAAACCCCTGCCCGCAATCTGATTCATTGAGGCTGTGAACAAGTCTCGATATTTGTTTTCTCGGTATTTGTTTGGAGTGTGCTGTCGTGGATTACTCTGGTTTTGACAATGTGAACGATGCTGATCGCAATGATTACAACATCGCCGACTCCCAGACCGCTGGGGCGAACATGAAGGCCTCGGCGGCCCAGCTGCTCGCGGTGCTCGACGCGCACGACGCCGACGTGAAGACCCTCATGGCGAATTATGAGGCCGAGGGCGTGTCCGACCAGATGCACCAGTTGGAGGACAACTGGAACAAGGCCGGTCAGGAGGTGCGTCAGATCATCCACCTGCTGGTCAGCGCGTTGGAGGAGTCCGACTCGATCGCCCAGACCGCCCTCCAGCGGGCCGGCAGCGCCGTCCACCTGTGACCGCACCGGTGACCGGCGAGCAGGCGCCCCTGCGGTTCGGCGAGCTGCCCGTCATCGACGGGGTCGCCCCGAACGCGGTGGTCTACCACAGCGGCCGGAAGCGCCTCGACCTGAGCCCTGCGCTGGGGCAGTTCCTGCTGCTCGCCCGCATGCAGCGGGTGCGCCCCGTCATCGTCACCGACGAGGACGCGGCCCTGAGCCGCTTCCTCGGCCTCGAGATGGCGGCCTCGTCGGGTTCGTGGGTCATGATGCGCGCCGACAGGCACATGATGGACGCCCTGACCGGCCATGACCTGGACACGCTGGAGCGGCTCGACGACCCCGTCGCCATGAGCCGCCTGCCCAGGCTCGACATGCCCGGCGTCGACCCGCGGGCGGTCGGCGCCGTCGGCTTCGACATCACGGTGCACCACCGGGCCACCGAGGAGCTTCGGGTGGGCGCCTTGGCGGAACTCGTCTTCGCGACGCTCGGCGCCCCGGCCCCCGACCTGCGGGGCTCCACCGAGCCGCTCAACCACCCGTGGGACCGGCAGGCGCTCACCATGGATGCCCGACGGCACATGCCGAGCTCGCCGATCTACCGGCTCTCGGCGCCCGCGCCCGGCGCGGTGGCGACGCTCCAGTACGAGCGCGGCGCCTCCGGCCTGAGCGAGCACCTGCGCGGCACCGTGCCGATCGGCCCCTACGACGAGGCCGTCGGGCGGGCGGTCGACCTGTCCACGGCCGTGCTGCGCCGGGTGCATCAGGCATTCACCCCGGTGATCGCCACGACGACCCTCATCGACGACGACCCTGACGGCTACCAGCACCTGCGCTCGCGCCGCCCCGAATACCCGCTGGGCATCATGGCCGGCCCGTGGGCGGTCAAGGAGTCCGGGCTCGACGTCGACGAGATCGTCACCCGGCACGGCGGCATCCGCCTGGGCCGTTCGCTGCTGCCGACCGTGCTCGTGCCCTTCTCCGGCGACGACGCGCCCTGGCGGCAGCTCGGCGGCGTGCTCCGTGCCGTCGGGCTGCCCGGCCTCGGTCACGCCCTCGGGCTGGACGGGAGCGGAGGCGGCAATGGCCGTTGAACTCGTCCTGCTGAGCACCGCCGTCCCCACCCGGGAGGACTGGGAGGCGGCCGTCACCGCCGTCATCCCCGGCGGCGACCTGCACGAACTGGTCGACGGATCCTGCCTGCTCCGCGACCACGACAACGACGGCGTCCTCATCTGGTGGCCGCCCAGGCGGCTGGCCGCGACCCGCGAGGTCGCGTGGACGGTCGAGGACGCCCGGGCGGGCCAGGTGTGGACCGACATAGCACTGCCCTACGCCCACTCCCGCACCGGACGGGCGATCTGCGCCGAGCTGGCGCGCAGGCTGGGTGGACGTCTCTTGGAACGGAAGTGACACGATGAGCAGTTGGAGTATCGACGGCGCGCAGGTGCAGACCGTCCTGAACAATGTGAAGACCTATGCGGACCAGTTCCAGACGGGTCTGAGCGAGGACAAGTTCACCGATCTGTCGAACTGTCTGACCGCCGGGATGACCGAGGGGTCGGCCAGCGTCAACACGGTGACCGGCGCGGTGCCCGGTGCGGTCAACGACCTCATCAGCTCGCTGAGCGACGAGCTGACGACGATCGGCAATCGCGTGCAGGCCGGCATCCTCGGGGTGGCGAGCGCGACCGTGTCCTACAACCAGGGCAACGAGGACATGGCCGCCACCTTCCAGACCGAGATGTCCACGGCCGCCCAGACCGGTGACTTCAGTTTCTTCGAGCAGCACAACGTGCTCGGCTCGTGACCCCGCCCCTCGCCCGCGAGACGCGCGGACGATGACCCCCACACTTCAAACCCCCTGACCATTCCCACCCCCTGTAGGAGGCGGTTCGCATGTCGGATGCCCTGGTCGACCCCGAGATGATCCCGAAGATCGACACGAGCTACGTGACGAACGCGGCGAAGGATCTGCGCGACATGGGCACTTCGGTCGGGGACAACACGGACGGCATGAAGACGGCCTGGACCGGCCTGCAGACGGCGGGCGTCTACGAGGCGCCCGAGTCCGCGACCGTCTACAGCCTGCTGGACCCTGCTGCGACCGCGGCCGACACGGTGAAGTCCGCCCTCAGCAGCGCCGCCGACGCGATGGACACCTTCGCCAGCGACCTCGATGGGATCAAATCCGACCTCGATGCGGTACGGGCCGACGTCACCGAGTTCCGCGCGAGGGCACTCAAGGGCGTGGACGTCCCGGCTGCCAGCACACCCACCTATGTCGGCGGCTACGGCGCAGGCTCTTTCACGTCGACGCAGAGCGCCGCGACCGAGCACAAGGACTGGTGGGACTCGCCGACGCTCTGCGATGAGAACACGAAACTGTTCGCCCGGATCAACGACCAGGTCGCCAAGATCATCAACGCCGAGAACCAGTGCGTGAACACCCTGCACGGGTTGATCCCCGACCAGTGCTTCGAGCAGCAGCCCACCAACGTCACGGGCGAGGCGCTCGACCAGCTCGACAGCCTGCCCTGGGGGAAGAAGACCGAGTACGAGGCGAAGAACTGCGGCGAGTCTGCCGTGCTGGGCGTGGGTGACGGTATCAAGGGCCTGCTCGAGGGCGGCGGATCGCTCATCAGCTACAACCCGCGCACCGGCGAGTGGGGCGACTGGAGCCACGCCGGGCAGGCGTGGTCGTCTCTGGGCAACCTGGGCCTGTCGATTGTCGTCGCCGGCTCCCCGCTCTCCGACGTGGCAGCTGTCATGCGGCTCGCTGGCGTCGAGAACTCGTTCACCGATTTCGTCGAGAAGAAGCAGCTCACCCTGGCGAACACGGTGACGAGCCTGGTGAACATCGATCTGACGGCTGATGACCCGTTCGAGGCGTGGAAGAAGGACGGCGTGCGGTCGCTCTTCTCCTCGGCCACGAACATCGGCACCTTCTTCATCCCCGGTGCTGATGCCGGCAGCGTTCTGAAACTCGGTGCCGAAGCGAGTACCGCCGCGAAGGCCGGCGGCATGGCCCTGCGCGGCGCGGGGACCATCGCGGACATGGTTGTTCCCGGTGGCTCCTTCGTCGTGAAGGCGGCCGGTGAGATGGGCATCAGGGTCACTGATGCTGCCGCCCACGGCGGTGAGGGCGTCAGCATGGCGTCCCGGGCGGCGACCGCCATCGAGAACGGTGCGTTGCATGATCTGGGTAGGGTCGATGGTGTCACCGTGCGGGATGGTTCCGGTCTTGACCTGAGTCGTGCCGATGTCGGTGGGGTCGACGTCCCGTCGCTGACCGATGCCGGGGCCGGTACGGCGGGGCGGGGGCTCGACGGACTCGGGGACTCGGCTGCGGGTCCGGGCCTGGGGGGCCCGTCGCGGACCGGTGTGCCCGATCTTGGTGAGGGGGCTCCTGCGCGCGCCGCCGAGTCGGCCGCCGACGCTGCTTCGGCTGCCGGCAGGGGGCCGGCCGGTGATGGCATGGGGCCGGGCGGCTCGGCTGCCGGTGAGGGCTCGCGGCTCGATTCTGGTGGGGCTGACAAAATCACTGCGGATGCCGACCCCGGGCGTCCTGACGTGGGGAGTCCTGCGGGTTCCCCGGAGGAGCCTCGGCGCGGTGAGGGCGGCAACCCGGCCGATGCCGGCGATGTCGCCGAGCCCGGTGCGGCCAAGCGGGGTGCGGTCGATGGTGGCGCCCCCGAGGCGGGGGCGCCTGCCGAGGGGCCGGATGCCCCCGGCGGCCGTGGTGACGCTGCCGGTTCCTCGGGCGGGGCGCACGGCGATGGCGAGGCCCCGGCCCGCCGTGGCGAACCGGATGCCCCGGCCGAAGCCGGTGAGACCCGCGTCGGTGAGGACAGGGGCCGCCATGGCGGCGATCATGGCGAGGGCGATGCCCGCACCGATGCCGCCGCTCACGACGAGCCGGCGCGCGAGGACGCCGGTGCCTCTCTTGAGGCGGATGGTCCGAGCCATGACGCCGATGGTCCGGGTTCGCCTGAGCACCCCACGTCCGGGCATGGTGACGGGTCTGGGCATGGTGACGGGTCCGGGCATGATGACACGTCCGGGCATGATGACGGGTCCGGGAAGGACCGGCCCGGCTGGGACAACGGCACCGACTGGCCCGACCGACCCGACGCGACGATCTCCGATGGCACCGTCGAGGTCGCGCACGATGGCGGCCAGACCGTGTCCAAGAGCAGCGACGGCCACGTCACCGTCGCCGACGGCGAGACGTCGATCAAGACCTCGCCGGAGGGCCTGCAGGTGCACCACGCCGACGGTGACTTCACGGTCAACGAGCACGGCGAGCTCACCGGCGCCCCCCGAGGGCACGACGGTGCACAGGGGCGAGGACGGCAGCTGGTCGATCGAGGGCGGCAGGGCCGACCCGGTGCGCATCAGCCGTGACGCCGACGGCGTCGTGACGGTGCAGCACGGTGACACCACCGTGCGGCAGCTCGACGGCACGATGGTCGCCGATGCCGGTGACGGCCTGTACACGAAGGTGCACGCCGATGGGACGACGCAGATCACCCAGCTGGCCCCCGACGGCGGGTACACGACGCTGTTCGAGGACGGCTCGACGCTGCACCGGTATCCTGACGGCGGCTTCGAGATCTACGGCGACCCCAGGCTCGACAGGGGGCGTGGTTTCGACGGCACCGTCGACCCGTCCGAGGGGCTGTCGGACTCTGGGCTGACGCACAACGGGAAGCTCGATGATCCCGCGAACGTCCCGCCGCAGATCCAGTCGCTCGTCGACAAGGGGCTGGTGAGCATCGACGACAACGGTGTGGTGCGGGTCAACCGGAAGGTGACCGAGAGTTTCGATCTTCCCGAGACGGCGGAGTCCTACCGTCAGGTGGGCTTGCAGGAGCGCGGGATGAACGACCTGACCCAGGACATCCGCGAGAGGAACATGGATGCCCGGGCCGATGACAAGAACTGGGGTGATCTCGACACGGCGCGGTACCGTCGTGGCTCCGAGCGGAACCTGGCCGACTCCTTTAAGCAGCAGGGCGTGCCGGCTGATCAGGCCAGATCGCAGGCCAAGGACATGCTCTCCCACCACGAGGCCCTGCACGGCCCCGATCGTGTGATCGGCGGCAATCCCGACAACTTCACCGGTTTCGGCGCCGATACCGTCCCGGGCAACACGGCGAACTCGGCAATGGGCAGACACTGGTCAGACAGGGAGATTCTAAATGATTTCAATCGTCGTATGAGCACTGCATTTTCAGGTATTCCAAATAATCTCCGTGGTGATGTTCGGGTGAATACGGAGTTTCGTGTGAATGGGAAGACGACGAATTTCACTGGTCTGCCGTGATGAAGGAGAGATGAGATGGCTGGTAAGCGAGTGCGTGAGTCGTGGGAGAAGTACGGCTCGCGAGGGCGTGAGGTCGAGACGTTTCTTTCTTTGATGGATTCGATGTCTCATGACCAGTGGGTCGTGGTTGGTGAGACTTATGAAAATAGTGATGATAATGAGTACTACAGTGCTCATAAAGAATGGCGCGGGGTGAGTGTTTCTGCTGCTGTGAAAAAAGCGTTGTCTTCTCTTGGTGACCGGTATCGCCCACGGTATGACAAGGAGGCTGTTGATCTCTATACGCGTGGTGGGGTTCGTGAGGCCAAGGGTGTTGCGATTTATATTGTGGGTATTGCTGACCGGTTGCCTGCGTGGGCTGTTGAGGTGTTCCTGCGTCCGTTTGTGAGGGCTGGTGTTGATTTGTCGTCTGTGTTGCCTGAGGGTATGGACATAAGCCACCCGTTGCCGCACGGTGATGATGACGATGACCCGTCAGATGCTGGGTGAGTCGGTGTGATGGCTGGTGGGCGTGTGCGTGAGTCGTGGGAGAAGTATGGCCGGCGTGGTCGTGAGGTTGAGGCGTTTGTCGGGTTGATGGACTCCATGTCCCATGATCAGTGGGTTGTCGTGGGTGAGGTGGAGAAAAATAACGACCTTGCTAAAAGTATTAAGGCTCTTCAAGAGTGCAAGAAGATAAGTATTTCTGCCACCGTCAACAAGGCTCTGTCTTCTCTTGGTGACCGGTATCGCCCACGGTATGACGATGAGGTTGTTGGTCGGTATACGCGGGGTGGTGTTCGTGATGCGAAGTCCATTGCGCCGTACATTGTGGGTATTGCTGATCGGCTGCCTGCGTGGGCTGTCGAGGTTCTCTTGCGCCCGTTTGTGAGGGCTGGTGTTGATTTGTCGTCTGTGTTGCCTGAGGGTATGGACATAAGCCACCCGCTGCCGCACGAGGCGTAGCGTCTGGGTGCCGAGGTTTGTTCACGGCGCCGGCAGGTACGGGTATGACAGGGGGCAACGCTTCTGATGAGGGCCCGTGTGAATAAGCTTGACTTGTTGTCGGGAACAAGAGGAGTGCCCGGCCTGTGGGCCGGGGGAGAGGAGTGCCGAAATGAGTGAGTTCAATGTGGGCCCGGACGCCCAGGCGGCGATGGTCAAGGCCCTGCACGATGGGCTCGCCGAGTGGATGCGGGCGAACCGGGCCGAATACCTGCAGGTCATGGTGCAGGCGGTGGGTGACCGTCGCAGCGGCTGGATCCGTTCGTACCACGACAATCGCCCTCATGACAATGTGGTGCCTGCCGAGCTGTTCGAGATGATGGTCGCGTTGCGGGGTGCGCTGGCCGAGCCCGGGCGTGGCGCGTTCACCTATGCCAAGTTCGTCATGGACGGCGGGAGCTTCCGCATGAGCATGCGGGTGGACCCCGGTCGGGAACCCCAGCTCGATCCCCCCTACACGGCACAGGACTGTGCTCGCGAACTGCAGCTGTTCCCCCGCGATGACCTGCGCACCCCTGCCTGGCTGTCGAGCCTCGGGCGCAGCCGCGAGAAGGTGACCCGGGTGAAACGGCTCGACGACCAGGTGCTGGACCACTACCGGCCGCTCGTGCCCGAGGCGATTGGATCCCTGTGGAGCCGGTTCGGCACCGGCTACCTCGATGACGGCTTGGTGCGACTGGTCGACCCGGCGCATGCGGTGGATAAGCTGCAACGTGCCGCCCCGGTCGGCGACGACATGGTGCCGGTCTTCACCACGGTGCTGTGCGACGTCATCTACTGGCGTGCCGGCCGGTTCGTGCAGTACGACTACCGGCACGGGACCACCGGCGAGCTGGGGTCCGATGCCGAGCAGCTTCTGAACCTGCTGCACGAGAACGACTTCCGAAACCGGGCCTTGGGCGCCGAGATGTACCGGCAGGCGGTCTGCCGCTACGGCATCCCCGACCCCGACGACTGCTTCGGATACGTGCCGATCCTGGGCACGGGCGGTATCGAGGACGTGAACCGGCTCGATCCGTGTGAGATGTGGACGCATTTGAGTTTCATCGTTCAGGCGTGTGGCTCTCCTCGGGAGTCCTGACGAGGGGGCGGGGTGGGCCTCGTCTTGCCCGGGGTGCTCGTCCGCTGAGCAGGGCTCTGCCGAGGGGTAGTAGTGAGACTGCCGTCATGGCGGTTCCCCAGGTTGGTTCGCTGTCGCGCAGCATGATGCCACCGATGAGCAGTCCGGCGAACATGATGGCCGCTGTGATCCGGCCTTGGGTTCGTTCGGAGCGGCGGATCTCGTGGAGCGTGTCCGGGGTCTGTACGCTGAGTTGGCCTCGTTCGATCATCGTGAGGACGCGGTCGATGCGCCGCGGCAACCCGACGACGAGCGAGGCCAGTGACTTCGACTCATCGAGCACCACACCCAGTTGCGAGCCGGGCGTGCCCTCCACGAGACTCCGGGCGTAGGGCTCCACCGAGTCCCACAGGTTGTACTGCGGGTGGAGCTCGACGCACAGCCCGTTCATGAGTGAGGCCGCGCGGATGAGCAGCAGGAAGTTCTCGGGCAGCTGGAACGGCATCGATGCCATGAGTTCGCGGAACTGCATGCCGAAGGCCACGAACTCCTTCGGGTCGACGGTGCGCATGTCGGCCAGGCTCATGCCGCCGAAGCGGTCGAAGAGCTGGCTTACCGCGCGCTCGACGAGCGCCAGATCGGCGGAGGGCAGGAGCATGCCGAGGTTCTTCATGCAGCCCAGCAGCCGGTGGCTGTCGCGCAGTCCCACCGCGACGACGACTTCCTTCAGCTCGTCGCGCAGGTTGTCGGGCACCTCGCCCATCATCCCGAAGTCGATGAAGGTGAGTCGCCAGCCCCGGCCCGCCTCGGCGGCCTGGGCGGGCGGCAGGGGAGTGATGAACAGATTGCCGGGGTGGGGGTCGGCGTGGAAGAAGCCCTGGTTGAAGACCTGCTCGATGTAGGCGTCGGCCACGGCGAAGGCGGCCTCCCTGCGGTCGATGCCGGCCGCCTCGATGGCCTCGACGTCGCTGATCTTGATGGCCGTCACGTCGGACAGGGTGAGGACGCGCCGGCTCGTCCGTTCCCACACGACGGACGGGCAGCCCACCTGGGGGCTGTCCTGGAAGGACTCGGCGAAGCGCTCGGCGTTGCCGGCCTCGTTGAGGTAGTCGAGCTCCTCGGCGGTCGTGCGGGCGAACTCCTCGACGAGTGCGGGCATGTCCGTGCGCTCGGCGATGGGCCGGTAGCGGGCGATCCAGCCGGCCGCCCTGCGCAGGGCCGCCAGGTCGACGTCGGTCACCTCCTTGATGGCGGGACGCTGGATCTTCACGACCACGTCCCGGAAGCCCACGTCGCGGGCCTCGGAGCGCGCCAGCCGCGCCCGGTGCGCCTGCCCGAGCGAGGCGGCCGCCAGCGGCTCGGCCTCGAACTCCTCGTAGGCCTCCGACAGGGGCAGGCCCAGCTCCGCCTCGGCGACCCGCCGGATCGCGTCGAGGGGCACCGGCGGCGCCTCGTCCTGGAGGCCGGAGAGCTCGTCGGTGACGGTGGCCGGCAGCACGTCGAGGCGGGTCGACATGAACTGGCCGAGCTTGATCATGAGCCCGCCGAGCTCGGCGGCCAGCGCGTGGAAGCGCACCGCAGCGGTGCGCAGGCGCTTCTCGCGGCCCCGTTCGGCCAGTCTGCGCAGCCCCAGGCGCGGCAGCACCGCGTCGAAGAACCACAGCTGCGCGGTGAGCCGCGCGAAGTAGCCCAGGATGCGCCGGTAACGGGCCCGAAGGCTTCTGCTGCCACTCATGCGACCTCCGCTGGCGCCGGCCCCCGGGCTCGGCCCTCCACTAGTCCTCGGCAAGGATGGTGTAGATCTTCCGGCGCGCCTCGTCGATCACATCGGTGACGTTGCGGGCCTGCACCGCCGTGCCGCTCGTCGCGACCTGGGCGACGGCCTGCACCAGACGGATCGTGGCCCGCGGAAGCACCATGGACTCGGGGACGTCCTGCTCGGCCGCCGTCCTCCAGGGCGCCGGCCTTCCGCTCGCCGCCTCCGCCTGGCTGCGGCCCTCCTCGGTGAGGCTGTACACCTTCTTGCCGTCCTGCTCGCTCACCTCGACGAGCCCCTCGTCGGCCAGCATCTGCAGCGTGGGGTACACCGACCCGGCGCTCGGCTTCCACACGCCGGCGCTGCGCTCGGTGATCTCCCGGATGATCTGGTAGCCGTGCATCGGCTCCTCGGACAGCAGCGCGAGCACGGCCGCCCGGACGTCGCCGCGCCCGGCGCGTCCGCCCCGCGGGGCGGCGAGACCCCTCAGCTGCTCCTCGATCGCCTCGAAGGGGGACATCCTGTCGTCGCGGCGGCCCCGGCGCCCCGGACGCCCACCCGTGGGGAATGTCGAGTACATGATGGCTCCTCTCCTCGTCCGGCTCTGGGACAGCCGGATCACGCCACCGACGATACATCGAAAGCTATCGTTGGTCGAGGGGCGGTGGCTCGCCGCACCATGGGCGCGCGGAATCAGACGTCCTCGCCGAAGACGCGGAACATCACCTTCAGACGTTCGGCGCCGGTCTCGCGCATCACCTCGAAACCGGCCGCCGCCTCGTCGAGCCCGAACTCGTGGGTGACGATGCTCTCCGGCGGGGCCGGGGCATTCGCCAGCACCCGCACCGCATCGGTCCACTCCCGGCCCGGGAACGGGCTGGAGTACGACAGCCATGACCCCCTGACGGTGAGCTCCTTGCGCAGGATTTGCTCGAAGGCGTCGACGTCCATCTCGAACGGCCGGGTCGGTTTGCCGACGTGGACGATCCGCCCGCGCCCGGCCGCCAGCCGGGGGGCCTGACGGATCGTGGCAGCAGCGCCGGCCGTCTCGATGACCAGCTCGGGGGCGGGCTCGCCCGAGAGGGCCTCTGCCACGTCCTGTTCCGCCGAGTTGATCGTCCGGCTCGCACCCATCGTGCGGGCCACGTCGAGCACCCACGGGTTGATGTCGACGACGGTGATGTCGTCGTCGACACCCCTGTCGCGCAGCGACAGCACCGTCATCAGGCCGATCACGCCGCTGCCGAGCACCACTGCGCGCATGCCGGAACCGGCGTCCGCCTGGTCCACCGCGTGCAGGGCCACGGTCAGTGGTTCGACGAGTGCCGCCGATCTCAGCGAGAGCACGCCGGCCGGCACCAGGTTCTCGGCCGGAGCGAGCACGTACTGCGCCATCGCCCCCGGCCCGCGGGAACCGATGAACGAGTGGTTCTCGCACAGCGTCGGGTTGGCGTCACGGCACTGCCCGCACCGCCCGCACGGGATGTGCGGGGCGACCGCCACGCGCGTGCCCACCGGTGTGCTGCAGCCCGGGCCGGTTGCGGCGACCGCCCCGGAGAATTCGTGGCCGAGTACCTGCGGGAAGGCGTGCACCGCGCCATCGAAGTAACGGGGCACGTCGGAGCCGCAGATGCCGCAGTAGGCCACTCGGACGAGCGCCTGCCCCGGGCCAGGAGCAGGCACCGGGGCTTCGACGGCGGTGAGACTCTCCGCGCCCGTCACGGCGATGGACGTCATGGCTGCGGTCATCGTGGTCCTCTCAGTCGTTGTTCCTCACAGGACGGCGACGGAGACCCGAGGCAGCAGCTGTTCCGCCACCTCGAGGTCCAGTTCGCCCGTTCGCAGGGTGAGCACCGCGGCGGCCGAGACGGCTGCCGTCCATCGCGCGGTCCCGGTCCAGTCGTCGCCCAGCGCCCGGCGCCAGGCCACGGCCGACGAAGCCGAGTCGCCGGCTCCTGCGGCGTTGACCGCGAGCTGCCGTGGGGCGACGGCCCGCACGATCTGGTCCTTCGTCGCGATGAGCAGGCCCTCCGCCCCGCAGGTGACGATGAACGCCGAGCAGCCCGACCGGGACAGCCGTTCCCGCAGGTCCGTCACCACGGCCTCGATGCCATGACCGGATGCGGACGCCAGGCCGAAGGCCTCGGCGTACTCGTCGTCATTGCACTTCACGACGGCATCGGTCGCCGTTGCGCGCTCGACGAGCACCTGCCCGGAGCAGTCCACGAGGGCGGGCACCCCGGCCTCGCCGGCCAGGTCGACGAGTTGCTCGTACGCCTCGGGCCCCAGGCCCCTCGGCAGGCTGCCGGAAGCGATGAAGAAGGCGGCGCCGTCGAGTGCCCGCCGCAGCGTCCTGGCGAACTCCTCGAAACCGGTGGCCGTGGTCTCGAGCGTCCCGCAGGTGATGTGGCTCATCTCACCGGTCGCCGTCTCGACCACGACGTGCGACTCACGCGTCGAGCCGCCGACTCGCACGGGGCGCACGTCGATGCCGTAGCCCTGCCCCAGGGCGATCACCCGGTCGCCGGCCGGCCCGGCCACGTTGACCACCCCGGTGGCCTCCTGCCCCATGCAGGTCAGGGCGACGGCACTGTCCATGCCCTTGCCCCCCAGGCACTCGACGACTGCTGGACCGCGCATGTCGATGCCTGGTGTCCACCGCTCGATCCGGATGATCCGGTCGATCGCGCTGTTGAGGGTGGCGGTGACGAAGCGGGCCATGACCTCACCTCCCCGCGCGCAGCTGCTCGACCAGCGGTCTGGCCAGCAGCACCATGGCGTTGGTGTTCAGCCGTTCGACCGAGTCGATGAGGGTGTCGAGATCCAGGCCGATGATGAACACGCCGTGCCCAGGAATCAGCACCGGCGCGCCGTGCTCGCCGATGCGCTCGCGGTGGCGGTCGACGAGCCTGATGATCTCGTCGGACTGTTCCTCCGAGTACGGCTCGACCTCGGGAGTGATCTCAAGGGCGCCGAAGGTCTGCGTCGACTTGAGCACGGCCTCCATCGGCAGGCCGAAGGTGGCGAAGGGGAGCGTCCACGGCGAGTGCGCGTGGATGATCGCGGTGGCCTCGGAGAAATGACGGTAGGCGTGAACATGGGAGACGCCTTCGCGAGTGAAACGGGGGTTGTCGAAGATCTGCTCGTCCCACAGGGAGCCGGCCATGATGTCCTCGGGCTGCAGGTCCCAGTGCCGGCGGGCGCCGGCGTAGCGGGGGGTCGTGTAGATCGTGTCGCCCTCGCGCACCGAGATGTTGCCGCCTGCGAGGTCCGTCAGGTGCCGGTCGAACATGAGGTGGGCGATCTGGACGATCTTCTCCTGGGGTGTCATGGTCATGATGTTCTCCGTTCGGTGTTTCGGAGGTTCATTCACGGCGCCGACAGACACGGCCATGACAAGGGTGGCGCTTCTGCTGAAGGGTCCTGTGAACAAGTTCTCGGGTACGGGTCGGGTGGTTCTGCGGTGTCTGCTCGGCCAAGGGTCGAGCGGTGACCTGGGGAGATCGGATGGCCCGTCGGGGTGTTGTCCGTCCGGTCAGGGGTCGAGCACTGCCCGGGTGCGTTCTACGATGCCCGGCGTCGAATCGGAGGCCAGGAGCTCTTCGACGAAGTCGGTGTTCCGCAGGTTCTTCATCATCTGCTGAAGCACCGTCAAGTGATCGTCGGATTCGTGCAGGGCGAGCATGAGCACCAGCCGTACAGGAATCTCCTCGTCGTCGCCGCCCATCTGGCCGAACGGAACCGGGGACTTCAAGGTGGCGATGGAGATGCAGCTGGAGCGGACGTGCTCGGGGTCGGTGTGGGGGATGGCGACGCCGCCGCTGATGGGCAGCCCGGTGGGGAACCTGCTCTCACGGGCCAGCAGCCCTTCCAGGAAGGTGCTGCGTACGTAGCCGAGTCTTTCCAGCTGCGCGGCCATGGTCGTGAAGAGTTCTTCTCGGCCCGCGACCGACAGCCCGACGTGCACGAGCTCTGAGGGGATGGAAACAGTCACGATGGTGGAATCCTTCATCTCGATGTCAATGATTTTCTCCGGGTCGGGCTCGGGGAACACTGCTCCCCGAGCCCGACGATGTCCGTCAGCCGAAGATCTGGTGCAGGGTTGCGATGATGACATTCGGCAGGCTGAAGCCGAAGTAGGCATCGGTGACCATGCCGTTGACATCCACGCCCATCGTCGACATCATGGCGGTCGCCTCGGGGGCGAAGATGTTCGCCAGCCATTCGACGATGAACAGGAACAATGCACTGATCGTGACCGTGCGGAACAGATTGCCCTTGCCTGCCAGCGAGATGAGCGGAACCATGTAGACGATGTTCGTCAGCACGCCCACCGGGAAGTAGGTCATGTTCGGGATGATGAAGGCGAACACTATCGACAGCGGGATCATGAGCACGGTCGTCGTGATCGCGGCCGGATCACCGAGGGCCAAGGCGATGTCCATGCCGATGTTGAGCTCCCTGTCCTTGCCGAGATGACGCTTCATGAACTCCTGGGCGCCATCGCCGACAATGCTCAGGTCCTCCATCATGACCGAGACCATGCGCGGCAGCAGCACGAGTGCGGCGGCGATGCCGATGCCCATGGTGAGCACGCCCTGCCAGCCCCGACGTGTGAGCAGACCGAGGAAGACCCCGACGATGACACCGATGAATGCCGGATCGCCGAAGAAACCGAGTCTCGCGCCGACCTTCTCCATGGACAGGTCGATCTTGCGCAGTCCGGGGATGCGGTCGATGAGCCTGTTGAGAAGGATGCCGAATGGCCAGGCGAACGAGATGAACGACAGGGTCGAGCAGGTCGTGCCCTCCAAACCGTAGTACTCCTGCCAGTACGGGGCGATGACCTGGGCCAGCAGCAGCGTGATGACGGCCAGGACCAGCACGATACCCAGCCCGATCCACAGGTTCCCGGTCAGGGCGTAGGCCATGGAGCCCGGGATGAGGAAGTGGATGTAGTTCCAGATGTCGACGTTGAGCACGTTCGTCCACTTCAAGGCGATCATGATGATGTTGATGACCACGATGATGAGGACGGCGGGCGCCGCGAAGGGGGCCGCCCACGAGGCCGCGCCGACCGCGGCCCAGCCGACGTCGACGGTGGTGAACCCGCCGCCCTGCAGGCCGCGGTAGTACCCGATGGCCGGTTCGACGGTGGCCATGAGGGCATTGATCACCATGACCAGGCCCGAGAATCCGATCCCGATCATGAGGCCGGCGCGGACCGACTTGCCGATGCCCATGCGGAAGATGAGGCAGAGGATGCACATGACGATGGGGAGCATCACTGCCGCACCGAGGTTCATGATCCCCTGGACGACGCTGAGCATGGTTGTTCTCCTCCGTTCCGATCAGAATTCGTGCGAGCGGTTCAGGCGTCGAGGGCGGCCCGGCAGACGTCGACGACCTGCTGCGCCACCTTGTCCTCGTTGATGCCCGAGATGAGACCGAAGACCTGCACGACGGGCTTGTCGATCGTGCCGGGGTACTTCGTCGTCACCATGACGACGTCCACGCCGTTCGCCAAGGACTGGATCTGCGAGACGGTGCCCTTGGTGATCCTGGCCGGGATCCCCGCCTCGGCGAGGATCCTTTTCACCTTCTCCTGGGCGACGGTGCTCGTGGCGATGCCGCTGCCGCAGGCGATGAGGATCCTGATCTCCTTGCTCATTGCTTCACTCCTTCTCGGGGTTGGGTTGCAGGACGACCTTGAGGGCCTCGCCGGAGCGGGCCAGGTCGATCGCCTCGTCGATGCTGCCCAGCGGGAGGACATGGGTGATGAACTTCTCGGCGGGGAACACCGGGTCGATGGCGAGTTCGAAGGCGCGCTGCACCTGCATGCTGTTCGCGCCGTAGTGGCCGCGGATCAACAGGCTGTTGTAGTGCACGGCGTTCGAGTCGATCTCGGTCAGCGCCCCCTCGGGGACCCCGCCGAAGAAGACGACTGCGCCGCAGGGCCGGGTCATGGCCAGCGCCTGCTGCTGTCCGGCCGTCGTCGGATTGGCCGAGATCGTCTTGTCGGCGCCCAGGCCGCCGGTGAGGCGCTTGACCTCCTCGACGGGGTCGACCGTGTCCGAGTCGATGCGGTGGTCGATGTCGAAGGCCAAGGACCTGTCCAGACGCTCCTGGGCCACGTCGATGAGGATGATCTTCGAGGCGCCGCGCATCCTCGACAGGACCGCCAGGAAGACGCCGATCGGGCCGGCTCCGAGGATCGCCACGGTGTCGCCGAGCCGCACGTTGATGTTCTCGACGCACGCGTAGGTGCTCGACAGCGGCTCGGCCAGGCTCGCGCGCACCGGGTCGACGCCCTCGGGCAGGGTGAAGGTGGCGCCGCGCTCCACCCGTTTGGCCGTGTAGGCGATGTACTGGGCGAAACCGCCGGGACGTGTGGTGTACGACTCGACGTCGGTGCAGTGCTCGTGGTGGCCGGCACGGCAGTAGTCGCACCTCAGGCAGTGCGCCTCGGGATAGACGTAAATGCGCTGGCCGGGCTCGTACGCGGTGACCCCTGACGACACCTCGGCCACCGTGCCCACGACCTCGTGCCCGTAGATGTGCGGGTAGTCCCCCCTGCGGGAGTCGGTCGTCAGGTTCCTGATGTCGGAGCCGCACAGGCCGACCGCGTCGACCCTGAGGACGAAGCCCCCGCCAGGACACTGCGGCCTCGGCACCTGCTCGAACCGGATGTCGCCGGGGCCGTGCATGACGGCCGCATCCATCACGTCACTCATCGATGAGCTCCTCCTTGTCCTGCGGCGCTCGCCCGGTGGTGAGTCGCCGCGCTGAGGGCCGGTCTCCGGTGGCCGGTCCGAGTTTCCCCGGGACGAGTTCAGTCTTGCGTGCACCCCGAGCCGGGGGCACTTGACTTCTGCCGCATGTGTTGCAACGACCCTTTGCCTGACCCGTGGCAAGCCGCCCTGCCCAGCTGGACGGCAGGAACCAGGTGCCGGATCCGCCGGGTGCGCTGTTATGGTGCTGGCACCTGGAGGTGTCAGAGATGATTCTTTTCTCCGAGCGTCAGTCTCTTCTCATCGAATTGCTCAGCGAGCTCGACCACGTCATCACGGGCCGTGAACTGGCTGATCTGCTGGGAGTCAGTCCCCGGACCCTGCGCTACGACATCTCGAGGATCAACGGCATGGCCAAGGCGGATGTCATCGAGGCGTCCCCGAAGGGGTACCTGCTGAACCGCCCCATCTACAACGACCTGGTCGCCAGGAATTCCTTGCTGGGTACGGAACTCGGGCACCAGGAACGCATTCTGCTGTATTTCTTCAATTCCCCGGTCACCGATGTCTACGACATCATGCGCGACTGTTATCTCAGTGAGTCGGTCACCAGGGCCGCGCTCCAGCGCCTGGTCCCCAGGGCGGCGGAGTACGGGCTCCTGCTGAAGACCGCCGGGGCCCGCGTCGAGCTCATCGGCGACGAGCTCGACCTGCGGCGGCTGCTCGGCGAGCTCGTCCACAACGCGATGGACGTCGCCGTCGGCCGCGCCGAGAAGATGAGCCGCTACCTGCCCGACGTCGATCTGGGCGTCGTCGCGCGGGAACTGCGCGCAGCCGTCGAGGAGTCCGGGGCCGACATCAATGACATCCGGCTCTCGAACACCGTCGTCGGCCTGGCGATCTGCCTGCAACGCTTCGACCACCCGCCGGCCGGTTCGCAGCTCCCGCACGCCAGCGGCCCCGGGGCGGACGAGCTGACCGAGCGGCTGCTCGCCGGGCTCGAGAAGGCCTATCCGGACAGGATCTTCGCCCCGTCCGACCGCGAGTACGTGCGTGCCCTCCTCGGTTTTGCCCTCAACCATGGGACGGCCACGCCGGGCGGGGGGCCGAGCACGGACGAGAGCGGCACGACCGAGGCCGTCCGGGCCTGTCTCGACGAGACCATCAACCACTTCAACCTCGACGCCGACTACGGGAGACTGTCCCGGAGCATCCACGACCACGTACTGCGCCTGGTGGCCCGGCCCCGCAAGCCGCCCTACTTCCGCAACAACCTGCAGGAATCACTGCGGGCCCGTTCGCCCTTCCTGTACGACGTGGCCGTCTACCTGGCCGACAGGCTCTCGAAGGCGCTGTCCATCAGCTTCTCCGACGACGAGATCGGCCTGCTCGTCATCTACCTGGGACTGCACGCCGCACAGCCGACGACCAACGAGCGCGCCGTCTCGGCCGTCGTGGTCTGCCCGCGGTACCACGCGCTCCAGGACCGGCTGCTGGCCGAGCTCGTCGAACGGTTCCCCGACCGGCTGCGGATCGTCGACGTCGTGGCGAGCAACCGGGAGGCCGACGACATCGCCTGCGACATGGTCATCACCGCGACCGACGAGGCGCCCGGCGCGCACCCGGGCGTGCGGATCAGCGCCGTGCTGTCGGATCTGGACTGCACCGCCATCGACGCCGCGATCCTGCGCGAGTTCTCCGCGAAGATGAGAGCACACATGGCGGCGATCATCTCGGAATTCCTCGACCCCGACCTGTTCTTCGCCGGCCAGTCCTTCCCGGACGCGGAGAGCACGATCCACTTCCTCTCCGGCGCCCTGCACGACAAGGGATGTGTCCCCGACGAGTTCGAGGACAGCGTCCTGCTGCGCGAATCCTACTCCCCGACGGCCTTCGCCCGCAGATTCGCGCTGCCGCACTCCATGGATTTCATGGCGTACGAGACGAAGGTCGCCGTGCTCATCCCGTCCTCACCCATTCCATGGGAGACGGCCGAGGTCGGCCTCGTCTTCATGCTCGCCATCAACGGCGCGGACTACGACGAGTTCATCCAGTTCTACCAGCCGCTCATCAGCCTCCTCTACGATCCGCGGCTCTTCTCCGAATTGAAACGGGTCGCCGACTTCGAGGCATTCACAAAATTGCTGGGCAACCAACTCGTTGCCCCCGACAGGGATCAGCTGGGCTGATCCGAGGAAGGGAGGACCATGATTCTCGGGGAAGAACGTCGCGCCGTCGTACGGACCTGCCGTCAGATGCAGCGGCTCGGCCTGGTCGTCGGGACCGCGGGGAACGTCTCGGTCCGGGTGGGCGACCGGGTCGTCATCTCCCCGTCGGCGATCGACTACCAGGACCTGACGCCCGAGATGGTCGGCGTGCACGACATGGCAGGCGCCGCCGTCGACGCCGAGCTCGAACCGTCGAGCGAGCTGCCCCTGCACCTGGCCGTCTACAAGGGCACCGGCGCCACGGCCATCACCCACAACCATGCGCCGGCCTCCACGGCGCTCGGCCTGGTCGTCGACGAGGTACCCTGCTCGCACTACTACTCGGGCATGTTCGGCGGACCGATCCGCGTCGCGCCGTACGCCCGCTTCGGCACCGACGAGCTCGCCGGCAACGTCTGCGCCGCCCTGCAGGGACGCCTCGGCGCGCTCATGTCGAACCACGGGGCCGTCACGATCGGCCCGAGCCTGCGGAAGGCCTTCTCGCTGCTGCCCTACCTGGAGTACGTCTGCGAGATCCAGCTGCGCGCCATGAGCACCGGGCTGCCGGTCAAGACGCTGGACGAGGGCCGGATGGCCCACGTCCTCAACGGGCTGAAGACCTATGTGCCGACGCGAATTCGATGAGCTGGAGCCGGGCGCTCCGGCGTTGCGCATGCGGAGGCCGGAGGGGCCGCGGCGCCGTCCTCGGCGCGGCTACTGGGTGAGGGGCTGGTCGGGGTCCGTCGTGAGCTCCCCGGCGATGTTGCGGCCCATCGCCTCGACGAGTCCGGCGCCGCTGAGCCCCTGGCACAGCAGGAAGACGAGCTTGGCGTAGAGCGCCTCCAGGGTCATGTCGTGGGCCCCGATGGCGCCGGACTGCGCCAGCGCGTAGCCGGCCTCGTAGTGGCCGAGCAGCACCTCGGCCTGGACGCACTGGGAGGCGACGGCGATCGGGACGCCGGAGGCGATGGTGCGGGCGAGCAGATCGGTGAGCCCGGGCTCCTCGCTGGGCACGTTGCCGGTGCCGAAGGCGCGCAGCACGACCGCCTCGGGCGGCGGGTCGAGCGCCGCGGCCAGGCGCGCCGCGGTGACGCCCGGCACGAGGTCGAGCACGAGGACGTCGTGACGGCGGTACGGCGCGGGATCGGGCCAGCCGGTGGCGCCTTCCGCGGGCGGCGTCCACTGCCACGGGGCCCCGGTGAGCGCCAGCGCCGGCACGGCCGGGGAGTCGAAGCCCTGGTAGGACCACGACGAGGTCTTCGTCACGCGGGCCCCCGCCAGCAGCTTGTGGCCGAAGAACACCGCCACCCCGCCGACCTTGCCGCTCGTGGCGGCGCGCAGCGCCCCGGTCACGTTCGGCGCCGCGTCGGTGCCGACGACGCCCAGCGGGTACTGGGCGCCGGTCATCACGACCGGCTTGCCGAAGCCGGTGAGCGCGTACGAGAGGGCGGCCGAGGTGTAGGCCATCGTGTCGGTGCCGTGCAGGACGACGAAGGCGTCCGCCGAGTCGTGGTGGGCCCACAGGTCCTCGACGATCGCCCGCCAGTCGTCCGGCGTCGCATTGGACGAGTCGATGAGGTGCTCGAAGCTCGTCATCTCGACCGTGCCGGCCATCTCGGTGCCGTCCAGGAGGCGGTCCAGCCAGCCGGCCAGGTCGGCGCCCGGCGCGAGGCCCTGCGGGGTCTCGACCATGCCGAGCGTGCCGCCGGTGTACAGGATGTGCGTGCGCATCTCAACCCTCCTCGTCCCCGTCGGCGATCATGCTCTCGAGCAGGTCGGCCCTGATGCTGCCGCGCACGGCGAACCAGCCGCCGATCATGGCGACGACCACGACGGCGAACAGCGCGAGCGTCCAGCGTCCGGAGGCCGAGGTCAGGTTCGAGGCGACGACGACGATGAAGAAGGCCAACGACAGGTAGTTCGTGAACGGCGCGCCGGGCATGCGGTAAACCGGGCGCTGCTCCTTCCCGGCCCTCACCCTCCGCAGGAAGCTCAGGTGCGTCACGAGGATCATGGCCCAGGTCCCGGCGATGCCGATGCCGGCCAGGTTCATGACGATCTCGAAGGCGTCCTCGGCGAGGAAGGCGTTGAGGGCCACGCCGAACAGACCGAGCGTCGAGGTGATGATGATGCCGCCGTAGGGCACGTGGTGGCGGTTGAGGCGGGCCGCGAAGCCCGGGGCCTCGCCCGCCACGGCCATCGAGCGCAGCGTGCGGCCGGTCGAGTACAGGCCGGCGTTGAGCGAGCTCAGGGCCGCGGTGAGCACGACGACCTGGATGATGTCCCCGGCGTGCGGGATGCCGATGCCGGAGAAGAAGGTGACGAACGGCGACTCGTTGGACGAGTACGCGGTGTAGGGCAGCACGAGGGCCATGAGGATGACCGAGCCGACGTAGAAGACGAAGATGCGCAGGATCATCGAGTTGATCGCCTTGGGCAGGACCCTGCTGGCCTCGGCCGCCTCGCCGGCCGCGACGCCCACCATCTCGGTGCCGCCGAAGGCGAAGATGACGCCCAGCGTCAGCGCGAAGACCGGGGCGATGCCCAGCGGGAAGAAGCCCCCGCCGTCGGTGATGTTGTGGAAGCCGGCGGTCGTGTCGGCGACCGGGGCGCCGACGATGATCGCCCAGATGGCGATGAGCATGAAGGCGACGATCGCCGCGACCTTGATGAGGGCGAACCAGAACTCCGCCTCGCCGAACATGCGCACGCTGAGCATGTTGAGCACGAAGACGATCGCCAGCGCGACGAGCGCCAGCACCCACTGCGGGACCGGCCGGAACAGCGACCAGTAGTGCAGGTAGAGCGCGACGGCCGTGATGTCGGCCATGACGGTGACGGCCCAGTCCAGGAAGAAGAACCAGCCGGTGACGTAGGCGCCCCTCTCGCCCAGGAACTCGCGGGCGTACGAGACGAACGCGCCCGAGGAGGGGCGGCGGATGGCCAGCTCGCCGAGCGCCCTGACCATGAGGAAGGCGAAGACGCCGCAGATCGCGTAGGCGATCGCCAGGCCCGGGCCGCCCTGGGCGAGGCGGCCGCCGGCGCCCAGGAACAGGCCGGTGCCGATCGACCCGCCGATGGCGATCATCTGCAGATGGCGGTTCTTCAGGGCCTTGTCGTACCCGGCATCGCCCTTGTCGGCCAGCCTCCCGGGGCTCTCGGCTGTGGTGGCGTCGTCCACGGTGCGTCCTCTCCGCGCTGAGGGGCCGCGGCGGGCCCGCGATCCCCGTTGAGGGGCCAGTATTGCACCGGGGCCCGGCGCCCGCGCCTCAGCCCATCCCCGACCCGAGCAGGTGCAGCGCGGCGACGAGCCATTCCGCAGCGCCCCGGCCGGGTCGGTCATGAGGGCGCGCGGCGGCGGCGAAGGGCGGTGACGGGCGCACGCGCACGTACGAGGCGGCAAGCCCCGGGCGCACGCGGCGGCGGAACGGCCCCGCCGGTGCAGACGATGCGACATGGGGCTCCCCGCCGCACGACTGGATCGCACGTCGTGCATCTGCCCGATGCGCATCCCGTGTCTGCGCATCTTTTGTCGAGGGGCGTTCCCTCAGCCGCGCGACCGGCTCACCTCGTACAGCGCGATCGCCGCCGCGACCGAGGCGTTGAGGCTCTCGACCAAGTCGGTGACAGGCACCGCCACGAGCACGTCGCAGTGCTCCCGGGCGAGTCGCGACAGGCCCTGCCCCTCGGAGCCGACGACGAGGGCCAGCGGGCCGTCCGCGCCCGGCACGCCGGCCACGTCGGTGTCGCCCTCGCCGGCCAGGCCCGCCACGGTGAAGCCCGCGTCGGCCATCTGCCCGAGGGCCCGGTTGAGGTTCTTCACCCGGACGACCGGGATGCGCGCGGCGGCGCCGGCCGAGGACTTCCAGCTCGCCGCGGTCATCGCGGCGCTGCGACGCTCGGGGATGACGACCGCGTCGGCGCCGAAGGCGGCGGCCGAGCGGATGATCGCACCGAGGTTGTGCGGGTCGGTGATGCCGTCGCAGGCCACGAGCAGGCCGTGGTCGTCGTCGCGGCCGAGCGCCGCGGCCATGACCTCCGCCAGGTCGGCGTACCCGAACTCCGGCAGCTGGACGGCCACGCCCTGATGGGCGGCCCCGCCGGTGAGCCGGTCGAGCTCGGCGCGCGGCACCTGGAGCATCGTGAGCGAGTGCCCGGCGGCGAACGCGAAGATCTCGCGCAGCCTGTCGTCGCGCTCGGAGCCCTCGGCCACGAAGGCGCGGCGCACCGGCAGCCCGGCCCGCAGCGCCTCGAGCACGGGGTTGCGGCCGACGACCCAGTCGGGGCCGGCGCCGCGTCCGGAACCGGTCCCGACTCCGGGGCCGCTCGCCCCGGCCCGCCTCCGGGGCCGGGCGGCGTCACGGGCCAGCCGCTCCTGCTTGGCCCTGCGGGCCTTGTGCCAGACGCGGTCCTCCGCCTTGGGCGTGGGCCCGCGGCCGGCCAGCCTGCGGCGGCCCTTGCCGCCGGATCCCTTGGTCGTCGCCATCAGCGGCTCACGCTCCACCGCGGCCCGTCGGGCGTGTCCTCGATGCGCACGCCGACCCCGGCGAGCGCATCGCGGATCCGGTCGGCCGATGCGTAGTCCTTGCGGGCGCGGGCCTCGGCCCGCTGCTCCAGCACGAGCCGGACGAGCCCGTCCAGCACGGCCGGGTCGGCGCCGCCCGTCCCGGCCCACTCCGGGTCGTGCGGGTCGAGGCCGAGGACGTGGAGCATGGCGCGCACCCGGCGGAGCGCCTCCTCGGCCGCCCCCCGGTCCCCGGCGTCGAGGGCCCTGTTGCCCGCGGTGATCGTCTCGTGGAGGACGGCGAAGGCGCCCGGCGTGCCGAGGTCGTCGTCCATGGCCTCGACGAAGGCCGTGGGCAGGTCGTCGACGGCGAACGCGACGGGTCCCGCGGCGCCGGCGCGCGCGCAGAAGGCGTCGATGCGCTCGAGCTGGGCGGCGGCCTCGGCCAGCGATCCCTCGGAGTACTCGATGGTGGAGCGGTAGTGCGGCTGGGCCAGGTAGAGGCGCACGGCGCGCGGCGGGAAGCGCGTGGTGACCTCGGTGACGATCGTGCCGTTGCCGAGCGACTTGCTCATCTTCTCGCCGGCCATCGTGACGAAGGCGTTGTGCATCCAGTAGCGGGCGAAGCCGTAGCCGGCGGCCCGGGACTGGGCCTGCTCGTTCTCGTGGTGCGGGAAGCGCAGGTCGAGGCCGCCGCCGTGGATGTCGAAGCTCTCGCCGAGGTACTTCAGGCTCATCGCGGAGCACTCGAGGTGCCAGCCGGGCCGGCCGGTGCCCCACGGGCTGGGCCAGCCGGCGGTGGCCGGCTCCCCGGGCTTGGCGCCCTTCCACAGGGCGAAGTCGCGGCGGTCGTGCTTGCCGCGCCCGTCGGCAGATTCGTCGGAGGACATGTCCTCGGGGCGCTGGTGCGACAGGGAGCCGTACTCGGGCCAGCTGCGCACGTCGAAGTAGACGTCGCCGGAGCCGTCGTCGGCCGGATAGGCGTGGCCCCGGTCGATGAGGCGCCGGGTGAGCTCGATCATCTCGGTGATGTGGCCGGTGGCCCGGGGCTCGTAGCTGGGCGGGATGCAGCCGAGCGCGGAGTAGGCGCGGTGCAGCTCGAGCTCGACGGCGTAGGCCAGCTCGTACCACTCGAGGCCCGCCTCGGCGGCCCGGGCCCAGATCTTCTCGTTGATGTCGGTGATGTTGGCGACGACCCTCACCTCGTAGCCGCTCGCCGTGAACCAACGGCGCAGGACGTCGAAGACGACCTCCTTGCGGATGTGCCCCAGGTGCGGTGAGCTCTGCACGGTGAGGCCGCAGTGGTAGATCGACACCCTGCCCTCCACGAGCGGGGTGAAGGGTACGACGGCGCCGGTGGATTCGTCATAGACGTGGAAGGACACGCCGGCAGTCTACCGAGCGCCCGGGCTCCCCACGAGAGCCCCGGGCGGGGCGGGTCAGCCGTGCGTGCCGC
Source organism: Propionibacterium acidifaciens DSM 21887 (assembly GCF_000426605.1). GTDB lineage: Bacteria > Actinomycetota > Actinomycetes > Propionibacteriales > Propionibacteriaceae > Propionibacterium > Propionibacterium acidifaciens. The sequence goes on from NZ_AUFR01000022.1 coordinate 35,412, forward strand.
TTTCGGCGGGGGCGGCGCCGTCGGGCAGGAGCACCTCGTAGGAGTGGCGGATGTGCTTCTCGACGAGCTCGGACGCCAGGTTCGCGTCGTGCGCCCGGACGGCCTCGAGGATCGCGCGGTGCTCCGCCACGAGCCCGGAGCGCACCTCGTCCCAGTCGTCCAGGCGCTCCTCGGCGCGGCGGATCGGCGCCGACAGCGTGTGCCGGATGGCCGCCGAGAGCATCGACAGCATGTGGTTGCCGCTCGCCTCGATGACGGCGATGTGGAAGGAGGTGTCGAGCTCGTTGAACGAGTCGGGGTCGGTGCGGCGCTCCATCCGCTCCACGAGCAGCCCGGCGCGGCGCAGCGCCGCGTTCGGCCCGTGGTGGGCGGCCGCGACGGTCGCCGCCTTCTCGACGACGATGCGCGTCTCGGTGAGGTCCTCGACCGAGGTGATGTCCAGCGCCAGCTGGAGGCGCAGCATCCGGCCGAGCGCGTCGCCGGGGGTCGCGCGGATCCGGGTGCCGTTGCCCGGGCCCGTGCCCGAGACGACGATGCCCTGGGCCTGCAGGACGCGGATGGCCTCGCGGACGGCGCCGCGGCCGACCGACAGCCGCGCGGCGAGCTCCCGCTCGGGGGGCAGCTGCGTGCCGGCCACGTAGTTGCCGGCGAGGATCTCGGACTCGATGTGGTGCAGCGCCACGTCGAAGCCCGACATGCCCTTGGCCTGCATGATGGCGCAGTCGTGGCAGCGCTCGGGCCGGTCCAGCCCGACCCCCGCGTCGCGTGTCCTGGGCATGGGCCCATTGTGGCCGACGTGTCAAGACCGCGGACGGTGCCGCAGAGGCCTCCCCGGACGGCGCCGGGCCGCGGCGGTCCCGGAGCCCTTCCTTGTCAGAGTGAGCTTCTTGACCCCGATAATTGGTAGGACCTATTGTCGTCCCAGAATGGTGGCCGTCTCGCCGGAGAGGCATTCATCACTCATCGTCCCAGAACATCGAACGGGGGGTTCTCGTGGTACTGCTCGAAGCGTTCACGCCCAGCACCAACCCACTTGGCCACCAGTGGGCTTCCGCCCTCGTGGCTCTCATTCCGATCGCCTGCATGCTCATCACCCTCGGCGCACTGCGCTGGAAGGCGCACTGGGCCGGCCTCGCCTCATGGGCGCTGGCCCTCGTCGTGGCCATCACCGCGTACCACATGCCCGTCACCATGGCCGTCTCGTCCAGCGTCGAGGGCTTCCTGTACGGCCTCTTCCCGATCGGCTGGATCCTGCTGGCCGCCATCTGGATGTACCAGGTCACCGTCATCTCGGGTCGCTTCGACGACCTGCGGCGCACCTTCTTCCTCATCTCCGACGACCCGCGCGTCCTGGGCATCCTCATCGCCTTCTGCTTCGGCGGTCTCCTCGAGGCCCTCGCCGGCTTCGGCGCCCCCGTCGCCATCGCGGCGGCCATGCTCATCGCCGTGGGCTTCGGCAAGCTGCGCGCCGCGGTCACCGCGCTCGTCGCCAACACCGTCCCCGTCGCCTTCGGCGCCGTGGGCCTGCCCGTCCTCATGGCCGCCCGCACCGGCGGCCTCGAGGTCTCCCAGGTCGCCCCGGTGACCGCCCGCATCTGCGCCATCCTCTGCCTCGTCGTGCCCTTCCTCATGCTCGGCATCATGGACGGCAGGCAGGGCATCAAGCAGTGCTGGCCCTTCGGCCTGTTCGTCGGCTTCATCTTCGGCGCCGTCAAGTGGATCGTCGCCGGCACCGGCCTGTACAACCTCACCGAGATCTTCGCCGCCGTCATCTCCGTCGGCCTGGCCATGGTCTTCCTGCGCTTCTGGAAGCCCAGGGGCGGAGCCGAGGCCGCGGAGCGCATCGGCATCCCGATGGACCCCTCCCTCGAGACCGGGCCCGCCGGCAGGACCGAGGAGGGCGGCGACAAGCTCACCGCCGGCCGCATCGTCATGGCCCTCGTGCCCTACATCCTCGTCATCGTCATCTTCGGCATCGCCGCCGTCCCCTCGGTCCAGGCGCTGCTCAAGAAGGCCGACGTCAAGATGGCCTGGCCGGGTCTGAGCGAGCTGCTGAGCACCACCGGGAAGGCGAGCGCCCACCAGAGCTACACGTGGCCGTGGCTGAGCACGCCGGGCTTCCTGCTGCTCATCGTCGCCCTCCTCGTGGGCATCATCTACAGGGTCTCCATCCGGGACCTGTTCGGCGAGCTGCTCGTCAACCTCAAGAAGATGAAGTTCTCGCTCATCACCATCGGCTTGGTCGTCGCCCTCGCCTACGTCATGGGCGACTCCGGCCAGACGATGGCCCTCGGCCTGTTCATCGCCGGCGCCGGCGCCGTCTACCCGTTCCTCGCCCCGATCCTCGGCTGGATCGGCACCTACGTGACCGGCTCGGACACCTCGGCGAACATCCTGTTCTCCGGCCTGCAGTCGGGCATCGGTGAGCAGATCGGCGATCCCGCCAACCTCGAGGCCATGCGCTCCCTGCTCGTCGGCTCCGGTGCCGCCGGCGGTGTCGTCGGCAAGATGATCTCGCCCCAGTCCCTGACCGTCGCGGCCACCGCCATCGGCCTGGCCGGCGGCGAGTCCACGATTCTCCGCAAGGTGTTCAAGTACTCGATCGTCCTCATCGTGTTCATGTGCATCATCGCCGGCCTCATGTCGACCCCGGTCCTCGGCTGGCTGCTCCCCTGAAACCGATTCCTCGCCCATCATCGTCAACGGAGGTTCTTCCATGACCACCACCACCTCGCCCGGCACCCGGGCCGGTGCACCGGGTCTTCCCGGCGCCGGTCTGGACGTCGCGGTGTTCATCACGTGCATCAACGACATCCTGTTCCCGCAGACCGGCATCGCCATGACGAAGCTGCTGGAGCGGTTGGGCTGCAGGGTCCACTTCCCCAGGGAGCAGACCTGCTGCGCGCAGATCACCACGAACACCGGCTACTTCACGGAGTCGATGGACATGGTGGAGTCGTACGTGAAGGCCTTCAGCGACTACGACTACGTCGTCGCCCCGTCGGGCTCCTGCATCGCCGCCGTGCGCGACCAGCACCCCATGCTGGCCGAGCACGCCGGCGACCAGGGCCTGATGCGCGACGTCGAGCACACGAGCAGCATCTCGCTGGACATCAGCGAGTTCCTCGTCGACGTGCTCGGCGTCACCGACGTGGGCGCCTACTTCCCGCACCTGGTCACCCTCCATCCGAGCTGCCACGGCATGCGCCTGCTCAAGCTGGGCGACCGCCCCTACCGCCTGCTCGAGAACGTGCGGGGCATGACGACCGTCGACCTGCCCGCCGCGGAGCAGTGCTGCGGCTTCGGCGGCACCTTCTGCGTGAAGAACCCCGACATGAGCTCCACGATGGCGGCCGACAAGGCCCGCCACATCCGCGAGACCGGCGCCGAGTACGTCGTGGGCTGGGACAACTCCTGCCTGCTCAACATCGGCGGCGTCCTCTCCCGGCAGAACGCCGGCGTCAAGACCATCCACCTCGTCGAGGTCCTGGCCAACACCGAGGAGGACTGAGTGCCATGACCACCGAACTGCGTCGCATCACCGAGGGCAACTACGGCGTCGCCCGCCTGACTCCCGCCCCTGAGCACGGCGGCACCTTCCTGGGCCAGCCGAAGTTCACCAAGGCCGTCAAGAAGGAGCTCAAGCTCGTCGTCCAGCGCAAGAACATGCGCAACGCCACGACGACCATCCGCAACAAGCGCGCCCTGCGCGTGTCCGAGACCCCCGACTGGGAGGACATCCGCGAGGCCGCCTACGAGGTGAAGAACCGCGTCGGCCGTCACCTCGACCACTACCTGGAGGAGGCCGAGAAGTCCCTCACCGCGCACGGCGTCCAGGTGCACTGGGCCCGCGACGCCGACGAGGCCAACCGCATCGTCGGCGACATCGCCAAGGCCAAGGGCGTCGAGGAGGTCGTGAAGATCAAGTCGATCACCACCCAGGAGACCGACCTGAACGAGTACCTCGAGGAGCAGGGCATCGCGGCCTGGGAGACCGACCTGGCCGAGCTCATCGTCCAGCTCGGCCACGACCGCCCCAGCCACATCGTCGTACCGGGCATCCACCGCAATCGCGCCGAGGTCCGCGAGATCTTCCTGCGCGAGATGAAGAACTACGGCCGCCCGTGCCCCGAGGATGTCACGTCCAATCCGCCCGAGCTGGCCAACGCGGCCCGCCTGCACCTGCGCGAGAAGTTCCTGCGCGCCAGGGTCGCCGTCTCGGGCGCCAACTTCGTCCTCGCCGACACCGGCTCGCTCGTCATCGTCGAGTCCGAGGGCAACGGCCGCATGTGCCTGACCCTGCCCGACACGCTCATCTCCCTCGTCGGCATCGAGAAGGTCCTGCCGAGCTACGACGACCTCGAGATCTTCCTCAAGCTGCTGCCGCGCTCGGCCACCGGTGAGCGCATGAACCCGTACAACTCCGTGTGGAGCGGCGTCACCCCGAACGACGGTCCGCAGGAGCAGCACGTGATCTTCATGGACAACGGCCGCACGAACGTGCTGGCCGACCCCGTCGGCCGCGAGGTGCTGCGCTGCATCCGCTGCGCGTCGTGCATCAACGTCTGCCCGGTCTACGAGCGCGCCGGCGGTCATGCCTACGGCTCGGTCTACCCCGGCCCGATCGGTATCACGCTGACCCCGCAGCTGCGCGGCATCGACGATCCGGTCGACCGGACCATGCCCTACGCGTGCTCGCTGTGCGGGGCGTGCAACGAGGTCTGCCCGGTCAAGATCCCCTTCACCGACATCATCGTCCACCTGCGCAACCGGGTCGCCGACGCGGAGCGCAAGGAGCTCTCGAAGGACGTCGATGTCAACGGCGAGAAGGTCATCATGAAGGCGGCCGCCTGGGTGCTCGGCGACTACAAGCACTGGGAGACGGTCATGTACGCCTCCCGCTCCGCCAGCCGCGTCCTCGGCCCGCACAAGATCGGCCCGTTGCCGGTGCCGGTCGCCAACCGCTGGCTCGACTACCGCAACATCGACCACATCCCAAGCCAGACGTTCCGCGACTGGTGGAAGGCCAACCGCGGAGAGGAGAAGTGACCATGGACGCCAAGCAGGAGATCCTCGCTCGCATCCGTCGGGCCACGGTGGACATCACCGAGAGGGACCCGGTCAAGGACCAGCCCGTCAACTGGACCTACGGCCTGGGCATCGAGATGGACGATGTCGTCGGCACCTTCGAGCAGAAGGTCATCGACTACTCGGCCACCGTCGTGCGCGCCAAGCCGGCCGCGGTGCCCGAGGCCGTCGTGACCGGCCTGAGGGCCACCGGCGCCAAGGAGTCGGTCGTCGTCCCGTCCGGGCTGGAGAAGTCCTGGCAGGACGCGATGACGGCGGCGGGCTTCGAGGTCCGCGTCGACGACCCGCAGCTGACGCACGGGACTCTCGACGGCACCGACGCGGTCGTCACCGCCGCGGCGTCCGGCATCGCCGACACCGGCACGATCGTGCTCGACCACACCGCCGACCAGGGCCGCCGCGCCCTGTCCCTGGTACCCGACCGCCACGTCTGCGTGATCAGGGCCTCGCAGGTGGTCTCCGACGTCCCCGAGTCGGTGCAGGACCTGCGCCCCTCGGTGGAAGCCGGCCACCCGCTGACCTTCATCTCCGGCGGCTCGGCCACCAGCGACATCGAGCTGTCCCGCGTGGACGGCGTCCACGGCCCCCGCACCCTCTACGTGGTGCTGGTCGAGGACCAGGGCTGAGTCCCACCCGCCGACCGATCGACGCAGGCCGGGACCGCCCCGAGGGGCGGGCCCGGCCTGCGTCTCGTCCGGGGCCGCCGTCCGACGTGCGGGCCCGGCGGCGCCCGCCGGGCCCGGCCCGGTTAGGGTGGTTGCCCGTCACCGCGGGCGGCGCGCCGTCCGCCCAGGAGCACGCCAGGAGGACCCATGGCCGAGACGCGCAAGCACAACCCGCGCACCAGCAGCATCGGCGAGCGGGTCCGCGAGGCCATCGGCGGGGTGCCGCGCGTGAGCCCGCCGGAGCCCGTCGACACCGATGCCGCCGGCGACGACCCCTACGTCACCGCGCCCGAGCCCGCGGTCGACGAGGCGCCGCTCGTCGGGGCGGCGGCCGACCCGCTGGGCGGCTACACGCTGCTGGCCGGCGACCAGCCGGGTCTCATCGCCGTCAGCGCCGACCAGCTCACCCGGATGAGGACGGTCATTCGCAGCGTCGGGGGACCGGGACGCGGAGGATGAGCTCTGGGACGACGAGGACGACGGGCCCGGCGCCGAGGACATCGAGCCCTGAGCCTCGCCCGGTCGGGCCCACGGATTCCGCTGTTCGTGTCCGGGCCGGGCACTGCTGCGGCGTGAGGGGCGAGCGGCGCAAGGGCTGTGCGCGGCCACCGGGCCGTGCTCGACGTCGGAGAAGCCGGAACGCCCCACCGGAACAGCGTCATGCGGTACCGGCCCGCGAACATCGGACCGACCACGCGTCGCACGACATGCCGCGCCCGCCCGGCCCGCCGATCAACGAACAGGTGCCCCCCGAGCAATCGGCCCGGGGCGCCCTGCCCTGCCGCGCGGTTGGAGGAACCGGCATGTCAGCCCTTCTCGCGCAGTGCGTCGATGTCGAGGACGCCGCCCGGGCCGGCGTCGGCCTGCGCGGCGGCGTCCTCCCACGGATCGTGGGCGGGCCCCTCGTCCTCGTCGTCCTCATCGGCGTAGCCCATCGAGGGGTCGTAGGGATTGGCGAGCCGTCGCCCCCCTCCCTCGACCTGCACCATCGCGTCGCCGCTCATCGCCTCGTCCGGCAGCGTCCTCAGGACGTCGTTGATGTAGCCGGCGGTGGCCTCCAGCAGCGGCACCTCCCGGTTCTCGTGCTGGGACATGTACCAGCGGTAGTCGAGGACCTCGTGGTAGAGCTGGGCGGGGTCGCGCTTGCCCTGGAGCTCGGCCGGGACCGCGTTGACGACGGGCTCGAAGCACTCGGTGAGCCACTGGTGGGCGACGACCGCCTCGTCGACCTCCTGGAGCTGCCGACGGGCGCGGAAGGTGTCCAGGTCGTTGAGCAGCCGCCGGGCCTGGTTCTCCTCGGTGTCGAGGCCGGTCAGGCGCATGAGGCGCCGCGAGTGGTGGCCCGCGTCGACGACCTTCGGCTGCATCGAGACCGTCCGCCCGTCGGGACTCGTCTGGATGTCGAGCTCGGCCACGTCGAAGCCGAGGGCGTTGAGGCGCCGCACCCGCGACTCGATGCGATGCAGCTCGGAGCCTGAGAACTCCTCGAGGCCGGTCAGCTCGTTCCACAGCTCGTGGTAGCGCGACTCGATCGTCTCGACGAGGCCGAGCGGGTCGAGGGACTCGTCCAGCAGCCCGCCGGCCTCCAGGTCGCAGAAGTCGCCGAAGATGTTGACCCGGGCGATCTCGAGGTCGTGGGCGCGCTGGCCGTCGGTGAGCCGGTCGTGCAGCTCGCCGGTCTCGGCGTCGACGAGGTAGGCCGCGAAGGCGCCGGCGTCGCGGCGGAAGAGGATGTTCGACAGCGAGACGTCGCCCCACATGAAGCCCAGCAGGTGGAGCCGGACCAGCAGGACGACCATGGCGTCGAGCAGGCGCAGGACGGTGTCGTGGCGCACGCCCGGGCTGAACAGCGAGCGGTAGGGCAGCGCGAAGTCGAGGTGCCGGGTGATGAGCACCGAGTCGAGCGGCTCGCCGTCGGCCCCGACGCGCCCGCTCACCACGGCCACGGCCTCGACCGAGGGGGTGCCCAGGCGCATGAGGTCGTGCAGCAGCCGGTACTCGTGGATCGCCAGGTGCTCGGCGACCTCCTTGGCCGCGTAGACCTGGTCGTCCACGGTGACGAAGCGCACGACGTGGCGCGAGATGCCCCGCGGCAACGCGACGAGGTGCTCGATCGGCCACTGCGCCAGCGGCGTGTCCCAGGGCAGGGGGATGAGCCGGGCATCCGGCTTCGCTGACAGGAATCGTGGCACGGGACAAGTGTGCCACCGGCGCCTGAGGAACGGGGTCAGGCCCGGGCGGCGCGCTCGAGGGCCGCCGCCAGGTCGGCCCTCAGGTCGGCGATCGGCTCGATGCCCACCGACAGGCGGAGCAGGGAGTCGGTGATGCCGGCCGCGGCGCGCGCCTGCGGCGTCATGCCGGCATGGGTCATCGTCGCCGGGTGGGCCAGCAGTGACTCGGTGCCGCCCAGGGACTCGGCCAGGTCGATGGCCCGCAGGTCGCTCGAGAAGGCCTTGACCGCGTCGAGCCCGCCGGCCAGCTCGAAGCTGAGCAGCGCGCCGAAGCCGCGCTGCTGGCGGGCCGCCAGCGCGTGACCGGGGTGCCCGGGCAGGCCCGGGTAGTGGACGCGGGCGACGGCGTCGCTGTCCGCCAGCTGCTCGACGACGGCGGCCGTGTTCTCCTCATGGACGCGCACCCGGGCGTCGATCGTGCGCAGCCCGCGCAGCGTCAGCCAGGAGTCCCAGGCGCCGCCGGTCAGACCGAGGGCATTGGCCCAGTGCTGCACCTGCTCGCCGAGCCCGGCCGTGCCGGAGACGACCACGCCGCCCACCACGTCGGAGTGGCCGTTGATGAACTTCGTGGTGGAGTGCAGTACGACGTCGGCGCCCAGGTCGAGGGGGTTCGACAGGACCGGCGAGCAGAAGGTGTTGTCCGCCACGAGCAGCGCGCCCCGGGCGTGGGCCAGCTCAGCGGTGGCGGCGATGTCGGTGATGCGCATGAGCGGGTTCGAGGGCGTCTCGACGAGGACCAGCTCGGCCGGGCGGGACAGCGCCGCGCGGGCCCGCCCGAGGTCGGACATGTCGATGAAGTCGACCTCGATGCGCTCGCGCGCCGCGAGGTGGTCGAGCAGCCGCCAGGTGCCGCCGTAGCAGTCGGCCGGGGCCACGACGCGCCCGTGCGGGCCGACGAGGGCCTCGACGGTCGCGGTGATCGCGCTCATGCCCGAGCCGGTGACGGTGGCGTCGGCGCCGTGCTCGAGGTCGGCGAGCGTGCGCGCCAGCAGGGCGCGCGTCGGATTCGCCGAGCGGGAGTAGTCGAAGGCCGGCTTGTCCTCGCCGATCCCGGCGAAGCGGTAGTTGGTGCTCGGGTACAGGGCGGGGGTCACCGAACCGTACTGGGAGTCGGTGTCGAAGCCCGCGCGCACGGCGCGGGCCAGCGGGGACAGCTGTCCGTCCTGGCTCATGTGCGGTGCCTCCTCATCGTCCTGCCGGCGCGCCCCGGCGCCGGTTCCGACGGTAGCCCCTCGTCCGCCCGGCCGGGGCCCGGTCCACGGGCGGGACGGCGCTTCCGGTTCGGGCCCCGCGGGCGGTCACGAGATCCGCTCGGTGGACTTCTTGTCGAAGACGTGCACCTTCGTCGGTTCGACGTGCAGGACGACGCGGTCGCCGCGGGGCGGGGGAGTGCGGGTCGTGACGCGGGCGACGACCTGCTGGTCGTCCGGGTCGTTGGCGAGGGTGCCGTAGAGGTAGGAGTCCGCGCCGGTCTCCTCGACCGCGCCGATCGCCATCGTGACCCCCTCACCGGTGGTCGAGACCTCGAAGCTCTCGGGTCGGATGCCGAGCACGACGTCGGCGTCGCTGGCGCGCTCGGTCGCCTCGCGCGGCATGGCGATCACGTGCCCGTCGATCTCGACGCCGCCGTCCACGACCGTCGCGGGCAGCAGGTTCATCGACGGGGAGCCGATGAAGCCGGCGACGAAGAGGTTCTTCGGACTGTCGTAGAGGGCGAGCGGACGGTCCACCTGCTGGAGCACGCCGTCCCTCATGACGGCGACGCGGTCGCCCATCGTCATGGCCTCGACCTGGTCGTGGGTGACGTAGACGGTGGTGACGCCGAGCCTGGTCTGCAGGGCCGCGATCTGGGTGCGGGTCTGCACCCGCAGCTTGGCGTCGAGATTGCTGAGCGGCTCGTCCATGAGGAAGACCTGGGGGTCCCGGACGATGGCGCGGCCCATCGCGACGCGCTGGCGCTGACCGCCGGACAGGTTCTTGGGCTTGCGGCCGAGCAGCGCCTCGAGGCCGAGGAGCTTGGCGGCCTCGAGGACGCGCGCCTCGCGCTCGTCCTTCGGCACGCCCTTCATCTTGAGCGCGAAGCCCATGTTGTCGGCGACGGTCATGTGGGGATAGAGCGCGTAGTTCTGGAAGACCATGGCGATGTCGCGGTCCTTGGGCGCCAGGTCGGTGACGTTCTTGTCGCCGATCCACACCGAGCCGGAGTTGACCTCCTCGAGCCCGGCCAGCATGCGCAGCGACGTCGACTTGCCGCAGCCGGAGGGGCCGACGAGCACCATGAACTCGCCGTCGCCGATCTCGAGGTTGAGCTTGTCCACCGCGGCGTGGTCGGCGCCGGGATAGACGCGGGTTGCATCCTTGAAGCTGACAGTGGCCATGATCGCCACCAAATCCTTTCCACGGGCAGGAACGTGCCCGACGATCCGTCGTAGAGAGGACGAAGGACATCCTCGCCCGTACTCATTCTCGCACATCCTCCCCGCGTCCCGCCTCCGCGACGCCCCGCCGGGCCCATCCCCGCGGGGCCCGCTTGCCACGGAGGGCGGTCTCGGGCATCATGGGTCCGTGGAGTTCTCCCTGATGCGCACCGTCGTCGTTGGTCGTCGAATGACCAGCGCCATGTGTCGCGTCCGCTGAACCCCGGTTCTCGCGCCGGCCGCCGAGGCCCGAGCGCAGCGATGCATGGCGTCCGGGCCCAATGCGCCCGTCCTCGCGAATCCTCGTCCGGTGAGGGTGCGAGTGCGCCGCCGGCCCCCTCTTCTCCGCTTCATCCATCACGGCCGCACTGCGGCCGGCAACGGGAGGTACAATCCAGGTGATCGAACTCACCGGTGTCAACGTCACCTTCCCCGGTCGCCGCCCGGGGGAGACGATCCGCGCCGTCCGCGACGTCGACCTGACGGTCGACGACGGCGACGTCTACGGCATCGTCGGCTACTCGGGGGCCGGCAAGTCGACCCTCGTGCGCACGATCAACCTGCTGCAGCGGCCCACGTCGGGCTCGGTGCGCGTGGACGGGCAGGAGATGACCGGGCTCTCCGCGGTCCGGCTGCGAGGCGCCCGCAAGCGGATCGGCATGATCTTTCAGCACTTCAACCTGCTGGGCTCGCGCACGCTGTTCGGCAACGTCGCCTACCCGCTCAGGGGGGGCGGGCGGACGAAGCCGCAGGTGCGCGAGCGCGTCATGGGGCTGCTCGACCTGGTCGGCATGGCTGATCGGGCGAGCGCCTACCCGAGCCAGCTGTCCGGCGGCCAGCGCCAGCGCGTGGCCATCGCCCGGGCCCTGGCCAACGACCCCTCGGTGCTGCTCTGCGACGAGGCCACCAGCGCCCTGGACCCGAAGACCACCGGCGGCATCCTCGACCTGCTCGGCCGACTCAACGCCCAGACCGGACTGACGGTCGTCCTCATCACCCACGAGATGGGCGTCGTCAAGCAGATCTGCTCGCACGTGGCCGTCATGGAGGAGGGCCGCATCATCGAGCGCGGCTCCACCGTCGACGTCTTCACCGACCCGCACGAGCCGCTGACCCGCGACTTCATCGACACCGCCAACCACGTCGAGGCCGGGATCACGACGGTCATCACCCACCCCGACCTCGTGAGGCACGGCAGCGGGGACCGCCTCGTCTCCCTGCAGTTCGCCGGCGCGACCACCGGGGATCCCGTGGTCGCCGCCCTGACCCGCGACTACAACGTGAACGCCACCATCCTGTTCGCCAACGTCGAGGTCATCTCGGGGACGCCGGTCGGCAACCTACTGCTCGGCCTGTCGGGCTCCCAGCCCGACCTGGACGCGGCCGAGGGCTGGCTGGCGGGCTCCGGGGTACGCGTGCACAACTACAGTGACGCCGAGATCGAGTCCATCCGAGAGCGCGCGGCGGCCGAGGCCGCCGACGTCGACGGGGGCCGTGACGAGGAGGACCACCGATGACCGACTGGCTCGGACGCGTCGCCCACGTCCTGCTGCCGAACGTCCTGAAGAGGCCGGACGACCTGTGGGACGCCACCGTCGAGACCCTCTACATGACGGCCGTCTCGGCCCTCATCGCCGGCGTGCTCGGCATCGTCCTGGGCACCGTCCTCGTCGTCACGGACAGGCGCGGCATCGGGCCCCATCCGCGGCTGTACTGGGTACTCGACAAGCTCGTGAACCTGTTCCGCTCGATCCCGTTCGTCATCCTCATCGCGCTCGTCGGACCGCTCACCCGCATCATGACGGGCACGACGATCGGCACCACCGCCGCCCTCGTCCCGCTCGTCATCGGCACCGTGCCGTTCTACGCCCGGCAGATCCAGAACGCCGTCCTCGAGGTCGACCCGGGCGTCGTCGAGGCGGCCCAGGCGATGGGCTCCAGCCCGATGGAGGTCATCTTCCGCGTCTACCTGCGCGAGGCGCGCCCGGGCATCATCCGCGTCTCGGCGCTGACGATCATCAGTCTCATCGGTCTCACGACGATGGCCGGCATCGTCGGCGGCGGCGGCCTGGGCGACCTGGCGATCTCCCGCGGCTACAACCGCTTCCAGAACGACGTCACCGTCGTCTGCACGCTCATCATCCTCGTCCTCGTCTACGTCTCCCAGGCGATCGCCGATCTCCTGGTCAAGCGCGTCACCCACTGACGACCGATCCCCATTCCGCACGAAGGAGAACTCCATGAAGCGCGCACTCGCGGCAGGGCTGGCCCTGGTCGTGGCCGTCGGGCTGGCCGGCTGCTCCGGCTCGTCGACGGGCTCGAACGGCTCCGGCA
>NZ_AUFR01000023.1 GCF_000426605.1 Propionibacterium acidifaciens DSM 21887
CGGTCAGGGCTCCTCCGCCGCGCGGATCTCGTCCTCCCAGGCCCGGGTGGCGTCACGGACCGCCTGGTCGATGTCGACGCCGCTGGCCTGGGCCCGCTGCACGAGCCGCAGGACCCGGACGCCGGCCTCGACGGAGGTGATCGGCTCCGCCGCGAACGGCACCCCGTCCGGGCCGCCGTTGTCGAGGCGCTGGGCGGTCTTCGCGGCACGGGCCAGCGTCGGCAGGGACCCGGCGATGCCGTCCAGGCACGAATCACGGTGCTTCACGGCGCGCTTGCGCAGCTCCCAGGCCGTGTCCAGGTCCTCCGGAACGCCCTCGCCGGCGAAGACGTGCGGATGGCGGGCGATGAGCTTGTCGGCGGTCGCGGCGGCGACGTCGTCGATGGTGAACAGGCCGTCCTCCTCGGCGATCCTCGCGTGGAGGACCACCTGCATGAGGACGTCGCCGAGCTCCTCGCGCAGGTCGTCGTCCGAGCCGACCTCGATCGCGTCGACGAGCTCGGCCGACTCCTCGATGAGATGCTTGACGAGGGTGCGGTGCGTCTGGGCGGCGTCCCACGGGCAGTCGGCGCGCAGTCGGTCGACCACCCGCACGAGCCGCTCGAGCTGGGCGCCCCGCGCGCCGGTGTCGCCCCGGTCGGCCCGCTCTCCGGCGGCCATCAGCCCTCGCTGCGCCCGGACAGCGAGCCGGAGCCCATGACGGTGAGCTCGTCGGCGTCCCAGGCGCCGTAGCGCGGGTTGATCTCGATCCGGAGGCCGGAGGCCTGATCCCTGGCGCTCTGCTCGCCCTCCAGCGAGACGTAGGCGGTGAGCCGGACGATGCCCATGAAGGCCTCGCTGCAGTCGGCGGTGCTCGTGAAGAGATCGGCGTTGCGCAGACCGGCGCGGGCCTTCTGGAGGTCGGCGTCCGAGACCGTCGCATTGGCCCGCTCGATGAGGGCGTCCGCCACGAGGCCCTGGGCGACCCAGGAGGCGACGGCCTGGCGCACCTCGCCGTCGGGGTACTGGTCGGACGTGCCGGCCCCGTCGAGGGCCGTCCGGCAGCCCTCGGCGAGGGCGTCGAGGTGGTCCTCGGTGACCCTCCGGCCGTCGACGACCATCGCGGTGCCGGCGCTGGGCGCGCAGCCGGCGAGCAGGGCGAGGGCCAGGGCCGGCAGGCCGAGACGGACCGGACGGGGCAGTCGACGAGAGGTCATCGGGGTCTCCTTGCAGCGCTGGGTTCGGTGCCGGGGCGGATTCGGCCCGGCACCGCGGGTCGGACGGGATCGGTCTCGTCGCCTCGGGCCGGGACGGACGGAGCCCCCGTCGGCACGAGTCTAACGGCTGCCGTCGGCCCCGGCGCCCGCCCCGCCCGTCCGCGGCGGGTCGGGGGCGAGGATCGCGGTGACGACGTCGCCCGCCCAGGCGATGAGCTCCTCGTCGGTCACCATGCGACCGCCGATGGGCGCGGTGCGGGGAGCCGGGACGAGCAGCATGTTCGCGGCGTGCTTGACGACCGCGCCCGGGTAGAGGCGGTTCAGGCGCAGCTGCCGGCTCTCGGGCAGGGCGATCCCGGCGCCGTCGGGACCGCTTCGCCCCGCCAACGGGGCGAAGCGGATCTGGTTGCCCTGGGCGACGACCTCGGTGAGGCCGACTCCGCGGCACAGCAGCCGGAAGGAGGCCACGGAGAGCAGCAGCTCGGCCGGGCGGGGCGGCGGGCCGTAGCGGTCGACGAGCTCGGCGCGCAGCTCGTCGAGCTCCCGCTCCGAGCGCACCTCGGCGATGCGCTTGTAGACGTCGAGGCGCAGACGCTCGGAGTCCACGTAGTCGACGGGCAGGTGCGCGTCGACGGGCAGCTCGATGCGCATCGGCTGCTCGGCCTCGACGGGGCCGCCTGCCTTGAACTCCGCGACGGCCTCCCCCACGAGGCGCAGGTACAGGTCGAAGCCGACGTCGGCGATGTGCCCGGACTGCTCGTCGCCGAGCAGATTGCCGGCGCCGCGGATCTCCAGGTCCTTCATGGCGATGGCCATCCCGGCGCCCAGGTCGGCGTTGGCGGCCAGGGCGGCGAGCCGGTCGTGGGCGGTGGCCGTCAGCGTCTTCTCGGGCGGGTAGAGGAAGTAGGCGTAGCCGCGCTCGCGGCCCCGCCCGACGCGCCCGCGCAGCTGGTGCAGCTGCGACAGGCCCATCCGGTCGGCCCGGTCGACGATGAGGGTGTTCGCGGTGGAGACGTCCAGGCCGGCCTCGACGATCGTCGTGCACACGAGCACGTCGGCGCGGCGCTGCCAGAAGTCGACCATGACCTTCTCGAGCTGCTTCTCGCTCATCTGGCCGTGGGCGACGGCCACCCGCGCCTCCGGCACGAGATCGCGCAGCCGGGCCGCGACCCGGTCGATGTCCTGCACCCGGTTGTGGACGAGGAAGACCTGGCCCTCGCGGGCGAGCTCGCGGCGGACGGCGGCCACCACCTGGCCCTCGTCGTGGGGACCGGCGAAGGTGAGCACCGGGTGGCGCTCCTCGGGCGGGGTGGCGATCGTGCTCATCTCGCGGATGCCCGTGACCGCCATCTCGAGGGTGCGGGGGATCGGGGTCGCGCTCATCGACAGGACGTCGACGTTCACGCGCAGCTTCTTGAGGGCCTCCTTGTGCTCGACGCCGAAGCGCTGCTCCTCGTCGATGATGACGAGGCCGAGGTCCTTGAAACGGATCCGGTCGGACAGGAGCCGGTGGGTGCCGATGACGACGTCGACCCGGCCGCTCGCCAGGCCGTCGATCGTCCTGGCGCTCCGCTCGTCGGACTGGAAGCGGCTCAGCTGCTCGACGACGACGGGGAAGCCGGCGTAGCGGTCGGCGAAGGTCTGGGCGTGCTGCTGGACGAGCAGGGTCGTCGGCACGAGGACGGCCACCTGCTTGCCGTCCTGGACGGCCTTGAAGGCGGCGCGCACGGCGATCTCGGTCTTGCCGTAGCCGACGTCTCCGCTGACCAGGCGGTCCATCGGGACGATCTGCTCCATGTCGTGCTTGACGTCGTCGATGCAGGCCAGCTGGTCGGGCGTCTCGGTGTGGAGGAAGGCGTCCTCCATCTCGCGCTGCCAGGGGGTGTCGGGCCCGAAGGCGTGGCCGCGGGTCGCCTGGCGGGCCGCGTAGAGCTTGATGAGGCCCGCGGCGATCCGGCGCACGGCCCGCTTCGCGCGGCTCTTGCGCTGGCGCCACTCGGCGCCGCCCATCCTGTCGAGGGCGGGCGCCTCGCCGCCGACGTAGCGGGTGACCTGGTCGAGCTGGTCCATCGGCAGGTAGAGGCGGTCGCCCGGCCTGCCCCGCTTCGAGGGGGCGTACTCGATGACGAGGTACTCGCGGGTGGCGCCACCGACGGCGCGCTGGGTCAGCTCGACGAAGCGCCCCACGCCGTGCTGCTCGTGGACGAGCGGGTCGCCGGGTCGCAGCTCGAGAGGCTGCACCTGGTTCCTGCGGCGGGCCGGCATGCGGCGGGAGCCGTGCTCGGCCTGCGGCTGGCTCGACAGGTCGCCGCCGGCGATGAGGGTCAGCTCGACGGCCGGGACGCGCAGCCCGTTCCGCAGCGGCGAGGTGATGATCGTCGCCTGCCCGCGCGGCGGCTCCTCGGCGAGCTCGGCGGCGATGCGGGAGCCGATGTCGTTGTCGGCGAGCAGCTCGTGCATGCGCCGCGCCAGGCCGGGGCCCTCGACGGACAGGACGACGCGCCAGCCCCTCGCCAGGTCGGCGCGGACGGCCTCGACGACGGCCCCCGTGTCGCCGTGCCAGGCGCCGACGGGCTCGACGCCCGGGCCGATCGGGCCCGCCTCCCCGCCGGGCCCGGCGGCGCCGTCGGGCGAGCCGGCGAAGGCCGACAGCCCCCACCAGGACCTGCCGCCGTCGAGGACGTGCTCGCGCACCTGCTCCAGCTCCCGGTAGGTCGAGGCGGCCAGGTCGATGGGGGCGCGCCCGCCGGAGGCCGCGGCCGCCCACGAGGCGTGGAGGAACTCCCGGCTCGTGCGCACGAGCTCGTCGGCGCGGGTGCGCACGAGCTCCGGGTCGGCGACGAGGACCATCGTGTCGGCGGGCATCGCGTCGGTCAGCAGCTCGAGCTCGGGCACGAGGGCCGGGATGAGGGCCTCCATGCCCTCGCACGCCTGGCCCTGGGCGATCCGCTCGAGCATCTCGGACAGCTCGGGGTGGTCGCCGGCCAGGGCCGCGGCGCGGGCGCGGACCTCGGGCGTGATGAGCAGCTCGCGGCAGGGCACGGCGGTGAACTCGTCGAGGGTCCCGTCCATGGAGCGCTGATCGGCGACGGTGAAGAAGCGCATCTCCTCGACGGTGTCGCCGAAGAAGTCGACGCGGACCGGATGGTCGTGGGTGGGGTCGAAGACGTCGACGATGCCGCCGCGCACCGCGAACTCGCCGCGACGCTCGACCAGGTCGACACGATTGTAGGCGGCCGCCACGAGCTCGGCCTCGAGGCGGGCCGGGTCGTGCTCGGCGCCGGCCCGCAGCCGCACGGGCGCCAGCCGCGACAGGCCCTTGACCTGGGGCTGGAGGACGGCGCGGACGGGCGCGACGACCACCCGCGGCGCCGGGGCGCCGTCGGCGCCGGCCAGGCGGCGCAGCACCGTGAGGCGCCGCCCGACGGTGTCCGAGCGCGGACTGAGGCGCTCGTGGGGCAGGGTCTCCCAGGCCGGGTAGTGGGCGACAGCCTCCTCGCCGAGCAGCCCGGCCAGCTGGTCGAGCAGCTGCTCGGACTCGCGGAGGGTGGAGGCGACGACGAGGACGGTCCGGTCCGTCCGACCGGCGAGCCCGGCGACGAGCAGCGGCCGCACCGCCGCCGGGGCGGTGACGTCGAGGGTCCGCGTCCCGGCCCGGGCCCGGGCGAGGAGATCGGCCGCCCCGGGGTCGGAGAGGACAGCGTCGAGCAGACCGGAGAGGTTCACCCGTCAATCCTAGGCGGGCGCCCGGAGCCGACGCGGTGCCTCAGCTCGTGGGCGACGAGCAGCAGCGCCACCCAGATCGGGCCGACGACGAGCGCGATGCGGTAGCTGGGGCTGAGGGCCATGAGCGCGACGACGCCGGCCAGGAAGGCCAGCGCGATCCACGTGGTGACCGGGTGGCCGGGCATGGGGAAGTCGGAGCGCTGCCCGTCGGCGGCGAGGCGGGCGCGGAACTTCAGGTGGGTGACGAGGATGAGCACCCAGGTGATGACGACGGAGATCGTCGCGACGGCCATGATGTAGACGAAGGCGCGGCCCGGGAACAGGTAGTCGAGGAGCACCGTCGTGCCCGTGCAGGCGGCCGAGACGAGCACGCCGAGCCACGGGGAGCCGTGACGGTTGGTGCTCGCCAGGGCATCGGGAGCGTTGCCCTGCTGGGCCAGCGAGTAGAGCATCCGGCCGTTCGCGTAGAGGAACGAGTTGAACGCCGAGACGGCGGCGGTGAGGACGACGACGTTGAGGATGTGCGCCGCCCCGGCGATGCCGAGCCCGGAGAAGATCGTCACGAGCGGGCTGCCCGCGCTGCCGAGCCGGTCCCACGGGTGGAGGGTCACCATGACGGCGATCGTGCCGACGTAGAAGATGAGGATCCGGCCGACGACGCCGTTGATCGCCCGGGGGATCGTCCGGGCGGGGTCGCCGGCCTCGCCGGCGGTGACGCCGATGAGCTCGACGCCGCCGAAGCTGAACATGACGACGACCAGGCCCAGCAGGACGCCGCGCAGGCCGTGGGGGGCGAAGCCGCCGTGCGCCCACAGGTTGGCGACGCCGATCGGCGGGCCGCCGATGCCGGTGCAGATGAGCAGCAGGCCGCCGACGATCATGCCGCCGATGGCCACGATCTTGACGAGGGCCAGCCAGAACTCGACCTCGCCGTAGGCCTTCACCGTCACGAGGTTGACGGCCGTGACGACCACGAGGAAGACCGCCGAGCTCACCCAGGCGGGCACCTGGGGGGCCCAGAACTGGACGTACTCCCCCACGACCGACAGCTCGGCCATCGACACGACCGTGTAGTCGAACCAGTAGTTCCAGCCGGCCACGAAGCCGGCCCGGGGGCTCCAGTACTCGTAGGCGTAGGCGCTGAACGAGCCGGGCCGGGGCCGGTGGACGCTCATCTCGCCGAGCGCCCGCATGATGAGGAAGATGACGGCTCCGCCCACGAGGTAGCACACGACGACCGCCGGGCCGGCCTGGCCGATCGACTCGGACGAGCCGTAGAACAGCCCCGTCCCGATCGCCCCGCCCAGCGCGATGAACTGGATGTGACGGTTCCCCAGGCCTCGGCGCAGGCCCGCCCCGGAGCCCCGCTCAGCCACGGTTCCGCGCCCCCGTCCTCATCCGGCGAGCCACGAGCAGGACGACGAGCCAGACCGGCCCGACGACCAGGGCGACGCGGTAGCTGGGGATGAACGCCATGAGCACGACGAGCATCGCCAGGAAGGCGAGCACGAGGGCGCTCGTCCACGGGAAGCCGGGCATCGCGAAGCCCGCCGGGGCCTCGCCGCGGGACCGCAGGCGCGCCCGGAAGCGCATGTCGGTGATGACGATCATCGTCCAGTTGATGACGGCGGCGATCGTCGTCACCGACATGACGTAGAGGAAGACCGTGTCGGGGAACAGATAGGTGAGCAGCACGGCGACGGCGGTGACGGCCGAGGACACGAGGATGCCGAGCCACGGGGAGCCGAAGCGGTTGGTGCGGGCCAGGGGGGCCGGCGCGTTGCCCTGACGGGCCAGCGCGTGGAGCATCCGGCCGTTCGAGTAGAGGCCGGAGTTGTAGGCCGAGACGGCGGCGGTGAGGACGACGACGTTGAGGATGTGCGCCGCCCCGGCGATGCCCAGCCCGGAGAAGATCGTCACGAGCGGGCTGCCCGCGCTGCCGAGCCGGTCCCAGGGGAAGAGCGCGACGATGACCGCGACGGTGCCGACGTAGAAGATGAGGATGCGGCCGACCACCTGGTCGATGGCCTTCGGGATGGTCCGGCGCGGGTCGTCGGCCTCGCCGGCGGTGATGCCGATGAGCTCGACGCCGCCGAAGCTGAACATGACGACGACCAGGCCCATGAGCATGCCCTGGACGCCGTTCGGGAAGAAGCCGCCGTGCGTCCACATGTTCGACAGGCCGATCGGGCGCCCGCCGTTGCCCAGGCCCGTGCAGACGAGGAGGACGCCGCCGACGATCATGGCGATGATCGCCACGACCTTGATGAGGGCGAGCCAGAACTCGATCTCGCCGTAGGCCCGCACGGTGACGAGGTTGACGGCCGTGATGACGACGACGAAGACGGCCGCGCTCACCCAGGCGGGCAGGCCGGGGAGCCAGAACTGCACGTACTTGCCGACGACGGTCAGCTCGGCCATCTGGACGCCGATGTAGTTGAACCAGTAGTTCCATCCCGACACGAAGCCCGCCCGCGGGCTCCAGTACTCGTAGGCGTACTGGCTGAAGGCCCCCGAGGTGGGGGTGTGGACGCTCATCTCGCCGAGGGCGCGCATGACGAGGAAGATGACGGCCCCGCCGACGAGATAGCAGATCATGACGGCCGGGCCGGCCTGGCCGATCGACTCGGACGAGCCGTAGAACAGGCCCGTCCCGATCGCCCCGCCCAGGGCGATGAGCTGGATGTGGCGGTTCTTGAGGCCGCGGCGCAGGCCCTCGTCCTGCGGCAGCTCGCGGACGCCGGGCCCGCCCGCCTCGTTGCTCGATGACATCGGTTCCTCAGTCGTTGTACCGGTTCTGCGCGGCCCCGAGGCCGGCGGTGATGATCGCCTCGACGGCGTCGGCGGCCCGCCCGACGGTGACGGCCAGGTCCTCGCGCTCGCCCCGCGGGACGCGGCCGAGCACGTGGTCGGCGCCCGCCCGGTGGCCCGGCGGCCGGCCGATGCCGAGGCGGACCCGCAGGAAGCCGCCCGTGCCCAGGTGGGCGCGCACGGACCTCAGCCCGTTGTGGCCGTTGCCGCCGCCGCCCGCCTTGAGGCGGATGCGGCCCGGGTCGAGGTCGAGCTCGTCATGGACGACGATGACGTGGCCCGGCGCGACGCGGTGGTACTCGGCGAGGGGCCCGACGGCCCGGCCCGAGTCGTTCATGAAGGTGCGGGGCTTGACGATGAGCAGCGCCTCGCCGCCGGGGACGCCGATCCCCGCGGCGCCGATGCGCGTCGTGGCGACCTCGGCGTGCATGCCGCGCGGCGCGGTGAAGCGCTCGCCCGCGCGACGGGCCAGCTCGTCGGCGACCATGAAGCCGACGTTGTGGCGCGTCCAGACGTACCGCGGGCCGGGATTGCCCAGGCCCGCCACGAGCCAGGTCATGGCGCCTCCTCGTTCTGCGTGCTCCACCCGCCCCGCGCGTTCCGCTCCGCCCGTCGCCCCGCGCGGCCTCCGGGCGGGGACGGGCGGACAGGACGAGGGGCGGGACCCGCGTGCAGCGGGCCCGCCCCCGTCGGTCACGGGCGGCGTGGGCTCACTCGGCCTCGGGCTCGCCCTCGGTCTCGGCCTCCTCGTCGCCCTCGCCCTCGGCGGGCTCGGGCAGCTCCTCGGCGGCCGGGGCCGACACGGACAGGACGAGGGCGTCGGCCGGGTCCTCGAGCTCGGCGCCGGCGGGCAGGACGATCTCGGCGGCGGTGACCTGGGCGCCGATCTGGAGGCCCTCGACGGAGACCTCGACGTGGGCCGGGATGTTCGTGGCCTCGGCCTGCAGGGCCAGGTGGGTGCGCTCCTCGTTGACGATGCCGCCGGGGGCCGGGACGCCGACGAACTCGATCGGGACCTCGACGGTCACCTTCTCTCCGCGCGTGACGAGCAGCAGGTCGACGTGCTGGAGGAAGCCCTTGATGGGATCGCGCTGGACCTCCTTCGGCAGGGCCAGGCGGTCCTCCGAGCCGGCGACGCGCACGGTGAGCAGGGCGTTCTCCTGGCGCAGGGCCAGCAGGGCCTCGTGCCCCGGCAGGGTCAGGTGGACCGGCTCCGTGCCGTGGCCGTACAGGACCGCGGGGACCTTGTCGGCGCGGCGGATGCGGCGGGCCGCGCCCTTGCCGAACTCGGTGCGCTCTTCGGCGTCGAGGATGATCTCGGCCATCTCGTTCTCCTTCGTCGTGGCGCGGGGCGCCTGTGATCTGCACGCGGGCACGGGGACGGGCGCCCCGGACGCGTGGCCCGGATGGACGAGGAGGAGGCGTCGTGCGCGACCGCGCACGGAAGGGGACCGGGCGCCAGTCGATCACGGCCCTGCGGCCCTCGCCAAGCGACGCGGGCAAGTATAGCCGCCGGGCCGGGCTCAGGCGTTCCCGCCCCCGTCGGCGAACAGGCTGGCCACCGAGCCGTCGCGGAAGACCTCGGTGATGGCGCGGGCCAGCAGCGGGGCGATCGACAGCTGGGTCATCCGCGGGACGTCGACGCCCTCGGCCAGCGGCAGCGTGTTCGTCACGACGATCTCCTCGAACGGCGTCGCGTTGAGGCGCTCCTGGGCCGGGCCCGACAGGATCGGGTGGGTGGCGGCGGCGATCACCTTGGCGGCGCCGTGCTCGATGAGGGCCTGCGCGGCCTGGCAGATGGTGCCCGCCGTGTCGATCATGTCGTCGACGAGCAGGCAGGTGCGCCCCGCCACCTCGCCGACGACCTCGTGCACCTTCACCTCGTTGGCGGTCGTCGGGTCGTGGCGCTTGTGGATGATGGCCAGCGGGATGTGCAGGCGGTCGCTCCACTGGTCGGCGAGGCGCACGCGGCCGGCGTCGGGGCTCACGACGACCATGTCCTGGCCCGAGTACTTCTTCTCGACGTAGTCGGCCAGCACCGGCAGGCCGGTGAGGTGGTCGAGGGGGCCGTTGAAGAAGCCCTGGATCTGGGCGGCGTGCAGGTCGACCGCCATGATGCGGTCGGCGCCGGCCGCCGAGAACAGGTCGGCCATGAGGCGCGCCGAGATGGGCTCGCGGCCCAGGTGCTTCTTGTCCTGGCGGGCGTAGGGGAAGCAGGGGGCGACGACGGTGATGCGCCGGGCCGAGGCGCGGCGCAGGGCGTCGACCATGATGAGCTGCTCCATGATCGCCTCGTTGACGGGGGCCGGGTGCGACTGGATGACGAAGGCGTCGCAGCCGCGCACCGACTCGTTGAAGCGCACGTAGATCTCGGAGTTGGCGTAGGTGATGAGGCGCTGGGGCGCCAGCTCGACCTCCATGAGGTCGGCGACCCGCCGGGCGAGCTCCGGATACGCCCTGCCCGAGAAGAGCATCAGGTGCTTCTCGTCGTTGCGCTTGACCCCGGTCATCCCGTTGGTTCCCCCCGCCCTCGACTGTCTCGTGCGCCGCCGGCCCCGGCCGGGCTCAGTGCCCGCCCTCGGCCTTCTCGGCGGCGTCGGCCTCAAGTACATCACGGCTCGCCTGGACGGCCGGGTGGATTCCACCCTCGTGGGCCGCCGCCGACCGGTCGGCCTTGGAGCCGGGGCGGGTCCTGGCGACCCAGCCGTTCGAGACGTGCAGGTGCGAGCGGGCCACCCCCAGGGCGCCGGCGGGGACGTCCTGGGTGACGGCCGAGCCGGCCGCGATGAAGGCGCCGTCGGCGATGTCGACCGGCGCGACGAGCACCGAGTTCGAGCCGATGAAGACGTCGTCGCCCAGGTGCGTCGTGGACTTGTGGGCGCCGTCGTAGTTGGCGAAGATCGTGCCGGCGCCGACGTTGACGCCCTCCCCGAGGATCGCGTCGCCGCAGTAGGTCAGGTGCGGCACCTTGGAGCCGGCGCCGATGCGGGCGTTCTTCGTCTCGACGAAGGTGCCGATCTTGCCGCCGGCGCCCAGCTCGGTGCCCGGACGCAGCCGCGCCCAGGGGCCGACGTCGGCGTTCGGGCCGATGACGGCCAGCTCGCCGTGGGTGCGGATGACGTGGGCGTTCTCGCCGACCTCGACGTCGCGCAGCGTCGTGTCGGGGCCGACGACGGCGCCGGCGGCGACGCTCGTGGCGCCCAGCAGCTGGGTGCCGGGCAGCAGGGTGACGTCGGGCTCGAGGGCGACGTCGTCCTCGATCCAGGTGGTGCGGGGGTCCGCGATGGTGACGCCCTCGCGCATCCAGTGCTCGCAGATGCGCCGGTTCATCTCGGCGTTCATGGCCGCCAGCTGGACGCGGTCGTTGACGCCCTCGGTCTGCCAGACGTCGTCGATCCGGTGGGCGCCGACGCGGCGGCCGGCGGCGTTGGCGAAACCGATGACGTCGGTGAGGTAGAGCTCGCCCTGGGCGTTGTCGGAGGTCAGTCCGGACAGGCCCTCGCGCAGGGTGGCGGCGTCGAAGACGTAGATGCCGGAGTTGATCTCGCGGATGACGGCCTCGTCGGGCGAGGCGTCTCGCTGCTCGACGATGCGCTCGACGGCCCCGCCGGAGCGGACGACGCGCCCGTAGCCGGTCGGGTCGTCCACGACGGCGGTGAGGACGGTGACGGCGTTGTCCTCCGCCTCGTGGGCGGCGACCAGCTCGGCCAGCGTCGCGCCCGAGAGCATCGGCACGTCGCCGTAGGTGACGACGACGACGCCGTCGAGGTCGTCGGGCAGCACCGACAGGCCGGCGCGCACGGCGTCGCCGGTGCCGTTCTGGTGCTCCTGCACGGCGATGGAGACCTCGGGGGCGAACTCGGCCAGGTGGGCCTGCACCTGCTCGCGCTCGTGGCCGACGACGACGACGAGCCGGTCGGGTTCGAGGGAGCCGGCGGCCTGGACGGCGTAGCTCAGCAGGGGGCGCCCGGCCACGCGGTGCAGCAGCTTGGAGGTGCGCGACTTCATGCGGGTGCCCCCGCCCGCGGCGAGCACGATGACCGCCGAGACGCCGACGCCGTCCGGCCGGCCTGCGCCCTGCGGGAAGATCTGCGGATCAGTGGACATGATTCCTCCTGGGCCCCCGGCCCGACTCGTGGGGGACGGCCCGACGACCGCCCGCGCCGGCCTCCCGCGGCCGTCCGCCGGAGGCGTCTCGACCGGAGCGCCGTCGCGCTCCCTGGGCAGGAGTCGAACCTGCGTCGCTGATCCTGATTCAAAGTCAGGCGGGCCCTGCCGGCAGACCAACCAGGGAAGGATCGCCCATCGGCGACCGCTGCCAGTGTAGGGCCCGGCGGGTGAGCGGGTCGAACGCCCCGTCGGGCGCGGCGGCGGCCCGCCCATCCTCTAGGCTGGGGTTCCGTGAGCACGGACAACCCTTCCAGCACTTCCACGCTTCCCCCCTTCGGCCCCGGCCAGCACCTGCTGAGCGTCAACCAGCTGGACCGCGCGTCCCTCGGCGCCCTCCTCGACCTCGCCGAGGCGCTGCGCCCCGTCGGACGCGGCACGCGGGTGTGCCGCGTCCTGGAGGGGGCGAACCTCGGCAGCCTCTTCTTCGAGCCCAGCACCCGCACGCGCCTGTCCTTCGAGTCCGCCTTCCACCGCCTCGGCGGCTCGGTCGTCTCGACGACCGGCTTCACCTTCAGCTCGATGGCCAAGGGCGAGTCGATCCACGACACCGCCCGCGTCGTCTCGGGCTACTCGGACGCCCTCGTCGTGCG
Source organism: Propionibacterium acidifaciens DSM 21887 (assembly GCF_000426605.1). Classification (GTDB taxonomy): domain Bacteria; phylum Actinomycetota; class Actinomycetes; order Propionibacteriales; family Propionibacteriaceae; genus Propionibacterium; species Propionibacterium acidifaciens. Next base: position 12,494 of record NZ_AUFR01000023.1, read on the forward strand.
CCACCCCGACACCGGCTCGGTGGCCCGGTTCGCGCAGGCCTCCGTCGTCCCCGTCATCAACGCCGGCGACGGCTCGGGCGAGCACCCCAGCCAGTCGCTGCTCGACGTCTTCACCATGCGCGCCGAGCTCGCCGCCCGCGGCAAGTCGATCGACGGCGCGACGATCGCCGTCCTCGGCGACCTGCGCTACGGCCGCACGGTGCACTCGCTGCTGGCGATCCTCGGCCTGTTCGAGAACGTGAGCTTCCGGGTCTTCGGCCCGCCGGCCCTGGCCCTGCCGACCGAGTTCTTCGACCTGGTCCACGCCGGCGGCAATGCGATCGTCGAGTGCGACTCGGTGCAGGAGGCCATCGCCCCGGCCGACGTCATCTACTGCACCCGTGTGCAGAAGGAGCGCCTCTCGGAGGAGGACGAGCAGCGGGTCCACCTGACCGGCGATCTGCTCAACCGCGCCATCCTCGACGAGGCGGCCCGCCCCGAGTCGATCATCATGCACCCGCTGCCGCGCGACTCCCGGCACAACTCCTTCGACCTGTCGCCCGACGTCGACGGCTGGCCCGGCCTGGCGGTCTTCCACCAGACCGACAACGGCCTGCTCATCCGCATGGCGATCTTCTCGACCACCCTCGGCGTCGCCGACCGCGTGCTCGACGACCTGCGCCCGGCGAGCTGGCTGAGCACGAAGTGACCCCGCCCGCGCCGGCCTCTCCCACCGCCCCCGGCGTCGGCCCGCCCGTAGACTTCGACCCATGAGTCGCGCCGAACCGGGCCGCAGGCGCATGCGGATGAGCAGCAGTGAGCGCCACGAGCAGCTGCTGGGCGTGGCCCGCGCGCTCTTCGCCGAGCGCGGCTTCGACGGCGCGAGCGTCGAGGAGATCGCCTCGCACGCCGGGGTGAGCAAGCCGGTCGTCTACGAGCACTTCGGCTCGAAGGAGGGCCTCTACGCGGTCGTCACCGACCGCGAGCTGCGCACCCTCGACGACGCGATCATGGCCGCCATCGCCAAGCCGTCGACGAGCTACCGCGCGGTGATCGAGCGCGGCACGATCGCCCTGCTCAGCTACATCGACGAGCGGCCCGAGGGCTTCCGCATCATCTCCCGCGACTCCCCCGTCGGCTCCACGAGCGGATCGTTCGCCCTCATCCTCGACCACATCGCCGACAAGGTCGAGGACCTCCTGCGCCCCCCGCTCGTGCGCCGCGGCTACGACCCCGCGCTCGCCGGCGTCTACGCGCACGGGCTGGTGGGCATGGTCGGCTCGGCCGGGCTGGCCTGGGTCGACCGCCGCGAGCCCGACAAGGAGCGGGTCGCCGCCGAGCTGGTCAACCTGGCCTGGAACGGCCTCGCGAGCATGGAGCACGCGCCGAAGCTCATGAGCCGCACCGCGCGGGGGTAGACGGGCTGTGGCGCCTCGGCCGGTGGCGCGGCGGTCCATGGGCCGCACCGCGCGGGGTGGGTGACTGCCCGGATCGAGCAGAACCTCGCCCGCCCCCCATGGGCCGCACCGCGCGGGGCGGGTGGACGGGCCCCGGGCAGGGTCGGCGCCCCTCCGGTATCGTGCTGACATGATCCCGACGACCCCCCGCCCGGGGGCGCTCCGACGCACCCCGACCGCCGCGCTGCGACTGCTCCTCGTGCTGGCCCTCTCGGGCGCGCTGTGGCTCGTGCCCCGCCCGGCCGTGGCCTGCGCCTGCGGGGCCGTCATCGACACCGCCGACAGCCACGTCACCGGCGAGACGAGCGCGCTGACCTGGGACGGCTCGCGCGAGACCATCACGATGGTCATGTCGATGGACGCCGGCGCCGACGACGTCGCCTGGATCATGCCGGCGCCGGCGGGCACCGGCATCGGGCTGGGCTCCACCGACACCATCGTGGATCTGTACAACGACTCGCTCCCGCGCATCGAGCACGTGAAGGACTGGACCCCCAGACTGTCCGGCACCGACTCGCTCCGGTCGGGCGCCGCGTCCGATTCCGACGACGCGGTGCAGGTGGAGTCGAGCACGACGGTCGGCCCCTTCGACGTGGTGACCCTGTCCGGCGACGACGCGGGCGCGCTCACCACCTGGCTGGTCGACAACGGCTACCCCGATCGCTCCGACCTGGTCGGGCCCTTCCAGGACTATCTGGACCAGGGCTGGCGCATCCTCGCGGTGAGGCTGACCCCGCAGGCGGCCGACGAGAGCTTCGACGGGGCCCTGCCGCCGATGAGCCTGAGCTTCGACACGACCGAGCCGGTCTACCCGATCCGGCTGAGCTCGATGGCCGCCACGGACCAGCGGGTGCGTCTGCACGTCGTGGCCGCCCACCAGATGGACATCAGCCGGCAGGCCGCCCCCGCCGAGCCGCTCGAGCTGCTCTTCTCCGGCCGGGTGAGCGCCTCCGACGCGGGGCTGGAGACCGGTTTCGACGGCTCGGACCAGGTCTGGCTGAGCACCTACGGGGGCCGGCTGAGCCCCGGGTCCATCACGGACGACTACACCTTCGCCCGGGCCGCCTCCGACTCGCCGTACCAGCGCGTGAACACCGTGATCGACACCTCGCCCGGGGAGCACCTGGGGCTGGCGATCCTCGTGACGCTCGGGCTCGCCGCAGTCCTCGTCCCCGTCGTGATCACCGTCGCGGTGAGCACGAGGAGGCGCGGGGCCGGACGCTAACGCGGCCCCTCACGGCGAACGGTCAGCAGCACGCGCAGCTGCCGGACGAGCTGGTCGCGGTCGACGGCCAGGCCGTCGAGCATGCGCGACTCCACCGCGACGAGGCTCTCGATGGCCGCGTCGACGCGCTCGAGACCGAGCGGGGTGAGCTCGATGGTCCTACTGCGCAGGTCGTGCGGGTCGGCGTGCCGGGTGATCATGCCGCGCCCGGCCAGCCGGTCGAGACGGTTCGTCATGGTGCCGCTCGTGACGTGGTTGTCCCGGATGAGGTGGCCGACGCTGGCGCTGTACGGGGCGCCGAGCTTGCGCAGCGCCGACAGGACGTCGAACTCCCAGACGGTCAGGTCGTGCTCGGCGTAGGCGCGGGCCCGTTCCTTGACGAGGATGGCGGCCAGGCGGGAGATGCGCGACCAGATCTCGAGGCTGGAGACGTCCAGCTCGGGGCGCTCACGGCGCCAGTCCGCGACCAGCTCGTCGACCTCGTCCTCGTCGCCCCGGTCGTCGTCCATCCGGTCCTGATTCACACGGGTATTCTCCCGCAGTCGCCGGCGGCTCACGGGCGGTCTCGCGAGAGCCCGGCGGATCGGCATCAGGACGCCGTGCGCCGCCCCGGCGCCCGTTCCACGGGTCGTTCCCGCAGCACGAGCACCGCGAGGACGAATGCCCCGCCCCCGTTGCGCCGCGCCTCGGGTCGGGATCGGCGCAGCCGCCGCGGTCGCCCCCGCCGACGCGGCTCCGGGGCGGTCCCGCTCAGCCCCGGTCGTGCACGGTCACCGCATGGCCGTCGGGGTCGGCGAAGGCGGGCGCCAGGCCGAAGAGCCCCTCCGCGGGCCCGTTCAGGATCGGGGTACCGGCCTCGACGAGCCTGGCGTGGAGCCCCTTCACGCCGTCGCAGTGCATCCACAGCGCGACTCCGAGACCGGGACGCCCCTCGTCGAGATCGACACCGGGCAGGGGCTCGCGCACTGCGAAGGGAACGGGCGAACCGGCGAGCGCCACGGCACCGGATGGAGCCCTCGGGGCGCGGCGAAGGCCGAGCACGGTCTCGTAGAACTGTGCGGAGCGCTCCGGATCGCGCACCTGGAGAGCGATGGAATCAGGACCTGTCACTGTCATGGGCATGGACCTCCTTCTCGTGAATGAATGTCGGGGTTCTGACATCTGTTCGCCCCGGTGCGTCGGGATGCTCACACGAATCGAGGAGAACCCGGACTCGAGAACCTGGTCGGTTACCGCCTGAAGCAGACCCGGGCGGTCCTGCGCTCGCGGATGGACGAGGCGCTGCGCCCGTTGGGACCCACGACCCCGCGGTACGTCTGCCTCGAGCTCCTCGCCCGCACGCCGGCGACGTCCAGCTCGGAGCCGGCCCGCGGCGCCTTCGTGACCAGGCAGACGATGAGCGAGCTCCTCCGGGGACTCCAGTCCCGCGGACCCGTGGCGCGGGCGGAGCGCCCCTCCGGCGGACGGGCGCTCCCCGTCGAGCTCACCCCCGATGGGCGGCGGCTCCTGGACCTGGCCTCGGAGCGCATCGGCGAGATCGAGCAGCGGATGGTCTCCGGGCTCACCGTGGGCCAGCGCCGCGCGCTGCACGAGGCGCCCGTCCGGTGCGCCGAGGCGCTGGAGGACTAGAGCGGCGCCGGCATCAGCGGGGGTCGCCGCCGACAGGGCCCAGGGCGCCGGGCGCCGCGCCCGTGGCGGTGCGCACGGCGGTCACCTCGGGAGAGGGGCCGAGCACGGCGGCGACGGCGCGAGCGGCGTCCCCGTCGGCGCACAGGAAGGCGCAGGTGGGGCCCGAGCCCGAGACGATCCCCGCCAGGGCCCCGGCGGCCCGGCCGAGCTCCAGGGTCGCGGCGAGCCCCGGGTAGAGGTCCAGGGCCGCCGGCTGCAGGTCGTTGACGAGCAGGCCCGCGACGGTCGCCGCGTCGCCGCGGGCCAGGGCCCCGATGAGCTCGCCGGGCCGACCCCGCCCGGCGTCCATCGGGGTGCTCGTCCCGGCGGCGACGCGCTCGTCGAAGCGGTGGTAGACGGTGGGCGTCGACAGGCCCCGGCGGGCGACGGCCAGCGCCCAGTGCAGGGTGCCGGCGCACTCGAGGGGCTCGAGCCGCTCGCCGCGGCCGGCGCCGAGGGCCGTGCCGCCGAGCAGCGCGAAGGGGACGTCCGAGCCGAGCTCGGCGGCGAGCTCGAAGAGCTCCGCGTCGCCCACGTCGAGGCCCCACAGGCGGACGGCGCCGACGAGGGCGGCCGCGCAGTCGGCGGAGCCCCCGGCCATCCCGCCGGCGACGGGGATGTCCTTCTCGATCTCGAGGTGGGCGCCCATCCGGGGGCCGCCGAAACGGTCCCGGACGGCCCTCGCCGCGCGGACGGCGAGGTTCGTCTCGTCGTCGGCGACGTGGCGGGCGTGCTCGCCGCGGGTGACGACGCTGATGCGCCCGGGCCGGTCGGTGAGGCGCATCCGGTCGCCGAGGGAGACGGCGTGGAAGACGGTCGAGAGCCGGTGGTAGCCGTCCTCGCCCCGGGCGGCGACGCGCAGCGTCAGGTTGATCTTGGCGGGGGCTCCGACCCGCACCCGCCGAGCCTCCGGGCGCGGCCGGGGGGTCGGTGCGCCCCGGGACGCGCCGCTCATGGCGCGGGCTCCTCCCCGGCGCGGGCGGGACCGGCCCAGCCGGCGGCGACGAGCCGCTCGGCGATCGCCGCGAAGTCCCCGATGGGGAGCTGCTCGCCGCGGGCGGTCGGGTCGAGGCCGGCCGCCCCGATGGCCGCCGCGGCGGCGGCCGAGCCGCCGGCGAGCCCCGACAGGGCCGAGCGCAGCATCTTGCGGCGCTGGGCGAAGGCCGCGTCCACGACGGCGAACACCTGCTCCCGGGTGGCTCCGGAGGCAGGCGGCCCGCCCCGGGAGATCCGGACCAGACCGGAGTCGACCCGCGGCACCGGCCAGAAGACGCCGGGCGGCACGGTGCCGGCGCGCCGCGCCGTGCCGTACCAGGCGAGTTTGGCGCTGGGGGCCCCGTAGACCCTCGACCCGGGGGCGGCGGCGAGGCGCTCGGCCACCTCGAGCTGGACCATGACCAGGCCCGCCCGCCAGGATCGCGACAGTGCGAGCACGTGGAGGAGCACGGGGACCGCGACGTTGTAGGGCAGGTTCGCGACGAGCCGGGTGGGCGCCGGGCCGGGGATCCCGGTGAGCGCGAGGGCGTCCGAGGCGACGACCCGCAGGCGGCCGGCCGCCTGCGGCTGGTGCTCGGCGACGGTCGCCGGCAGCTGCCCGGCCAGGCGCCGGTCGATCTCGACGGCAGTCACCGAGGCGCCCGTGGCGAGCAGCCCGAGGGTGAGCGAGCCGAGACCGGGACCGATCTCGAGGACGGTGTCGCCGTCGTCCACGCCGCCGAGGGCGACGATGCGGCGCACCGTGTTGGCGTCGACGACGAAGTTCTGACCGAGCGCCTTCGCGGGGCGCAGCCCGAGCCGTTCGGCGGCGGCGCGGACCGAGCGGGGGTCCAGCAGCGCGGCCATCTCAGGCCCCTCGCCCCGCACGGGCGCCCCAGGGCCCGTAGGCGGCGAGGGTGTTGGCGGTGAGCCGGTCGCAGAACCGCCCCAGCGCCTGCTCGTCGTCGACGTCGACGCCCCTCGCCCCGGCGACGAAGCGCACCGTGACGGGCAGCAGGTAGGGCGCATTGGGGCGGCCGCGCAGCGGCACGGGCGTGAGATAGGGGGCGTCGGTCTCGACGAGGAGGCGGTCGGGCGGCGTGACGGCCAGGGCCTCGCGCAGGGCGGTGTTGGGCTTGAAGGTGACGGCCCCGCCGAAGCTGAGCCAGACGTCCCGGCGGCCTGCGCCCCCCGCCAGGGCGGCGCGGGCGAAGTCGGCGTCGCCGCTGAAGCAGTGCAGGACGGTGCGCTCGGGCCATCCCTGCTCGTCGAGCACGCGCAGGACGTCGGCGTGGGCGTCGCGGTCGTGGATGACGAGGGTGCGGCCGGTGTCGTGCGCGATCCGGACGTGGCGGGCGAAGGCCCGGCGCTGCACAGCCCGGCCGGCCTCGTCGCGGGTGCGGAAGTAGTCCAGCCCGGTCTCGCCGACGGCGCGGACCCGCTCGTGCGCGACGGCCAGCTCGGCGATCCGGTCGATCCCGTCGTCGAGCCCGTCGACGCCGGCCGCGGCGGCCAGTCGGGCCGCGTCGTTGGGGTGGATCGCCACGGCGGCGGCGACCTGCTCGTGGTCGGCGGCGAAGCGGACGGCCCAGCGCGAGGCATCGAGGTCGCAGCCCACCTGGACGAGGCGGTCGACGCCGACGGCGGCCGCCGCGGCGAGGTTGAGCTCGGCGTCCAGCCCCGAGCGGTCGGCCGTCGAGTCGACATGGGTGTGGTCGTCGATGCAGCGCCCGGGCAGCGGCGCCGGCATCGACGGCAGGTCCAGGCGCGCCAACTCGGCGGCGATCTCGGCGGGGTTCACGGGGCCATTGTCGCGCACCCGCTCGTCGGCGCCGCGCCGGGGCCAGCCGCTCACGAACCGTTCCGGGAGGCCAGGGCGGCCTCGTAGAGGGTCCTCCTGCGGACGCCGGTCTCGGCGGCGACCCGCCCGACGGCCTCGCTGAGGCGCTCGCCGGCGTCGATGCGCTCGTCCACCCGGACGAGGGCCTCGTCGAGACCGCCGTCGGGGTCGGCGGGACGGCCCGCGATGACGATCGTCGTCTCCCCGCGGGCGTGCTCGGCGGCCCAGTCGCGCAGCTCGGCGAGGGGCCCGCGGATGATCTCCTCCCAGGGCTTGGTGAGTTCGCGGCACAGGACGCCGGGGCGGTCGGCGCCGAGGGCGTCCGCGGCGTCGGAGAGGAAGCCGGCGAGCCGGTGCGGGGCCTCGAAGAGGACCATGGTGCGCTCCTCGGCCGCCAGGACGGCCAGGCGCCTGCGCCGCGGGCCGGCGGCGCGCGGCAGGAAACCCTCGAAGCAGAAGCGGTCGCAGGCCAGGCCCGAGACGGCGAGGGCGGTCGTCACGGCGGAGGGGCCGGGCACGCTCGTCACCCGGATGCCCGCGTCGACGGCGGTCCGCACGAGGCGGAACCCCGGGTCGGAGACCGACGGCATGCCGGCGTCGGTGGCCACGACGACGACCGCGCCGTCGGCGAGCTCGCGGAGGAGCGGGCCGGTGCGCTCGGCCTCGTTGCCCTCGAAGTAGCTGACGATGCGGGCGTCCGTCTCGACGCCGGTGCGGGCCAGGAGCGTGCGCAGCAGCCGGGTGTCCTCGGCGGCGATGACGTCGGCCTGTGCGAGGGCCCGGCGCAGCTGCGGGGAGGCCTGGGTGGCGTCGCCGATGGGCGTCCCGGCCAGGACGAGGGTGCCCGGCCCGACGAGGCGCTCGGCGGACCCGCTCATGTGCTCACTCACGCCCCCGACGATAGCCGCCCCCGGCGTCGCCGACCGCCGGACGGGCGGGCCGGTCGCGGCCGCCGGAGGGCCCCCGGCGTCAGTCGGCGGGCAGCCCCGAGAGGGTCATCGACAGGCCGGTCCCGATGCTGATCGCCGAACCGGTCGCGGTCTGCTCGGCGCGGCGGGCCCGGCCCTCGCGGGTGATGACGTAGCTGCGCCCGTCCACGACCTCGAAGCTGAGCAGATCGCGGTTGCGCCGCCACGCGACGACCTGCGCGAACCGCACCGGGGCGCCGGTGTCGTCGGTGACGGTGAAGCGGCCGTTCTCGGCCTCGACGCGAATCGTGCAGCCGAAGTTGGGCGTGATCCGCGCGACGGTGAGCTGGGTCTCCTCCCAGGCGACGTCGACGCGGTGTCCGCCGACGGCGCGCAGGCCGCGCGCCGAGCCCTTCGGCCACCGGGCGGGCAGGGCGGCGAGCAGGCGGATGACGCCGGCGTCGCCGCCGACGAGCATCTCGGCGAGGGCGCCCGGCAGCACGAGGGAGGCGGGCAGCTGGAGGACGGCGCCGGGCATCTGGGGCTCCCGGCCCAGCGCCAGCAGCGACGCGGAGCTGAGCGGTCCGGTCAGGCGGGTCAGCGCCCGGGTGGCGAGGACCTCGTCGCCCAGCCGGGCGGCCATCGCGAGGATCCTGGCCTGGCCCGCGGCGGTGCGTCCGGCACCGCGGGAGATCTCGGCGTCGAGGGTGCGGCGCGCCGCGTCGAGCATCGTCGGGTCGGTGTGGTTGATGCGCCTGCCGGGGAAGAGGCCGTACAGCTGGGTCAGGGAGTCCGAACCGGCGCTCGGGGCACCGGCCCGGCGCTCGGGCCACTGGGCGATGAGACCGTCGACGACGGGGACGGGGGCCAGCCGGCCGAGGGCGTCGCGCACCCGGGGGGCGAGCGCCGCATCGAGGCCGCACGGCTGCTCGCCGGCCAGGGACAGGTAGTGCTCGAAGACCTCGGCGATGACCTCGCGGTCGATCGTCGAGCCCGCCGCGACCCGGAACTCCCGGGCGGCGCTGCGCAGCGTCTGGCCGGGGGCGGCCGAGGGGCTCGCGATGAGCTCGTCGTCGGGGCCCGTGACGAGCAGGTCGAGGGCGAAGCGCACGGCCATGCGGTGCACCTGGAGGGCGTGGGCGGTGTCGCCGGTGAACAGGGCGTGCTCGTACAGGCAGGACGCCAGGGCGGGCAGCGCCCCCAGCCAGTGGCCCCGCCGGGCGCGGGCGATCCGCGCGCTCGTGGCGCGCCACAGGTCGACGCGCTCGAGGACGACGGCGCCGGAGAACCCGAAGTCCCGCCAGGCGCGGTCGCGGCCGGTGCGAGACAGCTCGTCGGCGAGGCGCCGGACGGGGGCCGCGCACTCCGACAGGCCGACCCGTTCGGCCGACCAGTAGCTCAGCTGGAGACCCATGTCGGTGCGGTAGGCCTCGCCGGCCGGGCGCGCATGGGCGTTCCACAGTCCCTGGGCGTGCATGGGCTGGGAGTCGGCGCGCGAGGACGAGACGAGCAGGTACTTGCCCAGGTGGAAGGCCAGCTCGTCGACGTCGGCGCGCCAGGAATCGGACAGGTCCAGGTCGCTGCGGTCGAACAGGGCGCGGCGGTCCGCGACGTGCTCGGCATGGAGTTCGGCGGTGCTGCGGCCCAGCGCGCGGCGGACCCGGTACCTGGCGACGTGCTCGACGGCCGAGGTGTCGCCCGAGGGGCGCCGGTTCCAGGCGGTGAAACCACTCTCGGCGGCGACGACGAGGCGCGGGCCCTCGTCGGTGGGCTGGACGGCGGCGGCGACGGCGAAGGCCATGCCCGCGGGAACGCTGCCGTCGTCGGCGGGCGGCTCGACGCCGTAGCGGACGGGCTCGCCGGCGCGGGCGTCGGCGGGAACGCGGGAGGACAGGGTCAGCCACAGCACCCGCCCCTCGCGCCAGGTGCGGACGGCGCCGCGGTGGGGGCTGCTCAGGTGCGGGGCCCTCAGCGGAGCGGACGGGCCGCCCCACTGGACGACGAGCACCTCGGCCGGGGCGCTGATGAAGGTGCGCAGCTCGTTGCCGCGCACGGTGGTGGTCATGGTGGCGTCCCGCAGATCGAGCTCGCGGCCGTAGCCGCGGGTGCGCAGCCCGGGCGCGTAGTCCCAGCGCAGCACGCCGACGGGCTGGCTGGTCTGGACGGCGGGCGCGACGGCCATCCGGGCGGCGATCCCGTCGGCCTGCTCCAGGTTGCCGGCGGCGATCGCCGCGCGCAGGGCGGGCAGGAGCGCCGCGCCGTCGGCATCGGCGTCGTCGCCGGCACCGGGGCCGCCCGACCAGAGGGTGTCGAGCGACAGTTCGAGGACCTCGGCGCCGATGCCGCCGTGGGCGACGGCGCCGAGATGGCCGTTGCCCAGCAGGAAGGCGTCGCGGGGGTTCGCGGCCGGTTCGTCGAGGACGATCCGGTACCGGGCGTGCGGGTCGGCCCCCGGGGGCGCGCCGGCCCCCCGACGCTCGGAACCGCTGCGACTGGTCACGTCCGACACTCCTCCATGGTGGGCCGGCGCCGGCCCGTTCCCAATCCTCCGGGGCTCCCCCGGGCGCCGGGCCGCAGGTTCACGGGCGACGACAGGGGCAGGCACATTATCGACCATCGGACCCGGTGCCGACCATCGGGCCCACGAGGGCGGGCGCGGCCCGCGCGCCCGGGGCCGACGATCCCCTCGGCAGCCCTGCGACACATGTCGCACCACGCGACCCGCGCGCCCGGGGCCGGCGGACGGGTCCGGGCCCCGGATCCCTGTGCGGCATCAGCCGCGTCCCGACGCCGGCGGGGACCCACCGCCGGCGATGCCGGCCCGGCGCGCTGCACGGCCTCGGAGCCGTGCGGGCCGGCGCCGGCGCAGGGGCAGTGGAGCCGGTATCGGCACGGCGACGGTGGAACCGGCGTTTAACATGGGGCGCGTGAGTTCACTCCCGAGCCCGGCCCCGACGGGCGCCGCCCCCCTCGATCACGGCCTGCGGTCGGCGCTGCCGTCCACCATCGAACGGCTGGAGGAGGCCGCCGTCCTCAGGCTCGACGAGGCCCGCAGCTGGCTGGTGACCGCCGCCCTCGTCGTGCTCGGCCTCCTCACCCGCGTCGTCGGCATCGGGACGCCGGCGCACCTCGAGTTCGACGAGACCTACTACGCCAAGGACGCCTGGACGCTGTTGCACCTGGGCTACGAGGGCACCTGGGGCGCGGGGGCTGACGACCAGATCGCCGCGGGCCATGTCGACGGCTGGACGAGCATCGGCTCGTTCATCGTCCATCCCCAGCTCGGCAAGTGGCTCATCGCGGGCGGCGAGCGACTCTTCGGCATGACGCCCCTCGGCTGGCGCTTCGCCTCGCTCGTCTTCGGCTGCCTGCTCATCGGGGCCGTCGTGCGCATGGCGCGCCGGCTCGGCCGGTCGACCATCATCGGTGCCCTGGCGGGCTTCTTCATCATCGTCGACGGCCTCAGCTTTGTCATGAGCCGCATCGCGCTGCTCGACGTCTTCGAGGCCTTCTTCACCGTCGCGGCCGTCGGCTGCTGGCTGGCCGACCGGGACTGGTTCCGGCACCGCCTCGCCGAGCACCTGCGTGCGAACGGCCTGCTCAACCTCGGCGGGGGCTACGGTCCGCTTCTCCTGTGGAGGCCCTGGCGCCTGGCCTGCGGCCTGCTCCTCGGCGCCGCCTGCGGCTGCAAGTGGAACGCCGTCTACGTCCTCGCGGTCCTCGGCGTCCTCAGCCTCGTCGACGACCGCCGCGCGCGTCTGACCGCGGGCGCGGGCCGGCAGGCGATCCGCAGTCTCTGGCGCGACGGCCTCTCCGCCGTCGTCCACCTCGCCGTCGCGGCCCTCGTCGTCTACGTGGCCACCTGGACGAGCTGGCTGCTCTCGGACGGCGGCTACGACCGCCAGTGGGGCGCCCAGCACCCCGCCGACCGCGTCACGCGGCTGCTCGGCGACGGGCTGGGCAGCCTGTGGCACTACCACTACGACATCTACGCCTTCCACACCGGCGACTGGATCGCCTCGCAGACCCACACCTACGACGCGAAGCCGCTGGGCTGGCCGGTCATGGCGCGCGTCATCGGCATCGACGCGGTCAACGGCATCCAGCCGGGCGAGGACGGCTGCACCGCGGTCAACGACACCTGCCTGCGCGTCGTCTCCGGCGCCGGGACGCCCTTCCTGTGGTGGTTCGCGTGCCTGGCGGTCGTCGTCGGCCTGTTCCTGTGGATCGGCGGGCGTCAGTGGCACTACTGCGTGCCGATCGTCGTGGCCGCGGCCACCTGGCTCATGTGGTTCCCCAGCTCGGACCGCCCGACCTTCTTCTTCTACGCGATCATGCTCATCCCGTTCACCGCGACCGTGCTGGCGATGGTGCTGGGCCGGATCCTCGGCCCCGCGGACGCGCCCCCGCCGCGACGGCGCCGCGGGGCCCTCATCGTCACGGCGGTGACGGTGCTCATCACGGCGAACTTCCTCTTCATCTACCCGATCCTCACCGACGCCCTCCTGACGCGCCGCCAGTGGTTCATGCGCATGTGGTTCACCACGTGGATCTGACCGCGCCACCCCGCACCCCCGTTCCCACTCCCACCTCCCCTCATGCGTTCGCACCTCACCCAGGCCTTCCCACCTCGGACATGTCCCGGGTGTCTGCGCAGACGCGAGGCGGGAACGCGCAACGGGAGCGAAGACCGCACGCGGGACGAACGCGCAACGAGCGCGAACCAGCCACACGACGAACCGCAACGACCACGAACCGCAACGATCACAGGACGCACGCCCCGCGGCGCCCACCGGTCCCCCGCACTGCTGCGGGCCGCGCGCATCGTCCCGGCGGGGGGACGAGGAGCCGGGCGCGGGCGACGGAGGGGGCGGGCGGTGATCTGGAGGCTGCACGGGGACGGCGGGCCGAGGCCGGGCGAGGTCGTCGCCCCGGGCGAGAGGCTCGGCTGGAGCAGGACGATCGGGCTCGGCGCCCAGCACGTGGTGGCCCTGTTCTCCGCCTTCGTCGCCCGCACCCACGACGTCCGCGTGTGGATCGCCCCCTCCGTCTTCGCCTGGCTCGGGGTGGCGACCTTCTCGCTCATCTGCTGGGCCATGACCATCGACGTCATCAACGACACCGAGGTGCGCTTCGGCGACCGTCGGGACGGCACCGTGTACGCCACCTGCTCGTGGCGCGCGAGCTCGGTCAGGCCGGCTCGGAGGGCCTGACCGGTATCCTCCTGCCGGTGGTGGGGTACGCGAAGGAGACCGGCTTCGACTCCGAGGTCACCTGTGAGCATGGACTCTGGCTGGTCTGGGATCGGCTGGTCAGGATGGGTGCAGGTCGTGTCGATCCGGGTGTGACTCTCGAGGCTATTGGCCCGCTCGCGGCGCCTTCCAACGGCATCTACAGCATCACGTGCCCGGTGCCCGGCGGCGCCTTCGTCGTCCTCTTCCTCGCCCTGTGGTTCCTGTACCCGCTCGACAAGGAGCGCGTGGACGCCAACGCCGCCCGGCTCGCCGCCCAGCGCGAGGCCGAGGGCGCCGCCCGACCGTCCACGGCCGCCCCGGCGGGGCGTCCCCGGGCGCCCCGCCGCCCATCCACCGGATCGAAACGAGGAATGATGCTCTACCCCACCACCACCGACTCCCGAACCGTCATCGACCTCGGCGGCATCTGGGACTTCGCGCTCGACGACGGCACCGGCTTCGACGACCGGTGGTGCGCCGCCCCGCTGGCCGATGCCATGACGATGCCGGTGCCCGCCTCCTACAACGACCTGAAGGAGGGCGTCGACATCCGCGACCACTGCGGCTGGGTCTTCTACCAGCGCACGGTCCAGGTGCCGGCCGCGCTGCGCGGCCAGCGCGTCGTGCTGCGCGCCGACGCCGTCACGCACCACGCGAGGGTCTACCTCAACGGCGAGTTCCTCGGCGAACACCGCGGCGGCTTCCTGCCCTTCGAGGTCGAGCTGGACGGGCACCTCGCCGCCGGCGACAATCTGCTGACGATCGCCGTCGACAACGTCATCGACCACACGACGCTTCCCGTGGGGGGCACGGGCGACATGCTCGGCGGAGGCCCCGGGGCCGCGCTCGCCGATTCCCCGTCGGGCTCGCGGAAGCAGAACCACCCGAACTTCGATTTCTTCAACTACTGCGGCATCACCCGCCCGGTGCGCCTGTGCGCGACGCCCCGGGAGTACATCGCCGACATCGCCCTGACGAGCGACGTCGAGGGCCTCGACGGTGCGAGCGGAACCGCCGCCAGGGCCACGGTGCACTACGAGGTCACGACGGTGGGCGACGGCGAGTGCACCGTCGAGCTGCTCGACGCCGACGGCGCGCGGATCGACGGGGCCCGCGGCACGAGCGGCGAGCTCGTCGTCGAGAGCCCGACGCTGTGGCGCCCTGGCGCCGGCCACCTCTACCAGGTGCGGGTGCGCTTCGGCGAGGACGTCTACACCGAGCCGTTCGGCATCCGGACGGTCCGCATCGACGGCACCCGCTTCCTCATCAACGAGCGCCCCTTCTACTTCAAGGGCTACGGCAAGCACGAGGACACCTTCCCGGCGGGACGAGGCATCAATCTGCCGATGAACACCCGCGACATCGCGCTCATGGGGTGGCAGGGCGCCAACAGCCTCCGCACCAGCCACTACCCGTACTCCGAGGAGATGATGCGCCAGTGCGACGCCGAGGGCGTCGTCGTCATCGACGAGACCACGGCCGTGGGCATCAACCTGAAGTTCGGCGGCGGCGCCGCCTTCGGCGGTGAGCGCGTCGAGACCTTCGACCCCGAGCACGGCGTACGGACAGGGCAGGCGCACCGGGAGGTCATCCGCGATCTCATCACCCGCGACAAGAACCACGCCTGCGTGGTCGTCTGGAGCATCGCCAACGAGCCCGACTCGGGCGCCCCGGGCGCCTACGAGTACTTCAAGCCGCTGTTCGACCTGGCCCGCGAGCTCGACCCGGCGAAGCGCCCGTGCACGCTCGTCTCGGTGCAGATGAACGACGCCCCGCGCACCGACTGCTCGGCGCGGCTCAGCGACATCATCTGCCTCAACCGCTATTACGGCTGGTACTTCGGCGGACCCGACCTGGCCTCCTCCGAGGAGGGGCTCCGGGCCGAGCTCGCGCAGTGGGCCGGGCTCGGCAAGCCGCTCATGCTGACCGAGTTCGGCGCCGACGCCGTGGCGGGCCTGCACGACACGACGCCGGTCCTGTACACCGAGGAGTACCAGGTCGACTACTACGCGATGAACTGCCGGGTCCTCGACGAGTTCGACTTCGTCGTCGGGGAGCAGCTGTGGAACTTCGCGGACTTCGCGACGAGCCAGTCGCTCCTGCGCGTCCAGGGCAACAGGAAGGGCGTCTTCACCCGCGACCGGAAGCCGAAGCTCGCCGCCCACTGGTTCCGCCGGCGCTGGTCGGCGATCCCCGACTTCGGCTACAAGGGCTGAATCGTCGCCGACCGCCGGGCGGGGCGACGCCCCGCCCGGCAGCGGGCACCGGGGCGTGCCGGACGCTCCGACGGGGCCACCCGCATGTCAGTCGAGCAGATCCGTGACCACGCCGAAGGCATCGCGCACGCGGCGCAGTTCATCCCTGCTGACGCCCTCGCCCCGACCGCCGCCGGCGAGATCGCGGTACTCGTAGGCCGCTCCGGTCTCGGCGTACTCGATCTTGTCGCAGGCGCCCAGCGGCGATGCATCGCTGCGGGCCATCAGCCCGTGCTTGGCCCAGATCACGATGACGTGCTCCCGCAGACCCCGCACGGTGTTCTCCATGAGTTCCTGCGAGCCGGGAACCATGAAGGGCAGGAACTCGACACCGGCGGGCAGCTGCACCAGTGTCTCGGGCTCCCAGCGCAGGAGCGCATGGTTCATCGACTCGGTGGACCGGTATTCCGGAATGTGGCTGAGCTGCACCAGGTGCGGCGGTTGGGCATGGATCACGGCGTGCAGACTGAGGCCCCGCCGTCCGACATGGTCGGCGTGCACGGCCAAGTGGGAGTTGAACTCGCTCGTGGGCCGGACGAAGTTGCCGTCGGCCAGGTAGTGCAGTTCGCCCGAGGCGCCGTCGGCGCCGATCACGACCGCTCCGACGTTCTCCCGGGGCGCCTCGGCCACCTCGCGCAGACGGCAGCCGGTACCGGTGACCAGCACCGTGCAGCCGGCCAATCCGGGCGCGGTCCAGGGCAGCTCGATGGTTGTGACATCGGGGAAGAGGGGATCCAGGTCGACCTGCCAGGCGAGGCAGACGGACAGGTTCCCGGCGCCCGACTCGATGGCGTCGATCTCGTTGAGGCGGCGCCCCGCGGCCCCCATGCTGGCGAGCACGTCGGCGAGATTCCTCGGTCGTGAAGTGGTCATGATCGGTTCGCCTTTCCTTGGGTGAGTGATTCGAGGGTCTGGGAGGCGGCGCGCCAGGCGGCGAGGGCCTCCGGGCAGTGGGTCGGTTCGTATCGGGTGAGCGCGCAGGATGCGGCGCCCACGGCACGCAGCCGGTCCAGGCCGCCGGACAGGTCGCCGACGGCCCGTGCGCAGACCAGCAGATTGCCCAGCGCGGTGCCCTCCGCGGGGCCTGCGACCACCGGCAGACCGGTGGCGTCCGCCGTGGCCCGGCAGAGCCGGATGTTGCGGGAGCCGCCGCCCACGACGTGCACCACGTCGACCGTCCTTCCACTGTGGCGGCAGGCCGCCCGGACCGCCGCGCGATAGGCCAGCGCGAGGGAGTCCATGATCGTGCGCACCACCTGGGCCCGGGTGCGGGCGGCCGGTTGGCCGGTGAACTCCAGAAGAGCATTGATCCGCTCCGTCATGGGCCCGGGGTCCAGCAGGGTGTCGTCGTTGAGATCGACGATCCTGGTCAGCGGCGGCTCCTCGAAGGCCTCTGCGAGCAGCGCCGTGAGGTCCTGCAGCTGTCCGGTCTCGTCCTGCCACTGAGCGATGCAGTGGTTGAGCGTCCACATGCCCGAAACATTCCGTAGATAACGCACGGTGCCGTCGACACCGAGTTCGTTGGTGAAGTTGTCGGCCCGGGAGGCCTCGGTGAGGATCGGTTCCGACAGCTCCAGTCCCACCAGCGACCAGGTGCCGCTCGAGATGAAGGCGAAGGCGTCCCCGCCGGCCGGGACGCCGACCACGGCCGATGCCGTGTCGTGGGAGCCGACCGTCACGACCGGGGTGGGGGCGCCCGATGCGGTGGCCGCCTCCGGGAGGATCCGGGGCAGTACCGGGCCGAGCACAGTCCCCGGCTCGGACAGCGGGGTCAGCAGCCGACGGATGGCCGGCCCCTGGTCGAGTGCGTCGAGCACCTCGTCCGACCACTGTCTGCCGACTGGGTCGAGCAGCCCGGTGGTCGAGGCATTGGTCACCTCGGTGCGCGCCACCCCGGAGAGCCAGTAGGCCAGCAGGTCGGGCAGGAGGAGCAGACGATCGGCGCGGGCGAGGGCCCGACTCCCGGTGGACGAGAGGAGCTGGAAGACGGTGTTGAACTCCTGCACCTGGGTGCCGGTGCGCGCATAGAGGACGGCCGGGTCGATCTGCTCGAAGACCCTGGAGGGCACCCCCGCGGTGCGCCGGTCGCGATAGCTCACGACCGGCGCCGTGAGGACGCCGTCCACGTCGAGAAGCCCGTAGTCGACCCCCCAGGTGTCGATGCCGATCGCTTCGAGGGGGCCCTGCGCGGCGGCCTTGGAGAGACCGGCGCGCACCTGGGCGAACAGCTCGGTCGCCTTCCAGCACAGGCGCACCCCGCCGGCCTCGGGCAGGGGCACGGGATCGTTCCGGAAGCGGTGCACCTCACAAGTGAGGAGGCACCCCTCCGTCAGCTCCCCCACGATCACCCTGCCCGAGCCGGCGCCCAGGTCCACGGCGGCGTAGCGGCCCATGGTTCAGGCGCCCCAGCCGGCCTGCGCGCCGCCGATGCGTTCGGCCTCGATCCTGGCCTGGTACCCGGAGGCGAGATAGGCGGCCAGCGGGTCGGGTGCCAGGCCCTTCTCCTCGCGCAGCTCGGCGAGCAGAGGCCGCACATCGGTGTTGTAGGCGTCCATGAGCACGCCGTTCGCAGCGAGGACATCGCCGGCCAGCTGGGCCGCCGTCAGTGCCTCGCGGTCGACGAGCAGGGCCTTGGCGGTGGCCTCCTGCACGTTCATCACGGAGCGGATCTCGCCGGGGATCTTGTCCTCGAGATTGTGGCACTGGTCGAGCATGAAGGTGACCCCCGAATCAGGTCGCAGCGCGTCGGCGCGCACGATCTCGTGGAGGATGCGGAACAGCTGGAAGGGGTCGGCCGCACCCACCATGAGGTCGTCGTCGGCGTAGAACCGCGAGTTGAAGTCGAAGGCGCCCAGCCTGCCCGCCCGCAGCAACTGCATGACGATGAACTCGATGTTGGTGCCCGGCGCGTGGTGCCCGGTGTCGAGCACCACCTTGGCCCGGGGACCGAGCGCCTGGCAGTGCATGAGCGAGGTACCCCAGTCGGGCACGTCGGTGGCGTAGAAGGCCGGTTCGAAGAACTTGTACTCCAGGACCATCTGCTGGTTCCTGCTGAGTGCCGCGTAGATCTGGGCGAGCGAGTCGTCCAGGCGCTCCTGGCGGGCCCGCAGGTCGTCCTGCCCCGGATAGTTGATGCCGTCGGCGAGCCAGACCTTCAGGGAGTCCGAGCCGGTTGCGCCCATCACGTCGATGCAGTCCAGATGGGCTCTGATCGCCTTGGCCCGGATGCTCTCGTCCGGGTTGCACAGCGAGCCGAACTTGTAGTCGTCGTCCTGGAAGACGTTCGAGTTGATCATGCCGATCCGTACGCCGAGGGACTCGGCGTGGACCTTGAGCGCCTCGAAATCGTCCACCCTGTCCCAGGGGATGTGCAGCGAGACGCGGGGGGCCGCGCCGGTGTACGCGTTCACCCGGGCGGCGTCGGCGAGTTTCTCGAACGGGTCGCGGGGGGTGCCCGCCGTGGTGAAGACCTTGAAGCGAGTGCCCGAGTTCCCGAACGCCCAGCTGGGCAGTTCGATGGTCTGCTGCTCGAGCAGGCTCCGGGCCTGCGGGTCGAGGTCGGACAATGACACCATGGTTCTCTCCTGGATTCTGGGATGTGCGGTTCCTGAGATTCGCTTCGCCCCCGGGGCCCGCCCGGGGGCTCGGGCGGGGCCGGATGGCACGCCTAGAGGCCCCGGGCCCCGCCGTCGACGTTCGAGACGACCTCCCCGTACCGCTCGATCTCGATCTCCTCGAGGGTGCGCCCCTGTGTCCGCGGGGCGCCGACGGTTCCGATGACGAGGGAGGCGAGAAGGAAGCCGATGAGGATGAGGCCATCGATGAGCAGGCCGTTCTCCCCCGCGAGGATCACCGGGAAGATGAGCGAGATGAGCCCGCTGGCGAGGCGCACCGCGAAGAACACGATGCCCTGGGCCCCGGAGCGGTAGGGCGTGGCGAAGAGTTCGGGAGACCACACCGAGTAGAAGGCCTGCGCCGAGGGCCCGGCGGACAGGCCCCAGACGATGGCGTACCCGAATGCGGTCCACGCCGAGGTCGGCGGTCCGAACACCAGGATGATCCAGGCGACGAGGGCCATCGCGCCGCCGATGCAGTAGTGGACCCGGTAGGGATCCGGTCGACCAGGGCCATGAAGAAGACGGTCGCGACGATGACGAAGCCCCACGAGAGCATCGAGAAGAGATCGGACTGGAGGGCCCTGTAGCCCATGGACGACAGGATCGTCGGCAGGAAGATGCCGTTCTGACTGGCGGCCTGGTTCCAGAAGGTGTAGATGCAGGCCAGGAAGACGAGTGCCGTGATGTTGACCCTGCGGCTGAACAGCGCCTTGAACGAGGCGAGGACCGAGGGCGGCTTCGCCGTGGCGCCGCCCTTGGCCTGCTGCCACGCCTCGGACTCGTCGAGGCCCTGCCGGATGTACCAGGTGACGAGGGCGATGACGACGAGGTGGGCGAAGATGAGCCGGCTCCCCAGCAGGTGCAGCGGCGCCAGCGCGGCGGCCAAGCCGTATCCGATGAAGGGGCCGAAGGACCAGGCGAGCTGGGTCGTGCCGATGTGACGTCCCCTCCTGTCGGCCGGCGCGAACTCTGCGATGTAGGTCCACCCGGCCGGGACGGAGGCGCCCACGGCCAGGCCGATGATCACGAAGCCGGCGAAGAGCATGCCGAGGTTCGCGGTGACCGTGATGATGAGGCCGCCCAGTGCGTAGACGAGCAGGTCGTAGGTGTAGATGAACTTGCGGCCGTACTTGTCGCACAGCGGCCCCCCGATGAGCGCGCCGATCGCGGCGCCGAACGCGTTGGAGCTGAACGCGGCCAGCAGGCCGGTGATCGTCCCGTCGTCGTTCGGGAAGTAGGCGGCCTTCCAGAAGCCCAGTGACGTCGCAATGGCGATGATGGATCCGGAGTCGATGTAGTTCGACATGGAGACGGCGATCGTCGCCTTCCAGCCGGTGATGTGGCGCTTCGGCATGTCGCGCTCCTTCGTGTGCTGATGGGATCAGGCGAGGTGGAAGTACTCGTCCAGGAGTTCGGGTGCGCCCCCGTTCGGCGGGACGAAGTACTGCGCCATCTCGGCCTGCCACCGGGCGTTCACCTCCTCCCGATCCATCGCCGCCATGGCGGCGATGACGTCGTCGGACTCGAAGTAGCCCACCACGAGCCCGTCCTCGGTCCTCAGGAACAGCGAGTAGCGCCGCCACCCCGATCGGCTGAGCGCCTCGCGCATGGACTCCCACACGTGCTGGTGCGCCTCCACATACTCCGGAAGGAGCTCCGGGCGGACCCGCAACAGGAAGCAGGCGCGTTGCGGCGAACGTGCCGCGCTGGTGGACAGTCGATCAGTCATCTGGACTCCCTCGTTCAGATCCCTCCGGGGCGGACCGCCCTCGGATCGACGATGGGATGAGCGTAGATCGAATCGTTTCAAACCGCAACCCCTCCCCATTGACCGTAGCAACTTCATCGAAGAAAAGGCCAGGCAAAATAATTCTGTATCGTTTCATACACTCACGGAGGAGGTTCGGCCCGAGGCTGTCCCGACGCTCCGCAACGCTCATGACGGCGCCGGGGACGCCTCGTTGGCTAGGCTCATGCCGTCAGGCGGGGACGAGGCGCCCCGCGGAACGTCTCCTGCACCGAAGGGCATCAGTGACCGAACCGACCGCCCGCCAAGTCGGCATCAAGGACGTCGCCGCGCGCGCAGGCGTCTCGGTGGGCACGGTGTCGAACGTGCTCAACCATCCCGGAGCCGTCTCGCAGGAGCGCCGCCGAGCCGTGGAGAGCGCCATCCGGGAACTCGGTTACGTGCCGAACCATGCGGCGCGACAGCTCAAGGTCGGCCTGTCGACCATGCTCGGCCTGGTGATCGTCGAGGCCTGCAACCCCTATTACGGCACGATCGGTCTCGGGGCCGAGCAGGCCGCGGCCCGGGCCGGTCTCGGGCTGTTCAGCGCGAGCAGCGAGCAGAACGCCGAACGCGAGGCCGACTACCTGCACCGCTTCGAGCAGCAGCGCGCGCGGGGCATCCTGCTCGCGCCGGTCGGCATCGAGCTGCAGACGGCGCGCGAGGTCGCCGACCGGGGCACCCCCGTTGTCCTGCTCGACGCGGACGACCCGCACTTCTGCCGCGTGGGCGTGGACGACTACGTCGGAGGTCGGCTCGCGGCGCAGCACCTCATCGACCTGGGACGGCGCCGCATCGCCGTGGTGGGAGAGCCGAGCCGGCACCCCCAAGTGGTGCGCCGCCATTACGGCGCCCTGGCGGCGGCCGAGGAGCGCCCGCGGGTGCGGATCGACTTCCTGAGCACACGCGACATGACCATCCTGGAGGGCCGTCGGATCGGCGAGCTGCTGGCGGCCCGCCCGCGGACCGAACGCCCCGACGCCCTCTTCGCCACGAACGACCTGTTGGCGATTGGCCTGCTCCAAGCCCTCACCATGGCGCGCACCTTCCGCATCCCCGAGGACATCGCCATCATCGGCTATGACGACATCGACTTCTGCACCAACGCCGTGGTCGCCCTGAGCTCGGTCGCCCAGCCGGCCCCGCGGATCGGCGCGACGGGGGTGGAGCTGGTCGAGGAGGAGCTCGAGGAGACGGTCGGGCACGAGCACCGCCGGGTCCTGCTCCCACCGACCCTGATGGCCAGGGCCTCCACCCTCGGCGAGTGACCGGCTCCGCCCGAGAGGCGACGGCGAGGGGCCCGACAGGCGGAGGGGCAGCCGCACCGGTTCGTCCGCGCACCCGGCCTCGCAGGCGCACGGGATCCGGGTCCCACCGCATCGTCCCCGACGCGCCGCCGGGCGCCTCAGGGCAGCGGCAGGAACGGCGCGAGCGAGCACCCGGCCCACCACGTGGCGGCCGCGAGCACCGCGCCGAGGCACAGCACCCAAACGGCGGCGGGAACGTGCGTCCGGGCCGCCAGGACGCCGGGGTCCTGGGAGCGGTCGCCGTGTCGGGCGACGTTGACGAGCTGGCGCCATGCGCCGGCGAGAAGGAAGACGCCGAGTCCGAGGACCGCGGCGCCCACCGGCGCGGAGCCGGCGAACCACCAGAGGGCGAGGTCGGCGGCGAGCGCGCCGAGCAGGACCGTCACGGTGTGGGCCGAGCGGGCGCGGACCAGCACGAGCAGGAGGACGACGGCGATCCCCACGAGCACGCCGCGGGCGTACCCGCCCGTCGCGGCGTGGACGATGGCGGCCCCGACGACGGCGGGCATCGGGTAGCCGGCCAGCGCCGTGAGCACGAGACCCGGCCCGCGGGTGGCGCCGCTCGTCGTCGTGGCGCCCGACATGTCGGGATTGACGGTGAAGCCGGCGAACCGGCGGCCCGCGGCCAGGCCGACGAGAGCGTGCCCGAGCTCGTGGACGAGCGTGACGACGACCCGCAGCACCCGCCAAGCGGGGCCGAGGAGGACGGTCGCCAAGGCCGCGGCGACTGCGACGGCTGCGGCCGTGGCGTGCGGCGACGGCCCGGCGTGCAGGCTCGCGCCGAGCTGCTGCTAGATCCGCGTCGCCACGTCGTCCACGGAGCAATTGTGCCCGCTGACGGGCGCCCGGCGGGACCCGATGCGGCGCGGGCGGTCGGTCCGCGACGGACCCGATTCGTGGCCGGGGAACGGCCCCGACTGCACGAGTCCGCTTCCTGCGCCGGCTTCGCGGCGAACGGCGACACGTCCGGGCCCCGGCTGCCCGGGCCCGCCCCGGCCCCGGGCGCGCGGCGCCGTCGGTCCTCGTCCTCGCCCATCCGGCACCGCGCCCTGCACCGCGCAGACCGCCCGCACCATCCGTACCCTTGGGGGGTGGAGCTGCTCAACTTCGTCGGCGTCTTCGCCTTCGCCGTCTCCGGCGGGCTCGTCGGGGTCCGCCGCCGCTTCGACGTCTTCGGCATCCTCGTCCTGGCACTGGTGACGGCCCTGGGCGGCGGCGTGATCCGCGATCTGCTGCTGGGCATCGATCCCCCGTCGAACCTGTCCAACGTCCCGTTCATGCTCACGGCGATCGTGGCCGGCCTCATCGCGTTCCGGTTCTCGGGCAGCCTCGACCGGATCCGCAAGCTCATCCTCATCGCCGACGCGGCGGGTCTGGGCGCCTTCGCCGTCTCGGCGACGATGCTCGCGATCCGGCACGGCCACCCCGGCATCGAGGCGATCCTCGTGGGCACGATCACCGCCATCGGCGGCGGCATGATGCGCGACGTGCTCGCCGGGCTCGTGCCGAGCGTCCTCACCCAGGACGTCTACGCGCTGCCCGCGCTGCTCGGCTGCGCCGGCACCGACCTGTGCGTGCGCATGGGGGTCCTCAACCCCATCACCCTGTGGACGCTGGTGGTCCTCGTCCTCGGCCTGCGCGTACTGGCCCTGCGCTTCCACTGGCAGGTCCCCAAGCCGAGGCGCCTCACCCGGGACGAGCCCAATCGTCCGGGACCGGGGTCGGCGCCATGAGCGCCCACTCGGCGCGCGCGCAGCAGCCGCCGTCATCCGCGGAATGCCCGAGCCCGGTCAGCTACTCACTCCGCGCACGCGCAGCAGCCGCTTCCGGGCAATCGGGCGGCACGGTCGGGCGTGCACTCACTCCGCGCACGCGCAGCAGCCGCGGTGCTTCGGCCCGCCGCCATGCACGTGGAGTCCCCAGGATCTCGGCCGCGAGCCCTGGACCGGCGGCGAACCAGCCGACGAGCCCATGGGGACGAAGGAGAAGGATCCAGGCCTCCGGTCGCGCTCGCGGCCGAGGCCCTCGGCCTTGTGCAGCCCCCCGCGCCGGGGAGTACTGGTTGCGCCGTCTGAGGGACGCCTCGGAGGATCATGGGAAGAAGATGCTGCACGCGCCGCCGGACGAGATTCTGTCAGAGCCCCGGCGCAGCTTCATCGAAGAGCTGCTCAGGACGAACCGAAGGAGGATCCTCGATGCCATCGGCTCATGTACTGGACGCACCGACCCCGACCGAGGCACGACCACGCCTCCGGGCCCTTCGCCTCATCTGGCAGGATGCAGTCGACGGCTCATCCATGTCGCGACCCTCGACCAGATCGAGGCGGACTCCTTCGCGTTCCGCTACGAGGAGGGGGCTCGGCACGACAACTTCGTCCTCCTGGCCGAGTTCCCGGATCCGGCTCGCACCTACTCGTTCACCGGGCTGCCGGCCTTCTTCCTGAACAGGGTGATGTCCCCGCGGCGGGCCTCGTACCCGACCTACTGCCACTGGCTCGGGCTGTCCGAGTTCCCCACCCCGGTGGAGTTCCTGGCCCGCAGCGGCGGCGGCCGCGCCACCGACACCTTCCACGTCGTCGACGGCCTCATCCCCGTGAACGGGCGTGTCGAGGGCCACTTCCTGGCCTCGGGCGTGCGGTGCGTCGAGGGCAACGGATCCCTGAGCCGCCTCGCCCCGGGCGATCGGTTCCGGCTGCTCCCCGAGCCCGACAACACCGTCGACTCCGAGGCCGTGCTGCTGACCGACGCGGGAGAGGATCCGGTCGGCTACGTCCCGGACTGGCTGCTGGGCGACGTCCACGGCTGGGGCCTCCCGAACACCGCCGTGCGCGTGGCGCAGGCGAACGCCGAGGCCCCCGCGCATCTGCGGCTCCTGTGCCGGATCGAGGCGCATCCGTCACGGGGCTGAACCCACGCCCCGTACAGCCATCGGCACGGTCGCCATCCCCGTCATGGCGTGGTCATGGCGAGCAATCATGTCACGTACAGCCCCCGATGCAGCGCGCACCGCGGGTTGAACGGGTGCCCGCAGCCGGCGCAGAAGGGCGCCGCGGAGTAGTCCTCGTACGAGCTCAGATGCCCGCAGGCCCCGCACAGCACCGTGGCCGGCGCCGCCGGGTCGGCCCGCCCGAACGGGTGGTCGGCCAGCGCCCGGTGGCACTCGTGGCAGGCCCAGAACCGCCCGCAGGTCTCGCACCGGTGCGCCACGACGTCGCGCTCGGTGCGCCAGTGGGCGCACCGGCCCCGCTCGTCCACGTCGACACCCCGGATCACCGTCATGACCCGATCCTGCCACCGGCGGAGAGCGCCGGGACGCCGTCCGGAACGCGGATCGGTCCGAGCTCCACGGCCGTGCACCGGCGCCGATGATCCGACGCCCGACCGACGGCGTCGGGTGTCGGGAGCGGCCCTCGGCAGGGGCCCCACGGCACGGGCACCCCTGGACGAGGCACGGACCAAGGGCACGGCTCACGGCCGGTACCGGCCGACCACGGGCAGCTTCTCGAGGATCCGCCTGCCGTGCCCGGACCTGACGAAGTCCTCGGTGGCATCGGTGCCGGCGCGCACCCCGTGGTGCGACCCGTCCTTCCATGCCGGCGACGAGCCCAGGTCGTAGACGACCCCGTTGACGGCGATCCAGCACTGCGCCCCGCCGGTGCAGGCGGCCTGCGCCAGCTGGTCCGCCGTGACGTCCACGGTGTCGAGGGTCTGCCGCTCGGCGCTCGTGAAGGGCCGGTCCAGTTTGGTGCGGTCCCCGGCGTTCGACGGGTGCAGCAGCATCCAGGCGACCGCGAGGGCCACGAGCACGAGGACGACGATGATGATCCAGCGCATGAGACGACCCCTCCCCTTTTTTGATACATCATGTCTCATGGGAGAAAAGATACACTGTGTCTCATGGCTGTCGATCCCCGGCCCCGACGCCGGCTCAGCGAGCAGGAGACGCGCGAGCGCGTCCTCGACCTGGCGGGCGAGCGCCTCGTCGAGCACGGGCTGTCCGTCGGGCTGGACGCCGTCGGCATGGAGCGGATCATCGCCGACGCGGGCGTCTCGCGGGCGAGCGCCTACCGCTGCTGGCCGCACCGGGAGGGCTTCCTCGCGGACGTGCTCGTCCACGCCATCGGCCGCACCCGGCTCATCCCCGAGGACGACGATGACATCGATCGGCTCCTGGGCGTCCTCGAGGCGCGTCGGGACGAGTTGGGCACCGAGCAGGGTCGGCGCGACGTGGTCGTCGAGGCGCTGCGGATCTCGTTGGACGCCGACATCCGCCGCACGCTCGCCTCGCCGAAGTGGCGGCTCCTCCTGGCCCTGTCCGTGACCCACCGGACGTTGCCCGACGAGGGGCTCCGCGACGTCGTGGCCGGCTCCCTCGCCGAGCTGGAGCGCGCCTTCGTGCAGCGGCGCGCGAGGATCTACGCGGCGATGGCGGAGCTCATCGGCTACCGCCAGTGCGCGCCGTGGAGCGGGGACGAGGGGTTCATGATGCTCTCGGAGCTGGCCGGGCTGACCATGCGCGGGGTGCTCTCGCGCGCGCTGAGCGATCCCGACTGGCTCGACCGGCGCACCGGGCTGACCCTGTTCGGCACGAGCCGTCCGGCGCCGTGGTCGCAGCCGGAGATCGCCATGATGACGGTGCTGCTCACCCACCTCGAGCCCGACCCCGCCGTCGAGTGGACCCCGCAGCACATCGCCGCGACCGAGGAGCGGTTCGCCGCGATGGCCGCCGAGATCAGCGACGCCGGGACCGCGGACTCCCCCGCCCCGTCCCGGTGAGGGCGCCGGCGGCCCCTCGGGAGGCGAGAAGCCGCCTCATGACACGCTCGATCGACGACTGTCCGGAACAGTCGGGCAGCCCCATGAGCAGGCCCCTGCCCTCCTGGAGGGGCACTCCACCGCGTGGTGCAGGAGGCCCGCACCCCGTTCCGCCCCGGGTCATGGCCTCCCGGGCGATCACGTCCGGGCCGGCGGATGCAGCAGTGCCGGCCCCGGTGGATGTCGTGGACGGGGTCGTGGCCGCCGAGCAGCTCCTCGCGAGGGTCCCGGCCCCGATCCGGAACTCGGAGGATCCGCGGGGGTACGGGGCAGAACCGGCCCGAGGGCGGGTGGCGGTCGCCCGTGCGGGAGACCGCCCACCCGCCCTCCCAGTTCCGCCGGGGAGCGCGTCGTCAGAGGTCGTAGTCCTCGAAGTCGAGCACCTTGTCGCCCACGTCCTCGTACTTCCCGATCCGCCAGTCGCCGTTGATCATGTCCCACACGATGGTCTCGGCGAGCTCCGAGAACTCCTCATCGAGGATGTGGTGATCGATCGCGATCAGGTCCACCTTCTCCGGGTCGAGACGCTCGTGGAGCTCCTTCCACATCAGTGTCGCCCTGCGCGACCACCGCGGGTACTTCTCGTCCGGCTCCCAGACGGGCCCGTCGCCGTTGCCCTCGGCCCAGCCGCGGTCACGCGTCGCGATCTCCTCGGACTGGTCGTAGGCGGACCATCCCCGCATGGGGATGATGAAACAGGTCGGGCCCGTCGTCCTGTTGAGGCGCTCCGCCATGTACGCCGAGAGCTCGACGATCTCGTCGAGGGTCGGCACCATGATGGTGACGCCCTCGTTGTGGACGTACGGCTTGTCCGACCCGTGCGGCCCGCGGCGCTTCCCGGTTCTGAAGTCCTCCAGGTACTCCGGGGCGAACTGGGCCATTCCGTTGTAAGCGGCCTGATCGAGACCGCCCGGCGCGACGACCTGCGGGATGCCGACGTCGGAGGCGGCCGTCATGCGCTCACCGTCCCACGTCTTCGGGATGCCGTAGAAGGAGTCGTACATGTTGTTGGTGAGCTCGCCCGGAGTCATGTCGACGACGGCGGTGATCACACCGGACCGGATGAGGTCCTCCATCGTCGCCCCCACTCCGACGGCGTGGAACGTCCCGCAGTCCCAGCCCTTGCTCTCGAAGAACCTCGTGATGTGGAGCTGGGTGGGCGTTGTCGTGCCGTAGGAGGTCACCGCGGCGAGGGGCTTCACGTCGGGCGCCTCGTTCGGCACCTTCGCCATGGCGACGACGGCCGCGCACGCATTGGAGACGATCCGGTACGTCACCGCGTTGATCCCCTGCTCCGCCGTGGGCGACGCGATGAAGATGTCCTTGTTCCCGAGCCACATGGACACGTCCGCACTCGCCATGTCCGTGAGCATGATCTTCGGGACGCCGAACGGCAAGGCCCTCATGACGCGCGTCACGGTCGTGGTGCCGACCGAGCCGGCCCACGAGATGATGCCGTCGAGCCGCCCCTCCTCGACCAGTCTCTGCGCCATCGCCGCGCCCGCCGCGCCGACCGTCTCGATCGCCTCGGACCGCGGCGCCGTGAACACGGTGCTCGCCTGCTCGACGCCGACTGCCGCGAGCACCTCCCTCACCGGGATGTCGGCGAAGTCCACCGACGCCCCGAGCGACAGGTCGAGGATCAGCGGATCGCCGCCGAACCCTCTCACCTTCTCCGCGAGGAACCTGATCTCGTTCCCCTTGGTGTTGCACATTCCCGCACATACGATGACGGGTCTCTCACCACTCATGGCGATGCTCCTTCGCTCGCGTTCCTGCTGGTCGTGGCTCAGTGGATCTGAAGAGCCCGCTTGTACTCCTCGGTGATCGCGAGGATCGCCTTCTCGATCGGAACGCGCTCCGCCGCGGACCCTCCGATGAATCCGTGAGCAGCCGTGTTCCGCATGACGTGCGCGGCCTCCTCCGGCCCCTCGATCGGGCCGCCATGGGCGAACAGGATCACGTCCGGGTTCACGGCCAACGCGGCCTCGAACATCTCCTGGCTGCGTTCCGTCGCCTCCTCGAGCGTCACCTCGGACTTCGCGCCCGTCACGCCGCCCACGGTGGAACCGAAGTGCGTGGCGATCGCATGGGCGCCCGCCTCGGCCATGATCCTGGCCTCATCGGGGTTGAACGCATAGGCGAGCGCGAACATGTCCTCCTCGGCAGCGGCCTCGACGAACTCGACCTCGCGCCTCCACCCGATCCCGATCTTGTCCATCTGCTGCACGGTGGCATCGCCGTAGATCATGATCATGAAGGGGTTGATCCCGCTGATCCCGGCATCGCGCAACCGTCGCAGGTGGTCCCTGTGGGGGAGCAGGGGATTGAACGCCCCCGACAACGAGAGAATGGGCGTGTCCTCGATGTTCGCGACGATTTCCGGCGCGAGATCGAAGATCACCTGGTTGACGTCGGAGTTGGGCATGAGCGCGGCCAAGGAGCCCTGACCCTTCAACCGCCAGTAGCTCGTTCCTGAGATGACGATCATGTCCGAGCCGCCCATCTCCTGCAGCTTGGCCGTCAGACCCGAGCCGCAGTTGGGGACGAAGAGCGGCCTGCCCCCGGAGATCTCCTTCCGGAGGCGTGCGACCACTTCGGTCGCCGTGTACACCTGTGCCATTTCCCTCTCCTTCGAGTCACTGGCGGATGGGTTTCAGCCCGACCCGGGACCAGGCAGGATCCCGAGGTCGGACAAGAATGTGGCGGCGTTCCGGTCACGAACCGCGACGACGTCCTCGACGACGAGCGGGGTCGATCCGGCCGGGGCGTCCCCGACCAGTTCGACGAGTTCGTCGATGACGGCGAGGGTCGTGTCCTGCGAGTAGAGCGGGAAGTCGGACCCGAGCAGCACCTGTCCCGTCGAGCCCGCCCACGACTTCGTGAGCTCGAGGAGCTGGCGAAGCTGGAACGAGCGGGAGCCGGGGTCGCGCCCGATCAGCGAACTCACGTCGACATAGAAGTTCCTGTGCTTCCGCAGCAGTCCCGCGACCGTGCTGAAATCGATTCGTCCGGCGTGTCCGAGGATCACCGGGAGTTCGGGGAAGGAGCATCCGATCTCGTCGAACCGGGTCGCCCGCGTGAAGCCGTCACGGCAGGGAAGGACCCCGATGTCACCCGCATGGTGCAGGACGGGGAGCCGGTACTCCTGCATGGTCTCGTAGATCGGCCAGAGCAGCGGATCGTCGACCGCGATCTGCTGCATGGACCCGTGCAGCTTCAGCCCGCGCGCACCGCGCTCCTCTATCTCGGCACGGAGGTC
This sequence comes from Propionibacterium acidifaciens DSM 21887, assembly GCF_000426605.1. Lineage (GTDB taxonomy): Bacteria > Actinomycetota > Actinomycetes > Propionibacteriales > Propionibacteriaceae > Propionibacterium > Propionibacterium acidifaciens. The sequence continues at coordinate 42,822 of NZ_AUFR01000023.1, forward strand.
GCCCACGGGGTCGTCCGCCCGGGGATCGACCGCGCAGAATCCGATCAGCCGGTCGGGTGCCAGCGCCACCTGTTCGGACACGTACTGGTTGATGCGGTCGAGCTCGTCCGACCCCATGTCGCGGCTGTGGGCGAGCGCCACGGTCACAGCCGCACCGATGCCGTTCTCGTTCATCGACTCGAGAAGGCGTGCGGCACCGGAATCGACACCACTGCCCGCACCGCGCCCGTCCGCGTAGGAGCGCAGGAACATGGGAACGCCCTCACCGGCCCACATGTGGGTGTGCACATCGACGCGCATCAGATTCCGCCTTCCTTCCGGTACCCGAAGGCTGCCAGCGCCGCCGCCAGTTCCGGGAAGCCTGCGGCGTACTCGTCGGTCGGGATGTTCGCCTGCCATGCCTCGATGGCCCGCAGAATGGAACGGACTCCCGCCGCGGGGCCATCGGGATGACCCTGGACCCCGCCTCCGGGGGCGAGCACGACATCAGGGCCGAGCTCCGAAAGATAAAGCTCGACCACACCCGCATGAACCCCGCCTCCCACGACGGGCATCGTGGGCCTGAGCCCATCCATGGGCAGGGAGAGCCTGTTCACGACCTCGAGGTAACTCGAGCGCGTCATGGAGTACCCCCCGTACGGGGTGTTCACCACTGCGAGATCCGCCCCGCAGAGCCGCGGGAAGAAACCCGCGGCGAGGCCGGCGGTCATCCCGGACCGAGCGCCCTCCGACCACATTCCCGAGCCCGCGTAGTGGCCCAGCACCGGGACTCCCACCGTCCGCGAAAGTTCAGCAAGCATTCCCAGGCCGACAGAGCCGTAGGCGACCATCACCGCCCGCGCACCGGCATCCACGGCCCGACGAGCATTGTCCAGCAGTACGGTCCCCTGCGCGGTGACGTTCGGAATGTAGAGCGTCTGCCGGCCGGTCACCTCCGCGGCCCTCTCCGCAGCACGCGTGAAGGCGGTCACACGTTCGACCAGCGGCGAGAAGTCGGTGCTCCCGAGCAGTTCGTCGTCCTTGATCATGTCGGGACCACCGAGCGCCGTCTCGTAGAAGACCGCCGCCCCGGCGTCAGGACTGAGCCCGGTGCAGGGCTTGATCATGTTCAGGACGAGTGGGCGGTCGAACACGCCCGTGAGCTCGCGGATCCCAGCCGTGCCGAAGCGGGGGCCGCCGCAGGCGTCCACCAACTCCGGAGGGAGCTCGAGGTCCACCAGCTTCGCCCGGATGGAGGTCGAAGCATCATTGCCCAAGAACGTCGTGATGAGTTGGGCGAGGTCAGAACCGAGATTCGCGACGGGGATCGCGATCTGGATCAGGTAAGACACCTCGTCGGGAAGCTGGTAGGTGAGATCCGCGGCCGGCACGGCGACGATGGAGGCGACCCGGCCCTCGTACAGTCGGCGCATCTCATCGGTCGCGCCCGGGACCTCCACCCACGTCCCGAGGCTCTGTCCGACGGCGAATCGCTGGGCGAGCGGCACCACGTCCACGCCGCGTGGAGCGACGAGACAGTACGTGGCGAGCACATCGTGCTCGCTCCTCGCCTGCGCAGGAAGGACGAAGCGCCCGCCCGTCCGACGAGCCGCTTCAGCAACCACCCACCCCATGTCACCCTCGCTTCCCGGTCGTCGACCACACAGCATCGGTCGTCACCCTCCAGCCAAATCCTAACACTCTGAACTATACAACGTTCATTCGTGACGAGACAAATGCCCAGGTCAACCACAGTGTTCTGCACATCCATCCAGGCAAACAGGCACGAACCTCGCGGAAGCCCGACTCTACCCGGACGGTGATGTATCTTTTATAAGTTGACATTCCACGCATGATGGACCACACTTGTAACATGATGCATCGTGCGTCATTCAAGCATCGACGAAGGAGTTGAGTGGAGTGGGAACGACGGAGCGAATGCCGAATGGCTGGCCGTACCCCTCGCGGTGATGTTCAGTCTTCCGTTCGGGCTGTGGCTGGGGGACTACGACCTTCCTCTCCGAGTGGCGTTCGTCGTGTGGGGCGAGTGCTTCGTGTTCGGGGGCAAGCTCGCCGGACTGCGCCAGCTCATCCCCGCGTTCACCATCGGGGCACTCGCGGCCGGCATCGTCCAGTCGTTCGCGATGGCGCTCGCCGATCCCTTCGGCACGGCGGAGCTCGTGACCGCCGGAGACCTCGCGGTCGCCGTGGCCTACTCCGCGGGCTTCGGCATCGCCGTCCACATCATGCGGTTCGTCCGTGTGCTGCGCGACGGGACGCCGGCCTGTTTCCAGGGGATCGCCATCACCCTCGCCTGCATCTTCACCGGGCAGGGGCCGGCTACGTCGGACCTCGGACAACCCCTACGCCCTTCTCTGCGGCGCCGTGATCGTGTCGGTCCTGTCATGCCTGCTGGGCTCGGCCGTCGGCTGGGTCAACGTGGCGCTGAACGGGCCGCCTGAGCAGGAGTGAGAAGGACCGCCGATGCGTGGCGTGACGGTGCTCACGCGTGTGAGGACCGTCACGCCACGCATTCGCCCATGAGCGACAATGGGTGTGCGGTGGCGTGCCGCCGCGGTCGTGAGGAGAGCGTGAATGGGCATGATGGACGAGAACGAATCGGTCGCGACGCCTCGGGACGTCCCGACGGGGGATCCCGTCGGAACGACTGATGACGGGCGTCCCGAGCAGGCCCCCTCGCTCAAGCAGGTCGACCGGCAGGATGCCATCACGGAGTTGGTGCTGTCCTCCGGCTCCGTCAAGATCAAGGACATCGTCAGCCACTTCGGCGTTTCCCGCATGACCATCCACCGGGACCTGGATGCCCTCGAGGCGCGCGGGATCCTGCGGAAGTCGCGCGGCTCCGTGACCTCCGTGTCCTCGAGCCTGTTCGAGGCATCGACCGACTATCGCATACGGCAGTCCGTCGCGGAGAAGGACGCCATTGCCCGATACGCCCTCGAGCTCGTCGAGCCGGGGCAGGCCATCGTCCTCGACGACTCCACAACGGGTCTCCACCTCGCCAGGATGCTGCCGCAGAAGGCCCCTCTGACGGTGATCACGAACTTCGGGCGCGTGATCAAGGAGCTGAAGGGAAGGCCCAGCATCTCCCTCATCTCGACCGGGGGCGAATACTACCAGTTGTGCGATGCCTACAAGGGGGCGGTCGCCCTCTCCGCGCTGAGTCAGATGAGTACCGACATCTACTTCATGTCCACGCCGGCGATCACCAACGGAGCGTGCTACCACCAGAACCCGGAGCTGGTCCTCGTGAAGAAGGCGATGCTGGAATGCGCCTCCACGCGCGTCCTGGTGGCGGATCACACCAAGTTCCGGCGCCGCGCGCTGCATGCGATGTGCAGTGTGGACAGTTTCGACCTCGCGATCGTGGACTCGGGAACCACCTCGGACGAGATCGGCATGCTGCTTCGGGCCGGGGTCGAGGTGCGGGTCGCGCCGGTTCGCAGCAGCCCCAAGAAGTACGACGGCGAAGGTGCAGCCGTCTAGAGCAGGAGATGACTCGTGAACGCCAGCAGCAGCCGGGCGCCGTCCTCGTGCACCGCCTCGTGCGATCGCGGTCGACGACCCCGCGTGGTCCTGCTCGGCACCGCGGGCGGAACCACCACATGGTCGCCGCGGGCCGATGGTCGTCCCACTCGTCACGGCATCTCGACGGCCGTCGTCGTCGGCGATCGCATCTACGTCGTCGATCAGGGGGCGGGGTCGGCCCGACAGCTCACCATCGCGGATCCGCTGGGGCGCGGCCGCGGTTCCGTCCTCCGCGATCTCGGAGCGCTGCTCATCACCCACCTCCACTCGGACCACATCGTCGACCTCCCGTGTCTCCTGCACTGGGGCCGCGAACAGGGATGGCCGCCCGAACCGGTTCCGTTGATCGGGCCGGGACCGCTGCCCCTGTCCACCCGGGCATACGCGGGGCGACGAGCCGGCATCGCCACCGGGGGCGCCGTACGCCCCGGAACTGCGTCCCTCGTCAAGGGACTGGTGCATGCTTTCCGGGCGGACACGATCGACCGGGTTCTCGGCGCGGGCCGTCCGCCCCTCGAGGATCTCGTCCGAGTCCGGGAGGTTCCCGTTCCAGGCAGGGATGAGACGACCGCCGGCTCCGCACCGGTACTGGAGGACGCGAACGTCCGGGTGTCGGCGACTCTCGTCGAGCACGGCGACATGGCTCCGGCGTACGCATACCGGTTCGACTTCGACGGGGGAGCCGTCGTCATCAGTGGCGACACCGGGCCCTGCGATGCGCTGGTGGAACTCGCCGTCGGCGCGGACGTCCTCGTCCACGAAGCGATCAGCCCGCACTTCGCCGCATCGAGATTCGGTGCGCCGCCCTACGATGCGGCGCAGCAGCAGTCGCTCGACCACGTCTTCGCGAAGCACACGTCGGTGAGAGCGGTCGGGGACATCGCCGCCCGGGCCGGCGTGCCGACCCTGGTACTCACCCATCTGGTGCCCGGGGACCTGCCGGCGGATGCCTGGCGGGACGCTGTCACGGGTTTCGACGGACAAGTGATCGTCGGTGAGGATCTGGACGTGGTGCCGGTTCAGGAAGAACGCCCCCCACGTCTGAGGGTCCGACGACCTTCTGGTCGGTGATTTGGCGGAGGGTGCCGTGGAGTGATATAGGTTTTTCAGACAGTGGTTAATGGTTGGTTTTAGGCTGCTGCCTTGTGTTGTTGTCTCCATCCGGTGTCGACTCGGTCGGGGTCTGGTAATCGATCGCCGAGCGGAGACGTTTGTGATCGCATCGTAACTCGATCCAGGCTGTCACGTCCCGGATCGCATGGTCCCGGGTCAAGTAGACCTCACGGTTCACGAGTTCCTTCTTCAAGATCGCGTTGAATGACTCAGCGACGGCACTGCCACAGCAGCTACCGGCCCGCCCGACGGACGGGAGAATCCCGCGGTCGGTCATGAATTTCGTGTATTCGGCCGACGTGTATTGAGCTCCTCGATCCGAGTGAAAGACCGTGACACCACGGATCGGTGGACAGTTCCGCACGGCCATGGCCAAGGCCTCGGTGACGAGTCCGGTGCGCATGTGACCGGCGATCGCGTGCCCGATGATCTTTTTCGAGAAACAATCCATGACGACCGCCAGGTAGGCGAATCCCTGCCAGGTTGGAATATACGTGATGTCGCCCACCCGTCTCATTCCGGGCGCGGTGGCGGTGACGTCTCGGCGCA
>NZ_AUFR01000024.1 GCF_000426605.1 Propionibacterium acidifaciens DSM 21887
CCACGACCCACGATCCGGGTTCTTCCTCCGTGCCTCACATCGCGGACAAAGGGTATGTCGGGATGGGCCTGATCACCCCTGTCAAGAAACTCCCGGGTCTTCCCCTGTCCGAGGCCGACAAGAACTTCAACCGGGCCATCGACCGGATCAGGTGGAGGATCGAACAAGTCATCGCCCACCTCAAAACATGGAAAACCCTCAAAACCGGTTATAGACGCCCCATCGACGCCCTCCCGGATGCCATCACAACAATACTCGGAATCATATTCACCTACACCCTATGAATAAGCCTCAAAATCTCGGGATGATCGTTTCTTTAGCCTTGATTCCCTCCTTGTCTCCATCCAAAAGTACATGAACTCTACACATATCATCACGCCACCGCCGTATCGAATACTGCACATTTGCAGCACCGTCACATGACTCAAGAACTAATCTTCCATTCGCAAGATTTCGTTTAAGTATCGGGTAGCAGCACGAAAGTAGTCGACGAATTATGACTACGTCGGTATTTCCTTCTACGAGAAGAACCGTGTCAGCAGAGATAAGATTGTCTGGCAACTCAACACCGAGACTCTCTCTTACGTCCTCAATATTTTTAGCCACTCTCGCCTTATTTTCACGAACTATGACATTATGGCTGATATTAGCCCTCCTTACCAAAACAGCACTGTGCGTTGTGATAACCACTTGATGCTGCTTTGAAATTCCGGAAATAATCTCTGCCACTCGGCGAACCGCTCCAGGGTGAAGATGAGCCTCTGGCTCCTCTAGCGCAAGGACATGAGATCGCCTTTTATCCATCTCAAGAGATGCCTTTTTCATGGACAGGACAACCAAGCTCTGGATTCCGTCACCCTTAGCTTCAAGCGAAGTCAGCTCACCATCATCAACCATCAGACGCGTACGAGGGATGACTCTTGAAAACACCTCACTAAAATCGAAAGTTACTTTTTTGGCGCTTCCAACGAAAAACTTAATATTCTCTAGCAACTCATTCTCATACGGAACGAGAAGCTCCTTGTATCGCTGAATAATATCTTCTCTCGCTTTTTTGATCCGAGGATCATCATCACCATTAAATATTCTTCTCTCAATCTCCCGGTCAATACTTCTACGAAGATCATCCGATGATCGAACGGCAGGGATATAATCTACAGCAAGACGCGCGGAGATGAACCTGCAGACTCTATCCAGCTTGGCATTTAGCTTTGCTCCGCTTGGTCCTTGCTTAAGAATTCTCACCTCAGGTTGATTTGAACTTCCAATTTTTATATTAACCCTCAATGACCCGTTGAGGACAGTCCCGACTATTTTCTTAAACTCGACAATCTCCGAATTGTCCAGTTTAAACTCGATCTCAAATGAAGTCTTACGATTCGGGTGATCAACTTGTTGCGATATTGGGTAGTCATTTTCCCAATCATAAGTTTCAATTCGATGAATCCTCATATAGCTGGAGGATTGTGTCCTATGCAACTGAGCTTGAGCAGGTCTGTATCCCTCTAAGATCCCCAGCCCAACCTTCAGCGCTCTTAAAATATTAGATTTTCCCTCATTATTCGGACCCACCAAGACAGTGAGTCGACCTAAGTTGATCTTTTCAGAGGACTCTATTGAACGATAATTCCTCACTTGAAACTGAGAGATCATCATTTTAAAGCCTCGATTCGAACTCGGCGTAGGCGGCGCGCATGTCGATCTCCCTGTCGTAGCGGGTGAACGGCAGTTTGTAAGTGTAGGTGCTGCCACTGACATTTTCGGTGGTGAGCTCGTCGGCGGCGAGGGTGTCGCCCTTCCCGGCCCACAGCCGCTGGAGCTCGACGGGGACGAGGCGGCCGTTGGCGTCGTAGAGGTATTTGCCGTGGTCGTAGCCGTGGAGGACGGCGAACTGGGTGCGGTAGATGGTGCACAGCTCGTCGGCGGTGACGCCCAGCATGAGGGCGACGAGGGCGTCGATCTCGACGAGGGCCTGACGGCGGTCGAGGTCGCGGCGCAGCAGGGTGCTCGGCCGCCAGTCGGGCCCCACGTCGCCGAGCCGCACCGAACTGTGCGCCGACAGCGCCCACGAGTCGGAGGCGAAGGCCGAGTCCCAGCAAGCCGACCACAGATCGGCGTAAGCATTGGTTGTGCAGTTTAGGCGGAGAACGCGCAGCAGTACTCCAGATACAAGCGGATGATCCATCGAAGAAATCGGGAGTCGATTAATGACACTCGGATGGATGTCACCTTTGGGGACAACACGGACAGAAAAATCCGAAAGCAAGCTGCCAGCGAATCCTGCAACTTGCGTGAGCGCTCTTACATCATGGCTTGCGGCAGTATAAATAGGGTGAACATGGGCTGCGCCCGGCGGAACCACAGCAGGGATCAGCGTCCGCTCCCCCGTGTTCGCTGCCATCCGTCGCCACGCCAGCCGGTAGTGGTCCCGCGCCGGCTCGCCGTCCCAGTGGGTGTAGTCGGCGTCGTACTTTGCGCGGTCGCCGGCGGGCTTGTAGGCGGTGATGGGGATGAAGTCGGCGGGCAGCTTCTCCAGATCGACGTCGGACCAGTCCTGGTTGTGTTTCATCGTCGCGTTCGGCTGCTTGAAGGCAGGGTTCGCCACATAGATATGGGGCCCCTGCAGGATCACATCATTCCAGCTGTCGGGGCGGCCCCAGCGCTGGACGAAGTAGCCCTTCCGGCGGTCCGCCGTCTCATGCCACCCCGGTGAGAACTCAAGCTCCAGCTCTCCCATACGCGGGCTCTTCGCGAGCTTAGCAAGCACGGCGGCGCTCGCGCGGTTCACCGTGTAGAGCATCCGGGTGCACGATGGCGTCACATCCGGGCTCTCCAGTACGTCACGCCATGATGTCAACGTTTTTTCGGTGACATGTTGGATTCGGCTGGCGTGTGGCCGCTGGTCCCAGGCGCCTTGGAACTTGAACCCAGGTTCCGGACCTGATCCGTCGTGCCTCAACGAGCGCCCGACGGTCTCCGGATGGTAGAGCCCGCACGCGTGAAGGAACGACACGGGGCGCTCCGAACCGTAAACGTTGACACTGTAGTCCTTCTGATCACCGATCTCCTCGAAAAACTGCAGCTCGTTCTTGAACTGCCAGTGGCGTCTCAGCCTGCGATAGGTCGCCGCGCGAAGTCCTCCTGCTTTTTCATCGGTGAAGTGCGTCTCACGGTGCAGCAGCGCCGCGATGCCTCGCTCGGCTGCATTCGTCCATACTCGACTCATGAAGCAGCGGTACAGGTCGGGCTGCAGTCCGGCGAGCTCGGGGTAGTTCGTGGCGTCGCCGACGTAGGCGCTGAGCGCCTCGACATCGGTGGTTCCGTCGATCAGCAGCTCGGCGGCGCCTCGCCGGAGCAGGGTGCCCGCGCGGCGCTGCTTCTTGGCGGCCTCGGACGGCTTGTTCTCGAGCATCCACCACGGGTCGGCCTCGGCGAGCAGGGCCGAGCTGTCGCTGCGCGGCCGCACCCACGGCGGGTTCCCCACCTGCAGGTCGAAGCCGCCGCGGGCGAAGACGGTGGCGAAGTCGAGCTGCCAGTGGAAGAAGCCCTGCCGGTCGGCCACCTGCTCGCAGACGCGCAGCCACGGGTGGTCCGCGAGGGCCCGCTCGACGCTCGTGGCCGTCGAGCCCGACAGCGCCCAGCTCTCCTGCTCGGCCAGCGCCGCCCACTCGTCGGAGGCCGTCAGCTGCTGGTCGGCGGGCTGGTGGCGCCGGTCGGTCCTGATGCGCACGGGGACGCCGATGAGCTGCTCCACGGCGTCGATCCACTCCTGCCAGTCGGGCAGCGCCACCTGCTCGCCGGTGAGCGGCACGAACCACAGGGCGCACCAGGCGTCCATGACCCGGCGCAGCCGCCGGTAGGCGCCGCCGGGATCGGCCAGCGAGGCCTCGATCTGCTCGCGGGTCACGACCGGCTCGCGCGCCTCGGCCTGTTCCGCGCCCCACAGCCGGATGGGGCGGCGGGTCTGCTGCTCGGCGACGGTGAGCCGGCGCAGGGCCATCGTCCACAGCCGTTCCACCTGCTCGCCGAGGGCGACGAGCCGTCTGGTCTGCGCCGGGCTGGGGGCCTTCCGGAACTGCCTGCGCCAGGCCTTCACCCGCTTGACCCGCTCGCCGGCCAGCTCCTTGGCCTCCTTCGCGTCGGCGGTGGCGCCCCAGCCGGCGCCGGGCAGCAGGAAGTGCGGGATGCGCCCGTCGGCGCCCGAGGCGGCGGGCTCGCCGGTGCGGGCCCGCTCGGCCATCGCCGCCAGCGGCACGTCGGCCGGCGGGCCAGTGCGCCAGCTCCTGTCGGCCACCTGGCCGGTGGTGTAGAAGCCGTGGCGGGCGCCGATGAGGGAGTGCGCCGCAGGCGCAGGCCGAACCACGGGGCGTCGAGGCCCTTCGCCATCGTGTCGAGCCACAGGGTGATCTCGGCGAACTCGACGGCCGTGGCGTTGAGGTCGACGCCGTAGACGTTGTGCAGGGCGATGAAGGCCTTCGTGCGCTGCAGCTGCACCGGGTAGTCCTCGGGGTCGATGGACCGGCCGGTCTCCTTCTGCTTGCGGGCGAGGTACTGCTCGGCGAGCTGGCCGGTGGCCTCGATGGCGAAGGCGCCCGAGCCGAGGGCCGGCTCGCAGATGCTCATGCGCAGGATCTCGTCGGCCGGGGTGGTGCGCCCGTCCCGGTCGAGGAGCTCGGCGAGGGCCTGGCCGACGGTGAAGCGGGTGAGCACCTCGGGCGTGTAGTACGAGGCCGACTGCTGGCGTTCGCGGCCCGAGAGCCGGAAGACGAACCGGCCGGTGCGGTGGGTCTTGCGGCGGTCGCCGCGCACCGGGTCGTGCACCATGACGAAGTCCTTGTCGGCCAGGTCGGTGGCGCGCTCGACGGGCACCAGCCACGAGCCCTTGGCGGGGTTGCCGCCCGGGGCCACCTCGAACATGTCGGTCGGGGCGAAGACGCCGGTGTAGCTCATGAGGCCCTCGTAGACGGCGCCGAGCTGGTTGATGCCGAGCTCGGCGTAGCTGATGAAGCCGCGGTCCCTGCCGGCGCGTTCCTTGCTGAGCAGCAGCCTGCCGAGCACCTGCTGCATGGCGGCGTTGCCGAGGCCCACCTCGCCGATGCGGCCGGTGGCCCCGGGCCGGAACAGGTCGGCGCGCAGCGCGTGGAAGGGCAGGGCCGCGGTCTGGTCCCGCTCGGGCACGCCGAGCTCGAGGTTGCCCCGGTCGACGAGGCGGAAGAGCACGGCCAGCGAGTCGTACAGGTGGGTGCCGTCGCGGGAGGCGCCGGTGAGCTCCACGAGCAGCAGGTCGCGCAGCCGGTCGAGGGAGTAGCCGTTCTCGTACTCGGGGGCGCCGACGGGCAGCACGCCGAGCTCGGGCGAGGCCTCGGCGTAGAGCAGGAAGAGCACCCGGTAGATGAAGCGCAGCGCCTGCATGGCCAGCGGCTGGGCCTCGTCGGCCGGCAGGGCCCCGAGGCCCCCGGCGCGGCGGCGGGCGATGACCTCGTTGGCGATGATCTCGATGGACTCGCGCACGCCCTCGCGCAGGTCCTGGCTCACGCCGACGGTGTGGCGGATGGAGGCCTCGAGCACGCCGGCCCACCAGATGTCGCCGTTGGCGTCGGGGGCCAGCGACTCGGCGGCCAGGCAGGTCAGCGCCGTGTGCACCTCGCCCGCCCGCCTCGTGTCGTTGCGGTCGGCGACGGTCTGCAGGTCGACGGCCAGGTAGCGGCCCTCGGGCCAGCGGGCCCGTTCGGCGACGAGGAGCCAGCGGCCGGCCAGCACGAGGGCGAAGGCCGGGCCGTCGGGGCGCACCATGAGTGCACTGACCAGGCGCGACGCCGAGTCGATGAGCTCGGAGTCGGGCGCGTCGGCCCCGGGCCGCCAGGGCTCCAGCAGGGTGGCGGCGCTCTTGTCGAGCAGCTCCTCGGGGGCGTCCACCGGCACGGCCTCGAGGACGGCCAGTGGCGCGTCGGCGCCGGTGGTGGTGAACCAGCGCACGGGGCCGTCGTCGCGCACCCGGTACTGGCCGGTGGAGTAGCCGAGGACGTCGAGGACGAGCCGGTAGGCCTCGCGGGCCCGCTCCGGGTCGGGCGGCTCGTCCCCGGCGCCGCCGTCGCCGTAGAGGCCGGTGATCGCCTTGAGCAGGTCGGCGCGGGCGGCGGTGAAGCGCGACAGCGGGGTGGGCGCCTCCGCGGCCCGCCACTGCTTGAGGCGGTCGGTCACGAGCCCGTGGAAGGACTCGTTGGGCGCGTCGCTGGTGAAGAAGTGCTCGCTGATCCAGTCCTCGACGACGACGAGGGCGTCACTGGTCGCCATTCGGTCAGTTCTCCTTGTCACAATCGTCGGGCGCGTCGGCGTCCTCGGGCACGACGACGAGGGCATCACTGGTCGCCACGGTCAGACCCCCTCGGGCGAGTCACTGAGGACGAAGCACCCGCCGATCCAGCCCCGACGACAAGGACGTCGCTGCTCTCCATGATCAGACTCGCCATGATCAGGCTTCCTCGTCGACTTCTTCGGGCGCGACGTCCTCGGGCGCGGTGCCCTCGGGCACGACGACGAGCAGCGGCCGCACGAGCCGCCGGTCGGGCGCCATCTGCTCGACGAGCCGCTGGCGCTCGGCGACGCCCGCCCGGTGGCGGCGCAGGGACTCGCTGGCGACCAGGGCGTCGGCCTCGTCGCGCCACTGCGTGTTCTGCTCGCTCCAGTGCTCGATGCGCTCGGCGACGGACTCGCGGGCATGGTCCATCGTGAGGTCCAGCTGCGCCTCGGCGGCCTCGACGGCCGGGGCGATGAGGCTCTTGAGGGCGTCGACGCCGGTGACGGGCCCGGGGTTGCTCATCCGCTCGCCGACGCCTGCGGCGCGCAGCATCTCGGACGAGGACTCGTAGAGGGTCACAGGCGGCATGGCCAAGTTGTCGGGGCCGGGGAACTCGACGCCCACCCAGCTCACCGCGACGACCTGCCCGCGCCTGTCGGTGAGGCTTCCGCACAGCAGCACAGTGGGACTGTCGACGCGGCCGCGCACGACGTAGATCTCGTTACGGCCGAGCATCGCCAGGGCGCGGTCGGCGGCCCAGTCGAGCACCGGGTGGAGCGGGCCGAGGTAGTGGGCCTCGGGCCACGAGCTGTCGGAGGCGTCGGTGAGGGCGTCGCGCAGCAGCTGGGCGGCCCTGGCCCTGCCGGTGGCGAGCTTGAAGCTCGTGAGCACGCCGCGGTCGCTCAGATAACCCTGGGGCAGCGCCTCGAGGCGCTGGCGCAGGTCGGCGGGCGGGACGAACTCGACGATGCCCTCGCCGGGGTGCTCGCGCCAGCCCACTCCGCCGCCCCGCGTGGAGGGCGGGGCGGCGGGCGTCGTGTAGTACTCCTCGAGGGCCTCGCGCAGGAAGGTGACGGGCTCGGCGTACAGGGGGCCGGCCTCGGCCAGCTCGACTGCCGGCCCGTCCCGCCCGTCGGCCGGTGCGGTGTTGCCGCTGATCGCGGCCATGAGGGCGGCCAGGCCGTCGCCGGAGGCGACCTCGTCGACGGTGCGCACCGCCTCGTCGAAGCTCTTCTGCCGGGCGAGCACCCGGGTGAGCTCGGCCTCCTCCCTGGCCTCGCTGTACTCGCCCATGAGCCCGGCCACGTCGCCGAGGGCCCGGTGGGCCTCCTCCTCGCGTTCGAGCAAGCGGCTCAGGACGGTGATGTCGCCGCGGAAGCCCTCGGCGCCGGGGGCGAGCAGCAGGGTGGTGATCTGCGGGCGGGCGCGCTGGCCGTAGCGGTCGATGCGGCCGTTGCGCTGCTCGATGCGGATGAGCGACCACGGGATGTCGAAGTGGATGAGCTCGTGGCACTGCTGGTGCAGGTTGACGCCCTCGGAGGCGACGTCGCCGGTGACGAGCACGCGGATCGGCGAGTTCGTCTGCTTGAAGCTCTCGACGATCTCCTGCTGATCGACGTCGGGCAGGCCGCCGTGCAGCAGCGCGACCTGCCCGGGTTTGAAGCCGAAGTCCGCCGTCAGTTTCCGCTGGAGCCAGGTGAGGGTGGCGACCCGCTCGGCGAAGACGACGGCGCGCATCTCGCTTCTGCGGCCCACGCCGATGCGGCGCAGGTAGTCGACGAGCCGGTCGTACTTGGCCGAGGAGTCCTTCGCCGCCTCGTTGAGCCCGGCGAGGCGGTCGAGGGCGTCGGCCTCGGCGCGCTGGGCCGGGCTCATCGTGCCCGTCGCGCCCGCCCGGGCGGCGGCGTCGAGGCGCCTGCGGCGCTCGGTGATGGAGGCGTCGAGGGCCGCCGGGGACGACAGGAAGGCCTTGGCGAGCGTCCACGGGAACAGCCGGGTGCTGCCCGAGTACGGCGAGGAGCCGCCGGCCGGGTGCAGCCAGACGCCGTCGAGCTCGTCGGCGACGGCGTCCTCGGCGGGCGAGGCCGGCACGAGCTCGTTGCGCGGCGGCAGACGCTCGGCCCAGTCGGAGCCGACGACGCCGGCCACCTCGGGGCTGTTGCGGTGGCGGCGGATCACGAGGCGCCGCAGGGCGCGCTCGTCGATCCCGCCGTCGGGGCCGACGGCGGTGGGCTCGAGCAGGCGGACGAGCTCGGCGAAGGACTCCCGGCGGCCGTTGTGCGGGGTGGCCGAGGCGAGGATGAGGGCGTCGGTGGTGGCGGCCAGATTGCGGGCCAGCGCGTTGTTCTGGGTGCTCGCATTGGTGACGTTGTGCGACTCGTCGATGACGACGGCGTTCCAGTGGTGCCGGCGCAGGTCGTGGACGAATCGGTCCTGCTTGAGGGTGTCCATCGAGATGATGACCCGCCGGAAGAAGGTGAACGGGTTGCGGTTGGCCGGCAGCTTCTGCCTGACCCGCTGGACGCCCACCGAGTCGAGCCGGACGAAGGGGATGTCGAAGCGCGACCACATCTCGTTCTGGGTCTGCTCCAGCACGTGGCGCGGGCAGACGATGAGGATGCGCTCGCCGCGGCCGCGGCGGATGAGCTCGGACAGGATCATGCCGATCTCGATGGTCTTGCCCAGGCCGACGGCGTCGGCGAGCAGGATGCGCGGCTGGAGGTTGGCGGGGTCGAGGGCCCTGGCGACGGCGCGGAACTGGTAGTCGAGGGCGTCGGCCAGCCCGCGGTGCGAGACGGCCAGGGCCGGCTCGCCGATGGGGACGGGCGTCTTGCGCAGGGTGGCCTCGAGCCACAGCCGGGAGCGGCGGTAGTGCGGGGAGTCGTCGGCGACCGGCACCGCGTCGCGCGGGTCGAGGGAGCGGATGCCGTTGCCCGGGCCGGCGGGTCGGGACGGGTCGAACTCGAGGGACTCGTAGAAGGTGGCGGTGGTGCCGCGCACGAGCGGCGTGAGGCCCTGGACGGTGAGGAGCTGGTCGCCGTCGTCGGCCTGCTCGACCGCCGTGACGAGCCACTCCTCGTCGCGGACCACGACGGTTGACCCCGGCGCGACGTTGAGCCGTGACCCGGGTTGCAGCTGACCCTGAGACATGCGCGGGACACCCCTCACTCCCCTTGTGAGAGCACGACCGCGCCCCCTAGGGGTAGAGTCTAATGGGGTCGGAGCTTGAGCGAGGCGTTGGTCGGCCAATGAGAAGAAGGTGGCTTCTACTGACAGCGCACCATGCCCATTATTACGACCCCAGAAAAATAGTTCTTTTCGCACCCAGGCGCACAAAACAGTCATCAACACCCCACTCGACAAACATCGAAGACAAGAATGATGCAATATATCTCAGCGATTCTATCCTTAGTGTCTTTAGTCGTGGCAATAGTGGCACTCACATGGCAATTCCACCTCGACCGCGGCAAGGTTCACGTATCCCTGAACTCCGCCATCATAGATCAGTATGGCGCCATGGCGGTCAATGAATCAGGGAGTTTCGGTTTTGACATGGACAGTGAAGTGGCCCATGGACTACCCAAAAAAGTATTGAAAGGCACTGCACTAGAAGTCGCCCAATTAGTCATAGAAAACCCAGGGAGAACCCCCGTAACAATATATTCCCCTGGATTAAGCGTGAAAGGAGTGAGGTCAAAAAATTATCAGATGACTCCTCGCACAATCCAAGAAAATAATGGTCGAAACACCCCTTGCTTCGCCCTTGACCTCACGCTGCGTCTTGAGCCCTACGAGCGCACAACACTTCTTTTCGACTACTGGAATCAGATCCTAAAACTGATCAAAGAGGCTAAAGGCAACAGTATTTCAATTCGGGGTTGCGTAAGGGTCGCAGGACACCCCAAAAAGCTGTACAGATCATCTCACCGAAAAAAGTGGGTGTTACACAGAGGAGATTACTCAAGCCTGAAAGGAGACGAGAAGTACACCCACTTGGCAGCCCTCTGGCGTCTGATCTATGGAGGACTGCCTGAATCTCTACGGCTACCTGAGGATTCCATAGACGTCTCACGTTGTCACTTAAATTTAATCCTTGAAACGGCGCTGGGCAGGTTCGATAAGTGTCCATCCGACATTGAAATTGGTAATGCCGTAGCTACGATAGCAAAAGAATTTGGCTACAACGATCTCAGCTCTTCACGACTCAGAGATAAGGTTGTCGAGTCATGGCATATGATCCACCACATGAAAGATTATTTGACACCATGGGGAGAGCCCAACGAAAAGGACCCTACATAACATCTTCGCTAGCCCATCACGACACAGAAAAGCTTATCCCCAGCACCAATGCGCCCCGTGCTGTCGTGATCCACGCGGACACTATGACCCCCGCCTACTTCGATATCATGCAAGGGGGGAACAATGACTGAGGAATTCAGCGACAAGGACCGCGAACGCTTCGAGGAAGGCGCCATTGAGGCCGAGGCTGGCTACAGCGTGGACTTCCTCCGCTCACTTCCCAGATTTGACAGGCCACAGGAGCCAAGTGAGGAGGCAGGAGCCGTGGTGAGGTTTCACCAAACCGTAGCCAGATGGAGGCACTCGACCGCAAGGCAGCCCAAGCACACACCACACGGTCGGCGATCATCCGCAGAGCCATAGACCGTGAACTCGCCGGCTGACGGATCCCGCCAGCGATTAGCGATCACCGTGAGAGCAGGCCCTTCAAGCCCTTGAGGGGCCGAAGGCTCGTTCGCAGAACTTCGGCCAAGAGGAGTCACTCTCAACCGAAGCGCTCACGCGGCCGCCGCGGATGGGCCGCAAGCCGCCGTCCGTGCAGCCCATTTCTCGCCCATGTAGTTCCTCACCTGTGTCTCGTACCACTCGTCGTCCGTCATGCTGCCACGCCAGTCGATGAGGTCCTGGCATGCGACCGGGTATCGCCAGTGGTGCGTATCATCCGTCGCCGCCCCGTACACGACCTCAGCGACATCTGACGCATCGGCCCTATGGATAACCTCCTATTTGACACGTTTCATCACCAGCCGACGCGCACGGACCGCATGCCGTGCACAGGAAGGGGCGGCGGCCCCTCCGCCGCCCCGGGCGAACACGAGTCGCTTGCCCCGCTCCCCCGCCCGCGCTTGACTTGCCGCATGGACGTGCTGATCCTCGGGGGCACGGCCCTCGCCCGCACCCTCGCCGGGCTGCTCGTCGAGCAGGGCCTCGACGTCACCACCTCGCTGGCCGGACGCACGAGGGCGCCGCGCGCCGTCCCCGGCGCGGTGCGCATCGGCGGCTTCGGCGGCCCCGACGGGCTGGCCGCCTGGCTGGTCGAGAACCGGCCGGGCTGCGTCGTCAACGCCGTCCACCCCTTCGCCGCCGCCATGAGCGGCAGCGCCGCAACCGCCTGCCGGCGCGCCGGCACCGCCCTCGCCCGCCTCGAGGCGCCCAGCTGGCGCGCCCTGCCCGCCTCCGCCGACTGGACCTGGGTCGCCGACCACGATGAGGCCGTCCGGGCCGTCCGACGCCTGCCCGACCCGGTGCTGCTCACCATCGGCCGCCAGGAGACCGCCCACTACTTGATGCTCGGCGCCCGCGACATCACCCACCGCGTCATCGACGCCCCCGACGAGACGCTCCCCGCCGGCTGGACCCTCCTGACCCGGCGCGGCCCCTTCAGCCGCGACGGCGAGCGCGCGCTCATGGCCGACCCGGCCCACACGGTCGCCACGCTCGTCACGAAGGACTCCGGCGGCGTCCGCCTCGACCCGAAGCTCCTCGTGGCGGCCGAGATCGGCGCCGCCGTCGTCATGGTCTCGCGGCCACCGGCCCCCGACTACGGGGATCGTGTGAGCACCCCGCAGCAGGCCGCCGAATGGGTCGCCGCCCGCCTGCATGCCGACAGCTGAGAGGCCCCGCCGCTTCCCGACCGGTCAGGACGCCTCGGCCGGGATAGTCTGGCGGGCGTGACCACCGACCGCGACGCCACCGGGCTCGGCCGCACCCCGGGCCTGCCCGAGGAGCACTTCGTCCACGACGGGCTCATCACCAAGCACCCCGTGCGCGCCGTCGCGCTCGCGGCGCTGCGGCCCGCCCCCGGCGAGCTGCTGTGGGATCTCGGCACCGGCGCCGGCTCGATCGCCGTCGACTGGTGCCGCACCGACCCGGCCTGCCGGGCCGTCGGCGTCGAGCGCCGACCCGAACGCGCAGCCAACGCCCGCGCCAACGCCGACAATCTCACCCTCCCCGGCCAGTTCGAGGTGTGCGAGGGCCCGATCGACGAGCTCATCGACGCCCTGCCCGCCCCCGACGCCGTCTTCATCGGCGGCGGCCTCACCGCTCGGCTCGCCGAGCGGTGCATGGAGGTGCTGCCGCCGGGCGGACGCCTCGTCGTCCACGCCGTGACGATGGAGGCCGAGGTCGTCATCGCCGACCTGCACGGCGCCCACGGCGGCGAGCTGTTCCGCCTGGGCATCGAGACCGCCGACCGCATCGGCCGCCTGCGTGGCTGGCGGCCCGCCCGCACCATCACCTGCTGGAACTGGACCAGGCCACAGACCTGACCGTCCGGCACAACAGCCCTGGTGAATCCGGCCGCACCGGAACCTGGCCGTGCCACTGCACCTGATCACCCAGGGCGAAAACCCCCTCATGCCGAACCGGACAGGCCCCTGAGAAGCTGATTCACCGCGATCAGGGCATTGCGGCCGGCCGGGGGCGGTATGCCTGTGGCTATGCTGGGCGCCGCACTGCACCACCGGGTCAGGAGAGCGATGAACGACTACCTCAACAACGGCTCGGACATCTACGAGGAGTCCTTCCGCATCATCCGCGCCGAGGCCGACCTGAGCCGCTTCCCCGCCGACGTCGAGCCGGTCGTCGTGCGCATGATCCATGCGGCCGCGGACCCGGCCATCGCAGCCGACATCGCCTTCACGCCCGGCATCTCGGCCGGCTGCAAGACGGCCCTCGCGGACGGCGCACCGATCCTGTGCGACTCGTCGATGACCGCCTCGGGCGTCATCCGCTCGCGCCTGCCGCGCGACAACGAGGTCGTCTGCCACATCAAGGACCCCTCGCTCGCCGACGAGGCGCGCGCCAAGGGCGTCACGAAGACCCATGCCGCCGTCGACCGCTGGGCCGAGCAGGACCTGCTGGACGGCGCCGTCGTCGCCATCGGCAACGCCCCCACCGCCCTGTACCGGGTGCTCGAACTGTGCCACGCCACCGGCGCCCGCCCCGCCGGCATCATCGGCATCCCGGTGGGCTTCGTCGGTGCCCCCGAGTCGAAGCAGGCCCTCGTGGACGACGACCTCGGCCTGGAGTACATCACCCTGCTGGGCCGCCGCGGCGGCTCCGCCATCGCCGTCGCCGCGGTGAACGCCCTCGCCTCCCGGGCCGAACTCACCAACGAGCACGCCTGATGACCGATCCCGCAGAGCCCGTGCGCACCGGCCCCGGCGAACCGCCGAGGGACGTCACCGCCGCCGACTCCCCCGCCGGCCCGGGCAACGACCCGGCCCTCGCCGAGCAGGGCCGGCACGACCTGACCGGCCGCGGGCCCGACTCCGGCCGGGCGAGGCGCGGGACGAGCGGCAGCGGGCCGACGCCGTCGGACCGCGAAGCCGGGGACGGGACGACGCCGAACGGCCGCGGGTCGACCGGCCGCGGGCAGACCAGTCGCGGCACGGGACGCGAGGCCCAGCTCGACCGCTCGGGGCTGCGTCCCGGCTGGACGACCGGGGCCTGCGCGGCCGCCGCCGGCCGGGCCGCCTGGACGGCGCTGCTCACCGGCGTCTTCCCCGACCCCGTCGAGATCGACCTGCCGCACGGGCGCCGACCGGCCTTCGCCCTCACCCAGGAGCAGCTGGGCGAGGGCTGGACGATGGCCGCCGTCACCAAGGACGCCGGTGACGACCCCGACGTCACCCAGGGCGCCGTCGTCCGCGCCACGCTGCGCCGCGGCGAACCGGGCAGCGGCATCGTCTTCCGCGCCGGCGAGGGCGTCGGCGCCGTCACCCGGGCGGGCCTTCCACTGGCGATCGGGGAGCCGGCCATCAACCCGGTGCCGCGGCGCTACATCGCCGCGAACATCGCCGCCGCCGACCGCGAGGCAGGCGGCAGCGGCGAACCCGACGTACTCGTCACCGTGTCGATCGACGACGGAGAGACGATCGCCCGGCGCACCTGGAACCCGCGCATCGGCATCCTCGGCGGGCTGTCGGTGCTCGGCACCACCGGCGTCGTCGTGCCCTACTCGTGCGCCGCTTGGATCGCCAGCATCCACGAGGGCATCGACGTGGCCCGGGCGACCGGGGTGCAGCACGCCGCGGGCACCACCGGGTCGTCGTCCACGGCGACGGTCGAGAGGCTCTACCCCGGCATCGAACTGCTCGACATGGGCGACTTCGCCGGGGCCGTCCTCAAGTACTTGCACGACCACCCCATCGCGCGGATCACCCTGTGCGGAGGCTTCGCGAAGATGTCGAAGCTCGCCAACGGCTACCTCGACCTGCACTCGCACCGCACCCAGGTCGACCACGAGCACCTCGCCGAGCTCGCCGCCCGCGCCGGAGCCGGACCGGAGCTCGTCGACCGGGTGCGCCAGTCCCCCACCGCCGCCGGGGCGCAGGCCCTCTGCGCGGAAGCCGGTGTGCCCCTCGGCGACGCAGTCGCCGCCGCCGCCAAGGCCGAGGCGCAGGCCGTCATCGACAACCCCCGGGTCGACGTGCAGGTCATCTGCACCGACCGCGGGGGCGCCGTCGTCGGACGTGCCGGCTTCACCGGAACCGACTGAGGCGAGAAGCAGGCAGAACCACCTCCGGCAACGGCCCACCGCGCCACAGCCGTCCCCGAACGCAACCCACAGGAACCACCCGCGGATGACGCACGCCAGAGGCACCACAAGCCGCAGAAAGGGACGCCGATCAGCCACCCAACCCGACAGACCAACCGAACACCAGCACGGCCCGGCGCGCCACGGCCGTCCCCGAACGCAACCCACAGGAACCACCCGCGGATGACGCACGCCAGAGGCACCACAGCCGCAGAAAGAGACGCAGAACCGACCGGGAGAGCCGATCGGCGAAGGCCACAGCCGCGGGGCGGGCCCGAGCCCGGGCCCCCGGGCTCCGCTCAGACGCCCTGCAGGGCGCGCAGCAGCTCCTCGCGCACCTTCACGCTGCGACGTGGATGCTGAGAGTCCCGCCCAGAGCGTGAGCGATGCGTGCGAGCATGATGCCACCAGGAGCCTGAGCACCGCTCTCAATGGCGGAGATGACCGCCTGACGAGTATGAGCCCTTCGAGCGAGCTCAGTCTGAGACAGCCCGGCTGCTGTGCGCGCGTTGTAGACCAATTCAGCGAGTTGCAGCCGCGCCTCGGCTTCGATCGACGCGGCGTCGTACTCGGCTCGCTCCGCCTCGGTCATGGCGGCCAGAGATTCCTCCCGGACCTGCTCCCACGAGGTCGTCGCAGCGCTGGTGCTCATCGTCCCCCTCCCCTCTTCCTGGTGGCATCCGCCGCTTGGCGCGCTGCCTGCGCCCGCCTGGCCCGCAGGATCTCACCACGCTCGTTCTGACGCTGCTTTCGGAACGCTGTCAAGGTCACCGCCCTACGATCCAGCTCGAAGACGTACGTGATGCGCTGACTGATGTTTTCGCATGCGAACCGCAGCTCGTACAACCCACCGCCCAATGAGCGGGAATGCGGCATGCGCAGCATGTTTCCCTGAGAGGCCAACCGCTCAAGAATCCGGTCTGCCGTTGCCCTCCCCGCTGGGCTCAGACCCAGGTACCAAGAGCGCACCTCGTCGGAGAACTCAACGGTCCACCTCATGCAGAGCAAATATACCCTTGAGAAGATATCATGTCAATAGGATATCCGATGCTCTGGTCATCGAGGCTTATTCACAGGAGTCGTCCACAGGAGCGTTCTCCCTTGTCAGGTTTTCCTCCTGCGTGCTGTGAACAAACTTCATCGTCGTGCACCGCTACGCGTGGTGGATCTTCTGGAGGCAACAGCTGAAACCGCCAAAAAAGGGGCGGGCCCTGGCCCGGGCCCGCCCCGTGCTGTTCGGCGTGCGGTCAGCCGCCCAGACGACCGCAGAACACGGCCGAGCCGCGGGACGGGGCCCGCCCGGGCCCCGCTCAGACGCCCTGCAGGGCGCGCAGCAGCTCCTCGCGCACCTTCACGCTGCGGCGCGGGTTGCGGTCGCCGACGACGGCGACGGAGATGCCGCCCGCCTGCTCGGTCGCGGGGGTGTAGGCGCTGCCCCCGGTGGCGCGGTCGGAGCGGACGCAGAAGATGTGCCGCGCCTCGGCCGCCTCGGCGACCTGCCGGTTCACCGCGGCGTCATTGGCCGCCGCCACGACGTACCAGGCGTCGTCCACGTCGGACGGCCGGAAGCCGCGCCCGACGAGCTCGACCTGACCACGGGCCGCCAAGCCCGAGACCTTGATGCCGGCGCTCGGTGCGACGACGCGCACCCTGGCGCCGGCCTCCAGCAGCTGCGGGATGCGGCGCTCGGCCACATGACCGGCGCCCACCACGAGCACCCGACGGCCCTGCAGCCGCAGGCCGGACAGGTACACCGGGGCCCCCTGACCGGCCCCCTCGGAGCCGAGCCGGCGGCGGTAGCGGTCGATCACGACATCGGCGATCTCGTCGCAGTCGTCGATGACGTGCGCGATGCGCACCTCGACTCCGGGGTGGGACTCGACCCAGGCGCCCACCTGCTCGGCCAGCCATTCCGACAGCTTGCCGGTGAACAGGAAGACGGGCGCCACGACGATGCGGGTGAGTCCGGACGCGGCCGCCGCCGACAGGGCGTCGGGCACGCTCGGTCGGTTCACCTGGATGAAGGCGGGCAGCACCTGCCGCAGGCCCATCTCGTCCCACACCAGACGCGCGATGCGGTAGTGCTCGGCGTTGGCGTCGGGCACGAGGGCGCCGCGGCCCACGAGCACGACGGCCGTGTCGCCGGGTCGCCAGGCCTCGCCGCCGGCGGGGGTCAGGGCCTCGTCGATGCGGCGCTGCAGGGCGAAGCGGACGCGCGGGTCGGGCATGAGCGGGCCGGCGTAGGCCACGCGGGCGTCGCCGCGGCCGGCCTCGATGGCGTCGGGGATGTCGGCGCGGACGTGGCCGCCGGTGTGCAGCAGCAGCGGCACGACGACGGCGTCCGGGTCCTCGCCGCCGGCCTGGGGCGGCACCGCCTCGAGGGCGTCGCCGACGGCGGCGGCGATGTCGGGCTCGGCGAGCTCGACGAAGCCGATGCCGACGTGCACGTCGGGCAGCCGGCCGGCGACGCGGTCGACGAGCGCCCGGCAGCTGGCCAGGCCCTCGGCCTGGCGGGTGCCGTGGGCGGCGACGACGAGCGGGGGTTGACGGGTCATTGTCACTTCTCCTCGGTCCGGCCCCGGTATTCGGCGCGCGACATCCTCGGACGGTCCTGGTGGCGGTAGTTGAGGCGGTTCTCGCCGCTCACCCGCCCCTCCATCCAGTGGTAGTCGCGCGGGGTGACGATCATCCGTCGACCGTCACCGCTGGTGACGAACCTGGTGGTGTCGGAGCCGACGATCACCATCGTGTTCATGTCCACCCACTCCGGCCTGAACTCGGCCAGCGTCGACATCGTCACCTTCTGTTGGGGCCGCTCGGCCTGCGCGACGCAGGCGACCGGGGTGTCCGGCCCGCGGTGCTGCGCGATGATCGCCAGCGCGTCGGGCAGGTGGTGGGTGCGCGTGCGCGAGCGCGGGTTGTAGAAGGTGATGACGAAGTCGCCCTCGGCGGCGGCGCGCACCCGCTTGCAGATGAGCTCCCAGTCGGTGTGCAGGTCCGACAGGCTGATCGTCGCGTGGTCGTGGCCCAGCGGGGCGCCCAGGATGCCCGAGACGGCCAGCTCGGCGGTGACGCCCGGGACGATGTCGACGTCGATGCCGTCGGTGCCCATCTCGAGGGTCGGGCTGGCCATGGCGTAGATCGCCGGGTCGCCGCCGCAGACGAAGGCGACGTCGAGGCCGCGGCGGGCGGCGTCGATGGCCGCAGCGGTGCGCTGCTCCTCGGTGCCCATCCTCGTGGCCAGGACGTCGGCGTTCGGGCTCACCAGGTCGCGGATCTGGCGCACGTACGGGCCGTAGCCGACCACCAGGTTCGCGTTCCGCACCGCGTCGCGCGCCCTCGGGGTGAGCAGATCGCGGGAGCCCGGGCCCAGGCCGACGACGTGCAGCACGCCGCGGGCCGGGATGCGTCCGAGGGCGCAGGTCGCGTTGCGGCTCTTGCGCTTGGGCACGACGAGCCGCGCCCCGGCGGCCAGCACAGAGGCCTCGGACACCGAGCCGGTGCCGACCTCGGCCCGCACGACCTCGGAGACGGTCGGGGCGTCCTGGGCGTCGAGGGTCGCGGCGTCGAAGACCCGGTAGGGGACGCCGAGCTCGGCGGCCAGCCGGATGAGGCCCCTCTCGCCCACCTTGACGTCGGCGCTGCACAGGGCGGCGACCGACTCGACGGCCAGGCCGGCGTCGGCAAGGATCTCCTCGAGCAGGCCGCGCAGCTCCTCGACGTCGGTGCCCCTGTTGCAGCCCATGCCCACGACGAGGCTGTCGGGCCGCAGGACGACGGTGGGCAGCCCGGAGGCGGGCACCTCGAGCCCGTCGGTCACGACGACGCGGGCCACGGCCGGCGGCCTGCCGTCGGCCCCCTCCGGACCGTCGGAGGCGTCGAGGCCGTCAGCGGCGGCGGGCGCCTCGCGGGGGCCGGTGACGCGCACGGTGTCGGGCAGCGGCGGCACCCGCCACAGGCGCTCGCGCACCCAGTCGACCGGCCTGCCCTCGAGGAGGGCGCCGGTGACGGCCGCCACGTCGCCGCTGACGGCCCAGCCGAGCTGGTCGAGGGCCGGCAGGCCGAGCGAGTCGGTGGCGGTGGAGACGACGGCAGTGGCGCCGATCCCGTCGGCGATCCGGCGGGCCAGCTCGTTGGCCCCGCCGATGTGCCCGCCGACCAGCGGGATCGCGAACCGGCCCGCCTCGTCCACGACGACGACGCCCGGGTCGGTCCGCTTGTCGGCCAGGAACGGGGCGATCATGCGGGCCGTGGCGCCGAGGGCCAGGTGCGAGACGATGAGATCGCACTCGCCCCACGCGGCGGCCAGCCCGGCCGCCGCGCCGCCGACGTAGCGCTTCGACACGACGGACAGGGCCTCGTCGATGCGGTCGGCGTTCGCGCGGGCGCGTCCGGTCGTGCAGACCTGGCCGATGATCGGCTCGCGGTCCGAGCCGTCGGCGGCCCGGTTCCGACCGGGGCGCTGCTCGTCGTCGGCGGGCTCGGCGGCGTCGCCGGCGATCTCCGGGGTCACGCCGAGCACGGCCGCCTCGTCGGGGCGGTGGTCGAGCACGAGCGCGACGTGCAGGCCGGGCACCTCGCCGGCGCCGAGGGCGAGGGCCCGGTCCTCGCTGAGGACGTCGACCCGCTCGTCGGGCTCGCCCATGCGGGCGGCCACGACGTAGGTCTTGCCGGCCCCGCGCAGGGCCTCGGCGAGCTCGCGCACGCCGCGGCCGGGGGCGGTGAGGACGGCGACCTTCGGATGGTTCCGGGCCACGCGCACGGCGGCGTCGATGCCGCGGGAGTGGGCGTTGACGATCTGGGCGTCGTCCCAGGGCACGGCGACGGCGGCGAAGGCGGCCTGCACGCTCGTGATCTCGGGGACGACCTCGACGGCCAGCCCCGCCGCGCGCAGGCGGCGCACGACGCCGAAGAACAGCGGGTCGCCCGAGGCCACGACGACGACCCGGGCGTCGCCGGGCAGGGCCCTCATGGCCTCGACGGCCGGCCCGATGGGGCCCAGCACCAGGCGCCTGTCCTCGGGCACCGCCAAGGCGTCGAGGTGGCGGCGCCCGCCGACGACCAGGTCGGCGGCGGCGGCCTCGCGGCGCAGCCGCTCGTCGATGCGGCCGAGGTATCCGTGGACGCGGATCATGCCTTCTCCTCCGTCATCCCGCCCCGGGTCCCGTCGGGGGCGTCGTCTCCGGACCCGGCGTCACCGGGAACGGCGTCGTCGAGGGCGCGGGCGCCGTGGGCGCGCAGCTCCTGCCGGGCCCGCGCGTCGGCGGCGCGGTACCCGTGGCGGAAGCCGGGGTGGTACAGGTGGCTGCGCGCGGTGATGGGCCCCTCGGCGAGGGCGGGGCCGACGAGCACGATGGTGTGCTTCCACAGCCGGTGGGCCCGCATCGTCTCGGACAGCCGGGACAGCTCGCAGCGGAACATCATCTCCTGCGGCCAGGTCACCGAGTAGCCGATGATGCACGGGGTGCCGGGCGGGTAGCCGCCGGCGAGGAGGGCGTCCTGGAGGGCGCGGTGGCGGGCCGCCGACAGGTAGACGGCCATGGTGGCGCCGTGCGCGGCGAACGAGGCGATGGTCTCCCCGTCCGGCATCGGGGTGCGGCCCCCCTCCAGGCGGGTGATGACGAGCGACTGGCTGACCTCGGGCACGGTGATCTCGACGTCCATGCGGGCGGCGGTGGCGCTGAAGGCCGAGATGCCCGGCACGGTCTCGACGTCGACGCCGAGGCGCCGACACAGGTCGCGCTGCTCGGCGGTGGCCCCGTAGAGGGACGGGTCGCCGGTGTGCACGCGGGCCACGAGGAGGTGCTCGTCGCGGGCGCGGGTGTACAGCGGGACGAGGTCCTCCAAGGGGATCGACGCGGAGTCGACGAGCTCGGCGTCCGGCCGGCGGTTCGCCACCATGTCGGGGTGGACGAGGCTGGACGCCCAGATGACGATGTCGGCCTCGGCGATGACGCGGGCGCCGCGCACGCTCACCAGGTCGGGGGCGCCGGGGCCCGCCCCGACGAAGACGACGAGGCCGCGCGGGCGGTCGTGCCCGGGGGCGGGGACCGGCGGCGCGCCGATCCGCGCATGGTCGATCGCGTCGACGTCGGGCTCGTCGTCCGCGGGCTCGGCTCCTGCGGGCCGCTCGCTCATATCCGGCCTCCTGTGATGGTGCGCTCGGGCGTCGTGAGGACGGCCGAGAAGTAGGGCAGCGTCTCGTCGGCGTCGATCTCGTCGAGGTCGACGAGCCGCTGGTCGGGCAGGGAGACGTCGGTGCCGATGACCGCCCGGCGGCCGCGCTCGCGCAGGGCCCGCAGCACCTCGGGCAGCGTGCGTCCTCCCTTGTAGATGGCGGCCGAATCGGCGACGTCGAGCAGCCGCCCGAGCCTGTCGGGCCCGACGGTGGCCGGCACGAGGGCGAGGATCTCGCGGCCCTCGGCCAGCGGGGTGGTGCTCGCGGCGGCCAGGGCCTGCATGGCGGTGATGCCGGGCACGAGCTCGTAGTCGACGTCGGGCATGCGCCGGGCGAGCGTGGCGCGCAGATAGCTGAAGGTGGAGAAGACGGCCGGGTCGCCGACGGTGGCGAAGGCGACGGTGCGGCAGCCGGACCCGAAGGCCTCGACGGCGGCGTCGGCGCTGGCCCGCCAGCTGTCGGCGCGGCGGGCGCCGACGCCGCGGCGCTGGGCCATCGAGAAGGGGATGCGCCTGATGCGGGCCGCGCCGTCGGGGACGACGTCGGCGATGATCCGCTCGGCGCGCCCGGGGCCGTCGGCGGAGGCCTCGGTGGCGGGGACGAGGATGACGCCGGCCGTCCGCAGCACCCTCGCCGCCTTGAAGGTGACCAGTTCGGGATCGCCGGGGCCCACCCCGACCCCGATGAAGCGCCGCCGGCCGCCGCCGCGACCGGGGCCGCCGGATCCGATGTCGGGGCGCGCGCTCTCGCTCACATGGCCTCCTCAGGTGCCTCGCCCAATGGTTCTCGCCGTGCAGCGCCGCGAGTGTCTGGCTGACCGGCCGGAGCCGGATCACAGTGGCGGGACCGCTCCGGACCACCGGCTCGGCCGGGCACCGGATTCCTCGTCGGAACTGCACTGCACAGTGTGTCACACGCCCGAAGCCCCCGCCCCCAGCCTCGGGCGCCGCAGGGCCCCGCGCGGCGGACCGGCGGCGGGCCGGCACGGCCCCGCGGCCCGGGCCCGCGACGGCCGGGCGCCCTCGGACGGCAGGTCAGTTGTGAACCGTGCGGGCGCTCTCCCCGGGCGACGGCCGGGCGTCCTCGGACGGCACCCGCGCGGCGCCCAGGTCGCGCATCCGGCGCGCCCAGCCCGGCCCGTGCCCGTCGTCCTCGTCGTCCTCGGGCACAGCGGCCGCCAGCGGGAGGAGCCCGGCGCGGTGCAGCAGGGGGTCGTCGGCGCGCAGGGAGCGGACCGGGCCGACGGGCCCGCCGCGGTGCTCGAAGCGCACCGTCACGATGCCGTGCCCCGAGCCCCACACCCAGCCGCGGCCCCATTCGTCGTGCTCGACGTCCATGCCGGGCGGGAAGCCGGCTTCCGGATGGCGCACCGTGACCGACGGGGCCGCCTCGTCGTGGCGCACGAGCCGGCCGGCGGCCGGCTCCGCGTCGTCGACCTCGAAGAGCTCCTCCTGGGCGGCCTGCGTGAAGTTCGAGACGCCCACGCCGAGGAGCCGTACGCCGCCGCGGGGGTCGATCGCCCCGGCCAGGCCCTGGGCGACGGCGGCGATGCGCTCGGGATGGTCGGTGGCGCCGAGCAGGGTGCGTGAGCGGCTCACCGTGCTGAAGTCGGCCATGCGGGCCTTGACGGTGACGGTGCGGGCGAACAGGCCCGCCCTGGCGAGCCGGACGGCGACGAGCCTGGCGTCGGCGGCGATGACCTCGGCGACCGCGGCCGACTCGGTGATGTCCTGCTCGAAGGTGTCCTCGACCGAGATCGACTTGGCCTCCCCTCGCGGCGCCACCGGCCGGTCGTCCTGCGCGAAGGCGATGCCGTGGACGTACTCCCCCACGGC
Source organism: Propionibacterium acidifaciens DSM 21887 (assembly GCF_000426605.1). Lineage (GTDB taxonomy): Bacteria > Actinomycetota > Actinomycetes > Propionibacteriales > Propionibacteriaceae > Propionibacterium > Propionibacterium acidifaciens. The sequence goes on from NZ_AUFR01000024.1 coordinate 23,151, forward strand.
CCGGCCGAGTTCGCGGACGAGCTCGCGGGGGCTCGCCTCGCGCAGCTCGGCGACCGTGCGGATCCCGAGTCGGCTGAGCTTCTCAGTGGTGGCCGGGCCGATGCCGGGGATGGCCCGCACGCTCATCGGCGCGATGAAGTCGGGCTCCCGGCCGGGGGCGATGATGCGGCTCCCGTCGGGCTTGGCGGACTCGGAGGCGAGCTTGGCGATGAACTTGCTGGAGCCGACGCCGACCGAGGCGTGGAGGCCCTCTGTGCGCTCCGTGATCTCGCGGCGCAGGCCCTCGACGAGCGCGGCGAGCGCCTCCGGCGAGGTGTCGCGCCCGCCGGCGGCCAGGTCGACGAAGGCCTCGTCGATGCTGAGGGGCTCGACGAGGGGGCTGAGCTCGCCGAGCAGAGCCATGACGATGCGGCTGGACTCGCGGTAGGCCTCGAAGCGGGTGGCCAGGTAGGCGGCGTGCGGGGCCAGGTGCCGGGCCTGGCCGGTGCCCATGGCCGAGTGGACGCCCAGCGCGCGGGCCTCGTAGCTGGCGGTCGCGACGACCCCGCGCCCTCCGACGCCCCCGACGACGACCGGCCTTCCGGCCAGCGAGGGCTTGTCGCGCTGCTCGACGGACGCGAAGAAGGCGTCGAGGTCGAGGTGCAGCACGGAGGCGGACGCGCGCATGACTCAGCCCTTCGCGCCGTCCAGCCCGTCGCCGCCTCCGGCCTGGGGGCGGATGCGCTCGTAGCGGACGACGTCGAACCGCTCGCCGACGATGCGCTCGGTCTCGCGCCAGCGGGCCGGGTCGATCGGCGGGAAGGTGACCGCGCCGGCGGCGTCGGCGTGCACGGCGGTGATGTCGAGCTCGTCGACCCGCCCCATGGCGGCCCGGTAGACCTCGCCGCCGCCGCAGATGAAGACCTTCTCGCGGTCGAGGCCGGCGGCGACGTCCAGGGCCTCGTCGAGGCTCGCCACGGCGATGCCGCGCGCCCCGGCCGGCGGGTCCTCCGGGAAGCGCACCGACGCCGGGTCTCGGCTGATGACGATGCTCGTGCGCCCGGCGAGCAGGCCCATGGTGCGGTGCGTGGCGTGTCCGAGGATGAGGGGGTGGCCGAACGTCGTCGCCTTGAAGCGGCGCCAGTCCTCGCGGAACCTGAAGGGCTGGTCGACGCCGTCGCCGATGACGCCGTTCGCGGCGACGAGGGCGATGGCAATGACCCGGGGACCGGGCCCGGCGCCGTCCGAGGGCCCGCTCACACCGCCACCGGAGCCTTGATCGACGGGTACGGGTCGTAGCCGATGAGCTCGATGTCGCCCAGCTCGAAACCGTCGATGCTCGTCACCTCGGGATTGAGCCGCAGCCTCGGCAGGGGGCGCGGGGTGCGCGACAGTTGCTCGCGCACCTGCTCGACATGATTGCTGTAGACGTGCGCATCGCCCAGGGTGTGGACGAAGTCGCCGACGCGCAGCCCGCAGACCTGCGCCACCATGTGGGTGAGCAGGGCGTACGAGGCGATGTTGAAGGGCACCCCGAGGAACAGGTCGCACGAGCGCTGGTAGAGGCCGCAGCTCAACCGGGCGGGACCGTCGTCGGAGGCGGGGGCCACGTAGAACTGGAAGAGCAGATGGCACGGCGGCAACGCCATGCCCGGCACCTCGGCGACGTTCCAGGCCGAGACGACGAGGCGCCGCGAGTCGGGATTCATCCGGATCAGGTCGATCACCTGCGCCAGCTGGTCGATGGCGCCGCCGTCGTAGTCGGGCCAGCTGCGCCACTGGTGGCCGTAGATGGGGCCGAGGTCGCCGTTCTCGTCGGCCCACTCGTCCCAGATGTGGATGTCGTTCCCGTGCAGCCACGCGATGTTCGTGTCGCCGCGCAGGAACCACAGCAGCTCGCCGAAGACGCCGCGCGTGTACACCTTCTTCGTCGTGACGAGCGGGAAGCCGTCGTCGAGGTGGAAGCGCATCTGGTGACCGAAGATGCTGCGCGTGCCCGTGCCGGTGCGGTCGGAGCGGTCGACGCCGATGGTCATGACGCGCTCGAGCAGGTCGAGGTACTGCTGCATGGGCCTCCTCGGTCTCGTGCGCCGACCAGGACCGGCGCGTCGGATTCGGTGGACGGGAACCAGGCTATGCTCCGGCGCCGACAGGACCGCCGACCACACCCCGGAGCGGACGGTTCCCCGTCCGATCCGTTCGGCTCAGGGCTCCAGCGGGGTCACGCCGCTCGTCGGCCCGGCGGCGCGGGTGGGCCGGGCCGCGGGCTGGGACTCCGGGCGCTGCACGGCGGGGATCTGGGCGGTCCACTCGCTGGCGGGCAGCGTCGGGGCCGGGCCCTCCCGGTCGGCGCCCGGCACCGTGTCCGGCTCGACGTGCAGGCCCTCGGGGACCGGCAGGCCGAGCTCGCGGGCGACAATCGGCAGCATCGCCCGCACGGCGCGGCCGCGGTGGCTGATCGCGTCCTTCTCGCCGGCGGTCATCTCGGCGGCGGTGCGCAGCCGCCCCTCGGCGTCGGGCAGTTGCTCGTCGGGCACGAAGATCGGGTCGTAGCCGAAACCGCGCGAGCCCTTGGGACGGTTCGTGAGGTGGCCGGCCATCTCGCCACGGGTCGTGAACTCGCGGCCGTCGGGCATGACGAGCGCCATGACCGCGACGAACTGGGCCTGCCGGCGCCCCCGCGGGACGTCTTCGATCTGGCGCAGGACGAGCTCGAGGTTGGCGATGTCCTCCTGCTCGGGGCCGTTCCAGCGGGAGCTGCGCACGCCGGGCATGCCGCCCAGCGCGTCGACGCAGATGCCGGAGTCGTCGGCGAGCGCCGGCAGCCCCGAGTGGACCATACCCTCGCGCGCCTTGATGAGGGCGTTGCCCTCGAAGGTCCACTCGGACTCCTCGGGGTCGGGGTAGGGGTCGATGTCCTTGAGGCTCACGACCTCCAGGTCCATGCCGCAGTCGGCGATGATGCGGCGCAGCTCGGTGAGCTTCTTCGCATTGCCGGTGGCCAGGAGCACGCGCCGGGTCACAGGGCAGCCCTCCCCTCGGGGTCGGCGAGCGCCCTGGACTGGAGCCCGCTGAGCCGGGCGCAGCCGGCCTGTCCGAGGTCGAGCAGCGCGCCGAGCGTCTCCCGGCCGAAGGCGGCGCCCTCGCCGGTGCCCTGCACCTCGACGAAGTCCCCGTCGCCGGTGCACACGATGTTCATGTCGACGTCGGCGCGGGAGTCCTCGGCGTAGGCGAGGTCGGTCATCGGGACGCCGTCGACGACGCCGACGCTGATCGCCGCGACCGAGCCGGTCAGCGGCTCGCCGGCCAGCGCGCCACGGGCGCGCAGCCACTCGACGGCGTCGTGCAGGGCGACGTAGGCACCGGTGATGGAGGCGGTGCGAGTGCCGCCGTCGGCCTGGAGGACGTCGCAGTCGATGACGATCGTGTTCTCGCCGAGGGCCCGGTCGTCGAGGACGCCGCGCAGGCTGCGGCCGATGAGGCGGCTGATCTCGTGGGTGCGCCCGCCGACCCGGCCCCGCCGCGACTCGCGGTCGGAACGGGTGCTCGTGGAGCGCGGGAGCATCTCGTACTCGCTGGTCACCCAGCCGAGCCCGGAGCCCCGGCGCCAGCGCGGGACGCCTTCGGTGACCGACGCGGCGACGAGCACGCGGGTCCTGCCGCACTCGATGAGGCAGGAGCCCTCGGCATGGTCGAGCCAGCCACGGGTGATGGTCACGGGACGCAGTTCATCGAGCGCGCGGCCGTCGGCGCGCACCGTCGTCTTCACGGAGTCGGACACGAGTGCCAAGATACCCGCGCCGGGCGGCGCACCGCACCGTGTCGACCCCGGGAGGGTCGGGCAGAGCCCAGACGACCCCGGAGGGCGGGCTCAACGCCCGTCGATGCTGGCCGACTCCACCTGGCTCACGAAGCCCCCCATGAGGCGCCGACCCAGGCCCTGGAAGCGCTCGGCGTCGCCGGTGGTGAGGAAGCGGCGGGTCGGCTCGTGGTCGAGATCGTCGCGCAGCAGGTCCAGGCGGGTCAGCTCGGCGAAGACGGTGCGGGCGCACTCGTCGGAGCTGGAGACGAGAGTGACGCGTTCGCCCATGACGTAGCTGATGACGCCCGACAGGAGCGGGTAGTGCGTGCAGCCGAGGATGAGCGTGTCGACGTCGGCCTCCTGGAGCGGGGCGAGGTACTCGCGGGCGGTCGCGAGGATACGGGGGCCGGTCGTGACGCCCGCCTCGACGTACTCGACGAACTTCGGGCACACCTGCGTGAACAGCTGGACGGGCGAGGCGCCGAGGGCGTCGTCGTAGGCGAGCGAGCTCGCGGTGGCCTGCGTGCTGATGACGCCGATGCGGCCGTTGCGGGTGATCGCGGCGGCCTTGCGGGCGGCCGGCACGACCACCTCGACGACCGGCACGTCGTAGCGCTCGCGGGCGTCGCGCAGGGCTGCCGCCGAGCCCGTGTTGCAGGCGATGACGAGGGCCTTCACGCCCCGATGGACGAGATCGTCGAGGGCCTCCAGGACGAAGCCGCGCACCTGGGCGATCGGGCGCGGGCCGTAGGGGGCGCGGGCCGTGTCGCCCAGGTAGAGGATGTCCTCGTGCGGCAGCAGGTCGACGACCGAGCGGGCCACCGTCAGGCCACCGAAGCCGGAGTCGAAGACGCCGATCGGCGCGTTCGCGTCGCCCGCCGCGGCGGGCGCGTCGTCGGTCACCGGTGAGTCCGTCGTGTCGAGTTCCGGGTTGAGCACGCCTCCGATCCTAGTCTCCGCCCCGGCCGCCCCGCGCCGCGGAGCCCGTGCGGGCCCCGGGCCGGCGACGGCGGGCCGCGCGCATCGCACCCCGGATCCGCGTCCCGTACCGGCGGGCCCGCATCGTCGGCCATGGCGGCGGGCCGGTCCCCGACCGGCCCGGGAGTCGGGTCCCCGCCGCCGACGGTCCATGGCACGGGCCCGGCCCCCTGCCCGGTGGGGGGTCAGTGGAGGCAGTCGAGGAGGGACTCCTGCACCCAGCCGAGCCATTCGTAGACCGAGAAGACGGCGGCCATCGGGTCGTCCTCGGGCAGCTCGGCGAGCCGGTCGGCGTCGTCGGCGGTGAGGATGCCCAGACGCACCGACAGGGCCAGGCGCACGGCGGTGAGGGTCTTGAGCCAGGCGTCGATGTGCTCGTCCGGCACGGCGCAGCGCATGTCGCCGCCCACCTGGTTGAGATCGGAGAGCATCGCCACGGCGGCGTCGAGCTTGGCGTCGCGCTGCTCGGCGAGACTGAAGCGGCGGAACTCGGACGAGGCCTGCGGATCGTTCTGGTAGGCGTCGGGGAAGAGCCGCCGCAGGGCCGGGTCGACGTCGGGGTTGCGGCGGAAGTCGTCGGTCGGCGGGTCGTTGAGCTCGCGCTCGAGCTCGGCGAAGAGGTCCTGCTCCCCCAACCCGTTCGTCGTCCTGGGGGGCATGTCGTCGCCGGTGAGCAGTTCCATGAACTGGTCGACGAGGCTCGTCATGACGCTGAGCTCGGCGGCCTCGAAGGTGCAGGTGAGCTGCCCGCGGCGGCGGCGGAAGGAGTGCACTACTCGCCCCTGCCGACGGTGGCCCACAGGCCGAAGCCGTGCATGGCGTTGACGTCGCGCTCCATCCGCTCGCGGCTCCCGGAGCTGACGACCGCCCTGCCCTCCATGTGCACCTGCATCATGAGGCGCTCGGCGCGGTCGCGCGAGTAGTGGAAGTAGGTGCAGAAGACATGGGTGACGTAGCTCATGAGGTTCACGGGGTCGTCCCAGACGATCGTCACCCAGCTGCGATTGCCCACGGCCTCCTCGGCAGGACGCTCGACGAGGGCGGTACCGCCGCTGGGCGCCTGAGGGGGAGCTTCCATCATGGTTCCATTCTGTCTCACGAGTCAACCGGGGCCGGCGCCCCGGCCGGGGGCACGGTCCGGCCCCGTGGCCACGGGGAACGGGCCGGCCCGGCACTGCTTTCCGACCATGGATCGACATCGGCGTCGGACGCCGGGCGCCGCGCCGTAGGGTGGCCCCATGCCCACAACGTCACTGCTCACCGACATGTACGAGCTCACGATGGTCAAGGCCGCCCTCCACGCGAGCCGGGCCAACCGCCACGTGCTCTTCGAGCTGTTCCCCCGCCGCCTGCCCCAGGGCCGCTCGTACGGCGTCGTGGCCGGGGTCGGGCGCGCCCTCGCGGCCCTCGCCGACTTCCGCTTCGGCGACGAGGAGATCGACTACCTGCTGCGCGAGGGCGTCGCCGACGACGCCCTCGCCGAGTACCTGGCCGGCTACCGCTTCCACGGCGACATCGTCGGCTACCCCGAGGGCGAGCTCTACTTCGGCGGCTCCCCCCTGCTGCAGGTCGAGGGCTCGTTCGCCGAGGTCGTGCTCCTCGAGACGCTGCTGCTGTCGATCTACAACCACGACTGCGCGATCGCCGCGGCCGCCTCCCGCATGACGATGGCCGCCCAGGGCCGCCCGATCGCCGAGTTCGGCGCCCGGCGCACTCACGAGGCCTCAGCCGTCGCGGCCGCCCGCGCCGCCTGGATCGCCGGCTTCAGCTCCACCTCCGACCTCGAGGCGGGCCGCACCTGGGGCATCCCCGTGTCGGGCACCGCGGCCCACGCGTTCACGATGCTCTTCGACTCCGAGGCCGAGGCCTTCGGCGCCCAGCTCGAGTGGCTCGGCGAGGACACGACGCTGCTCGTCGACACCTACGACATCGACGCCGCGATCGAGAAGGCCGTCGAGCTGACCGGCGGCGCCCTCGGCGGCGTGCGCATCGACTCGGGCGATCTGTTCACCGAGGTCACCCACGTGCGCGAGCTGCTCGACCGGCTCGGCGCGACGAGCACGCGGATCATCGTGACGAACGACCTCGACGAGTACCAGATCGCCGCCCTGCGCGGCGCCCCCGTCGACGGCTTCGGCGTCGGCACCTCCCTGGTCACCGGCTCGGGGCATCCCACGTGCGGCTTCGTCTACAAGCTCGTCGCCCGCGCCACCGCCGACTCCCCCGACGCGCCGCTCATCGACGTGGCGAAGAAGTCGGCGAACAAGAGGACGATCGGCGGCCGCAAGTTCGCGCTGCGCTCCATCGACGAGCGGGGGAAGGCCCAGGCCGAGGTGATCGGCGTCAACGCCGCCCCACGCGCCGACTCGGGCGACCGCACGCTGCTCGTCGACCTCGTGCGCAACGGCGAGGCCGTCGGCGCCGAGCCCCTGCAGGACGCCCGCGACCGGCACGAGGCCGCCCGCGCCGAGCTGCCGATCGACGCCCAGCGCATCTCGAACGCCGAGCCGGCCGTCCCGACGATCATTCTCGACGAGCAGGGCCGCGAGCTCGACAACGTCTACGCCGCGGGCCGGCCGGCGGAGAACGTCTGACGGCCCATCGGGCCCGGCCTCCGGCGGGGCGGGTGATAGCTTCGGCCCATGAGCAGTCTTCCCGGCGTTTCCGACACCTTCGACGCAGCGCGCTGGCGCGAGGCCCGGCCCGATGATGTCCCGCTGCGCGAGACCACCTACCACCGCCTCGTCTCGCGCGGCGAGGTCGACGGCGCCCCGGCCGGCCACGACCTTCCGGTGGTGCGCATCGCCTTCGACCGCCCGGAGCTGCGCAACGCCTTCGGCCCGCAGACCGTCGACGAGCTGTACCGGTGCATCGACGACGCCCGCTCCACGCCCGACGTCGCGGCCATCATCCTCACCGGCAACGGCCCCTCCTCCAGGGACGGCGGGCACGCCTTCTCCTCGGGCGGGAACCAGTTGCAGCGCGGCGCCGACGGCTACCAGTACCAGCCCGACGAGACCCCGCACGGCGCCGGCCACGAGGGGCTCGAGCAGGGCATGACGCCCCAGCGGGCCGCGCGCATCGACCGGGGCCGGCGCGCCCGCATGCACATCCTCGAGGTGCAGCGCCTCATGCGGTCCACCCCGAAACCCATCATCGCGGCGGTCGGCGGCTGGACGACCGGCGGCGGGCACTCGCTCATGGTCGTCTGCGACCTGGCCGTCGCCAGCGCCGAGCACGCGATCTTCAAGCAGGTGGACGCCGACGTCGGCTCCTTCGACGCCGGCTACGGCGCCGGCCTGCTGGCCCGACAGATCGGGGACAAGCGCGCCCGGCGGATCTTCTACCTCGCCGAGCCCTACACCCCGACCGAGGCCGAGGCCTGGGGCGTCGTCAACGCGGTGGTGCCGCACGCCGAGCTCGAGGAGACCGCGATCGGATGGGGCCTGACGGTCGCCACCAAGTCGCCGCAGTCGATCCGCATGCTCAAGTACGCGTTCAACATGATCGACGACGGCATCGCCGGCCAGCAGGCCTTCGCCGGCGAGGCGACCCGGCTCGCCTACATGACCGCCGAGGCCCAGGAGGGCCGCGACGCCTTCCTCCAGCACCGCGCGCCGGACTGGTCGCCGTACCCGTACTACTTCTGATGCCCCTCCCCTGATGCCCGGCTCCCCCGCAGCATCGCCCCGCGTCCTCGTCGCGGCGCGCACCGGAGCCTCGGCGCGGGCGCTCGCGCGGGCGCTGGAACCGCTCCTGGCCGGCGAGGACGGCCCGCTCCTGCTGCCCGCCGGCCCCGACGAGGACGCCGCCGCGCTGGCCGTCGACGCCGCCGCGCGGACCGTCCGCCGGCCGGACGGGGCGCGCCTGGTGATGCGCACCTCCGGCTCGACGAGCGGCAGCGGCCGGCTCGTCGGTCTGTCGGGCGCGCAGCTGCGCGCCTCGGCCGCCGCCACCGACGAGTCCCTGGGCGGGCCCGGCACCTGGGTGCTGGCGCTGCCGCCGCACCACATCGCCGGGCTCCAGGTGATCGTACGGTCGGTACTGGCGGGCCGCGAGCCGGTCGTCGTCGAGAATCGGGCCACGCCGGAGCGCATCGCCCGGGCCGTCGGGGAGGCGGCCCGGCGCGACCCGCACGGGCGCGTCCACGTCTCGCTCGTACCCACCCAGCTCGCCGATGCGCTCGCCGACGACGCGGCGGTCGGGGCCCTGACCGGGGCGGCGTCCGTGCTCGTCGGCGGGGCGACGACGCCGGCCCCGCTCGTCGCGGCGTCCCGGGACGCCGGGCTGACGCTGCGCCTGAGCTACGGCATGAGCGAGACCTGCGGCGGCTGCGTCCACGACGGGCTCCCGCTGCCCGGGGTGCGGGTGGCGTTCGGCCCGCCCGACGGCGGGGACGGGCCGGACGGGCGCCCCGGGGGCCGGGTCTGGCTCAGCGGGCCGATGGTGATGAGCGACTACCTCGACGGGGAGACCGGCGTGCGCGTCCTGGGCGGGGGGCGGTGGCTGGCCACGAGCGATCTCGGTTCGATGTCCGGAGGGAGGCTCGCGGTCGACGGGCGCGTCGACGACGTCATCGTGAGCGGAGGTCTCAAGATCAGCGCTCCCGCCGTGGCGGAGGCGGTCCTGGGCACCGGGCTCGTGAGCCGCTGCGTCGTCGTCGGACTCGACGACGAGCGCTGGGGTCGTCTCGTCGCCGCCGCCGTCGTCGCACCCGGGGGCCTCGACGCCGCCGGGCTGCGCGACGCGGTCGGCCGGGCGATCGGGCGCGAGCGCGCGCCGCGGGTCATCGGACGGTTCGACGAGCTGCCGATGCTCGCCTCGGGCAAACCCGACCGGGCGGCGATCAGGGCCCTCCTGTCGGGGGCCCGCGTGGACGGCACAGCCTGGGAGCGCGGCTGAGACGGGCCCGTCCGCAGGGCTCGGGCCAGTCGGGGCATCTTCCGATCGGGGCCGCCTGCGCGGATGATCCCCCGACGAGCCCGGTGGCGCCCCACAGCCCCGACCGTCTGCGCGTCAGACGGATAGACTCCCCTCATGAGCGTCACGCAGCAGAATCCCCGCGCCCTTCTCGTCGTCGACGTCCAGCCGACCTTCTGCGAGGGCGGCGCCCTGGCCGTTCCCGGGGGCGACGCCGTCGCGGGGCGCATCGCCGAGTACGCCCTCTCCCGCCGCGGCGACTACGCCCTGGTGGTCACCACCCAGGACTGGCACGTCGATCCGGGGGCGCACTTCTCCCCGACCCCCGACTTCGTCGACAGCTGGCCTCCCCACGGCATCGCAGGGAGCGAGGAGGCCGAGCTCCACCCGGCCCTGGCGGGGCTCCGCCCGGACGCCCGGGTGCGCAAGGGCCAGTACGCCGCTGCCTACTCCGGCTTCGAGGGCGTCACCGATGACGGTACCGGTCTGGACGAGGTGCTCCGCTCCCGCCGGATCACCGACGTCGACGTCGTCGGCCTCGCCGAGTCGCACTGCGTCAAGGACACCGCCCTCGACGCGGCGGCGCGCGGCTACCGGGTGCGCGTGCTGACCGACCTCACCGAGCCGGTCACCCCCGAACAGGGGCGGGCCGCCCGGGACGCCATGGCGGCGGCCGGGATCGAACTCACCGGGTCGGGCGCTCGGCCCGCCGCCGACGCCCGACCGGACGATCAGTCGTAGCCCACCTCGGCCGGCCACCAGGCCGGCACGCAGCCCTGCAGGTCGATGGTCTGCTGCAGCATGATCGGGGCCGGCTGCCCCGCCCCGGGGCAGGGCACGTGCCCGAAGCCGATGTAGTGGCCGACCTCGTGGTTGACCAGGTAGGTGCGGTAGGCGTCGACGGTCTGGCCGGCGTAGGGCGGCGCGGCGAACAGCCAGCGGTCGACGTTGAGCGCCACCCTGTTGCCGTTGCGGCAGTCCACCAGGCCCCGCGTGTCGTCGGGCTGGCACAGCTCGTCGACGGTGCCGGCGCTGCCGACGTAGATCGTGAAGTCCGCCTGGTCGGGGTCCGAGACGAGTTGGAAGCTGTTGTCCTGGTAGCCTGTCCAGCCCCGCTCGTCGTTGAGGATCGAGGAGATCTGGGTGGCGGTGGCCTCGACGTCCAGGGGCAGGCCCTGCTCGACCTTCACCGAGTAGCTGTGCACGGTGGCGGTCCGTTGGGAGGGGGCGACGTCCAGGTCGGCCACCTGCCACTGCCCGGTCGAGGTGATGTTCGAGTGCCAGTACCCCAGGTCGTCGCGGGAGGCCTTGAGGGTCACGCCGTCGACGATGACCGTCGCGGTCGTCGGATCGCCGGTCACGGCGGTCGGCAGCGGGGCGTCACCGGCTCCCGCCGAACCGCCGATGCTCACCGCGGTACCCGCGCTCAAACTGGCGACGTCCGTACCACTGGTCGTACCCGTGCCGGTGGGGCCCGCGGCCGGCGGCTCCGGGCCGCCGTGAGGGCCGGTGCAGCGGACGACGACGAGAACGATGACGAGGACGAGCACTGCCGCTGCGACCACGGCGCGGTACCACGGCCGCCGCGACCACTGGGCGCGCAGCGATTCGGCCGGAGCCGCGCTCCGGTCGAGGGCCCTCCGGGGCCGCTGCGCGGCGCGGCGTCGGGGCTCGTGCGGGGAAGTCACGGAACCATCTTACGAACCCGACGGGCCCGCCGGCCCCCGCGAGGGGCGGCTCGGGCCCGCGACGACGGATGATGGGACGGATGACGGGGAGCGGGGACGGTCCATCGCCGGGCCGTCACGGACCCGTGGAGGGGCCCGGCGGGCCCCTCCACCGACGGCGGCGCCGCCCCGGCCGCTCCCGTCGGGCGGCCGGGGCGCCGTTGTCACTGGGCCTGCTGGTCGTCCCCGCCGCGCCTGTCGACGTAGCGCGCGACGAGCTCCTGGAGGTCGATGCCGGTGGCGTTCTTGACCATCTCGAGAGTCTCGACGACGGTGCCGGTGACCTGCTTGGGGCCGGACCCGGCGCCATCGGCGCTGATGACCGTGTACTTGTCGATGCCGCTCATGGGGGCGGCGATCTTCTCGGCCACCTGCGGCAGCGCGTTGACGAGCATCTCGACGACGGCGGCGTCGTTGTAGCGGGCGTAGGCGTCGGCCTTCTTGTTCATGGCCTCGGCCTCCGCCTGGCCGGTGGCGAGGATGGACGCGGCCTGGGCCTCGCCCTCGGCGCGGACGGCCTCGGCGGCGGCGAGGCGGAGGGCCTTCTCGGCCTCGCCCTGCCTGGCGCCCTCGATGGCGGCCGCCTCGGCGAGGGCAGTGCGGCGGGACTTGTCGCCGACGCCGACGAGGCGCGCCTTCTCGGCGTCGGCCTCGGCGGCGGCGATGGCGGCGGCCTTGGCGGCCTCGGCCTCGAAGATCTCGGCGTTCTTGCGGCCCTCGGCCTCGGTCTCCATGCGGTAGCGCTCGGCGTCGGCAGGCTTGCGGACCTCGGTGTCGAGCTGGCGGTCCTTGAGGGCCGCCTGGCGCACGGCCACCTTCTCCTGCTCGGTCAGGATGGCCTGGTCGCGGTCGGCCTGCGCGAGCGGCCCGGCGGCCGCCGCCTGGGCGGCGGCCGCATCGGTCTCGGCCTTGATCTCGGCCTGCTTCAGCATGAGCGCGCGCTCGGAGACGGCGATCTCCTGCTGAGCGGCGATGCGGGCCTGCTCGGCCTCCTGCCGGGAGGAGGCCTCGGCGACGGCGGCGAGCTGCTGCACCTTGGCGGCCTCGGGACGGCCGAGATCGGTGAGGTAGGTACCGTCGTCGGTGATGTCCTGGATCTGGAAGGTGTCCAGCACCAGGCCCTGGCCGGTGAGGGAGGCCTCGGACTCGTCGGCGACGCGCTGGGCGAAGGCCGCGCGGTCGCGGATGATCTGCTCGACGGTGAGGCCGCCGACGATGGAGCGCAGCGAGCCGGCGAGGGTCTCCTGGGTGAAGGACTCGATCTCGTCCTGCTGGGCGAGGAAGCGCTGGGCGGCGGCCCGGATCGAGTCCTCGTTGCCGCCCACCTTGACGATGGCCACGCCGTCGAGGTTGAGCTTGATGCCCTGGCCGGAGACGGCGCCCCGGATCTGGACCATGATGCGGCGGCTGGACAGGTCCATGACGTACAGGTGCTGGACGAAGGGGATGACGAAGACCCCGCCGCCCATGACGACCTTCTGACCGGACAGGTCTGTGGACACGATGCCGGTCTCGGGGTTGATGACCTCCTTGCCGCGACGGCCCGTGACGATGAAGGCCTCGTTGGGGCCGGCGACGCGGTAGCGGCTCGCGATGAGCAGACCGATGAGTATGAGGAGCACGATCACGCCGATGATCGCGAGAATGATGCTGTTCAACTGTTCTCCTTGAGGGTTGACGAACCGAAGCACACTAGCGGAACGGGACGGCGACACACCAGAGGCGTCCAGAGCCCGGTGTCCTCCGGAGCAGTCACCGGTCCGCGCCGCCGCCCGCGTCGGGGGCCGGCAGAGCGTCGATCGGGCGCACGCCGACGGCGGTCGGGGTGAGGACCTCGCTGATCCACACGCGCTCCCCCGCCGCGATGTCCGTCGTCGCTCGGGCCGAGACGGTGAGCAGATGCCCGTTGTGGGAGAGCCGGATCCGGCCGTAGCCGTCGGCGGGGATCGCGGTGATGACGCTCGCCTCGGCGCCGACGAGCGAGTCGGTGCGCACCGTGTTGGAGCTGCCCTGGCGGCGCAGCACCCGGGTGAGCCGCGTGGAGCCGTAGGCCAGGGCGACGCCGAGCACGAGACCCGTCAGGACGCCGACCGGCACGAGGCCGCTCGTGCCCAGGCCGATGGCGCCGCCGAAGCCGAAGCCCCCCACGAGGCCGGCCAGGCCCGCCGTGGAGAAGACGTCGGAGTCGAAGACGCCCTCGGCCGAGCCGAGGAGGCCGTCGAGCACGTCGCCGATGACGAGCGCGGCGAGCAGCAGGGCCACGCCCACGGCACCGATGATGAGAAAAGTCGTCATGTGGGATCGTCCTTCCGCCCACAGCCTAGGGGTCCCCCGCTCCGCAGCGGCGTCCGCCCGGGAACCGGACGCCGCGGGAGGGACAGACGACGGGCCCGGCCCCGGTTCGGGGAGCGCTCGCTCAGATCTCCTCCAGGGCGACCCCCTTCGTCTCCTTGGCGAACAGGTAGATGATGCCGCCGAGCAGCAGCAGCACGGCGAACAGCACGAAGGCCGGGAACACCGCGTCGAGCGTGACGTTCTGCTGCACCGCGTCGCCACCGATCATCGCGCCCATGAGGGCGGGCCCGAAGATCTTGGCGCTCGAGCCGATGCCGTAGCCCAGGCCGAGGCCGGTGGAGCGCACGTCGTTGGGGAACTGCTCGCCGCCGAAGGCGTTGAGGATGCCGAAGGCGCCGTCGCCGAAGCCCATCGTCATGAGGATCCCGATGAAGAAGATCACCCAGCTCGCCTGCAGGTGCGCCGAGAAGGCCACGACGAGCGAGCCGGCCGCGCCGAGCAGGCCGTAGAGGAACATCGTCCGGCGACGGCCGATGAGGTCGGCGAGCCATGCCGAGCCGAGCCGGCCCAGCAGGTCGACGAGGGAGACGAACATGAACAGCGTGCCCACCGTGCTCGCGCTCTTGGCGTAGCCGGTCTGGAGCAGTGTCTGGCCCCAGGACTGCACGGTGAAGGAGCCGAGGATGAAGCAGAACGAGCCGAGCGTCACGATGACGAGCGCCTTGAGGTGCTTGCGGAACAGCGTCGGGTACGAGGCCGAGGTCCTCTCGGCCAGCTCGGGCAGGGAGCCCAGCTGCTCGACGGGGATCTCCAGCGCCCAGGCGAGCGAGGCGCGCGCCTCCTCCGTGCGCCCCTTCGTCTGGAGGAAGCGCGGGGACTCGGGCACCGCGCGGATCCAGATGAGCAGGAACACCGGCAGCGCGCCGAGGGCGATGAGCAGGCGCCAGTTCTCGTGGAAGGCCTTCTGGGCCAGGGAGCCGAGGAACAGGCCGAACGGGATGAACACCGAGGCCAGCCCGGACAGCAGGCCGCGCTGCCTGGCCGGCACGAACTCCTGCACGTACGGGATCGAGGTGATGTTCAGCCCTCCGACGCCGATGCCGACGCCGACGCGCAGCACGGCGAGCATGATCCACCCCCGGTCGGGGGTGAAGGCCGAGACGATGGTGAACACGACGAACAGCAGGACGCACCGGAAGAAGGTGCGCCGCCGACCGATCTTGTCGGCCAGGCGGCCCCACATGATCGCGCCCACGACGGTGCCCAGACCCGAGCAGGCGAGGATGACGCCCGTCTCGGTGCCGGTCAGCTTCCAGGGCTTGGTGAGCAGGGAGACGACGAATCCGATGAGGAACATGTCGAAGAACTCGGAGATGTTCCCGACGATGGCGAGCCCGATGAGGCTTTTCTGATGGCCGGTCAACGGCCGGGAGTCGATCTGCTGCAGAGCGCTCTGCTCCGCATTCTCAGCACTCATGGTCGATTCTTTCTGTGCTTCGGCGGGGAATGACGTCCCGCCCCCGGGGCACGGCCCCGGGAGCGGCCGCGGGCGCCGGCTCAGCGGACGATGTCGGTGGTGGTCGGGATGTCGAGCTCGCTCGGCGACAGGCGCGTCAGGTCGCCGTAGTGGGTCAGGGCGAAGGCGCTGGTGCGCTGCCCGTAGCGGATGCCCTGCGCGACGTCCCCTGCCAGGAATCCGTGCAGGGTGCCCGCGACGAACGAGTCCCCGGCGCCGGGCCGGTCGAGGACCGGAACCCGGGTGACCTCGAAGGTCCGGTCGCCCCGGGTCTCGTCGGACAGGTAGACGCCGTCGACCTGGTCGGTGGAGACGACCGTGGGCACGCCGAACAGCTCGCGCAGCGCGGAGCAGGCGTCCTGGCCCCGGGCCCGCACGCCGAAGACGGCCTCGCCGTCGCGGCGGGAGCAGAACACGATGCTCGACCTGCGGGCGATCGGCTCGAGCACCTCGCGCGCACGGCCGGTGTCCCACAGCAGCGAGCGGTGGTTCACGTCGAGGGCGATGCGCACGCCCCGGTCCGCGGCCCGGGCGACGAACTCGGTGACGACCTCGGCGGTGTTGCGGGTCAGGGCGGCGGTGATGCCGGTGACGAACACCAGCTCGGTGTCGAGCATGTCGTCCCAGTTCAGATCGGCGCTCGTCACCGAGCGGAAGGGCGTGTGCTCGCGGTCGTAGACCACCTTCGCCGGCATCGGGTACTCGCCGGGCTCCATGAAGTAGAGCGCGACACGGCCGTCGGGCTTGATGACGACGTTGGAGACGTCGACCCCCACGCCGCGGAACTCGTTGATGACGCGGTCGGCGAGCTCGCCGCGGGGCATCACGGAGGCCCATGCGGCCCGGCGGCCGAGCTGGCTGAGCAGGCCGGCGACGTTCGCCTCGGAGCAGGCCGCGGTCATGCGCAGCTGGTGGGCGCTCATGAGGCGCTCGCCCTTGAAGCAGGTCAGACGGATCTGGCCCTCACCGATGGTGGAGATCTCGTACTTGCTCATCACCTCACCCCCGTCGACGCGGCGGCGGTGCCGTAGCGGTTCATGTAGCGGTCGTGGTTGGCGGCGATGGCCTCCGGGGGGAGGTCCTCGATCCGGCCGACGATCTTGGCGTAGGTGATGGTACGGGCCACGTCCTCGACCATCACGGCGGCCTTGACGGCCTTCTCGATGGTGGCCCCGATGGTGAAGACGCCGTGCTGCTTGAGCAGGATGGCGGGCGAGTCGCCGATGTGGGCCATGATCTGCTCGCCGATCTCCTCGGTGCCGATGTTCGCGTAGCCGCCGCACGGGACGGGGCCGCCGAACTCGTCGGCGACGGCGGTGAGGCAGCAGGGGATGGGCTGGCCGGTGGCGGCCCAGGCGGTGGCGAAGGTCGAGTGCGTGTGGATGACCGAGCGCACGTCGTCGCGGTGCCGGTAGACGTACAGGTGCGAGGCCGTGTCCGAGGACGGGCCGTGGTCGCCCTCGACGACCTTCCCGTCGAGGTCGACGACGACCATGTCGTCGGGGGTCATGTGGTCGTACAGCACGCCCGAGGGCTTGATGACGACGAGTCCGGTCTGCGGGTCGCGGGCCGACAGGTTCCCGCCGGTCCAGACGACCAGACCGTGGCGCGGCAGGGCCATGTTGCCCTCGCACACCTCTTCCTTGAGTGCTTCCAGCATGAGAACGTTCCTCCTCGAACGTCGGTGCGGTGTTGTGGCTGTTGGTTGCGGAGGCGTCCGCCGACGGCGGGCGCGGATTCACGGATGCGGCCGCCGGGGCGGCGCGGATGTGGCTGGGGCGCGCGGCGCGCGCCCTCACCAGACCGGGATGCCGGCCTTGACGAGGTGCTCGGTGATGAACTCGCGGGCCCTGCCGGAACGCTCGACCGAGTCCGGGGCGTCGTCGTTCCACATCTCGATCATCATGCGGCCGGCCCAGCCCTGGGCCCTGAGCAGCTCGAAGCTGCGGTCCCAGTCGACGATGCCGGTGCCCATGTCCACGCGTCGGGGCTCCCCCCGGCGCACGTCCTTGGCGTGCAGGGCCACCATGTGGCCGCGTCCGGCCGCCAGCTCCACGTCGGGGTCCAGCCCCTGCTCGGCGATGTTGCCGAGGTCCGGGTAGACCTGCAAGTACGGGGAGTCGACCGCCTCGACGAACTGCATCGCCTTGCGCACCGAGGTCACGTCGGTGCCGTCGACGTTCTCGATGCCCATGATGACGCCCAACCTGGCGGCCAGCGGGACCGCGTCGGCCAGCAGCTGCCCGTAGTGGCGTTCGGCGTCGGGGTTC
Source organism: Propionibacterium acidifaciens DSM 21887 (assembly GCF_000426605.1). Classification (GTDB taxonomy): domain Bacteria; phylum Actinomycetota; class Actinomycetes; order Propionibacteriales; family Propionibacteriaceae; genus Propionibacterium; species Propionibacterium acidifaciens. Next base: position 40,638 of record NZ_AUFR01000024.1, read on the forward strand.
GGGTCCTCGTAGTAGCAGTAGTAGCCGGCCACCTGGAGGACCCCGACGCCCAAGTCGTGACAGAGCCGCAGGCCCTGGGTCATGACCTGCCGGGCCCTCTCGCGGACCGCCGGGTCGGCCGAGCCGGGACCGATCCGCCGGTGCACCGACAGGCAGATGCCGCCGATCATGGTGCCCACCGTCTCGACGGCGCGGCGGACCATGAGCCGCGTGTCCCGCCCCCACTCGAGCCTGGCCTCGCGCTCGGGGCTCTCGTCGACCGAGAGGTCGAGGTAGCCGAAGCCCGCGGCCGGCACCTGCTCGAGGAATCGCCGCCAGTCGTCGCCTGTGGCCAGCGGGTTCTCGACGAGCGCCTTCTCGTAGATGCCCAGCGTGATGCCGTCGACGAGCCCGCTCATGGCCACACCCGCTCGATGGTGCCCTTGAGCTCACGGGCCGCCGCGGCCGGGTCGTCGGCCTCGACGATGGAGCGGCCGGCGATGACGATGCCCACCGGGTGCCCGGCGAAGGTCGGCAGGTCCTTCGGCGAGATGCCGCCGGTGATGGTCACGGTGAAGCCGAGCGAGGCGAGCTCGTCGATCCTGGCGAGGTCGTCGGGCTTCCAGCTCAGGTCCCCGGCGGCCTCGCGGTCGCGGGAGCGCTTGACGATGACGTGCTGGACGCCGGCGGCGCGCCAGGCCCTGGCGCGCTCGACGTCGTACCACTCGTCGGCCAGCTCGACCTGCACCTCGGTCCCGAACTCGGCGGCCACCCGGCACACCTGCCGGATCGTCGTGAGCGAGGCGCCGGCCACGCAGGAGACCAGGTCGGCGCCGGCCTCGAAGGCCAGCCGGGAGATCTTGGCGCCCGCCTCGGCAATGCGCACATCGGCGAGGATCCGCTTGTCGGGGAACAGGGCGCGGATGGCCCGTACCGCGTGATAGCCCTCGCAGAGCACCAGGATGGTGCCGCACTCGATGACGTCGACGTGCCCGGCCGCCTTCTGCAGCGGGCCGAGGGCGGCCGGCAGGTCGAGGGTGTCCAGGGCGATCTGAAGACGCGGGGTCGTCATGCGCTCAGCCCCTCACCGGATCGAAGGCGAAGAAGGCCCGCGCGTTGTTGATCAGCAGGTCCTCGACGTAGGCCGGGTCGAAGCCCTCGTCGTCGAGCAGACGCGGGCAGAAGACGGCCGGGTCGTAGTCGATGCCCGAGACCGAGCCGTAGACCTTCTGGTAGGAGGCCTTGCCGGAGTCGGTGCCGAGCAGGATCTGCTTGCCGTAGCCCTTCTCACCGAGCACTGTGAGCAGGTTGACGCGGGCGTTGTCGGGCACGTACTTGATGCGGTTGGTGCCGTCGAGCTCCACGTAGCAGCCGAGCTTGACGATCTGCTCCTGGACCCACGGGTCCCAGTTGCGCTGGATGTGGCCAATGGCGATCTTGGCGGGGTCGACGCCCTCGTCCAGCAGGAAGCGGGCCTGCTCGGGGCCGCAGGTGCCGGCGGTGACGTGGGTGTTGATCGGCGCGCCGGTCTCCTTGGAGGCAATGGCGACGGCCCTGCCCGACTTGCGCTCCCACTCGGTGATCCTGCCGTAGGCGGTGGCCCACTTGATGACGCCCGCCCTAACGGGAGTGCGCTCGACGATCGGGCCCATGTAGTCGAAGCGGTCGATGCCCTCGACGATGTCGGCGATGAGCAGGTCGGCGATCTGGTTGACGGTGTACTGGTTGACCCAGCTCTGACGCCACTCGAGGTAGACCTTCTGCTGGTGGAAGCCGGTGGCCTGGACGACGTGGAGGCCGGGGACCTTCTCGACGACCTCGAGGGTCTTGAGGACGCCGCGGCCGCTGGAGGCCGGGCACATGTCGATGACGGTCGCATCGGGCGACCAGCGCTTGGCGGCCTCGACGAAGTAGCGGGCCTCCTGGGCCGCCTTGTCGACGTCGTCGAGCAGGTGATCGGGGTCGATGTAGACCTCGCCCGCGCCGACGCGGATGAGGTGGTCGTGGGCGTTCACGACGCCGAGGGTCTCGGGCGCGACGTCGCCGGTGATCGTACGGACGATGGCCATGACGGGGTTCCTTCCTCTTCTTCGTGGAATGACGACTGCGGCCGCCCGCCGCCCCGCGAGGCTGCCCACGGGCCGTGGCCGCACCCTCTTTATCGCCCCGGAGGAACCGCGTGAGCAACACCGATTGATCACATATGTGAATCATGACAGAGAACGACTCGCACAAGACGATGATGAATCATGCTAGATTTCAACGGTTTGGGCGCTCTCAACAGCCATGAAGCTGCACATCTGTGAACACAGATGAGACATCCCGCCAGGGTGCGCCCCCTCTCGGACGGCGCACGCCGAGTACACCGCCGTCGAGGTGGCGGTCGACGCGTGGACGACGCACGGCCAGAACGGCGCACGCCGAACACGGTCCCTCACGGCAGGCCGGAACCGCCCCGCCTCCGGCGCCACACGCCCCGACCATCACGGGCGGCGGCCCCACCGACCGGGAACCGGCCCCGTTCGGCGACACGCACCAGGACGTGTCCGCAGGGGCCCGGCCGCGAGAGTCGTCCCCGGCCGGAGCACTCTCCACGGACGCCCCGACCATGTCTCACTCTGCGGCGCGCCCCGAGTCGGGCGCCCTCCGGCCGGCGCGCCGAGCCACCGGCTTCCGTGAGACGCGCCAACCGGCCGCGGCTCTTCCCCATGCGCTTTCCGACCAGCATGCCGAGACAACCGGCCTCAGCGGGACCGCTGCGAACACCGCCGGACCCGTCCGTGAGCGGACCACCGAGGCGACCATGTCGACGTGGCCTTGTTGGCGTCGCACCGGACCTGCGAGCGGGCCACCGGGGCGACTCGCAACGTCATGACCCATCGGAAGGAATCGAACCCCACGGGCCTCGTCTCGGGGTTGTCCCTGATCTTCTCCCTGATCATGGTGCGGGTGCGCGTCCGGATGGTGTTCGGCCGGTGGCGTCCGGATGGTGTCCGGGTTTAGCGTCGGTGGGGTGTGGCCGCCCGCCCCCGGTCCGGCCTGTCTGTACCTGTGTGGGAAGGATCATGTCGTGGCCGAGTACTCGGGCAGGCTGGGAGCCTATGACGAGCCGGTGGCGTTCGACGACGCCACGGCCGACACCCTGAAGTCGGCGGCGACGACCCTGTCGGCCACCCTGACGAGCCAGGCCGCCTCGAGAACGTCATGGGCGACGACCGCGTCGACCGACTTCGAGGGCCACTACGCGGACGTGTTCGACACGAACGCGAAAACAGCCTCGACGGACTGCACGAACATCGCCTCGGCCCTCGACGACCTCGCAACCGAGGTACAGGCATTGAAAGAAGCCGCCCAGGCCGAACGCGAGCGGAGGAAGCAGGCCAAGGAGTGGGCCGACCGGCAGGACAAGGAGAACATCTTCAAGAAGGGCTGGGACTGGGTGTCCAACGGCGACAAGCCCCCCGCAGGACCCGCCCAGGTACCACTCCCACAGCCCCACGAGGTCACGACCACACCCTGGTCCGAACCTGCCCCGGGCGGGTCCGGGGCCACGAGCTCGGCCCGGCCCGATGACCTGCGGACGTACTCGTCGAACGTGACCGGCGCCAACGACACCGTCACCACCCAGAAGGGCACCCTGGAGGGGGCCATCACCGAGTTCACGGCGAAGTGCTCCTGGTGCAGCATCGACACGTCCGGCATCACGACCGCCCTGGCCACATTCGGGGCGAACAACACGAACGAGACCCGCTGGGTCGACACGGTCGCGGCCGCGTTCGAGGCCGCCGGCGCCTCCGGCGCCATCTCCACGGTCTCCGACGCGGCCCTCGACGCCTCCCTCCAGGCCGCCGGCGTGACCCAGACCCGCCAGCCGGTCGACGTCACCGCCCCCACCATCCAGGGCGACCCCCAGACCTCGGGCTACGCGGACGACCCGGTCAACACCACCACCGGGAACTTCGTGGAGCCGGAGACCGACCTGTCCTTCGACGGCGGGGCCGCGTCCCTCGGGTTCGACCGCATGTACAACTCCCTGTCGGCCGGCATCGGGGCGTTCGGGCCCGGCTGGGCCTCCACCGCCGACCAACGACTACTCCTCGACGACGACGGCGCAACCTGGATCCAACCCTCCGGCCGCCACATCCTGTTCCCGAGACTCGGTGGCGGCTGGGACCGGGCCCACAACGACACCTACTGGCTCCACCACACCACCACCGACGACGCTGGTGGCGCCGCGGACCCTGCCGCCGCTGATGCCGCTGCTGCCGCAGACGCCACCGGTAGGAACACTGCCGCCAGCGCCGGCGACGCTGCCCTCGCCACTGCCGTTGATGGTGCCGATGCCGCCGCGGGCGCCCCTGGCGCCACCGGCGATGCCTCCACCGGCGACGCCCCCACCACCGGAGCCGCTGGTGGTGCCGGGGTGTTCGTGGTGTCGGACAATGCCGGTGGCCGGTGGTGTTTTGATCGGGCCGGCAGGCCCGTCTCGGTCAGCCGGGGCCCAGGCACCAGGGTGGATTATCGGTGGGACGGGGACCGGCTGGTCGGCCTGGCGCACGAGCGGGGCCGGGCCGTCACCATCGAATGGAACGACCACCACACGCGGATCACCGCCCTGACCGCCAACGACGG
>NZ_AUFR01000025.1 GCF_000426605.1 Propionibacterium acidifaciens DSM 21887
CACGCCGGGAACCAGAACGCGGCGAAACTCACCCGCACCCAGGAGGAAGAACTCAAGGCCATCCTGGCCCGGCCGCCCTCCCGGTCGGGTGTCCACGCCGAGTTCTGGGACGTCCCAACGATACGTGACGTCGTGAAGATCATGTTCGACGTGGAGTACGAGTCGGATTCTTCGTATCAGCTGCTCCTGCGCCTGTGCGGGCTGAGTCTCGAGCTGCCCGACCCGTTCGACGAGCACCGCGACGAGAAAGCCATCACCAGACGCATGGCCGAGGTGAAAACCCAAGTCAATGCTCTGTTGGACCAGGGCCGGGAGGTCTGCACGGCGGACGAGGCCCGCTTGGAGCACGAGGCCCGGACCCGCCGCATGCAGCCCCCGAAAGGACAGCGCACCAGACCGGTCCGTGGACCGGCAGAAGACGTCCCAGTCCTTCTCCGACGCCCTCCCCCGACCAGCAGAACAGTCACGCCGTACCCGATCGAGCAGAACCAGAACACCGAGCAGACGATCCTCGCGCTGGAACGGCTTCAACGCGAAACCGAGGCCGGCGAGATCGCGGTCGTCTTGGACAACGCCCGATCCCACCACGCGAGAGCGTTGACCGGCCTCCACGAGCCCGGCCGGCTGCTGGAGCGCATCACACCGGTTTATCTGCCGCCGTACGCGCCCGACCACAACCCGGTCGAGCACGTCCGGAACGCGGCCAAGAACAACATCGCGACCATCCAGCACGAGACCCCCGAAGAAACCTTCGGCGCATTCGCCTCATACGTCACCGGCCGAACATTCGACTACGACTTCGAACACCCCCACCCCGCGAAACCAGAAACGATCCTGTTTCATGACGGCCATACATCACCCGAAGCCTCCTCGAAACCGGCGGCTTCAGACCCCAACTACGCCGTCAATTGTGAAGAGCCCCTTTTCTCAGCGGGTCCGCTGGGCGCGCAGGACGATGTCCCTGGTGTGGAGGGCCCCCGCTCCCCCGCTGACACGCCGCTGGCGCGTCTGATTGGTCAGGATCGTCCAGCCGTCGTCCAAGACGCGGAGGACATGCTGCGGTATGACGACGCCGCCGAAGTCGCCGTGATGCCCGTGGGGTGAGCCGGACACGTCGTGGTGGATGAACAGCAGCGTCCCGCCGGGGGCGACCAGGCTGGTCAGCAGGCGTTCCGCCGCTCGATCCGCTGTGCGTCCCAGCGCCGGGTACTGGGCCGAGACGAGCTGGAACGACCCGGGGTCCAGGTCTGCGTCGAGCAGGCCGGCATGCAGCCACTCGACGCCCACTCCGGCCTTCGCCCCGTTGGCCCGGGCCCGTTCGAGGGCGACGATCGAGACGTCCAGCCCCGTGGTCCGCCAGCCCTGCGAGGCGAGCCAGATGGCGTCGGCCCCCTCACCGCAGCCGACGTCGAGGGCACGGCCGGGTGCGAGACCGGCCGCCTCGTCGACGAGTGCGCCGTTGGGGTCACCGCTCCAGACCCGCCCGGACTCGCCGTAGCGCGCGTCCCAGTACGCGGGGTCGCTGGGGTCGGGGACTGCCTCGTCATGAGCAGTGGGGCTGGCGTGACTCACGCGGCGAGTCCAGGCGAGCGATCACTTGATCTCCATGGCCGGAGACGTTGGGCGAGGGCGTGGACGTGCACAGGATGCATGAGCGGGCACGTCGCATGCCTGTTGCGCCGAGGAAGAAGGCATCGTGGGGGCCGTCCGAGGATGCCCACTGGCCGTGGCCGTCCTCCAGATCGTCCCGACGCTCGTCGGGCTGGTCCAGCTGCTGCTCGTGCCGCAGCGGTACGCACCAATGCTCGAGAACACGGTGTTCGCCGGCCAGTGCGGCCGGTGAGCAGCACTGACGGCTCAGTAGTGGTAGCGCGCCTGCAGGATGATCAGATCGTCGCCGTCGACGAGGTAGACCAGACGATGCTCCTCCGTGATGCGCCGAGACCACGCGCCCGGCGCGCCGTATCTGAGTTGTTCCGGTCTGCCGATGCCGTCGAATGGGTCGCGCAGGCATGCGTCGATCAGCGTGTTGACACGCTTGAGGATCTTGCGGTCAGCCGTTTGCCAGTGCTCGTAGTCCTCCCACGCAGAATCGACCCAGACCAGGCGCATCTCAGGCGTCCTCACCCGATCGATCGAGTTCATGCACGACAACCTCACCGCCCCGGGCGCGCTCGCAAGCGTCCAGCAGACGACGGGCATTGGCTGGAGAGCGGAACAGGTAGGCCGTCTCCTGCCATTCCGCGTACTCATCGGCGGGCATCAGGACGGCATTGCCATGACGAGAAACGATCTCGACCGCATCACGATCCGCATTCACCCGCTCGATGAGCGGGAACAGTGTCCTGCGAGCCTCACTGGCACTGATCGACATGAACCCTCCTCGCGATCGCTCGTACCGGATCACGGTACCACTCCGAGGCGGCGATCATCGGTGGATTCAACCGACCTGGACGAACGCGTCAAGAGCGGAGAGCAGGACCTGCTGGTGCTCGGGTCCTCGGGTTCGCCCTCACTCACTTCTTGCCCCCAGCTGCAAGCCCCGTCCTGAACTCCACCACGTCGCCGTCCTGCATGACGTAGTCCTTGCCCTCCAGACGCACCCTCCCGGCGGCCTGGCACTCCTTCTTCGAGCCGTACTCGACCAAGTCGTCGTAGCTGACCACCTCGGCCTTGACGAAGCCCTTCTCGAAGTCGGTGTGGATGACGCCGGCGGCCTGCGGGGCGGTCCAGCCCTTGTGGATCGTCCAGGCGCGGGACTCCTTCTCGCCCGCCGTGAGGAAGCTCCGCAGGCCGAGCGTGTCGTACCCGACGCGGGCCAGCTTGTCGAGGCCCGGCTCGTCGACGCCCATCTCGGTGAGGAACTCGCGGGCCTCGTCCTCGTCCATCTCGACGAGTTCGGCCTCGAACTTCGCGTCGAGGAAGATCGCCTCGGCAGGGGCCACGAGCTCGCGGGTGCGGGCCTTCAGCTCCTCGTCGGCCAGCTCGTCCTGGTCGCAGTTGAAGACGTAGATGTACGGCTTGGCGGTGAGCAGCCACAGATCGCGCAGCGGCTCGAGATCGAGCCCGGCCTGGAAGACGCCCCTGCCGGCGCCGAGCACCTCGTAGGCCTCGCGGTAGGCGGCGGCGCGGGGGCGGGACTCCTTCTTGATCGCCGCCTCCTTCTCGATCCTGGGCAGCACCCTCTCCATCGTCTGCAGGTCGGCGAGCACCAGCTCGGTGGTGATCGTCTCCAGGTCGGAGGCCGGGTTGATCGAACCGTCGACGTGTGTGACGTCGGCGTCCTCGAACATGCGGGTGACCTGGCAGATCGCGTCGGCCTCGCGGATGTTCGCGAGGAAGGCGTTGCCCATGCCCTCGCCCTGGCTGGCGCCCTTCACGATGCCGGCGATGTCGACGAAGCTCACCGTGGCGGGCACGAGACGCTGCGAGCCGAACATCCTCCCCAGCACCGCCAGTCGGGGCTCGGGCACCCCGACCACGCCGACATTGGGCTCGATCGTCGCGAACGGGTAGTTCGCCGCGAGCACGTCGTTGCGGGTCAGAGCGTTGAACAGGGTCGATTTGCCGGCGTTGGGCAGGCCGACGATTCCGATGGTGAGTGCCACGTCCGCCCAGGTTACCCTTCCGCCGCCCCTCCGGCGCCGATCAGGCCCCGGCCCAGTGGGCGCGGAGCGCCGCGCACAGATGCTCCGGATCGCTCGTGCCGCACATCTCGCGGGTGGAGTGCATCGACAGGATCGGCACGCCCACGTCGACCGTCGGAACGCCCAGCCGCTGGGCGGTGAGGGGCCCGATCGTCGTGCCGCAGGCCACGTCGTTGTTCGAGACGAACACCTGGTGCGGCACCCCGGCGGCGCGGCAGGCGCGCTCCCACAGCGCCGTCGAGATCGCGTCGGTGGCGTAGCGCTGCTGGGCGTTCACCTTGAGGGCCGGCCCCCGGTTCATCGCCGGCTGGACGAGGGGGTCGTACTTGGCCGTGTGGTTGGGGTTCACCGCGTGCGAGGCGTCCGCCGAGATGCACGAGCTGCGCGCCAGCAGGGCGCGGCGGGCGTCGACGCCCAACCCGTAGCCGTCGGCGATGCGCGCCAGAACGTCGGACAGGAGCGGGCCGGCCGCCCCGGAGGCGGTGCCCGAGCCGACCTCCTCGTGGTCGAAGGCGACGAACAGCGCGATGTCGCGGCCCGGCCGGGTCTCCCCGATCGCCCGGTAGGCCGGATAGGTCGACGAGAGGTTGTCGAGCCTGGCCGAGGCGAAGAACTCGCCCCCGATGCCGAAGACCGCCGGAGCCTGGGTCGGGACGACGCGGATGTCGCCGAAGGCGACCTCGCCCGCGGGGACGCCCGCCCGGGAGCACACCCACTCGACGATGTCCGGTTCGTCGCCGAGCCCGTAGCTGGGCACGAGCTCGTACTGGCGGTCGATCGTCAGCCGCTCGTTGACGCCGCGGTCGAAGTGGGGCGCGATCTGGCTGACGCGCAGCACCGGGCCGGTGGACACGAGGCGCTCGACGCCGTCGAGGGTGACGACGCGCCCCGCCAGGCCCAGCTCGCGGTCGAGCCAGGAGTTGAGCAGCGGGCCGCCGTAGACCTCGACGTTGGCCTGCTGCCAGCCGGCGCGGACGAACGACGGGGAGGGCTTCAGAGTGAGCGCCGGCGAGTCGGTGTGCGTGCCGACGATGCGCACCCCCGCGTCGTCGTCGAGCCCGTCGGGCGCGACCCAGGCGACCAGCGCGCCGCCGCGCACGAGGAACCGCCGGCCCGCGACGCTCCCCCACTCCTGTCGCTCGTCGAGCCGCGTGAAACCGGCCTCGGCGAGGCCCTGCGCCATGACGGCGGCGGTGTGGTAGCTGGTGGGGCCGGCAGTGATGAACTGCGCGAAGCCCGTCATGAAATCCGTGGGATCGGCCATGGCCCCATTGAACCAAGCCGCGCCGGCACAACCCGACCGCACCGGCGGATCGTCCTCCGGCGGGGGCCATGCCGCCCCCCGCCGCGAATCGCGACCCGACGAGCCCCTTCGGGAAATCGTCAGTGCCCGCTGGAAAAGTTCGGGCCATGGACGCCACGACACTCATCTGGGCCCTCGTCCTGATCGCCGTCGGCCTGGCGGTCGGCTTCCTGCTGGGCCGCTCGCAGGCGCGTTCGCAGGCGGGCGAGCAGCGGACCGAGCTCGCCCGAGCGAAGGCCGAGCGCGACGCCTCCGCCGCGCAGCTCCAGGCGATCACCTCCGACCGCACGTCGATGGCCCACGAGTTCCAGCGCCTGTCGGCCGCGACCGCCGAGCGACAGGCGGTCAGCGTCGACCGCACGGCCAAGGCCCGGCTCGACCAGACGAGGAGCCTTCTCGAGCCGATCAGCACGAGTCTCCAGGCGATGAACGACCGTCTGCTCCAGGTCGAGCGCGACCGGGCCCAGGGGGCCGCCGACCTGCGCCGCCAGGTCGAGACCGTCGCCTCCAGCAGCGAGTCGCTGCGCAAGGAGACCGCGGCCCTCGTCACGGCCCTGCGCCAGCCGCAGGTGCGCGGCGCCTGGGGCGAGACGCAGCTGCGCCGCGTCGTCGAGATCGCCGGGCTGGTGGAGCGCTGCGACTTCGACACGCAGGTGACCGTCGCCACCGACGACGGCGGCCTGCGCCCCGACATGCGGGTGGCGATGGCCGATGGCAGGGCGATCTTCGTCGACGCCAAGACGCCGCTGGGCAACTTCATCGACGCCTTCGCCACCGACGACCCCGACCAGCGCACCGCCCTGCTCGGCCAGTACGTGAAGAACGTGGTGACCCACATCAACCAGCTGGGCGCCAAGAACTACTGGCGGCTCGACGCGGGCAGTCCCGAGATGGTGATCCTCTTCCTGCCGTCGGACGCGCTGCTCCAGGTCGCGCTCGACGGGCGCCCCGATCTGCACGAGTACGCGGCCGCCCACTCGGTCTTCCTGGCCAGCCCGTCGATCCTCATCCCCATGCTGCGCGCGGTGCAGCACGGCTGGAAGCAGGCGGCGTTCGCGCAGTCGGCCCGCCGGGTCGCCGCCCTCGGCAGCGAGCTGTACGAGCGCCTCGCGACGATGAGCGGCCACCTCGACAAGCTGGGCCGGTCGCTGGCGACCTCCGTCGAGGCCTACAACAGGACGATCGGCTCGCTCGAGCAGCGCGTGCTCGTGAGCGCCCGCCGGATCAACGAGCTGCAGGGCTCCGACGGCGAGCTGGAGAGCCCGCGCGCCGTCGAGACGAGCCCGCGCGTCATGACGGCGCCCGAGCTGGTGTCCGACGAGGACCGGCGCCCCGGCAATCCGAAGGCGTGCTGAGGATCATGGGGATGATCATGAAGGAGACCGGCGGCCAGGACCGGCGCTCCGGCAATCCGAAGGCGCGCCGACCGAAGGCGCGCCGAGGGGCCCGACGGGACACCGACGCGAACCAGGAGGACCCTGCGCCCCCGCTCCGATCAGAAAAGAGGCGGCGGGGTCACGGAGGCGGCGACCGTGGGCGCAGTGAGCACGGACCGTGAGCACAGGGCGTCATGCGCCGGGACGCGCCGAGGAGACCCGGCCCCCTCATCCTCCCCACCCGGACAGTGCTCGGCCGGCGCCCGAGGAGTGCGCCGGCCGAGGCGGGAGCGGGCAGGCCGCCCGTCGGCGAGGCGGCCCGAGAGCGCAGTCAGGCCCGGTCAGGCCCCTGTGACGGCGGGTTCGGAGGGCGCGGCGGGCCGATCCTCGGCACCCGGCGCGTCCGCGACCGGCCCGACGGCCCGAGGCGCCAGCGGGGAGCGGGTCCTGCGGCCGGGCCCGCCGGCGCGGCACGCGCGCAGCTCCGGCGGCAGGGCGAAGCTCAATGACTCCTCGACCAGGCGCTCCTCGTCGGCCCTTGGGTAGCCGAGCTCGGCCAGCCGCTCGAGCACGCCGTCCACGAGCCGCTCGGGCACCGAGGCGCCCGAGGTGATACCGATCGTCGTCACGTCCTCGAGCCAGGCGGGGTCGATCTCGCCCGCGTTGTCGACGCGCTCGGCCCGCCGCGCGCCGTTCTCGAGGGCCACCTCGACCAGCCGCACCGAGTTCGACGAGTTGCGCGAGCCCACCACGATCACCAGGTCGGAGTGCCCGGCGATCTGCTTGACCGCGCCCTGGCGGTTCTGGGTGGCGTAGCAGATGTCGTCGCTCGGCGGGTCGATCAGACGGGGGAAGCGCTCGTGCAGGCGCTCCACGGTCTCGCGGGTCTCGTCCACGCTGAGCGTCGTCTGGGTGAGCCAGGCGAGCGGGGCGCCGGGGTCGATGTCGAGCTCGTCGACATCGTCGGGGGTCTGCACGAGCGTGATGTCGTCGGGGGCCTCGCCGGTGGTGCCCTCGACCTCCTCATGGCCGGCGTGCCCGATGAGCACGATCGGCACGCCCTGCTTCGCGAAGCGCCTCGCCTCGTGGTGCACCTTGGTCACCAGCGGGCAGGTCGCGTCGATGGTGCGCAGGCCGCGCTCGACGGCCTCGGCGCGGACGGCGGGGGAGACGCCGTGGGCGGAGAAGATCACGAGCGAGCCGGACGGCATCTCGGAGAGCTCGTCGACGAAGACGGCGCCCTCCTGCTCGAGGGTCTCGACGACGTGCCTGTTGTGGACGATCTGCTTGCGCACGTAGACCGGCGCCCCGTAGACGGCCAGGGCCCTCTGAACGGTGACGACGGCGCGGTCCACGCCCGCGCAGTAGCCGCGGGGCGCCGCCACGACGACGCGCTTGGCTGGCTGGGAGGCCGACGCATCACTCATGCGGCCAGTCTACGGGCCCCGTCATCCGGGCCGGCCCCGGATTCTTCACGGCTGAGGGCCCGCCGAAGGAGGCTCGGCACCCTGGCCGTCGTCCACGTGCCGAGGGCTCGCCATCGGGCTACGAGTTCCCCCGCCGGGTCGGGTCGGCGGCCGCGTTCCGGCGCCCGTGAGCGGAACTCGCCGATCCTTCCGGAGTCCACGCCGACAACCGCTGCGCCCCGACGCCCGGGACCGGGACCCCTCGCCTCCGGGAGCCCTCGTCGGGGCGACCGGCGGGAGGACGGATGCTCCCCGGACGCCGAGGACGACACGGCCATGCGGCTCGACCGACACCATCGAGACGACCGACAGGAGAACGGGTACCCCCCGGAGCCGCCTGCCGCCCGGCGCCCCGGACCGTCGGCTGCGCCGACTACCGTGAGGGGCATGCCTGGAACACCGACCGAGCAGGGCCCGCGCAACAGCCCCGAGACCGCCCAGCCGCTGGGCGCCGTCGTCGGCATGCTCAAGGGCTGGGTCGAGCGCTGCGGATGGGTCTGGGTGAGCGCCCAGATCATCGAGCTGCGCCGCCGGGCCAACTACAGCATGCAGTTCCTCACCCTGCGCGACACCTCCCTGGAGGTCTCGGCGCAGGCCACCGCGACGAACGCCGTGCTCGACGCGGCCGGGCCCCTCACCGAGGGCACCACCGTCCTGGCCTGCCTGCGCCCGCGCGTCTGGAACAAGACGGCCCGTCTGTCGTTCGAGTGCTCGGTCATCCGGATCGCCGGCGAGGGCCGGCTGCTCGCCGAGCTGGAGCAGCGCAAGCGCGCCCTGCAGGCCGAGGGCCTGTTCGACCCGGCCCGCAAGAGGCCCCTGCCCTTCGTCCCGTCCCGCATCGGCCTCATCACCGGTGCCGGCTCGGCGGCCGAGCGCGACGTGCTCACCAACACGCTGCGCCGCTGGCCGGCCGCCCGGTTCGAGGTGCGCCATGCGCTCATGCAGGGCCCGCGCAGCGCAGCCGAGGTCGCCGCGGCGCTGGTCGAGCTCGACGCCGACCCGCGGATCGACCTCATCGTCATCGCCCGCGGAGGCGGCTCCCTCGAGGACCTCCTGCCCTTCAGCGACGAGGGGCTCGTCCGGGCCGTCGCCGCGGCCGCCACCCCGGTGGTCAGCGCGATCGGTCACGAGCCCGACACCCCGATCCTCGACCTCGTCGCCGACCTTCGGGCCTCGACCCCCACCGACGCCGCCAAGCGCATCGTCCCCGACGCCGCCGACGAGCAGCGGTACGTCGCCGAGCTCCTGGGCCGGGCGCGCACCGCGATCGACGCCCGCGTGAGCTCCGAGTACTACGAGCTGGGCCGGCTCGCCTCGCGTCCGGTGCTCCGCGACCCCGGTTCGGCGCTGGCCGGCCACGTGCAGCAGCTCGAGATGGCGCGCCTGCGGCTGCGCACCACGATCGACCGCATCGTCGCCGAGGAGTCCCAGGCGGTCGACCATGCGCTGGCCCAAGTGCGGGCCATGTCCCCGAAGGCCACCCTGGAGCGCGGCTACGCGATCATCGCCGACTCCGACAACGCCTCGGTCGCCTCGGTCGGCGACACGGAGCCCGGCGAGCAGCTCATGGTCTTCCTCGCGGACGGCCGGCTGGTCGTCGAGGTGGACGACGCGATCCCCGGCCCCCGGCCGGCTGATCCGGCGGGGGACGCGACCCGGGCCCGCGCCCCTCGTTGAGTTCCCGCATCGGATGCGACAGTGAATGGCGGCACGTGAATGGGGTGGCACGGCCCGCGCGCCCGCGGCCCGCGTGGAGGCACGACCCCCGGGCCACGACCAGCCCGACAACACGACCAGTGGAAGCAGTCCCGACGGGCAGCGACGGGCGGGACCGACGGAAGGAGAACCCATGGCGGACGAGAAACCCAGCTACGAGCAGGCCCGCGCCGAACTGGCCGAGGTCGTTGCGAGGCTCGAGTCCGGCGGTGTGCCGCTGGCCGAGTCGATGCAGCTGTGGAAGCGCGGCGAGGAACTGGCCGCCTACTGCCAGGCCGAGCTCGACGGGGCGCGCAGGCTCATCGACGAGGCGCGCCGGACGGCGCAGCCCGACGGCGGCCGGCCCGACGACGAACCCGCCGCGCAGGACGGCTGATGTGCGGGTGTTCTCTGCCGGGTGGGGTGGGGTGCTCTTGTGCTGGTTGCGTGAGGTGCTTGTTCGTTGCCGGGTGTCGGGATCGGGGTGCGGTGTGTCGTGCGATGCGTGGTCGGTCTGGTGTTCGCGGGCTGGTCACCGCGGTTCCCGGTTCCGGCGGGGACGGTCGAGCGGGGGTTCGGGGTCGGGCGTGGCCCTGTCGGGTTGCTCGTAGTCGTGTCGCTGGTGCGCCCTTCACGGTGCAGCGGTCCTGTCCGGCGGGCCGGGCGACGGGATCATGGGGGTGTATTGCCCGGGTTTCGTGGAGGCTCGGTTAGTTGGTTCCGGCCTCTGTGAGGACCGGGTTCCTACGCCCTGACCCATCAAGACCCGGAAACCCGCCACCCCCGCAGAGCCCGAGCCGGCACCCCGGGGTCGGCCCCTCGCGGCCCCGCGCCGGTGGTCCGCCTCCATCGAGCGACCGGCCGGACGCAGGCCCCGGGAGCGTCCTCCCGCCAGGGTCCGGGCGACCGGGGCCTGGGCGGGCGTCGCGGCCGGGCCCGAGGACGGTCCCTCGGAGGACGGCCCCTCGGTCGAGAATGTTCCCGTCCTCCTGCGACGGGGCCCCTCCGCACGACCGTCGAGCACTGCGCGAGGAACCCCGCCCCCATGGCCGTGGTGCTCATGGGCATGAACGCGAGGACGACCTCTCAGTCGAGAATGTCCTCGTCAGGATCGACGTCGTCCGCCGAATCGGCCTCCGCGCGGTCCGGGCCGGCCGGCTGCTCCGGGGGGATCCGCCCGCCGGCCTCGTCGTCCCGGGCGGTGGTCGTCACCGCGACCGCCCCGGAGTCGAAGTGACGCTCGAGGTCCTCGTCGAGCCTGTGCGTCGACACGGGGCGGCGGGTCTGCGGGATGAAGCCCGGGTTGTGCCACACGAGCCCGCTCGGCACCCGTTCGGCACCCTGCTCGGGTCTCGGGTGGCGCCAGTCGACGCGCTCCGCCGCGCCGTCCGCCCCGGCCCGGTCGTCCGCCGCGACCGCGTCGCCGGCGGCCTCCTCGTCGTTGTCGGTCCCGTCGCCGCCGGTGGTGTCCCGCGGCTCGTCGCCGTTGATGACCATTGCTCCCTCATTGCTCCTGTCCGCGGGGAGCCCCTCCGACTGGGGCGGCCCCATCGGGTCTCATCCACAGTAACCGAGGGGCGGACTCACCGACAGGAGGCGAGCCAGATCGCGACGAGATGGCACCCGGCGCCGAGCACCGTGCCGGTGTGGAAGAACTCGTGGAAGCCGAACCATGCGGGCCAGGGGTTGGGTCTCTTGAGGGCGTAGCACACGGCGCCCGCCGTGTAGCACAGGCCGCCCGCGAGGAGGAGCCAGACGACCGCCGGCCCGCCGGCCCGCCAGAACTGGGGCAGCCAGAACAGGGCCGTCCAGCCCATGACGACGTAGAGCACCGTGTAGAGCACGCGCGGCGCGTTCATCCACAGGTTGCGGCAGGCCACCTCGGCGACGGCGCAGCCCCAGATGAGCGACAGCAGCACCGCCCGGGAACCGCCGTGCAGCAGCAGGACGGCCAGGGGCGTGTAGGTGCCGGCGATGAAGATCGCGATGTTCGAGTGGTCGAAGCGGCGCAGCACCGCGCCGACCCGCCCCGACCAGTGCCCGCGGTGGTAGACGGCCGAGTTGCCGAAGAGCATGAGGCCGGTGAGCAGGTAGATCGCCTCGCTGACGCGCCCGGCCAGCGAGTGCGTGACGACGATGAGCGCGAGCCCGGCCAGCAGCAGCAGCGGGGCCGTGACGGCGTGCAGCCAGCCGCGCAGGCGGGGTTTGGACTCGGAGGGGGGCGCTGCACGGACGATGCCGGGACGGGACTGCAAGGGCATCTGCTCATCACCTGGGATCACCTAACTTACCGTACCGTAGGTTAGGGTCCCGGGGAAGTCTCCTCCCCTGTCGATCACCTGATCCTCCCCCGACGCCGACAGCGGCCCCGTGGCGGCTTGTAGTCTTGGCCCATGGCGCGCCGGGACATGGTGAACAGGGCGATCGATCGCCTCAGCCCTGAGGGTCTCATCTACACGACCTACCAGAATCGGCTGCGCGGCGCCCTCGACCCGCGCTCCCTGCCCCGCCACGTCGCGGTCCTCGCCGACGGGAACCGCCGTTGGGCCCGACTCAACGCCCCCGGACGACCCCTGGAGGTCGGTTACCAGGCCGGCGCCGCCAAGCTGTGCGACTTCGTCGGCTGGTGCGACGAGATCGGCATCGGCACCGTCACCCTGTGGGTGCTGTCCACCGAGAACCTCCAGCGCTCCGCCGACGACGAGCTGAACCCCCTCATGGAGGTCATCACCCGGCTCACGGACGACCTGGCCGCCGTCCCGGGGCACCGCGTGATGATCGTCGGCGACCTCGACCTGCTGCCCGCCACGATCGCCGAGCGCCTGCGCAGCGCCGAGCGCTCCAGCGCCGGGCACTCCGGCACCCAGGTGAACATGGCCGTCGCCTACGGGGGCCGCCACGAGCTGCGCGACGCCGTCCGCTCGCTGCTGGCCGCCGAGGCGCAGCGGGGCACGACGCTGGAGGAGCTCGCCCGCACCCTCGAGGTCGACCAGATCTCGGAGCACCTCTACACGCGCGGCCAGCCCGACCCGGACCTGCTCATCCGCACCTCGGGAGAACAGCGCCTCAGCGGCTTCCTGCCCTGGCAGAGCGCTCACTCGGAGCTGTACTTCTGCGAGGCGCTGTGGCCCGACTTCCGCAAGATCGACTTCCTGCGCGCCCTGCGCTCCTACCAGCAGCGCGAACGCCGTTTCGGCAAGTGAGGCCTTGTGGCCACTGGGATGCCTCGTGCAGCGGTCTCCGGACCGGCACGCGAACGCCTCTTCGGCACGTGAACCGTCCGGCCGGGCCGCCGGCACGAGCGACCCGTCGGGGCCGGCGGCCCGCACGCACCCTCAGGGCACCCGCCCCTCGGACGGGCCGTCCGGGCGGTCCGCTCCGGTCGGGCCGGGCGTCGCGGGCACGCCCCGCCCGCTCCGGGCCCCGGTGGCCCGTGGGCTCAGATGACCCACGTGTCGGCCGGGTCGGGCGCCTGCGCGCCGGCGCGCAGGCCGGCGAACAGGTCCGTCTCGGGCATGAAGGTCGGCACCGCCGAGTAGACCAGCTGGTAGTCCTCGGTGGGCCAGACGCGCCGACGGATCTCGACCGGCACCTGGAACCAGGCGCCGTCGGGGTCGATCTGCGAGGCGTGGGCGCGCAGGGCGTCATCGCTGCGCTCGAAGTAGTCGCCGCAGGGCACCCGCGTCGTGATGCGCTGCTCGTAGTCGAGGTTGCCCCAGCGGGCCAGCCGCTCCGCGTACGGGTGCCCCAGACCGGCCGCGGCCATCGCCTCGTCGAAGGCCGCGAAACGGGCCCGGTGGAAGCTCACCTGGTAGTAAAGCTTGCTGACCTGCCAGGCGGGCCCCGACTCGGGCAGCGCGTCCGGGTCGGCGGCCATGCGGAAGGCCGCCATGGAGACGCGGTGGCACTGGATGTGATCGGGGTGCGGGTAGCCGCCGTTCTCGTCGTAGGTGGTCATCACCTGGGGACGGAACTCGCGGATGACCCGCACGAGCGGGGCTGCGGCCTCGACGGGATCGGTCAGACCGAAGCAGCCCTCCGGCAGCGGCTCGTCGGGGCTCTCGGGCAGGCCGGAGTCGATGAAGCCCAGCGAACGGTGCTCGACGCCCAGGATCGCGCGCGCGGCCTCCATCTCGCCCTGGCGCACCTCGGGCATGTTCTCCCAGACCTCGGGGCGGTCCATCTTGGGGTTGAGCACGCTGCCGCGCTCTCCGCCGGTACAGGTCGCGACCATCACCCGGGCGCCCCCCGCGATGTACCTCAGCGTCGTCGCGGCCCCCTTGCTCGACTCGTCGTCGGGGTGGGCGTGCACGTGCAGCAGACGGAGCCCCTCGTCCGCCCCTTCTCGACCTCCCGGCACTGGCATGATCCTCATTGTGCACGCTCACGCTCGACGCACCGAACCGTGTCCACAGCCGTCATAGGATGGAGCAATGACCGACAAGCAGACGATCTGGATGACGCAGGACGCGTACGACAAGCTCGCCCAGGAGCTCAACCGCCTGAAGGGGCGGGGCCGTGCGGAGATCGCGAAGAAGATCGGCGCTGCGAAGGCCGAGGGCGATCTGTCGGAGAACGGCGGCTACCACGCCGCGCGCGAGGAGCAGGGCCAGATGGAGGCCCGCATCCGTCAGCTGGAGCAGATGCTGCGTACCGCCGATGTCGGTGGCGCCCAGGAGGAGCCCGAGGAGGTCGCCGCGGGGATCACCGTGACGATCGCCTACGACGGCGACCCCGACGACACGGACGTCTTCCTGCTGGGCAGCCGCGAGATGCTCGGGGCCGACGACTCGCTGGACACCCAGGTCTTCAGCCCCCAGTCCCCGCTCGGCGCGGCCGTGCTGGGGCACCGGGCCGGCGACGAGGTCTCCTACGAGACGCCCAACGGCCGGCAGATCAGCGTGACGATCGTCAAGATCGAATCGCGCGCCTGAACCGCCGGGGCCGAGCAGCCGGGCCACCACCTCGGAGCGCGCTGCGCCCCGACCGACCGCCCTCGCACGCACGACGGTGGTCTCGTCGACGATCTACTCAGGGACTCGTAACCGACCGGTCACCGCGCACGGCGCCGCCGCGTGCGCAGGGGCGGTGTCGGCCTTCCGGCGCCGCAGCACGTCATGGAGGTGGAGCGCCGCCGTGCGCGCGTGGGACGTCCGCCATACCGAGCGGGTTCGTGCACCGCCCGGCCGTGACCCGTGGTCGGGACCCCCATGGTCCCGACCGACGCACCGGAACCGCTGCCGCATGCTGGTCGGCATGCCGCCCGGACGCTGCAGAACGAGTCCCCCGCGGCCGGAATCACCGCCCGATGGGCGTCTCCGAGCCCTCCGCGCCGCCGTCACGGGCGTCCTGGTGCGCGGCCTGCACCTCGCGGACCCTCTCGACGACGAGGCGGGCGCCGTCCCGCAGCCGCTCCCCGCCGACACGCAGCCAATCGCCCGCGGTCGGCCTGTCGGCCTCCTCGGGGAAGGCCACCGGGTCGCGCACGACGATGCGACTCATGACGCCCGACAGCTCCGTGCGCGCCTGCCCCCGACCGACGACGTACTCGTCGAAGCGGTCGCCCCTGCCGCCGGGCCAGCGCACCGCGCCGAGCTGGTTCCTGGCTCTCAGCGCGGCGTCCGCGCCGGCGGTGAGCTCGACGACGAGGCCGCCCGACTCGACGCGCAGGACGTTGGCCCCCCGGCTGAGCGGGCCGCTCACGACGGCCGAGCCGGCCTGGAAGAGGCCGTCGTTCAGCTGGGCGACATCGCTCAGCCTGGTGAGGCCGGCGCTCACCCGCACGCGCCCCCAGTGCGGGACGCCCCGGCCCACGAGGGAGCCCCCGGAGAGCTGGGTGTTCACCTGGATGTGCGGATTGACCCTCACCACGAGGGCCGCCCCGAGCCCGAGCTGCTTGAGGTCGTCGGCGCTCCGGGGCGGGTGGATGGGCGAGAAGCCCCTGACGCTCGGCCCGAGGTGCCCGGTGGCCAGGATGTCGAGCCCGTCGGCGCGCCGGCGCAGGGTGTGCTGGCCGCTCACGACGACGGTGTCGACGGCCTCGTCGCCGATGACGCGCACCCGCTGGCCGGTTGCGCGGATGGTGACCGCGTTGATGCCGCCGCTGCCGGTCAGCTCGGGGATGGGGCGGGCGCTCACGGCGCCGGGCAGCGCCTCGGGTTCGTCCTCGGCCCGCTCCAGCGCGGCGATGCGCCGGGAGGCCTCGGCGGTGTCGATGGCCCCGCGGGCCAGTTCGGACAGGATCGCGTCAAGCTCGGGGGAATCGCTCATGGCGTCAATATAAGGGATCGGCCGACCCGGCCCCGACCGTCCCGCCCCGCGGCCGCACCGTTCAGGGGTCGTCCGGGGGCGCCCCGTCCTCGGGGCCGGCGGGGGCCTCCCCGGCCCGCCCGACGGCGCTTCCGCCTGCGCTCGTGGCGTCGTCCCCGATGCCCCCGGCGGTGTCGCCGGCGACCCGTTCCTCGGCGTCGAGCACCTCGTCGGCGGTGGTCAGCTCGTCCTCGGCCGTCTCGTCGGGGTGCATGGCGCGCAGCACGCCGGTGACGAAGGCCACGATGGGGATGGCGAAGACGCCGCCGACGATGCCGGCCACCGACATGCCCACCGCGATGCCGACCAGGACGGCCAGCGGGTGGATCGAGACGGCGCGGCCGAGCAGCAGGGGCTGGAGCACGTGGGACTCGAGCTGCATGACGGCCACGAAGATGGCCAGCATGATGACGGCCTTCCAGAGGCCGAGGGTGACGAGCGTGACCGCGACGGCGACGACGCCCGAGGTGATGGCGCCGATGATCGGCACGAAGGCGCAGACGAAGGTGAGGGCCATGATGGCGAGCCACAGGTTCGAGCCGAGGGCCGCGGCGCCGATGCCGGCTCCGATGCCGTCGACGGCGGCCACCGCGATGGCGGCCCGCACATAGCTGGACAGCGAGGCCCAGCCCGAGACGATGGCCGGCATCACCGTGAGGCGGCTGGCGCGCGTCATGAGCCGCACTCCCCCGTCGACGAGGCGCGAGCCGTCCTTGAGGAAGAAGAAGGTCGCGAACAGGGCCATCGCCGCGCCAGCGAAGAACCTGCCGATGCTCGAGCCCGCCGTGGCCGCGGCCGCGGCGAGGGTCGCGCGCGAGTGCTGCACCCAGTCGGTGGCCTGCGAGACGAGCGAGTCGATCTGCTCGGCGTTGATGTGCAGCGGGCTGTCGGCCAGCCAGCCCACGAATCCCCGCGCGCCGGCGATGGCCTGGTCGACGAGCTGCGTCCACTGCGTGGCGATCTGGGCCCCGACGAGGCTGAGCAGGCCGAGCACGATGAGCGCGACGAGCAGGAGGCAGCCCAGTGAGGCGAGCCACCTCGGCCAGCGGTGCCGGACCATGCGGGCGTTGAGGGGCTGGAGGGCGGCGGACAGGAGCAGGGCGACAGCCAGGGGGATGACGACCTCGGACAGCTGGGAGCCGAGCCACCACAGGAGGGCGACGAAGGCCGCGGCGATGAGGATCCGCCAGCTCCACGCGGCGAGGATGCGCAGCGGACGCGGCACGAAGCTCTCGACACTGGCGCCGCGCAGCGCGGTGAGCTGCTCCGCGGTGAGCGTGATCGAGTCGGACGCCCGGGGGTCGGGGTCCGGCCCGGGCCCGTCCTCGCGCCCGTGGACGCGCCCGCGCGCGGAGACGCCGAGCCGCGGGATGCGCCCGCCGAGGCCCGTGAGCGCGTTGCGACGGTGGCGCGAGCTGCTGTCGCCGGTCGAGACTGCCATGTCGGCCAGTGTGCCATGCGGCGCGGACCCGATCGGGGAGCCATGCGGCGAGCCCTCGCGCCAGCGTCCGGGCCCGGATGCGCGGGGCGACGAACCGGGCCCCGGCTCGGATGATCATCCCGGGTGCGCGCCGCTACCCTGTTCTGTGATGCGCGGGCGCCCGGACCGCGCAGGAGGAGGCATCATGGCAGTCCACCCGATCAGCGAGCTCATGGCGCCCGACTGGGCACAGGCCCTGGCGGGCCAGGAGCAGCAGATCCACGCCATGGGCGAGTTCCTGCGCGCCGAGATCGCCGCCGGACGCGGCTACCTGCCCGATGGGGACCGGGTGCTGCGGGCCTTCAGCAGGCCGCTCGCCGACGTCCGGGTGCTCATCGTCGGCCAGGACCCCTATCCGACGCCCGGGCACCCGATCGGCCTCAGCTTCGCCGTCGGGCGCGACGTCCGCCCGCTGCCGAAGAGCCTCGCCAACATCTACCTGGAGCTCCAGAACGACCTGGGCATCGCCCCGGCCCCGCACGGCGACCTGACCGGGTGGTTCGAGCAGGGCGTCCTGCTGCTCAACAGGTGCCTGACCGTCCAGCCCGGCCGTCCCGCCGCCCACCGTGGCAAGGGCTGGGAGCAGGTCACCGGCGCCGCCATCGACGCCCTCGTCGCCCGCGGCGGCCCGCTCGTGGCGATCCTGTGGGGACGCGACGCCCGGTCGCTGGCCCCGATGCTCACCGCCGGCGGGATCCCCGTGATCGAGTCGTCCCATCCGAGCCCGCTGTCGGCCCGCTCGGGTTTCTTCGGCTCTCGACCCTTCAGCCGGGCGAACCTGGCGCTCGCCGCGGCCGGGGCCCCGCCCATCGACTGGGACCTGAACGGACGCTGAGGCGGGCATGGGACCGGGGCTCGGGCGCCGGTCGTCGTGCCGGAACGCGCCGCCCGGCGCGGGAACGCAGTCGGGCCCCGCAGCGCCGCCGCCGCGGGGCCCGTCGGCCGTCCGGTACCGGGCGTGCTCACCCGACGGCCGCGATGAGCGAGTCGAGCAGGGCGTCCAGCTCGCCGGCGCGGCGCTCGTTCGGGACGAAGCCGTTCTCGGTCATCTCGGCGAAGATGTTGATCGACAGCTGGGCGCGGATGGCCTTGGCGTCGAAGTTGCCGAAGATCTGCCGCCAGTGCTCCACGGCGCGCACGGCGCCGTCGGCGCCGTAGCCGACGAAGGCGACCGGCTTGCCCAGCCACTCGCCGCCGAGGTGGTCGACGGCGTTCTTCAGGCCGCCGGGCACCGAATGGTTGTACTCGGGGGTCACGATGACGAAGGCGTCGCAGGCGTCGACCGCGTCGCTCCAGGCCTGGACGGCCGGGTCGTCGTACTTCTTGTCCGCCATGGCGGGCAGGTAGGCGCCGTCGAAGACGGGCAGGCCGAAGGACTTCACGTCGATGAACTCGACGTCGGCGCCCCCGTGGGTCCTGGCCCTCTCGAGCACCCAGTTCGCGACGGGCTCGCCCGCGCGCCCTTCCCGGACACTGCCGAGCACGATACCGATCCTCATCCTGTTCTCCCCTTCACTCTTTCACTCCTGGGGTCCTGTTCGCCCGGGCACGGCACGACCGGCCGATGGCACGAAGCTAATTCGTCGAGACATGAGTCAAAAGCTCTGGGCCTGTTCTTCCTCCACGGGCTGACGAGAGAATAAACGCGGGCAGCGCGCACATCGGAGCGCACGGCACGGTGCACGGCACGAGGAGCGCCCCGGCGGGCGGGCCGGGGCGGCGCAGGGCCCGTCGGTCGGGACCCGTGCCCGGCGCATGCCGCCCGAGGGCGCGGTGCGGGAGACGCCCGAGGACGCAGGGTCGGGCGCAGGCGACGGGCGCCCGGTCCGGAGTCGGGCGCCCGTCGCCCATGGAACCGCCGGGCGGGGACCGCCCCCGGCCCGCCCGGCGGTGCCCCGTCGGCCCCATCACCGGCCGGCGGCGGTGCGAATTCTCCCTGCCGCCCAGCAGCCCCTCACTGCCCGAGCAGGCCGAGGATCGTGCGGCGCAGCGCGCGGAAACCGGGATCGTCCCGGGCGCGCGGGCGCTCGAGCGCGACGGGCAGGTCGGCGATCACCCGGGCCGGGCGCGGCGAGAAGACGACGACCCGGTCGGACAGGAGCAGCGCCTCCTCGACGTCGTGGGTGACCATGATCCCGGTGAAGCCCCGCGCCTCCCACAGCCTCGCGATGTCGTGCTGGAGAGTCGAGCGGGTCAGCGCGTCGAGCTTGCCGAGCGGCTCGTCCAGCAGGAGGATGCGCGGACGGTTGACGAGGGCGCGGGCCAGCGAGGCGCGCTGGGCCATGCCGCCGGACAGCTCGGACGGGTAGGCCCGGCGGAAGCCGCCGAGGTCGACCATCTCGATCATCTCGTCGACGCGCTCGCGCTCGTCCGGCCGGTCGGCGACGCCGCGCACCTGCGGGCCGAGCCCGATGTTCTGCTCGACGGTCAGCCAGGGCAGCAGCGTCGGGTCCTGGAAGACGACGCCGCGCGAGGGGTCGGGGCCGTCAACCCGGTACCCGTCGGCGAAGATCTCGCCGCGGATCGGCCGGTCGAGTCCGGCGATGAGCCGCAGCAGGGTCGACTTGCCGCAGCCCGAGGGGCCGACGAGCGAGACGAACCGGCCGGGCGTGACGGACAGCGAGACGTCGTCGAGCACGGGCAGCGGCCTGCGGTGCGAGACGAAGGCCTGCACGACGTTCAGGGCGTCGACGGCGCCGCCTCCGGCCGTGGCGGCGCCCCCGGGGCCCGTGCTCTCGGGGGCCGCGCCCCCTGGGATCGTGTTCACCATCGGGTCAGGTCCTTCTGCCAGGACAGCACGCGGTTGCGCACTGCCAGTTCGGCGGTCAGCAGCGAGCCGCAGATGATCACCATGAGGGCGATCGCCGCGTACATCGCGGGGTAGGCGCTCCAGCCCTTCTTCCAGTTGATGTACCAGCCCAGGCCGGAGTTCACGCCGAGCGTCTCGGCGATCGTCAGGGTGACGAAGGCCGTCGGCAGCGCCATGAAGACGCCGGTGAAGATGCTCGGCAGGGCCGCGGGCAGGGAGACCCTGAGGATGAGGAAGCGGGTGGAGGCGCCGAGCGTCTGGCACACGTCGAAGTACTCGCGGGAGACCCCGCGGATGCCGGCGCTCGTCGTCACCGCCATCGGGAACCACACGGTGAGGGAGACGAGGAAGACGGCCGCGCTGAACGAGTTCGGGAAGGCGATGAAGACGATCGGGATCCACGCCAGCGTCGGCACCGGGCCGATGTACTTGACGATCGGGTCGAGCCAGTAGCCGGCGCGCCTCGACCAGCCCATCCACAGGCCGGTGGCCAGGCCGACGACGCCGCCCACGGCGACACCCGCGGCGAGCAGCAGGAGCGAGTTGCCGACCGAGCGGGCCAGCAGGGCGCGGTCGGACCAGCCCTCGGCGATGATCTGGCCGGGGCTCGGCACGTACGGCGGGCGCAGGGCGCCGGTCTTGGCGGTGAGCAGCTCCCAGGCCAGGACGACGACGGCGGTGGCGATCCACCACGGCGCCCAGGCGCCGAGCCAGCGCGAGGACGCCGCCCAGACGCGGGAGCCGAGCCATGCGGCGCCGAGCCCGGCGGTGAACGCCACGGCGAGCCAGAACGCCTGGGCCTCCCCCTTCACGAGATAGGCGCCGGTGGAGGGCACGAGCGCGACGACGATCGCCACGGCGGCCCACAGGGCGACGGCGGCGCCGGCCAGGGCGTGGTCGACGCTGTGCGGCCGGTGCCGCCGGACCAGCTCGGCGACGACCTGCGGGTCGGCGACGAGGGCCGCCTCGCGCTCCGACGCCGTGCCCGCCGCGTCCGCCCCGGGCGCGGTGCCCCGGCGCTCCGGTCCGACTGCGCTCATGCTCACCAGTCCAGTCCGAGGGTGTCGAAGGCCCGGTCGGCGAGGGCGTCGGTGTCGACGTCCGGGTCCAGGTAGCCGGTCCGCTTGAACTTCTCGATGCCCGGGGTGAGGGCGTCGCGCAGCTTCGTGACCGAGGGCTCCCAGCGGTAGCTCCGCAGCAGGGTCGCGACCAGGTCGACGTCGCCCGCGACGTAGCCCTTGTCGATCTCGAGGTGCGCGACCTCGTCCTCGTTGCCGGCGACGTAGCGCGAGCCCTCCGCCCACGCGGTGACGAGCTCACGGGCCACGTCCGGCTCGTCCGCGACGAGGTCGCCGTTGAGCGCGGTGCAGCAGCAGTAGGCCTGGGCGTTCGCCCCGGTCATGTTGGTGGCCAGCTCCCAGCCGTAGCCCTCCTGGATCGGGCGGTAGGCGATCGGGTCGCTCGTGGCGATGGCGTCGACCTCGCCGTTCTTCAGGGCATCGGCGACGAGTGAGGTGTCGTAGACCCTCCACTGCACCTCGCCGGCCTCGGCCGACGGGTCGATGCCGGCGTCGACGAGGTCGAGGGAGAAGAACATGGTCGCCGAGCTGGACAGGCTGGGCACGCCGATGGAGCGTCCGCGCAGGTCGGAGATCTGCTTGACGTCGGAGTCGTTGCGCGCGAGGAGCCGCAGGCAGCCGCTGTGCAGACCGGCGATGAACTTCACGTTCTGGCCCTGCTCGACGGGCTTGAGCCAGCTGTAGAAGATGCCGCTGGAGGCGTCGTAGGTGCCCGAGCCGACGGCGGCCTTGATGTCCTCGTCGCCGACGGTCTTGTGGAGGCCGACGTCCAGGCCGTGCTCGGCGAAGAAGCCCTTCTCGAGGGCGACGATGGCGGGGGCGTCGCAGACGTCGCCGCCGTAGATGAGGGTCAGCCGGCGGGCCTCGGCCGATGCCGAGGCGTCCGCGGCGGCCGCGGACCTGCCGTGGCGGTCGCCGAGGACTCCCCCGGCCGCGCCGCCGAGGACGAGACCGCCGACGGCGCCGGCCGCGATGCCGCCGATGAGGCCGCGGCGGGAGAGCCGCCGCGAGTCCCCGGCCCGCCGGGTGGTTCCGGTCTCCTGGACGACGGCGCCCGACGGCAGGACCCTCCCGGTCCCGTGCGCGCCGTCGGCGGGGTTGTTCGTTCCGGGCATTCGTCTTCTCCTGGTCTTCTCTGACTGCGCACGGCCGGGCCGTGCCGGGGCTGATGGGTTCGGGGCGCACTCGTCCCGCGGGACGGGTACGGTGATGGTGCTGCCGGTGCGGAGGCCGCTCGACGCGGGCCGGGACGCGGCGCCCGAACGGCCCGGGCCGGGCGTCGGCGGCGCGTCAGACCGACGCGGAAGGGCTCACTGGCGCACGGCGATCGGAGCGCAACAGTCGACCACGGGCGCCTGGATCCGGCGTGCCGCGGGTCGGCAGATGGTGCGCTGTGCCATGTACTGCTCCTCAGGGCGGAAGGACCGGCGGGCCGGGAAATCGGCCACGATCCGGCGCCGCAGCGGCGGCGCCCGACGGCTCCGGCCGTCGTCACGGGCCATGGTAGGCACGGGGAGGACCTCGGGCAACACCCCGCCCGACCCCGGCGCGCCGGTTCGCCGACGGTGGAGCGGCTCCCGCAGACCGCGGGCGGCCCGCACCGTGCGGGCCGCGCGTCCGGGAGAGGGGGCCGTCGTCCTCGGCATCGGACGGGGAGGCGCGGGACCGCGCGGCCGGGGCGGGGGCGGACCGGCCCGATCCCACTGCGGGCCGCCGACGGGTCTGACGCGACGGGGCCCGACAAGGGACAATTGACCCCATGGACTCAATCGACCTGTTCAAGGACGCCTTCACCAGGGTCGCCGAGGAACTGCCCCGCCAACTCGACGGGCTCCCCGCCGACTCCCTGCTGCGCCGCGCCCACACCACCGGCAACCCGATCGCCTGGCTCGTCTGGCACATCGGGCGCTGCGAGGACGCCCAGATGGCCGCCCTCGACGACCGCACCGAGGTCTGGGACACCGGGTGGCGCGAGCGCTTCGACCTGCCCTACGGACCCCACGACGGGGGCTACGGCCAGAGCCAGGAGGAGGTCGACCGGTTCACCGTCGCGGACCCCGGGCTCCTGCTCGGCTACTACGCGGCCGTGCACGAGCAGACCCTCGACGTCCTCGAGGCCGAGCGCGGCAAGAGCCTCGACCGCATCGTCGACGCCACCTGGGATCCCCCGGTCACCGCCGGGGTGCGCATCGTCTCGGTCATCAACGACATCACCCAGCACCTCGGCCAGATCGCCTATCTGCACGGCCTGCCCTCGGTCCGCTCCAACGTCCCCGCCCCCGGCTGGCGGCAGCCCTGAGCGGCCCGGGCCCCGGCGGGCCGGTCGTCCGCCCCGGCGCGGCGACGCGCCAGCATAATGGGGTCATGGATTCAGTTGACCTCATCAGGGACGCCTTCGCGCGCATCGCCGACGAGCTCCCCGGCAAGCTCGAGGGCATGTCCCCCCGCTCCCTGCTCCACCGCGCCCAGAAGCAGGGCCACTCCGTCTCGTGGCTGGCCTTCACCATGGCCCGCCGCCAGGACGAGCTGTTCGCCCGCATCGGCGACACGGCGCAGGTCTGGGACGACGGCTGGGCCGAGCGCTTCGACCTGCCCGAGTCCGCCGAGACCGTCGAGGACGAGGACTACCGCGTCGTCGACGCCGCGCTGCTGAGCGACTACTACCGGGCCGTCTCCGCAGCGAGCGCCAGGGTGCTCGAGTCGGGGGCCGCCGAGAACCTCGACCGCGTGCTCGAGGGCGGCAGGAGCGTGGGCTCCTCGCTCGTCGAGCTGCTCAACGAGATCACGAAGGACCTCGGCCAGATCGCCTTCCTGCGCGGCCTCACCGATTCGATCAAGGCGATGCACGCGAAGCGGCGGACCGAGCAGGACGGCTGAGCGGAGCCGGTCAGCCGCCGGCCCTGGTCCGGCGGGAGCTCTCGCTCATGTAGCGCTGGTGGATCGCGCGCACCTGCGCGGTGAAGGCGCACGTCTCGATCGTCCGCGACGAGATCGGCGGCAGCGAGTCGAGCAGCCGCGACAGCGCATCGTGCGCCCGCGCCGCGGCCGGGTCGCCGCCGGGAAGGCGGCGCCAGCACGAGGCCATGACGTCGAAGCCGAAGAGGTTGACCTCCTCCTGCACGTCCTGCCAGCGCGACAGCGTCTCGGGGTCGTCCGGGCGCTGGGACGAGAGGATCTCCGAGGCCCGGCCGAGTTCGAAGACCATCGTGCGGCGGTCCTCGCGGGAGGCCCGGGTGACGAGCCTGCCGGCCGACAGGTCGGCCAGCACCCGCTCGATGCACCGCAGCGTGCGCCGGTACTGGCTGCGCACGAGCAGCACCGGAGCGCTGCGCCCGACGAGCCAGATCATGCCGGTGGCGGCGCCGGCACCGATGACGGTCTCGACGACGCGGTCGCGCATGAGCACGGCGATGTCGGCGCGCGAGACGACGGGCGTCATCATGAGCGAGAAGATCGTGATGCACACGACGGCCACCGCGTAGTTGCGGGTGACGATGACCTCCAGGCCGTAGATCATGACGACGACGATGCCCACCCGGACCCATGGCGCGGGCTGGAGGGCGACGATGCCGACGTAGCAGAGCACGCCGACGCCGGTCCCGATGACGCGGTGGGCCGCCCGGATCGTCAGATCGGCGCGCGAGGCGCCCATGTGCAGGACGATGAGGCTCGACAGGATCGCCCAGTAGGCGTGGCCGACAGGCGAGGCGATCATCATCGTCGAGGCCGCGAGGACCGCCGGGGCGGCCCGGGCGGCGACGAGCCGGGGGCGCGAGCCGCGGTCGGCGGCGGTCCTCAGCAGGTAGCGGGCCGACGGCCGCCCCAGCGGCACCCGCCGGAAGTTCTCCCCGATGTCAAGGCTCGAGGTCGGGAAGGACTCTCCGCGCAGCACGTCGACGAGGTTCAGGTGGATGCCCATGAGCCGCTCCTCGATGTCGCGGCGGGCGGCGGTGCGCCCCGTCAGGCGGCGCCGCCCGGTGCGCAGCACGTGCCAGGCGTTGTTCACCGCGAAGACCGCCTCCGAGCGCATCCGGTTCGCCCGGCGCGCGAGGCACCCGTCCGGGCGGTCGCGGTACGCGCTGACCGCCTCATCGGCCTCGTCGACCGCCCCGCGCTCCGGCGCCAAGAGATCGAACGACAGGATGACCACCGAGGTCAGCGAGGCGATGAGCCACGACAGGCCGGTGACCCTCAGCAGCGTCGTGAGGGCGTAGCCGTGGCCCGTCATGTACGCCGAGAAGGCCGCCGCGAAGATCGTGTTGATGGGCCCCGGAGGCCCGGTGAGCAGGGCGTGCCAAGTCCACACGATGACGAGGGTGAGCAGGCCGAACAGCGGGGGGATGAGCCACGTGCGGGGGCCGACGAGGGCGCCGACGCACTCCATCGCGAGGGTCGCGGGCCCGACGACGAGCAGCATCCTCACGCGGTTGCGCAGGGGCGCCTCGCGGCCGGTGTGCGCGGCCTGGGCGCCGATGAGGCCCATCGAGCCGAGCGAGGGGCCGAAGATGAGGCAGGAGACCACCAGCCCGGTGGCGACGGCGGCGCACCAGCGGGCGGCCCGGGCGGCGCGTCCGGGCTCGGGGTGCACGACGACGAGGCTGCGCCCCAGCCTGCCCGCCGATCGTCTCGCCCTGCTCACCCGGGTGAGTCTAGGGGGACGCCGGCCGGCGCCGTGACGGCCGGCACATGCCGCCCACGCGGCTCGGGGCGACGGGGGCCCGCCGACGCGCAGGCGCGGCAGGTGGGCCCCGCAACGAGCGGCGGCGCGGCCCGCCCGGTGCTCGACCGGACCGACCGCGCCGCGGGGACTGCGATGAATCGACTAGAAGCAGTCGCTCTCGATGCGTTCGAGGGCCGCCTCCCAGCGGCCCTGGAGGTACGCCGGGTCGACGCCCTCGGCGAGCCTCGTGTGGGTCACCGTGAGCTCGGTGTGCCCCTCGTCGGGGGCCGCCACCCGCAGGTCGACCAGAGAGGCGGGGGCGTCGTCGTTCTTCCGCCACCAGAAGCGGACCTGCTCGCGGGGGTGGAAGCTCCTGATGACGCCCGAGCGGCCGTCCGCCGCCTTCCACGCCTGACCCTTCTCGCCGAGCATGGCGCCGCGGCCGAGCAGCGCCTCGGAGCCCTCCTTCGTCATGAGCACGCCCCACACCCGCGACAGCGGCTGGGCGATGGTGCGCGTCACGACGACGCCGTCGGGAGAGGACTCGGGCGCCTCATTCTTTGGCTGTTCCGACATGGGAACCTCGATTCATCCGATGGTCTCTTCATGTGGGCCGGATCGGCGCTCGGCTCGTCCGCAACGCTGCGACCCGACGTACCCAAACCCTATTCCGATGCGCATCCGGGCGGAAGCGGAGGGGGCCGGATTCGGGCCGGCCGGACGACCCCTCACGACTCCCCCGCCGTGCCCGGGAGGCCCCTCGCGTCAGGCCCCACGGGCCCCGGCTCCGGGCCCGTCCCCTCCGCCGGAGGGTCCCCCCACGGGGCCCGTCCCTCCGCCCCAGGGCGTCCCGCCCCGGCGGCCCGAGACGGAGGGCTCGTCGGCGAGCCAGAAGCGCAGCGGCGCGGACACCGCCCGCGAGATGCCGATGCGCGGCCCGACGAGGATCCGCCCCGCCGGCCCGCCGGGCGCGGTGAGCCCGAAGAGGCCGTCCGGCCCGCCGAGCAGCAGGCCGTTGTCGGACAGGTCGAGGCCGAGCGCCCGGCCGAGGTTGCCGGGCCCCCTGGCGAGGAGCGCGTCGGGCCGGTCGGCGGGCAGCCCCCGGCGCTCCCGGGCGTCGGCGGCGCCGTCGACGACCTCACCGGCGCGCAGGAGCACCGCCGAGGCCCGCCCCGCCGGCGAGCAGACGATGTTGCCGGCGCGGTGGATGCCGTAGCTGACGTAGACGTAGATGCTGCCGGGCGCCCCGAACATGACGGCCGCCCGCCCGCGCTCGCCGCGGTGGGCGTGCGAGGCGGGGTCGTCGAGGCCCAGGTAGGCCTCGACCTCGGTGAGGCGCACGGCGACGGATCCCCGCCGGACGACCGCCCCGAGCAGCTGCGGGGCGACCTCGTCGGCGCGGGCGCTGAGATCGATCACGGCCCCAGTGTGGCACCCCGGCGCCCCGGCGCCGTCCGGCGCGTCCGCCGCGCGCCGGGCAGGACGACCGGGCCTCGGGAAGTAGCGTGGGGGCCATGTCCAGCCGTACCGCCCGAGCCCGCGCGGTCCTGTGCGCCCTCGTCGCCGGGGCCCTCGCCCTGGCCGGCTGCGCCCGTGGGGCGGGCAGGACCGGCCCCAGCGGCTCCCCCGCGCCCACGAGCACGGCCTCGCAGGCCAGCCCGGGCTCCGCGCCCGACCCGGCGTACGACCTGACCCGGCCGGGCAGGGCCCGCCAGGTCATCGGCTTCCTGCGCCACGCGAGCGGCGACCGCCCGGTGCTGCGCATCGAGGTCACCGCGGCGGCGGCGAACCTCACCTACCTCACCGAGGACGACAAGGCCGAGACGATCGGCTACGCCAACGGCGCGATCTCCCATCTCGACTCGACGATCAAGTACATCGACCAGGCCCGGTTCGACCCCGACGACTTCGCCTTCGACGACGTGGCGGCCCTCTTCGAGACCGCCGCCGAGGTCTCCGGCTCCAACCAGGACCAGGACCTCCAGATCAACGAGTACGACCACGGCAATGTGCTCATGACGGTCACCACGACGCCCGAGTCGAGCACCGTCTTCTTCCGCGACGACGGCTCGGTCATCAACGAGCTCGACCTGACGCGCGCAGCCGACATCGCCGAGGCGCTGGCCGACACCGTCCAGAACTCGCCGCAGGTGCTCTCGGTGACGATCAAGGCGGACGCCCTGAGCGTGCGGGTGCGCACCGACGAGGCGACCGTCGAGGAGCGCACCCGGCGCGTGGGGCTGCCGACGATCGTCTCGACGATCAAGAACAGCGACAAGAACCCGTCGTTCGACTCCTCTCTCATCAGCCCCGAGACGATCGCCCGGCTCATCGCGCAGACGGCCGGCCAGGGGGGTCGCAGCCCCGCCCCCGACGTGACCGTCACGATCAACGTCGAGTCGGGCAGGACCGAGCCGCTCATGCGCTTCCAGGCCGGCGGCACCGAGATCGTGACCGACATGAGCGGCGCGGTGCAGGAGAAGTAGCCGCACGGGGCGTCGTCCCGCGCCCGGGGAGCCGGCCTCGTTCGCAGAGCTGGTCCCCGCCGCCGCACGGCGTCGTCCCGCACCGAGGAGACCGGCTCGACTTCCCCTCGTCGATGAGACAGGTCGGCGTCCGTCGTCCCGCGCCCGGGGGCCGGACATGACGACCGGGCTGCGCCTGTCGGCGGCTCGGGGCGTCCCGGGCCCGGGGGCCGGGGGTCGGCGCTGGGGGACGACGGCCGCGCTCCGCGCCTCGCGGCGCGGGCGGCCCCTCACCGCGCACCCGCTCGACGGCGGTTCCGTCCACCGGACGCCCCGGCCGCGTGGAAGAATTGGGCGGTGCGCATCGTCGGGGTTCATCGTCTGTCGGAGGGACCCGTCGTCGACGTCACCGTCGGCCATGGCCAGGACCCTCGCCAGCTGCTCTGGCGCAGGGGCTGGACGGTGAGCGACTGGATGTCGGCCTCCGGGTGCGACGACGGGATCGTCATGACGGCCCGGGTCGCCCAGCGGGGCGCGGGCAGCCGGATGCCCCGGCGCCACGCCCACCGCGTCCACGCCCTGCCGCGCGAGAACGGCGTCGAGCCGGTGCCGCGCCAGCGCGTGGCCGCCTATGCGATCGTCCGCTCCCCCCTCGGCGTGCTCGGCACGACCTGCAGCCGGCGCACCGCCGTGCCCGGGCGCTGGCAGCTGCCCGGCGGCGGCGTCGAGCCCGGCGAGACGCCCAGTGAGGCGGTCATCCGCGAGGTGCTGGAGGAGGCCGACCAGCGCATCCGGATCCTGCGCGTCGTCGACCTCCAGTCGAACCACTGGATCGGCACCTCCCCCGCCGGCGTGCTCGAGGACTTCCAGGCGCTGCGCATCATCTACACGGCCGTCTGCGCCGAGCCGAGGCCCCCGCGGGTGCTCGATGTCGGGGGCACCACCGAGTCGGCGCGCTGGGTGTCGGTGCGCCACTGGCGCGCGCTGCCGTGGACCTCGGGCGCGCGATCGGCGCTCGACAAGCATCTCGGCAGCATCGGCGGCGGGCACCCGGGCGGAGCCCGCTGAACGGCGCGCCGGAGCCCGCCAACCAGCCCGTCGGGCGGTGCGCGACGGGCCCGGCCCCTTCCTGCGCGTCGTGATCTGTGATGGGCTGTCCGTACCCGGGCCCGCACCCAGGAGCGGCCCCCGGTGCGACGCGGGAGCCGGCGCCGGGCTCCCCGCGGCACCCCGCCGACACGGCGCAGGATCCCAGGAGGACCACCGATGAACCGTACCGAGACGCTCGCCCGGGTCGGCTCGATGCAGCAGCTCGCCTTCGTGCGCTCCATGCGGCAGGAGGACGGCCGGGCGGCCGGCATGCGCACGATCGAGGTGAAGAACGGGCCCCTGTGCTTCACCGCCATGGCGGACAAGGCGCTCGACGTCGCCCGGCTCGAGTACCGCGGGCAGAACCTCACCTTCACCTCCAAGCCCGGCCTCAACGGCCGCAACCCCTTCGACACCCACGGTCTGGAGGCGCAGCGGTCCATCATGGGCGGGCTGTTCTTCACCTGCGGCTTCGAGAACATTGGCGCCCCCTGGCGCGACCCCCAGGGGCGCGAGTACCCCATGCACGGGCGGCTCCGCACGAGCCCGGCCGAGCACGTCGGCCACGACGCCGCCTGGGAGGGCGACGACTACGTCCTGTCGGTCCACGGGGAGGTCCGCGAGGCCGAGCTCTTCGGCGAGAACCTCCTGCTGCGTCGCCGTCTGAGCACTCGCCTCGGCGAGCCGGCCCTGGAGCTCGTCGACGAGGTCGTCAACGAGGGCTTCCGCGACGAGCCCATGATGCTCATGTACCACTGCAACATCGGCTGGCCGCTCCTCGCGCCCGGGGCCGAGGTCGTCATCCCGAGCCTCGGCGCGGAGCCCCGCAACGAGGACGCGGCGGCCGATCCGACCCCCTGGTCGGGCGTCGAGGAGCCGCGCCCCGAGGTGCCCGAGTCGGTCTACCTGCACACCCTCGCCGCCGACGACGGCTCGACCTTCGCCGGGGTCGTCAACGACGGGCTCGGGCTCGCGCTCGTCGTCGAGTTCTCGACCCGGGAGTTCCCCTGCTTCACGCAGTGGAAGTCGATGGCCTCCGGCGACTACGTCGTCGGTCTCGAGCCGTCGAACTCCTCGGTCCACGGCCGCGGGTACCACGAGGCGCGCGGCGACCTGCACCGCCTGCCGGCCCAGTCGTCCGAGACGAAGCACCTGCGCTTCACCGTCCTGGACGACCCGGCGGACATCGCCGCGCTGCGCCGGCGGCGCGACGCCCTCTGCGGCCGTCCCTGAGGCGTTCCGGCACAGGGCGTCCGTCCCCGGGCGCACGGGGACCCCGCCCGAGGGAACACGGTCGAGCGCCTCAGGCGGACGGGCCCGGGGACGCAGCGGAGGGCCCCGCCATCGGCGGGGCCCTCCGCTGCGTCCCGTCCCCGGTCAGTTCCGGAGGAAGCTGAGGATGCGCAGGATGTTCGTGTACAGCCACACGAGCGTCACCATGAGGCCGAAGCCGGCGCGCCAGGACTCCTTGGCGGGGGCGCCCATGCGGACGCCGCGCTCGCACTCCTCGAGGTCCATGAGCAGGCACATGACGGCCAGGGTGACGCCGATGCCGGCGAAGAGCCAGCTCAGCATGCCTGCGCCGGAACCGATCTCCGTGAGGCCGAGGCTCCCGCCGAGGAGGACGACGACGAAGTTGACGAGGGCCACGACGGCATAGGCGATGACCGACAGGACGACGATCCGGCGCAGCCGCCCGGTGACGCGCACCCCGAGGTAGCGGTAGGCGGCGAGGACCACGGCCGTCGCCGCGAGGGTGCCGAGCACCGCCTGCGAGACGATGCCCGGGTAGAGGTACTCGAAGACCCTGCTCCACGCGCCGAGCATGAGGCCCTCGGCGACGGTGTAGACCATGATGGCCGGCACCGAGGTGGAGTGGCGCACGGTCACGACGACCGACGTCACGACGGCGACGAGCGAGGAGACGATGGCCACCGGGTAGAGCAGCGCGGTGGGCAGGAAGAGCCAGGAGACGGCCGCCGCGGCGAGCAGGACGACGAACAGCGTGCCGGTCTTGGCCAGCACGTCGTTGATCGTCATGACGGCCGGGGCCTGTCCCTGGGGCGCGTAGCCGGAGGGCTGCCCCCAGGCCTGGGCGCCGTACACGGGCTGACCGTACTGCTGGGGGCCGTAGCCGTGGCCCGGCTGGGCGTACTGCTGGGGGCCGGGGTTCTGGAAACCGGTCTGACGGTGGCCGGGGGTGAACGCGTCACTCCTGCTGAGGACGGGGTTGGTGCTGCGCACGACGCTCCAATCGGTCGACTCGCCCTTGGGGCCTTTCCTCCAGCGTAGCGGTCCGCGCCCGGAGGGGAAGGGGCGCTCGCCCCCGGAGCGGCCCCGTGACGGCGCACCGGCTCCTCCTCACCCGTCGGCGGGGCCCGGCGCGGCGAGGATCTCGTCGACGGCCGCGGACAGCCGATGCAGGCGCCGTCGGACCACCGCGGCCGACCCGCCCCCCTCGATCGCCAGCCCGGCCACGAGACCGAAGCCGGCATCCATGAGCAGCTCGGCGGCCTGCTCGACGCCGAGCGAGGTCGAGAGCCGCCCGCAGCGCATCCAGGAGCGCACGATCGCCGTGACGAGCGCGCGGATCCGGGCGAGATTCCCCCCGAGCATCGTCCGCACGACCTCGTCGCGAGCGGCCTCGGCCCAGGCGTTCACCGCCAGGCGGACGTCCTGGACGATCATCGCCTCGTCGGCGCCCGGAGGCAGGAGCAGCGACATGGCCTCCCGCAGGACCTCGTCCGGCGGGGCCGGGTCGTTCCTGCCGGCCACCTCCTCGAGGTAGCCGATGAGCGGGCCGAGGCGCTCGGCCGAGACCGCATGGATGAGCTGGGTCTTGCCCTCGGGGTAGTAGCGGTAGACGGTGCTCGACGAGACGCCGGCGGCGGCGATGATCTGGTCCATCGTCACGGCGTGGAAGCCGTCGTCGGCGAAGCAGGCGCGCGCGGCCCGCAGGATGCGCTGCGCCTGACCGTGCCGGTACTCCTCGCTCACCCGTGGCATGGCCTGATCATAACGGCGGCCGCGGGCACGCCATCGGGCGCCACGTGACCCGGGGCGATCCCCGAGCAAACAAAAACGATCATTGTCATTTGACTCGCGGCGGCCTATTGTTGCGAAAACGCTCGTTTTGATATAGGAGTTCTCGTGACACTGATCCTCGACACCGACGCGACCCGGACGGCGCCTCCGACGCCGCGACGGCGCGTCCTCGTGAGCGCCGTCATCGCGCAGCTGATGGTCGTGCTCGACATGACGATCATCGCCATCGCTCTGCCCGACATGCAGGCGGACCTGGCGATGACACCCGCTCAGCAGCCGTGGGCGGTGACGGCCTACACGCTGGCCTTCGGCGGTCTCGTCCTGTTCGGCGGGCGGGTCGTCCAGGCGCTCGGGCTGCGGGCCTGCTACGCGATCGCGCTGAGCGGCTTCGCCCTGGCGAGCCTCGCCGGCGGCCTGGCGCCGTCCTTCGCGGTGCTCGTGACGGCCCGGGCCGTCCAGGGGGCCTTCGCCGCACTCCTCGCCCCGACGGTGCTCGCCCTGGTGAGCAGCACCTTCCCCGACCACCGGGCGCGCGCCAGGGCCTTCTCGGTGCTCGGCGCGACCGGCGGGCTGGGCGCGGCGGCCGGCCTGCTCATCGGCGGGGCCCTCACCGACGCCCTGAGCTGGCGCTGGTCGCTCTACGTGAACCTGGCGATCGCCGCCGCGGCCCTGCTCATCGGCGTCCGGCAGGTGCCCGCCGCCGCCCGCGAGCCCGGGCAGGACCGCGTCGACGACGACCTGCTCGGGCTGCTGCTGGGCTGCGCCGGCATCTTCAGCATCGTCTTCGGACTCGACCGCGCCCAGCAGCACTCGTGGACGGCGCGCGAGACGATCGCCTGGCTGGGCGCCGGCGTCGTCCTGCTGGCCCTGCTCGTCCTGTGCGAGCACCGCGCCGAGCGGCCGGTGCTGCCGCTGTGGATCCTCGCGAGCCCGGCGCGCGCCGCCTCGTACGCCGCCCAGTTCTTCGCCGGCGCCGCCCAGATGGGCGGGCTGGTCCAGCTCACCGCCTATCTGCAGCGCCACTTCGGCTACTCGCCGCTGCGCACGGGTGTCGCCTTCCTGCCCATGGTCGGCACCGTCATCGTCACCGCCCTGGTCGTCGGCCGCCTCCTCGTGCCGAGGCTGGGCGCCCGGGTCCTTCTGCCGACGGGTCTGCTCGTGGAGGGCCTCGCCCTGCTCGTTCTCTCCGGCGTCTCGTTCGACGCCGACTACACGCGGATCGCGCTGCCCGGGCTGCTCGTCATCGGCGTCGGTGTGGGCATCACCACCCCGGTCGCCTTCAACAGGGGGACGGACGGCGTGCCGGCCGAGCGCTCCGGGCTGGCCTCGGCGGTGCTCAGCGCGAGCCAGCAGATCGGCTCGTCCTTCGGAGTGGCGCTCCTGGCGGCGCACATCGCGCACGCCGCCGGCGACTACGCGTCCGAGCACGCGGGCGAACTGCAGCAGCGGGTGACCGAGGCGCTCGCCGGCGCCCGGGCGACGCCGGACAGCGAGGCGGGCCGGGCGATCATCGCACGGCTGCGGGAGGACCTCGTCGCGCATGCCCAGGTCAGCGCCTGCGCCAGCGGCTTCGCCCTCCTGGCCCGGATCCTGCTCGGCGCCGCGGCGGTGCTGGCCGCCTGCGGGCTCGTCCGCGCCCTGACGGCGCGACGCCGGCGCGCGGGCGCCGTCACAGACGGCGGGCCTCGGCCAGCACCTCGTCCAGCATCGGGGCGGTGAGCCGGCCGGTGAAGGTGTTCTGCTGGCTGGGGTGGTAGGAGCCCAGCAGCGTGACGGCCCGCCCGTCCGGGGCGGACAGCCGGGCGGCGGCGCCGTGCCCGAAGCGCGGCGCGGGGCGGGGCGCGTCCCAGCCGATGCCGCGGACCACGCGCAGCACCGCGCCCCAGGCGACCTGACCGAGGGCGAGGACGACACGGACGGACGGCAGGAGCTCGATCTCGCGGGCGAGCCAGGGCGCGCAGGCGTCCCGCTCGGCGGGCGCGGGCCGGTTCGCGGGCGGAGCGCACCGCACGGCGGCGCCCATCCTGGCCCCCACGAGCTCCTGCCCGTCGCCGGCGGACTGCGAGGAGGCCCTGCGCGCGAGCCCGGCGCGGTGGAGGGCGGCCCAGAGCCAGTCGCCGGATCGGTCGCCGGTGAACATGCGGCCGGTGCGGTTGGCCCCGTTCGCGGCCGGCGCGAGGCCGACGATGAGGATGCGCGGGCGCGCGTCCCCGAAGCTCGGCACGGGCCTGCCCCAGTAGGGCTCGTGGGCGAAGGAGGCGCGCCGTCCGACGGTGGCCGCCGATTCGCGCCAGGCGACGAGCCGCGGGCAGGCGCGGCACACGGAGACGGCGGCGTCCAGCTCCTCGAGGGTCGCGGCGCCCGCGGCGAGGCGGGCCGCCCCGGCGGCGTCGCGGGCGACGGGGGTGCCCGGCCGGGCGGGGTCCCCCGGCCATCCCGTCCCCGGCGGGACCGGGGACTCGAAGCGGACGCCGGTGAGCGGGTGCGGGTCGGTCATGAGGACACCGTAGCCCCGGACCGGGACCCCGTCCCCGGGCCGGCGCCGGAGGGCCCGGCCCGGCCGTGCCCCCGACGAGAGTCGAACTCGTACTGGGGCGGGTTTAAGCCGCCTGCCTCTGCCATTGGGCTACGGGGGCCCGCGCCCAGACTACCGACCGGTGGCTCCTTCGGGGCCCTCGTCGGCGGGCCGGTTCAGCGGACGGCCGGCCCCCGGCCGTCCCCGTCCGAGAGCAGCCCGAGGGCCACGCCGTCGAGGATGTCGGCCTCCGAGGCGATGAGTTCGGCGGTCCCGACCCGCCGGACGACCTCGTCGACGATGAGGGCGCCGGCGCACAGCACCTCGGCCCGCTGCGGCTGCACCGGGCCCCAGCAGGTGATGTCGGCGACCGTGCTCGTCAGCAGGCGCTCCGCGACACGGTGGACGGCGGCGGCGCCCATGGCGGCGCCGTGGACGCGGGCCCGGTCGTAGCGGCGCAGCCGCAGCGCGAGGGCCGTCATCGAGGTGACGGTGCCGGCGACGCCGATGAACGAGCCGATGCCGCCGAGATCGAGCCCGGCGCCGTCCAGCTGGTGGCGCACGAGCTCGCGGGCCTCGCCGACCTCGCCGGCCGTCGGGGGGTCGCCGTGCAGGATGCGCTCGCGCA
The DNA here is from genome assembly GCF_000426605.1 of Propionibacterium acidifaciens DSM 21887. Classification (GTDB taxonomy): domain Bacteria; phylum Actinomycetota; class Actinomycetes; order Propionibacteriales; family Propionibacteriaceae; genus Propionibacterium; species Propionibacterium acidifaciens. The sequence goes on from NZ_AUFR01000025.1 coordinate 35,567, forward strand.
GGCGGCGCGAGCCGACGTCGATGCTGACGCCCCGCTCGACGGCCGTGACGCTGTCCTGGCAGCAGGCGGCCGTGCCGCGCACCAGCTCGGTGGAGCCGCCGCCGCTGTCCATGACGAGCACGGGGTTCCTCGGGCAGCGGATGCCGTTGACGGCCCCGGCGAAGCTCAGCTCGGACTCCTCGACGCCGCTGATCACCTCGGGCTCGATGCCCATGCGCGCGCGGACGCCGGCGAAGAACTCCTCGCGGTTGACGGCGTCGCGGGTGGCCGAGGTCGCGACGAAGCGGGTCCGGGAGCAGTCCAGGTCGGCGATGATCTCGGCGTACTGCTCGCAGGCCCGGAAGGCCCGTCGCAGGGCGTCGGGGGCGAAGCGCCCGGTGGCGTCCACGCCCTCGCCCAGGCCGACGAAGGTCAGCCTGCGGTCGAGCTCGCGCAGGAAGCCGTCGGCGTCGAGCGTCCCGACGAACAGGCGCAGGGTGTTGGTCCCGCAGTCGATGGCCGCGACCCTCATGACGCCGCCTCCCCGGCGGGCGCGCCGTGTCGGGGGCAGGGCTCGTCCCAGAACGGGCCGAGCAGCTCCAGGGTCTCGTCGCCGAGGGGGTTGACGCCCGGGCCCGCCGCGAGGGCGTGGGCGAGGAGGGCGTGCAGGCACTTGACGCGCCGAGGCATGCCGCCGGCGCTGATGCCCTCGAGCTCGGGGACCTCGCCGTGGGCCCGACGGTCGGCCAGGTAGGACTCGTGCGCGCGCCGGTGGGCGGCGGCGAGCTCCTCGTCCTGCCCGAGGCGGGCCGTCATCGAGGCCATGACGCCGTCGGCCTCCAGGCGCGAACAGCCGACGACGGCGCGCGGATCGGTGAGGTAGTAGAAGGTCGGGAAGGGCGAACCGCCGGGGAGCCGCGGTTCGGTCGCGATGACGCCCGGGCATCCGCACGGGCTGCGCCAAGCCACCGCCACGAGCCCCCTGGGGGCCCGGCCGAGTTGATCGGCGATGATCCTCAGATCCTCATCGCTGAGAGGTTCGGACTGACGCACGACACAATTCTTCCACGGGGCGGGTAACCCCCGCCCCGGCAGCGCCCCGCGCCGGGGCCGGCTCGGCGGACGCTTCGCGTCGTGAAGCAGACACCGCCCCGCGCCGGGAGGCCAGACCCGGCCTTCGCTGCGACCGCCGGTCCACGCGGCAGCGCCCCGCGCCCGGGAGGCCGGGAGCAGCCGCCGTGCCGATTGCCAGAGCCTCCGAACCACCGCCCCGCGCCCGGGAAACCTGGACGGTGACGGAGGCGCTCGCCCCGCGCCGCAGCTGCAGCACCCCGCGCCGGGAGACCGGGTCAGCCGCCGGGGGTGGGCGCGGCGCCGGCCCCGTCCCCGGTGACGATCTGCCCGTCGTCGGCCGTCGAGGGCGCGCCGGTCGGCGTGTCGGCCTCGTCGACGGAGTTCCAGAGGCGCTCCCACCAGGGCTGGTCCTCGGTGGTCGAGGCGCCCGTGCGGTCGATGCTCGAGCCGCCGCCGTAGGGGCTGCCGTTCTCGTCGACGACCTGGAAGCCGACCTCGCCGGGCAGCACCCAGCCGAGCCGGGCGCGGGCCTGGGCGCGCACATGGTCCGGGTCGGACCAGCGCTCCTGCTCGTCGAGCAGCTCGTCGATGTGCTCGTCGCTCGCGGCGATCTGGGCGCGGGCCTGCGCCATCTGCCGGCGCTGGTTCAGGTAGACCGTCAAGTTCGAGACGATCGGGACGACGACCATCGCCCCCGCGAGCAGGACTGCGACGAGCCTCCTCGTGAGGTGGATGCCGCCGTGACTGTCCTCGGGCTCGACGACGCCGTCCTCGCCCGAAGTGGCCTGGGGCCCGGCCTGCACCTGGACGCGGTCCCGGTCGCGCGAGGCGCGCCGGGAGGTGCGCCGGGCGGTGCGACGCGCCGGGGTGTCGCCCGCCGTGGGACGCCCACTGGAGGGCTTGCCGGATCGTGGGGAAGCCATGTCGACATCCTAGTGCCCCGGCATCCCCGACCCGGCGCGCACGACGGCGCGCCCGCAGGGCCCCGAAGAGCACGCCGGAGCGCGGCGCCCGTCCCGAACGCCCACACCAAACCACCCGCGCACGATCCACGAGCAAACCCCACCAGCCGCATCACGGAGCACAGGCCGCATCACGGAGCACAGGACACACACCCGGACCGCACCCGAGCAGGCCCCCGGACACGACGGAGGGCGGCGCCCCGACGGGGCGCCGCCCTCCGTGCGATCGTCGGACGAGCTCAGCAGCCGTTCACCACTGGTCGGGGTTGAACCGCGGGAAGGCGCCGGCGCCGGCGTACACGGCCGTCTCGTCGAGGTCCTCCTCGATGCGGATGAGCTGGTTGTACTTGGCGATGCGCTCGCCGCGGGCCGGGGCGCCGGACTTGATCTGGCCACAGGCCAGGGCCACGGCGAGGTCGGCGATCGTCGTGTCCTCGGTCTCGCCGGAGCGGTGGCTCATCATGGTGTGGAAGCCGTTGCGGTGGGCCAGGTTGACCGCGTCGATGGTCTCGGTGAGCGAACCGATCTGGTTGACCTTGACGAGCAGGGCGTTCGCGGAACCGGTGTCGATGCCCTTGCCGAGACGCTTGACGTTGGTGACGAACAGGTCGTCGCCGACGAGCTGGACCCTGCCGCCGATGCGCTCGGTGAGCGTGGCCCAGCCCTCCCAGTCCTCCTCGTCCAGCGGGTCCTCGATGGAGACCAGCGGGTACTTCTCGACGAGCTCCTCGAAGTACTCGATCATCTCGGCGCTGCTGCGCCTCCTGCCCTCGAAGGTGTACGTGCCGTTGTCGTGGAACTCGCTGGCGGCGCAGTCGAGGGCCAGGGCGACGTCCTTGCCGGGCCTGCAGCCGGCCTTCTTGATGGCCTCCTCGATGAGGTCGAGGGCGGCCGCATTGGACTCGAGGTTCGGGGCGAAGCCGCCCTCGTCGCCGAGGCCGGTGCTCAGGCCCTTGTCCTTGAGGACGGACTTCAGCGCGTGGTAGACCTCGGCCCCGATGCGGAAGGCCTCGGCGAAACTGGAGGCGCCGATCGGGGCGATCATGAACTCCTGGATGTCGACGTTGGAGTCGGCGTGGGCGCCGCCGTTGAGGATGTTCATCATCGGGACGGGCAGCACATTGGCGGTGGGGCCGCCGAGGTACTTGTACAGCGGCAGCTCCGCGGAGTCGGCCGAGGCCCTGGCGGCGGCCAGGGAGACGCCGAGGATGGCGTTGGCGCCGAGCTTGCCCTTGTTGTCGGTGCCGTCGAGCTCGATCATGGCGGCGTCCAGCTCGCGCTGGTCGCTGGCCTCCATGCCGAGGACCTCCTCGCCGATGGTGTCGACGGCATTGCTCACGGCCTTCTGGACGCCCTTGCCGCCGTAGCGGGCCTTGTCGCCGTCGCGGAGCTCAACGGCCTCGAAGGCGCCGGTGGACGCACCCGACGGGACCGCCGCGCGGGCCGAGGAGCCGTCGTCGAGGACGACCTCGACCTCGACGGTCGGATTGCCGCGCGAATCGAGGATCTCGCGAGCCTCAAGGAATTCGATAACTGCCACGGGTGTTGACCTTTCAGTGTTGGGCGAGCCCGCGCACAGCGGGTTCTCGCCGCGGGCTCTCGCTCTCGCGGTGCCAATCCTATCCGTTCGAACCCTGCGCGGACCATGCCCGAGGCCGCCCTCCGGTCCGGCCCCCGGAGGCCCCGGAGGGCGCGATGAGCGGCTCACGCCGCATCGACGGATGGCCGACGCCGTTGTCGGAGCCGCGTCGGACGAGCACCTCGGGTGGACCGGGCCGCTCCCCCGCCGTCCGGGCCCGCGTCGGGAGGCTCCTGGACGGCGGGGCGGAGGGCGTCGTCCGCGCGAACCCCGTACCCGCCGGAGGGGCCCGGACCGGCTCGGGACGGGGCGCTGCGCGGGGCCGACGACGAGCCGCGGACGGACGAGGGGAGGGAGACGTCCGGGCTCCGGACGAGGGAGCGGCGGACCGAGCCCCCAGACCCCGGGTCCACCCCCAATCCGAAGACGCCTGCCGGACTTCCCCCAGGGCCCCCGGGTTCAGGATCTATGCTCAGGTGACAAGGAAAAGCATCCCCGAGGAGTGATCGTATTGTCTGGGCAAGCCGCTACCGCGGGCAGCAACCCCTTGGACTCGGCTCGGCGGAACGGCTCCCTGAGCATCACCTCCGCCATCACCGCACAGAAGATTCCGGACTGGCCCGAGACGGCTTTGACGGGTACCTCCGAACCAGGACGGCGCGCCTACGTGGTGGGACTCCCCGAGGAGTGCAGTGCGACCCTCGTCCACCGCAGTGACGACCAGAGCGAGAGGACGGCTGCACCGGCTGACTCATGGCCCGCCCGCATCACGGAACTGGGTGTCACCGAGGTCTGCATCGATGACCACGGAATGTTCCGCGCAGAACCCGGGTTGGCATCGGACATCGAGAACCTGGTGCGCCACGGCATGCAGGTGGTGGTCACCGTGGCCGATACCATGGATGAGTTCGATCTCGTGACGCGTCTCAGTCACTTGGAACCAAAACTGCTGACTCGGCGCGGAACGCCTCCTGACAGCCCGTGGCGCATCCTGCAGGAGCAGGCCGGCCACGCGCTGGACGCGCACCGGACAGTGATCAAGACGGTGTGCGGTTGTCACCCCGCCTTGGCGCAGCTGTTCCTGACCGCGCTGCGCCGCACCGGGGAGGACGATCCATTCCCTGCGTCAGCGATCATCGAGGCGCTGGCAGAAGCCGTCGCGTATGTCGTGAGGACCCAGTTCGCCCGGCCCCGGGATCAGGCGGTGTTCCTGCTGTGCCGTGCGCTGCGTGCATACCCGGCGACCACCCCGAAAGGCTGTCAGTACCTGGGGGCCGCGGGCTCACGCTCCATCCGTTCCATGGCGCAGGTCCTCTCGTCGGAGCCCGTGCCTGCGGAAGTGACCGTCGCCCTGTGGCAGCAGCTGCGCGTGCATCTCGACGCCTCGACCTTCGCCGTCGCCCAGCGTGCCCTCCTCGCGCTGCTCAGCAACAGCCCGCCCGGCGATGCGGACCATCTCGGGCCGCTCGAGCTGCTCGCCTCGGGCGAAAATCCTCGCGTGACCCACGAGGTGGCGGACCTGGTTCGGCGTGCGGCTGACGCGGCCGGCACGGAGGGCAGAAGATGCATCGTGCAAGCCCTGCCAGAGCTCGCCGGCGACTCGTCAGCGGGCGAAGCGGCCGCCCGACTGGCCGTGGTCTGCGCCGACACCGATCTGGGAGCTCTCGGGGCGGCGCTGAGGGAGCTCGACGCCAGCGGAGCCGCACCCGACGCCGCGTGCACCGCGCTGTCCCCGCCGGTCGCGCTGGAGCATCCCGTCCTGGTCGCGCGCCTGGCCGAAAAAGTTCTGGACCGACTCGGCCGGGACGATCCCCGTGCCGTCACGGCGGCGCTCTCGTGGATCATGACATCACCGACGACGACGTGCACCGAGCCCATGCAGCGCCTGCGCGTGCTGCGGCGCATCGTCGCCATGTCCCACGACGACGGCCCAACTGCTCCCGTCATCCGCGCAGGGGTGGCGAGTCTGCGCGCCTTCACCCGACGTTCTACGAGCCGCTATCTTCGGGGACTCGTCGCACGACAAGGACTGTCCTCAGGCGGACTGCCCCTCATCGCCTGCTGCCCGGCCGGGCCGACCACGTGCCTCAGTGATCGCGCTGATGATGCCGCAGTGTGGTGCTGGCGGGCCAGAGCCCTGGTCAGCCCTCACGGCGCCGATTACGCATGGACGCTCATCGTCCATTCCCTCATCGCCTTCCACCGGCAGGACACGGCGCTGGCCGGCGAGCTGCTGTCACGCGCCGCCGAAGCAACCGCGGCCCTGCACGCCTCAGCCGTCACGCAGTTCTGCGGGCTCGCGATTCAGTATCTCGAGAAGGACTCCGCCGGCGCGGACCGGCACCCCGCGCCGGACGACGGGATCCATGTCATTCTCCACGTGTTCGCCACCCACTGCGCCGCGAACCTCGATCAATGGGGGAGCAGCGTCCAATCAGCCATCGACAAATACTTCGCCGTCGGTCGTGCTCTTGCATCGGCCGAGCTCACGAATCCGTTGCTCCTGAACTGGAGGCAGCGGCTCCGAGTCATATTCGTCGCCTGTCATGAGGATGCGATGGCCGAGTGCCTGCAGAACGACATCCATGCTGCGCTGGAATCGTGGCGCACCGTGAACTCGTCCTCGGATGCCATCATCCCCCACGAGGACGACGGCACCGGCACGGATGACGGCGACGGATCATTGGCGCTCAGCACGAGTGAGTGGCGAGTCGTCGAGCGCGTCATCGCTGGATGCACCAATGCGCAGGCCGCCGAAGCGCTGTACCTGAGCAAGCGCACGGTGGACACTCACCTGCGAAACATCCATCGCCGTCTCGGGATCTCCAGTCGAACCGAACTGATCAAGATCGTCGGGGCGAGCCGCCAGGAGCCTGCGCCCGCTCGACGACCGGATCAGGCCGACAGCGGGTCCGAGGAGGAGCGGAGCCGGAGGCGCTGACCGGCGGGCCGGGGACCCGGTCGCTCCCAAGCCACTCGAACAGGCCCGGTGGGGCGAGGAATTCCCCCACCGGGCCTGTTCGAGTGGCTCCTGAGAAACGGCCTCCACGAGGCCTCACTTCACACGCTGGCCCCGCCACCGGAAGGTGAGAACAACGAGGATGACGCCGCCCACGGTCCATGCCGCCAAGGCTCCGCACACCAAGCCCAGATTCCAGTTCCCACCCGGTTCAGCCGACGCCAGTGAGTCGGGCAGGAACACGAAACGCAAGCCCTTGGCCATCCACAGCAGGGGGAAGGCACTGGCCGTGCACCGCAGGACGGTCGGGATCATCATGAGAGGGAAGAACACCCCGGAGATGAACTGGAGAATCATGAACGGGGGCGTGGCGATGGCCGCTGCGGACCTGGCGTTGGGAATCAGCGCCGTGTACGCAATACCTGCCAAGGAGCAGGAGGTGACCCCGAGCATAACCACCCATGCAAAAGTCAACCAGCGTCCGGCATCGGATGGCATCGGCAATCCGTAGAGCACCATGCCCAGCACCACGAGGATGGCCGTCTCGATCAAGGTGGTGACGATCGTCTTCACCGTGATTCCGATGAAATACGCGGCTTTCGGCATCGGCGAGGCGGCCAGTCTTCGGATGAGGCCATTCTCACGGTCGAGACTGACGCTGATCGCCAAGGACTGGAAGCTGGTGCTCATCACGCCGGCTGCGATGATACCCGACACGAACAGCAGTCTGTAGTCGGTGTCGGTGCCCGGCAATTTGCCGGTGAACACCGCTCCGAACACGAGCAGCATCAGCACGGGGAGAGCCATGGTGAACACCAAGGACTGCCAGTTCCGGAAGAATGACCGCAGCTCGACCCGGGAACGCGCCAAGGCGCCCGGCAATGTTCCGGGAAGCCCGGCCCGTGCGGCAGTGTCCTCATGGACCGTCATGATCTGCATCGCCTCGTTCATCGGTGATCCTTCGTCTGTTCGACCATGTTCAGGTAGATCTGTTCAAGACTGGGCTGGCTGACCTGCAGGCCAGGGATCTCTGCAATGCCCTGCCGCTTGGCAGCGTCCAGTAACAGCCTCAACAATGCCGTTGGCTCATCGGTCGTGTACTCACAACGGTGAGGCTCGGACCCGAGTCCTTCCGCCAGGTCCGAGGGCACCTCGACAAGAGGATCAAGCGCGTAGGAGACTCGGTACCGGCGGCCGGTCATTCTCGCCAGTTCGTCCAGAGTGCCCACATGGAGCATCCTGCCGTGCACGATGATGCCCGCCCGCTGGGCCAGCTCTTGGGCCTCGTCCAAGTAATGAGTGGTGAGCACCGTCGTCACGCCCTCGTGCGTGAGCAGACGCACGAGGTCCCAGGCCTCCCTGCGGGCCTCCGGATCGAGTCCTGTGGTCGGCTCGTCGAGGAAGACGAGCCTGGGTCTGCCGACAACGCCGACAGCCACATCGAGTCGACGGCGCTGGCCCCCCGACAACTTGTTGGTGAGTGTCGTGGTCTTGGCGCCGAGACCCACCATGTCGATGAGCTGCCCGGTGGGGAACGGGTCCGGGTAAAAAGCACTGAAATGATCAATGACCTCACGCACCGTGAGGTCCGCGTAACTCGCCGTCCCTTGGGGCACCACCCCGATCCGGGCCCGCCACTCGCGCTCGTCATGCTGCGGATCCTGCCCGAGCACGCTCACTGACCCGCTGGTGCGGCGTTGCGCACCCGTGAGGATGTCGATGGTTGTCGTCTTACCGGCGCCATTCGGACCGAGGAAGGCGAACACCTCCCCACTCTCGATCCGCAGGTCGAGGTCGTCGACGGCGACGAAATCACCGTAGACCTTCCGCAGCCCGCTGACGGTGATGGCACTCTGCATCACAAGCTCTCCTCTGCACCCGACCATGTGTCGATGGGTGGCCGGGAAGGCGGCGACTCCCCGTCCACCCATCAGAGTATTTCAAGCTCGAGGCCCGGACTTCTCCAATGGTCGTCATGGGGAGCTACGCACTGCGCCGGCACGGATACGCATGCCTACGCAGCCAACCGTCCCGGAGCCCTCCGGGAACCCGCTCCCGGCGGCGACCCCGAAAACCATGCCGGATGCTGTTGTCGGGGGCCGAGGAGCCGGTGACACGGGCGGGCCGGGCCCCGAGATGCCCCGAGGGCCGCCGGGGCGGGCGGAAGAGCCTTCGGGAGGATTCCGGAATCGACGGGCACGTCGGAGGATCCGCGGTCAGGGCTCCTCCGCCGCGCGGATCTCGTCCTCCCAGGCCCGGGTGGCGTCACGGACCGCCTGGTCGATGTCGACGCCGCTGGCCTGGGCCCGCTGCACGAGCCGCAGGACCCGGACGCCGGCCTCGACGGAGGTGATCGGCTCCGCCGCGAACGGCACCCCGTCCGGGCCGCCGTTGTCGAGGCGCTGGGCGGTCTTCGCGGCACGGGCCAGCGTCGGCAGGGACCCGGCGATGCCGTCCAGGCACGAATCACGGTGCTTCACGGCGCGCTTGCGCAGCTCCCAG
>NZ_AUFR01000026.1 GCF_000426605.1 Propionibacterium acidifaciens DSM 21887
TCAGATCATGCCGAGGGCCTGGCCCATGAGCACGGCCGAGGCCCGGTCGTGGACGCCGAGGCGCTTGTACATCTGCTTGGCGGTGGAGCGGATCGTCTCCTTGCCCAGGCCGAGGTCGGTGGCGATGCGGCCGAGCGTCTTGCCCTCGGCGAGGCCCCGGAGCACATCGACCTGCCGCGGCGTGAGACGGACGGCACCGGCGGACGGCCAGTCCCCGGGCCCGTCCACGCGCAGGCCGGCGAGTTCCCGGTAGGGCCGCCCGACGGCCTCGAGGACGGGCCGGCGCGCCGCGTCGGGCAGCAACGCCACCGCGCCGAGCGCCTCGGACCAGTCGTAGAGGCGCAGGATCATGCCCGCCAGGTCGTCGGGGTCGGGCCCGCCGGCCACCGCGCCGAGCTTGAGGCCGTAGGCGATCATCCGCCAGCGGCTCGTCGTCGTCGACATCGCCAGGACGCGATCGACGAGGGCGCGCACCGTCTCCCGGTGGCCCTGGACGAGCTCGACCGAGGCGCGGATGACGAGCGCCATCTCGGACGGGATCGACCCGTCCTCGAGCCGGCGCTGGGCCTCGTGCAGCCGGCCCTCGCGCGCATCGATCATGGCGAGGGTGGCGTGCAGGGGCCACCACTCGAAGGGCCACAGGTCGCTCCACCGGGCGCGCCCGAGGAAGGCCTGGAGCCACTGGTAGGCCGGCAGGGTGCCGCGGTTGACGAGCAGCGCCCACCCCTCGGCCTCGACCTGGAGCGGGGCGAACGGGGCGTTCGGCGAGATCTCGGCGCTCGACAGGCCGTCGGCGTCCCAGTCTTCGCCGTAGCGGGAGGCGATGCGGATGAGCTGTTCGGGCAGTTCGTCTCGGGAGCCGCTGATGGCGACCAGCCGCCCGTACTCCTCGATGTAGAGGCGGGCCTGCTCGTGGAGGGCCGTCTTGCCGGAGAGCACGGCGTTACGGGCGGCCATGCCGAGCATGAGGCCCGGGTAACCGACGACGTCGACGCGGCTCCGCGCGCAGATGCTGGCGGCCATGCCCAGGCAGGCCTGGGCGTCGGACAGCAGCGCGGTGAAGAGCATGCCATCGGCCATGCCCATGAGGCACATCGCGAGGACCGCCGAGTCGTCCGTGAAGCGGGCGTCCAGGCGGCGGTGCCGCGTGCAGGCCTCCAGGTGCCGGGAGACGCGCTCGGTGAGCACGCTCTCAGCCGACAGCGCGAAGCGCCGCACGTCCTCGACCGAGTCGGGGCGCAGGGTGCTCAGGCCGAGCGCGAGCCTGCCCCTCAGCTCCTTGATGAGCGGGTGGACGGACTGCTCGTCCTCGCCGTCGACGAGGTGGGCCAGTTCGAGCCAGGGCAGCGGCAGGAACGGCGCGTTGGGCCGCCAGGTGCCCAGCAGGAACTCGCGGGCGTAGGCGATGTGCGTCCACACGGCGGGCACCTGGTCGCCCCAGGCATCGGCGAGTCCGAGGCGCTCGTTCGAGGCGAAGGTCGCCAGGATGTGCATCGAGGCGGCCAGCACCCGGTCGAGCAGGGACCAGTCGCGGATCATCGTGAGGATGCAGATGCGCACCGCGTCGGGCACGGGGACGGTGCGGTCGGCCATCGCCATCCGGAGGCGCCGGCGCCAGAGGCGGGCCGGGCTGTCCGGGTCGATCATCATGCGCTCGACGAGCTGGGCGGCGAGGAGGATCGGGAAGCCGGGCTCGCTCGTGCCGGGCCGTGTGATCGCGCCGTTGAGCCGTGCCCGGCGCACCTCGGCGGGGGTGATCCTGCGGTTGAGCAGGTACGAGGAGATGCCGGCCATCATCGGTTCGGAGATGAAGTACGCCCAGGCGTGCAGGAGGACGAGCGGCTCGTCGGCCAGGCGGGGGTAGGCGCGGTCGGCCCAGGCGGCGGCCGCGTCGGCGCTCCGGCCGGGCGCGGGGAGGGCCCCCATCCGCACCCACTGCTGCGTGAGGTCCCGGTCGTCGTGGGCGTCGAGGTCGAGGAGGAAGGCCTCGAGGAGCGCCGGGACGCCGCCGGTCACGCGCAGCGCGCGGAAGCGCCAGGCGCTGTCGACGGCCTGCGCGGGGCCGATCTCGGCGAGGGTCTGTGAGTCGATGACGAGCGAGCTCGACCCGAGGACGACGTCGAACATCGCGTCGAGGTCGGCGCCGGGCCGCCTGTCCACGGCCGCCGCCACGATGATCGAGTGCTGCGGGACGCGGGTGCAGTCGCCGGCGGCGAGGACGGCCCGCAGCAGCTCGTCCAGCTGCTCGTCGAGGCCGTACCACTCGACGAGCAGCGGCCCGCTCTGGTCCCTGAGCGCCGCCGCGAGGGACTCGACGTCGGAGGCGGCCCGCACCGTCACGACGGTGCGGGGACCGGGGCCCTCGGTCTGCTCCAGCGCCCGGCGTGTGGTCTCGATCGGGAAGAACTCCTGCGGCGCATGGATGATCGCGCGGTCGACCATGCCGAGGGACACGGCGAGTCGAGGCGCCAGGGCGCTGATGACGTCGACATGCTCCATGACTCGCTCGGACCTTCCTGCGGTCTCCCGCTGTTGGGCTCCGCACAGCGGGCGCTGCGCTGGGAATCGAGCACGACGACAGGGGGCCTGCTGCCGCGGGGTTCCCGGGCCCGAGAGGGTGGGGGTGCTCGAACCCTGGCGAACGGATGCTCGCGGAATCTTCTTCTGTATGCCCGGATCTGCGGACGGCGTTCTCCTGCAGAACGAAACATCGCTCCGGACCACCGGGGGTGGTGGGGACCGACAGGCAGGATTTCCCCCGTCCACCGTCATTTTATCCCGCCTACGGCGTGTTGCCTTGTCCTGACGCGTGGCGGGCGTCGGGATGACGAAATTTCCGGGCACCCTGGCCCGTTCTGCCGCGGCACGGGCGGTCGTCGCCCTCCCCACCCCTGGTTCACCCATCAGGGACGCCTCCGGGGTCGACCCCGTCCCGGCCCCGTGGTCAGGCCCGTGGTACGGGTCCGGCCAGCACCGGAACCGGCTACGGGACGCCGCTCGGAGGCCGGCCCACGGCGCGGGGTCCGACCCGTACGGAGGCGGTCCGGTCGGGGACGACCCGGTCCTCCGACGGCCCGTCATCCGGCGGTCGGCGACGATTTGGGCCCTGCGCGCGCCGTGCTGTACAGTACTAGCTCGGTGCTGCCGGTGGCGGCACCGATGGGCCTATAGCTCAGTTGGTCAGAGCGCGTCCCTGATAAGGACGAGGTCACTGGTTCAAGTCCAGTTAGGCCCACCCGACCGTCCGCCGCTCGTCGGCGAGCTTCTTGTCATCAGGACCCGACCCGTTCCCGGAGCGGCGCGCCGGGGGCTCTGGGAACCTCGCCGACCGGAAGAACCCCGCAACGCACCGTCCCATGGCGCCCGCTGCGCGGGGTGTCCGCCGAGGAGGGCCGCATCATCCGCGCCGCGGGCGGGAAACGCCCGACGGCGGGGGCGCGTGGGCAGCCGGGCGCTCAGTCCTCGGCGAGGGTGACCTCCAGGCCCCCGATGACGTTGGCGGCCAGGTTGTACAGGAAGCTCAGCAGCGTGCAGACGGCTGTGATGAACACGACGTTGAGCACCGCGACGATGGCGGTGAAGCCGAGCACGCGCCACTGGCTGACGTAGTTCGACAGCTCGAGGCCCGAGCCCGAGGAGCTGCCGACGAGGGCGGTCAACGCCTCCTGGGCCTGGTCGAGGGCGCCTGACAGGGAGATGATGCCCCACACGACCCACACCGCGATGAACAGGATGATGCCGGCGGCGATCGAGAACAGGAACGAGGTCTTCATCACCGACCAGGGGTCGAAGCGCGCGATGCGCAGCCGGGCCTTGCGGGTGGGGCGGCGGACGTTCCTGCCGGTGCCCGACAGCTTCACGCCGATGCCGCCCGCGGACGCGTCCACGGTCTGGCGCTGCACGATGCGCGTCCGGTCGGGGTCCTGCTCGGCGGACTTCGCCTTGGCCTTCGCCATTGGTCCTCCTGAGTTCTGGCTCGTGAGTTCCTGTTCGTGGCCCGTTTCGCGGGCGTCCTGATGACCGGCTGGACGCCCGAGGGTTGGAGGCCGGCCGTAGACACCGTTTCCCTGGCGTCCTGATGACCAGCTTCTCACACCCGGGTGCGCCGCGCCCGTCAGCTCCGACCAGCGTCGGGACGCCCGGCCCCGGCGTCGGCGGTCTCGGGGGGCTCGTCCGGGCCTGCGGGCCCGACAGCCCCGGGGGGTTCGGCGGCGGGCTCCTCGTGCTCCGGATTCAGGGCGATCGCGATGACCTCGTCCCCGCCCCGCACGCCGACGAAGCGCACGCCCATCGTGTCGCGGCCGGTCGGGTTCACCTCGCCGACGGACGAGCGCGTCACCTGGCCGGAGGCCTTGATGGCGATGATCTCGTCGCTCGCGCGGACGACGAGACCGCCGACCAGCCGGCCGCGGTCGTCGTCCATGCGCATGGCCCTGATGCCGAGGCCGCCGCGGTTCTGCACGCGGTAGCCGCCCACCGGGGTGCGCTTGGCGTAGCCGCCGTCGGTGACGGTGAAGACGAACAGCCCGCCCTCGTCCGTGCCGGCCGGGATGATGCCCATGCTCAGCAGCTCGTCCCCCTCGCGGAAGCGCATGCCCGTCACGCCGGAGGTGGTGCGGCCCATCGGGCGAAGCTGCTCGTCGGTGGCGTGGAAGCGCAGCGCCTGGGCCCGCCGGGAGACGAGCACGATGTCATCGTCGGCGTCGACCAGCTCGGCGCCGATCAGCTCGTCGTCGGCGTCGCGGAAGTTCAGGGCGATGAGGCCGGCCTGGCGGGGCGAGTCGTAGACGCTCAGCGCCGTCTTCTTGACCAGGCCCCTGCGGGTGGCCAGGACGAGGTACTGGGCGTCCTCGTAGCCGTGCAGCGCCAGCACCTGGGCGATCCGCTCGCCGGGTAGGAAGCTGAGCAGCCCGGCGACGTGGCCGCCCTTGGCGTCGCGGCCGCCCTCGGGCAGCTGCCAGGTCTTGATGCGGTAGACGCGGCCCATGTTCGTGAAGAACAGGATCCACTGGTGGTTCGTCGTGGCGAACAGGTGCTGCACCTCGTCGTCGGCGCGCAGGGTGGCGCCGCGCACGCCGCGGCCGCCCCGGCGCTGGGGGCGGTACTGGTCGGTGCGGGTGCGCTTGGCGTAGCCGCCGCGAGTGATCGTCACGACCATGCCGTCGTCGGGGACGAAGTCCTCCTCGGAGAAGTCGCCCTCGGCGGCGATGATCCTGGTGCGGCGCTCGTCGCCGTACCTGTCGACGATCTCGCCCAGCTCGGTGGAGATGATCCGACGCTGGCGGTCCTCGCTGGCGAGGATCGCCTTGAGATCGGCGATGAGGGCCTCGAGCTCGGTCAGCTTGTCGAGGATCTTCTGGCGCTCCAGGGCGGCCAGGCGGCGCAGTTGCATGTTGAGGATGGCCGCGGCCTGCACCTCGTCGATGTCGAGCAGCTCCTGGAGGCCCTGGTTGGCGACCTCGGAGTTCGGCGAGCGGCGGATCAGCGCGATGACCTCGTCGATCATGTCGAGGGCCTTGGCCAGGCCGCGGTAGATGTGCGCCTCCTTCTCGGCCTGGTTCAGCTGGTAGCGGGTGCGGCGCTCGATGACCTGCAGCTGGTGGTCGACCCAGTAGCGGATGAACTGGTCGAGGCTCAGCGTGCGGGGCACGTTGTCGACGAGTGCGAGCATGTTGCAGCCGAAGGTGTCCTGCAGCTGCGTGTGCTTGTACAGATTGTTCATCACGACGCGCGGCTGGGCGTCGCGCTTGAGGACGATGACGAGGCGCTGGCCGGTGCGCGTCGAGGTGTCGTCGCGGATGTCGGCGATGCCGCTGATCCGCCCGGAGTTCACCAGGTCGGCGATCTTCTGGGCCAGGTTGTCGGGGTTGCACATGTACGGCAGCTCGGTGATGACGAGCTGCGTGCGGCCCTTGGCGTCCTCCTCGATGCTGATGACCGCGCGCATGATGACCGAGCCGCGGCCGGTGCGGTAGGCGTCCTCGATGCCCTTGCGGCCCACGATGAGCGCGCCGCCCGGGAAGTCGGGACCCTTGATGCGGGCCATCGACGCCTCGAGCAGCTCCTCGTCGGTGGCCTGCGGGTGGGCGAGGAACCACTGGACCGCCTCGTCGACCTCGCGCAGATTGTGCGTGGGGATGTTCGTCGCCATGCCGACGGCGATGCCGGTGGAGCCGTTGACGAGCAGGTTCGGGAAGCGGGCCGGCAGAACGGTCGGCTCGGTGTCGCGGTTGTCGTAGTTGGGCTGGAAGTCGACGGTGTCCTGGTCGATGTCGCGGACCATCTCCATGGCCAGCGGGGCCATGCGGCACTCGGTGTAGCGCATGGCCGCGGCGCCGTCGTTGCCCGGGGACCCGAAGTTGCCCTGCCCGTTGACGAGCGTGCAGCGCATCGCCCACGGCTGCGCCAGGCGGACGAGGGTGTCGTAGATGGCCGAGTCGCCGTGCGGGTGGTACTTGCCCATGACGTCGCCGACGACGCGCGAGCACTTGTTCCAGCCGCGGTCGGGCCGGTAGCCGCCGTCGTACATCGTGTAGATGACACGCCGGTGCACGGGCTTGAGGCCGTCGCGCACATCGGGCAGGGCGCGCTCGACGATGACGCTCATGGCGTAGTCGAGGAAGGCGCTCTGGATCTCGCCCTTGAGCCCGACGGTCTCGATCGTGCCCTTGCCGGGTCCGACCAGTTCGTCCTTGCCGCCGTCGTTGGCATTGTTCGAGTTGTCGCTCATCATTCTTCCTCGATTCGGGGATCGTGCGCGCCGGGTGCCGAGCGGGGACCGGGTGCCTGGGGACTACGCATCGATGAAACGGACGTCCTTGGCGTTGCGCTGGATGAAGCGCCGGCGCTGCTCGACGTCCTCCCCCATGAGGATCTGGAACATCTGGTCGGCCTGGGCGGCGTCGTCGATGCTCACCTGGAGCAGGATGCGGTTGTCCGGGTCCATCGTGGTGGACCACAGGTCCTGGGCGTCCATCTCGCCGAGGCCCTTGTAGCGCTGGATCGGGTTGACGTTGGGCAGTTTCTTGCCGGCCGTCAGGCCCGCGTCGCGCAGGGCGTCGCGCTCGGCGTCGGAGTAGGCGAGCTCGTGGGGCGAGTTCGTCCAGCGCAGTCGGAACAGCGGCGGCTGGGCCAGGTAGACGTAGCCGCCCTCGATGAGGGCCGGCATGAACCGGAAGAGCAGCGTGAGCAGCAGCGTGCGGATGTGCGCGCCGTCGACGTCGGCGTCGGCCATGAGGACGATCTTGTGGTATCTCAGCTTGTTGATGTCGAACTCCTCGTGCACGCCGGTGCCGAGGGCGTTGATGATGGCCTCGATGGTGTCCGACTGGAGGGCCCGGTCGACCCGGGCCTTCTCGACGTTGAGGATCTTGCCGCGCAGCGGGAGGATCGCCTGGGTGCGCGGGTTGCGGCCGCCCTTGGCGGAGCCGCCGGCCGAGTCGCCCTCGACGATGAAGATCTCGCACTCGCCGGGCTCGTTGCTGGAGCAGTCGGCGAGCTTGCCGGGCAGCGCGCTGGAGCCGAGCAGGCCCTTGCGGTTGCGGGCCATGTCGCGCGCCTTGCGGGCGGCGATGCGGGCGCTGGCGGCGGCCTGCGCCTTGCGGACGATCTCCTTGCCCTCTCCGGGATTGCGCTCCATCCAGTCGCCGAGCCGCTCGTTGACGGCCCGCTGGACGAAGCCGCGGGCCTCGGTGTTGCCGAGCTTGGTCTTCGTCTGGCCCTCGAATTGCGGCTCGACGAGCTTGACCGAGACGATGGCGGTGAGACCCTCGCGGATGTCGTCGTTGGAGACGCGGTCCTCGCGCTTCTTGATGAGGCCCCAGGCCTCGCCCCACTTGTTGACCGTGGTGGTCAGGGCGGTGCGGAAGCCCTCCTCGTGCGTGCCGCCCTCCTGGGTGTTGATGGCGTTCGCGAAGGTGTGGAGGCTCGTCGTGTAGCCGGAGTTCCACTGCATCGCCACCTCGACGCCCATGCCGAGTTCGGCGGAGTGGGCCTCGACGTCGATGACCGGGGAGAGGGCCTCGCGGCTGCCGTTGAGGTAGTTGACGTAGTCGACCAGGCCGCGGTCGAAGCGGAAGACCTCGTGCAGCGGGGAGCCGTCCTCGTCGACGTGGCCGGCGCGCAGATCGGTGATCTCGATCTGCAGGCCCTTGTTGAGGAAGGCCATCTCGCGGAAGCGGGTGGCCAGGGTCTCGAAGCTGAAGTTCGTGGTCTCGAAGATCTCGGCGCTCGGGTGGAAGGTGATCGTCGTGCCGGTCGTCGTGCTGCTCTCGAGCCTCTCGACCGGGCCGGTGGGCTCGCCGAGCACGTAGTCCTGCGCCCAGTGGTAGCCGTCGCGGCGGACGTCGGCGCGGAAGCGCTCGGACAGGGCGTTGACGACCGAGGAACCCACGCCGTGCAGGCCGCCGGAGACCTTGTAGCCGCCGCCGCCGAACTTCCCCCCGGCGTGCAGGACGGTGAGCACGAGGGTCAGCGAGCTGATGTGCTCGACGGGGTGCTCGGTCACCGGGATGCCGCGGCCGTCGTCGCTGACGCGGCAGCCGCCGCCGTCGAGGAGCTCGACCCGGATGGTCGAGCAGTAGCCGGCCAGGGCCTCGTCCACGGCGTTGTCGACGATCTCGTAGACGAGGTGGTGCAGGCCGCGCTCCCCTGTGGAGCCGATGTACATGCCGGGGCGCTTGCGAACGGCCTCGAGGCCCTCGAGGACCTGGATCTCCGAGGCGCCGTAGTCGCCGTCGACCGAGTCATCGGCGCTCTCCGTCAGGACGATGTCATCGCCGCCGGCGGGGGTGGAGTCGGCCGTCTCGGGGTCGACGTCTTCGTTCAGCTCTTCGCTCACCGGATGGTGCTCCTGTCCGTCACGGGTGTGCACGGGCGCCACCCAGCGCCCGATTCTACCAGTAAGGGGCGCCCACCCCGAGGCTTCCGCGCCCCGATGCGACACCTCTCTACCCGCTGAAGGCCTTGGAACGGCCCTCTGCGGCGATCGACCCCTTCTCGCGTGGGGGACCCCGCGTCATGTCGGGATCCCGCGCGGCATCCGCCGTCCCGTTCTCCGGGGCCCGAACCGCGCCCGGTCCTCGCGCCCCGTCGTCCTCCTCGGCCCGCACCACGCCCCGCCACCCTGACCGACCCGGTCCTTGACCCGCCCCGCAGGTCCTGTACCTCTCTCCCCTCCGGGTCCCGCCTCCTCGTCCCCGTCCCCACCTCACGTTCGCGCCGGGACCCGGGACATGTCCGAGGCAGGAACGCAGACGTGAGGTGGGGACGAGGAGGCGGCAGGCGGCAGGCCGCCGTGAGCGCGGGATCGTGGACTGTCGTACGCCGGGCGGGCCTATGCGGGGCGGCAGGCCGCCGTGAGCGCGGGATCGTGGAATGCCGGACCGAGCCGACAGGACGGGGACGGGCACTACCCGTAGGTGTCCCGGGGCCCGCGCCCCGGCACCGAGCGGGGACCATGGTGCCAGCTGGGGGCGCTCGGGCCCCGGACGTCGACGAGGGTGACGGCACCGTCGCCGAGGCGACGGTTGAGCTCCGCGACGAGCTGCGGGGCGATCGCGCGCAGGGCACTGGCCCAGGTGCTCGACTCGGCGCGGACGACGAGGACTCCGTCGTGGTAACTCTCGGGCGTCGAGTGCCGGGCGTTGGAGGGACCGACGAGTTCGTCCCAGCGCTGGACGACGAGTCGCAGCCCGATCTGCCGGCGCCAGCCCCGGGCTGCGATGAGCTCGTCGACGGCCGCGCCGAGCGGCTGCGGGTCGCGGGCGTCGGGACGCGGGCCCGAGCGCTGCTCGCCGGTCACGCGACGACGCCGGCGGCCCCCGCGGCCCGGCCCCAGACGCGCCGGGGGCAGCAGCCCGGACAGCCGGTGGGCGACCCGGCTCGCCACGTCGAAGCCCTCGGGATCGTGCTGCTCGACCGGGTCCGGGACGACCCTGAGGTGACGGCCCCCGCCGGAGGCGGCGCCGGTCATGGAGTCCTCGTCCGCGCCGGGCGCGGAGGCACCGCTGAACTCCCCGGAGCCGAAGCCGCCCGAGCGCGCGGCGTCCCGCCCGCTCCCCCCGGGCCCGGGGGCCGGGCCGTCGGGGCCGCGGGTGCTCATCGGCCGTCCTCCTCGTCCCGGTCATCCGGGGCGCCGTCCTCGTCGGCGCCATCGGGCACGGGGGGTGCGGGCCCGTCGCGGTCGCACCCGTCATCGCCGTCACCGCGGGCGCCCTCCCCCTCACCGGGCCCCTCGGGCCCGTCGAGGTCCACGACGCCCGGGCCGCTGAGCACCGAGACGCGCTCGGGCACCGCCGCGACGCGCATCGCGACGTCGAGACGCAGGCCCTCGAGCCGGGCGGGGACGTCCTCGGCGACGGCCGCCGTGACGATCACCTGCTCGGCGTCCGCGACGGCGTCGGCGAGCCGGTCGCGTCGGGTGGCGTCGAGCTCCGCGAAGACGTCGTCGAGCACGAGGACCGGTTCGATGCCCTCGGCGCGCAGCATCCGCAGGCTGCCCAGGCGCAGGGCGAGCGCCAGCGACCAGCTCTCGCCGTGGCTGGCGTAACCCTTGGCGGGCAGCGGGCCGATGCGCAGCTCGACGTCGTCGCGATGGGGCCCCACGAGCGAGACGCCGCGGAGGCACTCGTCGTGGCGGCGGGCGGCCATCTGACGCCGGAGCAGGTCGTCGAGGACGGCGGGGGCCGGCGTCCCGGGACGGCCGTCGTCGTCGGGGGCGCAGAGCTCGGCCAGCCCCGGCAGGGAGGACTTGTAGCCGATCCCGGCCACGTCGTTGACGGGGGCGATCGCCGCGTAGGCGGCGCGGGTGGGGGCCAGCAGGTCGGCGAGCGTGACCAGACGGGCGGCGAGCAGCTCGGCCCCGAGACCGGCGAGGCGCTCGTCCCAGACGTCGAGGGTGGCCGCCGAGCCCCCGCCCGGCCGGCCGCCGCGCCTGGCGAGCTGCTTGAGGAGGGCGTTGCGCTGACGCAGGGCGCGCTCGTAGTCGGCCTTGACGGCGGCCATGCGCGGCCAGCGGGTGACGATGAGGGCGTCGATGAAGCCGCGCCGATCGGCCGGGTCGCCCTTGACGATGGTCAGGTCCTCGGGGCTGAAGACGACGGTGCGCAACGCGCCGACGAGGTCGCGCACCCGCCGCTGCGGGACGCGGTTGATGCGGGCGCGGTTGGGCCGCCCGGCATTGAGCTCGATCTCGAGGAGCAGCCGGCGGGGGTCGTCGGCGCCGGCCACGACGACGGCGCGGATGATCGCCTGCTCCGTGCCGGCGCGCAGCAGCGGGGCGTCAGAGGCGACGCGGTGCGAGCCCAGCGTCGAGAGGTACTCGACGGCCTCGACGAGGTTCGTCTTGCCGTGACCGTTCGGACCGATGAGCAGGTTGACGCCCGGCCGCAGCGCCAGCGAGACGGCCCGATAGCTGCGGAAGTCAACCAGCTCGAGATGATCGACGAACACGATCGGCTCAGCCGGGCAGCCTCATGAGCATGATGACGTGCCTGTAGTCGGCGTCGGGCTCGCCGTCGAGCTCGGGCAGGCCCTGCACCAGACAGGGCTTGCCGGGGGCGGTGAAGGAGAACTGGACGTAGGGCTGGGTGAGCGCGCCGAGGGCGTCGGACAGGTAGTGCGGGTTGAAGCCGACGGCCGTGACCTCGTCGCCGCCGCGTGTGATGACGGCCTCGACCGCCTCGGTGGCCTGGGCCTGGTCGCCGGTGGCGGCGTCGAGCGCGATGCTGTCCTCGTCGATGGCCATGCGCAGCGAGGTGTTGCGCTCGGCGACGAGCGAGACGCGCTTGACGGAGTCGATGAGCTCGGCGGTGCTGCAGCGCACGACGACGTTGCCCCTGATGTCCATGAGGTGGCGCACCTTGGGGAACTCGCCGTCGAGCAGGCGGGTGGTGAGCTGGCGGGTGCCGTTGAGCCCGTCGCCCTCGAAACCGATGAGGCCCTCGCCGGCCCCCTCGCTGGCCAGGGCGAGCTGGACGGTCTCGCCGCTGCTCATCGAGCGGGCCGCCTCGCCGAGCACCCGGGCCGGCACGAGCGCCGCGCCCTCGGCCCCGGTGGTGGCGGGGTTCCAGGTGAGTTCCTTGAGGGCCATGCGGTAACGGTCGGTGGCCAGCAGGGAGAGCCGGTCGCCGTCGATCTCCAGGCGCACGCCCGTAAAGACGGGCAGCAGCTCGTCGCGGCCGGCGGCGATAACCACCTGGGCGACCGACCTGGCGAAGTCCTCCGAGACGACCGAACCGGTGGCGGCGGGCATCTCGGGCAGGTCCGGGTAGTCCTCGACGGGCAGCAGCTGCAGTGTGAAGCGGGCCGAACCGCACACGAGCTCGACGTTCGAGGCGCCGGCGGTGAGCCGGACGGGACGATCGGGCAGCGACTTGGCGATCTCGGCCAGCAGCTTGCCCGAGACGAGCACCTCGCCCGACTCGTCGACCTGGGCGCCGATGGTGATCCTCGCGCTCGTCTCGTAGTCGAAGCCGGACATGACGACCTGGTCGCCCTCGGCACGCATGAGCAGGCCGGCGAGGATCGGGACGCTGGGACGGCTGGGCAGACTGCGGGCCACCCACGCGACCGCCTCGGCCATGACACCGCGATCAACTGTGATCTTCACTGTGCTCCTCGTCCTGTGAGAACCGGTTCGGTTGACGCCGCTCGCGCGGGCGAGCGGCGGTGCTTGCATCATATCGACTCGACTGGCCACCCGGACCGCAGCGCACAGGCCGGGGCGGTGCCGACCCCGCCCCGACGCCCGCTGAGAGGGTCGTCCACAGTCGACCGCAGTTGTGCACAACATCTGTGGACAACCCCGGCGCGGCACGTCTCAGCGCAGTGCGGCCTCGTCGACGCGGTGCGACCACTGGGCGAAGGTCTCGTCCCCGTCCCGGCCGGCCAGGTAGCGGCGCACGACGCGTTCGACGTAGTCGGCGACCTCGTCGGCCGTGACGCGCAGGCCGCGCACCGTGCGCCCGAAACCGGCCTCCGGACGGCCCATCGTAGCCAGCCCCCCGCCCAGGTGCACCTGGTAGGCGAAGCCCTCGCCGCCGTCCGTCCGGGAGAGCTGCCCCTTGAGCCCGATGTCGGCGAGCTGGATGCGCACGCAAGAGTTGGGGCAACCGTTGACCGCCAGGCCGATCGGCGGGTCGATCCCGACGCCCTCGAAGCGGCTGTCGAGTTCGGCCGCGAGCGCCGTGGCCGCGGCCTTCGTCTCGACGAAGGCGAACTTGCAGTACTCGATGCCGGTGCACGCCATCGTCGCGCGGCGGAAGGGCCCGGGTCGGGCGGTGAGCCCGAGGGGCTCCACCCGGGCCAGGAGGTCCGTCACCCTGTCGGGCGCGACGTCGAGGACGACGAGCTTCTGCAGCGGGGTCGGGCGCACGCGGGCGCCGCCGGCGACCTCGACGGCATCGGCCAGACCCGCCAGCACCTCGCCGGACAGGCGCCCCACCCGGGGGGCCAGACCCACGTACCTGCGACCGTCCTTCTGGTCGTGCACACCGATGTGGTCGGGATTGCCGACCGACAGCGCCGGAGCGGGGCCGTCGGTCAGACGCCGGCCGAGGTACTCGTCCTCGAGGACCCGGCGGAACTTCTCGACGCCCCAGTCGGCGAGCAGGAACTTCAGCCGGGCGCGATTGCGCAGCCGCCGGTGACCGTAGTCGCGGAACAGGCGGACCATCGCGTACCAGACCTCGGGGCCCTCCTGCTCGGTGCAGAAGACGCCGAGCCGCTCGCCCAGTCGCGGCGAGGTCGACAGGCCGCCGGCGACCCACAGGTCGAAGCCGGGCCCGAGCCGCGGGTGGACGACGCCGACGTAGGAGAGGTCGTTGATCTCGTGGGCGATGTCGAGGCTGGGGTGGCCGGTCGCGGCCGTCTTGAACTTGCGGGGCAGGTTCGCCAGCTCGGGCCTGCCGAGGTAACGGCGGGCGATCTCGGCGAGCATCGGGGCGGGGTCGATGATCTCATCGGCGGCCACGCCCGCGACGGGCGACAGGAGGAAGCCGCGCGGGGTGTCGCCGCATGCCTCGACGGTCCGCAGCCCGACCGACTCCAGCCGCCGCCAGATCTCGGGCACGGACTCGATCTCGACCCAGTGGAACTGCAGGTTCTGACGGTCGGTGAGATCGGCAGTGCCCCGGGCGAAGTCGCGGGAGATGCCGGCGAGGACGCCCAGCTGCTCACCGGTGAGCGCGGCCCCGTCCAGGCGCACGCGCATCATGAAGTGGCGTCCGCTCAGCTCGTCGGGGCCGAGGGTGCCGGTGCGGTGGCCGTCGATGCCCTCGGCGCGCTGGGTGTACAGGCCCCACCAGCGCATGCGCCCGTGGAGGTCGTCGGAGGGGATCGAGTCGAAGCCCCGCTTCGAGTAGATCCGCTCGATGCGCTCGCGCACGGCCAGCGGACTGCCACCGGCCTGCTTGAACTCCTCGTTCGGGTTGAGCGGGGCGCGCCCGTCGACGGCCCACTGGCCGTTGCTGCGTCGCGGTCGGGACGGCGTCGCCGCGGAGGTCGTGTTCGCCATGGTGTCTCATGCCTCCTTCGCGGGGCCGGATGGCCCCGCTGTGGTCCGGTGTTCTGCACAGGGTCGCGGATCGGGCGGACGGTTCACGGGAGCGGTGGGCCACGCACCGGTGCGCAGGGCCGCGCCGGTGGGGCGACCGGCCGGTGACCGCCGTCGGTCCGAGGACAAAGTCGTGGTCCCCGAGTGTTCAGGGGCGCCGGTCGGTCAGCAACACAGCGCGCCGGCGACGAGGCACAGGTCGACGTGCCTGCGCTGCACCAGGTCTTCGCTGCGGGACATGACCCAGACACTAGGGACCGCGGACGGCCCGCACCGTGCTCGTCCGCACCGTGGACGGGGTGTCGCGATCGGGCCCGGGGCGACCGGATCCCCGGGTGACGGGGTCATTCGCTGGCGATGGCCTGGAGCATGGCGAGCCGCGCCGCCTTGCGGGCGGGCCACAGGGCCGCCACGACGCCGACGAGGACGGCCGAGGCGAGGTAGACGCCGATCGTCGGCCACGAGATCGCCAGCACCGTGAGGCCCTGCCCGATGAGCACGTGCTGGAGGGCGATGCCGAAGCCGACGCCCATGAGGACGCCGAGTACGGCGCCGAGCACGGCTATGGTGACCGACTCCAGGGTGATCATCGTGCGGATCTGCCGGCGCTTCATGCCGACGGCCCGCAGCAGGCCGATCTCGCGGGTGCGCTCGATGACCGACAGGGCCAGGGTGTTCACGATGCCGAGGACGGCGATGACGATGGCCAGGGCCAGCAGGGCGTAGACCATCGTGATGACCCGGTCGATCATCGCGGTGCGCTCGGCCGCGTAGTCGTCCATGGACTGCACGACGATGAGCGGATCCGAGTCGGTGACGGACCCGATCCTGGTGCGCAGCTCGTCGACGGTGACGCCCTGGGCCGCGTCGACGGTGAGGAAGGCGTCCGCGTCGCCGCCGCCGAACTGCTCCACGGTCGTCAGATTCGTCACGACGTCCGCACTCGTGGCGCCGTCGGCCGGTTCGAAGACGCCGGTGATCCGCAGCGTGATCGGCAGCGGAGCCGCGGCGTCGAGCAGGGTGATCGTGTCGTCGACCGCCAGGCCGTTGGCGTCGGCGAAGCCCTTCTGGGCGATCGCCGTGTTCGGGTCGTCGCTCATCCGGCCCGAGAGCATCTCCTCGGATACGATCCTGTTGAAGTCCCCGGCGGCGAAGGCCCCGAGGAGCAGCGGCTGCTGCCCGACCGTCATGGCGACCACCTGCCGTTCGGGGTGGACGTCGGCGACGCCGTCGAGCGCGGCGATCCGCTCCGTCGTGCCCTTCGGCAGGGGATTGTGGTTGACCGGCCTGACGATGAAGTCGCCGCGCAGGTCCTCGTGCACGGACCGGCGGATCGACGCCGAGGCCGAGGAGCTCATGATCGACAGCATCGTGACGAGCATCAGCCCGATCATGAGGGCCGAGGCGGTGGCCGCGGTGCGGCGCGGCTGGCGGATCGAGTTGAGCTCGGCGAGCCTGCCGGACTCGTGGAACAGCAGGCGCCACAGGCGTCCGAGCAGCCAGATGAGGGGCCTGCCGACGACCGGGCTGGACAGGGCGACGCCGATGAGGACGGCGAAGGCGCCGATGCCGAGGACCCACAGGTGGGCGTCGAAGGCGCCGAGCGCCCCGGCGACGACGCCCGCTGCGCCGACGACGGTGCAGACGGCACCGACCCGGGCGCGACGGCCGAGGCCCTCGGCGCCGGTGGAGAACTCGCCGCTCATGGCGGCCACCGGCGGCACCCGGGAGGCCCTGCGGGCCGGCCCCCAGGCGGAGAACACGGTGACGACGACGGCGAGGACGAGTGAACCGACGACGTTGGCGGGACTGGGCATCGGCACGGAGCTGCCGAGCTCCATGCCCAGGGCGGCGACGACCCGGCTGATGCCCCAGGCGAGGACGGCGCCGAGGACGATCCCGGCGGCGCCGCCGAACAATCCGATGACGACGGCCTCGAGTACGACCGAGTCGCGCACCTGGCGGCGGGAGGCGCCCAGGGCGCGGTAGAGCGCCAGTTCGCGGCAGCGCTGGGCGACGAGGATCGAGAAGGTGTTGACGATGATGAAACCCGCCACGACGAGGGCGATCGCCGCGAAGACGCCGAGGAAGACGTTGATGAAGCTCATCGCCTCGTCGATGGTGTCGGAGATCTGCCCGGCGGTCGTCTCACCGGTGGTGGCCTGGAGGCCGTCGGGCAGGACGGCGTTGACGGCGTCGTTGACGGCATTGACGTCGAAGCCCTCGGCGACGGTGACGCCGATCGTGCTGTAGCCGCTGGAGCCGTCGAGCAGCAGCCGGGAGGCCGTCGCCTCGTCGAAGAAGAGGTAGCTGGCTCCGGCCGTGGCGCCGTGGGCGTAGCCGGCGGCGCCGACGATCGTCAGCTGCACGCGCGAGCCGTCGGAGGCGAGGACGGTGACCCGGTCGCCGACCGAGTGGCCGGAGTCGGCGAGCGTGGCCGGGTCGACCGCCACCTCGTCGTCCGCAGTGGGTGCCCGCCCCTGCTCGACCTGGAGACCGGTCCGGTGGCCCATGGACGGTTCGCCGTGGTAGTTCATCGCCACGCTGGTCGTGGAGGCCCCGGCGATCCGGCCGCCGGTGTCGAGGAGGTAGACCCGGTCGGAGGCCGAGATGATGCCCGTGGCGCTCTCGACGCCGGCGACCCCCCTGACGGTGTCGAGTTCACCGGCCGGGACGGTGGCCGCGGCGGAGCCCGAGACGGAGCCCGCCGCGGTGCCGAGACGGCTGTCGTCGGAGCGCACCGAGACCGAGATGTCGGTGAGCGATCCCCGACTCATCGAGTCGAAGCTGTCGGACAGCATCGCCGTGTAGGTGAGTGTCCCGGACATGAACGCGATGCCGAGCACGACCGACAGCGTGGACAGCACGAGCCGCAGTCTGTGGCCCATGAGGGATTTCCAGGCGGCCCGCCACATGTCAGGCGCGCCTCGCGGGGCGGTAGCGGGCCGGTCTCTCGTCGGGCATCGAACGCGCCGGGCGAGTCCGCGGCAGTTGGACGGGTGCGTCGTAGACCTGCTCGCTCCCCGCGTCGGCCCCGTCGACCGCGGGCGTCACCGGCGCCCGGGCCGGGAAGGCCGTGGCGCGGTCCGGGGCCGGTTCGTCGGGTTCGGCCCACATCGCGGGTACCGGGGACGGCCGGCCGGTGCGACCCTGCGTCGGCGGGGATGGTGGT
Organism: Propionibacterium acidifaciens DSM 21887; assembly: GCF_000426605.1. GTDB lineage: Bacteria > Actinomycetota > Actinomycetes > Propionibacteriales > Propionibacteriaceae > Propionibacterium > Propionibacterium acidifaciens. The sequence goes on from NZ_AUFR01000026.1 coordinate 17,727, forward strand.
GCGCCGGGGGCACCCGCCGCGGGGGACGGCTCCGTACGCCGGGACTGCGGGGCGGGCGGCACACCCGAGTGGGCCGCGGGGGTGAACGGCGGCACATGCGGCGGGACCGTCGGCACGTGCGGCGGGAAGACGGGAACCACCGGCGGGGCGCCCCGGAGGGGCGGCGGGACGACGGGGTCGACCCGGCGCAGCGGCGCGGCGCGTCCCGGGGCGGACGCATCCTGCCGGCGGGCGGACCCGTCGACCGGTCCGCGGGCAGCGGTGCCGGGCGTGGATGCGGGAGTGCCGGGGAACGGCGCCCCCGTCCCCGCGTGGTGACCGTCGACGGTGATGCGTGCCCCGGCGCCGGGCAGCGGGGCCGGGACGATCGGACGAAGACCGGCCCCGCTCCCCTCGGGGATCCGAACGGGCGGGGCAGTACGGGACCGGCCGTCGACCGTCGGAACGGCGGGGGACGGGCCCCCGGCGCCGGCGGGGCCGGGGGTGGTGGGGGCGTCGACGGCCGGGCGGGTCGAGGCGGGGCTGCTCGTGGCGGACGCGCCGGTGGCCGCGCGCCTCGCGAGGGGACCGCCCGCGCCGAGGCCCGCGGTGAACGGGCCGGTGCGCGCCGGAGCGGCGGCGCCGGGGACGAACGGGTTCGACCGCGCCGTGCCCGGGGCGCCGTGCCCGTCGAGCCCGCGGTTCCCGTCGACGGGCCCGTTCTCCGGCCTCCTCCTGGGCACGGCTTCCGAACGGCTCGGGGGGATGTCCCCGGGACGTCCTGTGGGCGGGGGCGCGGGGCTGGTCGCGAGCGGGGGGACGGCCCCGCCCGCGGGCACGGCGCCCGGTCGGCTCATCGGTGCTGCTGCGGGCCTGGTCATGGGCGCGAACGGATTCGGGAAGCAGGACCGCTCGGCGGCGGGGGCCGTCGTGCCGATCGCCCCGGCACCGCTCGCCCCGCCGCGAGCCGGTTCGACGCCATCGGTCGGTCCCGCGCCACTGGTCGGCCTCGCGCCGCGCATCCCGGAACCGTCCGGCCCGGAGCCGTTCAACGCAGCGCCGTTCCGTGCGACGGCGCTCCGCGCGGCGCCGCCAGTCCCGGACGCGTGTTCCGGCCGCGGCGCGGATCCGGCGGAACCGGTCGTCGACACGGAGCTGATCGGCGCGACCCCGGCCGACGCAGGACGGGGCGGGATGGAACCGCTCACCGGGGCGGTCGGTGCCGGCCGGGGGACGACGGGCTCACGACGAATCACCGAACGGGCGGTGTCCGGACTCGTCGGATGGGTCGGGTCCGCCGGGTGGGGCACCGGACGCGTCACAGGCGTCGGGGAGGACGTCATCCGCCGCGTCATCGGGGGCGCCGGGGCCGGCATCCGGGCGGCGGGGACCGACGGCGCGACGGAGGATGAGGCGGCCGGCGCCGGGCGGGGGGCCGGCGGACGCACCGCGGGCCGGGCGGCCGAGGCGGCAGGAGCGGAGGCCGGCGCCGGCCGCATGTGCTCCACAGGCCGCATGGCGGGGACGGCACGACCGGCGGGGACCCGGGTACCGGACCGGTCGCCGGTGCGGCAGGACGCCGTGCCGGCGGAAGCAGGAATCCTGCGACCGATCCCGTCGCCGGCGGAGGCCGCCGGCGACGGGATCGGAGCCTTGATGGGGTTCGTGATCGCGGGGATCTCGGTCGTGTCGGCATCGGCGAGCTCGTCGTCGGGGCTCAGACGGGCCATGTAGTCCAGAACGCTCTCGCGGGTGGGATCGGGAAGATCGCCGACGATGCGCCCGTCGGCGAGGAAGAGCGCGCGGTCGGCGTGGGCGGCGGCCACCGGGTCGTGGGTGACCATGACGATCGTCTGCCCCAGATCGGCGACCGAACGGGCGAGGAAGGCGAGCACCTCGGCGGAGCTGCGCGAGTCGAGGTTCCCCGTGGGCTCGTCGGCGAAGATGATGTCAGGCTTGCTCACGAGGGCGCGCGCGCAGGCGACGCGCTGCTGCTGCCCGCCGGACAACTGGGACGGCTTGTGGGCGAGGCGGTCGGCCAGACCGACCGCAGTGATCACCTGGTCGAACCAGTCCCGGTCGGGCCTGCGGCCGGCGATGGCCATCGGGAGTTCGATGTTCTCGCGCGCGGTCAGCGTCGGCACCAGATTGAAGGCCTGGAAGATGAAGCCGATGCGGTCCCTGCGCAGGGCCGTCAGCTTGGCGTCCCGCAGCGTGCTGATGGTGGTCTCGCCGATGAGGACATCGCCGCTGGTCGGCCTGTCGAGCCCCGCCACGCAGTGCATGAGCGTAGACTTCCCGGAACCGGAGGGGCCCATGACAGCGGTGAACCGCCCGCCGCTGAAGTCGACGTCGACGTGATCGAGCGCGACGACCCGGGCATCGCCTTGGCCGTAAACCTTGGTCAGACCGCGCGTGCGCGCAGCGATCCGCGGCGCCGGGATCTCCGGTGCGATCATGACGGGCCTCCATGCTTCGACGGTCAGACCAGCCTATCCCGACGATCTCCCTCCGGATCGCCCCCGGCTCCACTCCGATCGTCTCGTTCTGCTCGGACCGTCCACCGATCCACCGGTGTCCTGTGTTGAGGAATCCTTCACACGGTTAAGAACTGCAGTCCTCTTAACGACTGTGGGAACTGTGGACAACGTTCGTTCTCCCTGACCAGCGCGTCCACCGGTTGAGGACGGGCTGTTGACAGGAGGTGGACGCCGGGCCGGGGTCGGTGGATCGGGCCCGGGCCTGAGGACGACGGACCACAACGAATCCACGGGGTCGACGAGTTGTCCACAGGATCTCCCACCGAAGGGGCGGGGCGGAACGAGGCGGTGGGAGCCCTGGGAGTCGGACCCGTGATCGTGAGTCGCCCCCGGCCCCGCCCAACGGTTCCGTCGGGTACTGCTCGGGTGCGGCCGGCGCAGTTCATCCGCGCGCGGCGGCCTGCTTGATCCGGTTGGTGAGTTCGGAGACCTGGTTGAACACGCTGCGCTGCTTGCGCATGAGCTCGCGGATCTTGCGGTCGGCGTGCATGACGGTCGTGTGGTCCTTGCCGCCGAACTCCTGGCCGATCTTCGGCAGCGACAGGTCGGTGAGCTCGCGGCACAGGTACATGGCGATCTGACGGGCGAGGACGAGCGGCTGCGTCCGGCTCGAGCCCGACAGGGCCTCGACCGAGACATCGAAGTACCCGGCCGTCTCGGCGATGATGAGCTGGGCGCTCACCTCGGCGTCGGTCCCGTCGGGGATGAGGTCGGCGAGCACCCGGTCCGCCAGGTCGTGGGTGACCGGCTCCCGGTTGAGCGAGGCGAAGGCCGTCACGCGGATGAGCGCGCCCTCGAGCTCGCGGATGTTCGTCTGGATGCGCGAGCCGATGAACTCGAGCACGTCGGCGGGCACGAGCAGCTGTTCGGCGAGGGCCTTGCGCTGGAGGATCGCGATGCGGGTCTCCAGGTCGGGGGGCTGGATGTCGGTGATGAGGCCCCACTCGAAGCGGCTGCGCAGCCGCGACTCAAGCTGCTCGAGCGCCTTGGGTGGCCGGTCGGAGGTGAGGACGATCTGCTTCTGGGCGTTGTGCAGGGCGTTGAAGGTGTAGAAGAACTCCTCCTGCGTCTGCGTCTTGCCCTCGAGGAACTGGATGTCGTCGACGAGCAGCACGTCGACGTCGTCGCGGTACTTGCGGCGGAACTCGACCGTGCGGTTCTCGCCGACCGCGTTGATGAACTCGTTGGTCATCTCCTCGGTCGAGACGTACTTCACGCGGACGCCCTCGTAGTAGTCGATGACGTAGTGGCCCAAGGCGTGGAGCAGGTGCGTCTTGCCCAGCCCCGACTCGCCGTAGATCATGAGCGGGTTGTAGGCCTTGCCAGGGGCCTCGGCCACCGCGACGGCGGCCGCGTGCGCGAAGCGGTTCGAGGCGCCGATGACGAAGTTGTCGAAGGTGTATCGCGGGTTGAGGCGCTGCTCGGAGCCGTTCGGGTCCGGGGCGGACGAGGAGGGACCGGCCGACTCGCTCAGCAGCAGCGACGGGGCGCCCTTGCGCGGGACGAAACGGGGAGCGGACTCCTCCCTCCTGGCCTCGTCGGTCCCCTCGTCGTCGTGGTCGGGGGCGCGCAGATCCAGCTCGAGGTCCGGCTCGATCGTGAGCGCCAGGTGCATCGACCGGCGGTAGTAGTCGCTGAGCGCCTCCTCGAGGGCGCCGCGCATCTTCGTCTCGATGCGTTCGCGGGTGAAGTCATTGGGGACGGCGACCATCATGGTCGACTCGTGGACGGTCAGAGGTTTCGCGTTCCTCAGGAAGGCGCCGCCACTGGTACCGCACTCGGAGAGAACGTGCTCCCACGCCCGGGTGAAGTCTGGCTCGTTGCGAGATGTGCCAGGCTCGGTCGCCACGCCGCCTCCCCTCCGGGAACCCGCCCGTCGCCCACCACGGACGGTGCCGCGTGGACCGACGTACCTGCTCCGTCCAGTCGTTCAGTCGTTTATACACCTGATACACCTGTCCACAGGACTGTCCACAACCGCGGATGCGTGTGGACAACCAGGTCGACACGCAGGGAAGCGCCCGTCATGGAGTACTGCAACGGCTCCGGCAACGCTATCGACGATGGTCCCGTCACGCAACACGGCACGATGAAATCTGTGGTCCATGCGGCGTGTTGGCTGGACTTGACGAGAAGGATCACAGCTGGGCAACTCCTTCCCGGTGTCGATCCTCTTTGAGGATGCCATCGCCAGGGCCTACACTTGACGGGCCGCTGACGTCAGCGGGCGCCCTCGCGGGTTCATGAACGGGTTCCGGGTCCTCGGAGCCTGGCGGCGAGCCCGCGATGGCGATGCGAAAAGCCCTTCATCTCATCGAGCACTAGGGAGTCGTCCCGTGAGCAAGCGCACGTACCAGCCCAGCAATCGCCGTCGGTCACGCACCCACGGCTTCCGTTCCCGCATGAGGACGCGCGCCGGCCGTGCCATCCTGTCGGCCCGTCGCCGCAAGGGCCGCGCCGAGCTGTCCGCCTGAGCGAGCCGTGTTGCCCGCCCCGGCGCGGCTCCGACGCTCCGAGGACTTCAGGACCACCGTTCGTCACGGCGTACGGGCCGGTCGTCCGACGCTCGTCGTCCATGCCGACCTCGTCGAGCACGTCGTCCCCGAGGACGATCCGCTCCCGGCGCAGGTCGGTTTCGTCGTGTCCAGGAGGGTCGGGAACGCCGTCACCCGCAACCGCGTGAAGCGCCGCCTCCGGCATCTCGCCGCGGCGCGGCTCGAGCAGGGGGCGCGCAACGACCTGCGCGTCGTCGTTCGCGCGCTCCCCGCGGCGGCCACCAGGCCCGAGCGGCTCGAGGAGGACTTCTCGCAGGCTTGGCGCCGCGCCCTCGAACGGTTGGAGGCGGGGACGTGAAGCACTTGCTCATCGCCTTCGTGAAGGTCTGGCGGACCGTCGTCTCGCCGCTGTACGGCGACGTGTGCAAGTTCTACCCGACGTGCTCGGCCTACGGGCTCGAGGCGCTTCAGCTGCACGGCGCGGTGAAGGGCAGCTGGCTCATCGTGCGGCGCCTGGTGCGCTGCCACCCATGGTCCACGGGCGGGGTCGACCCCGTGCCCGGATCCCCCCTCGCGGCCGGCGCGGACGAAACAGCAGGGGCCGCGGCCCCCACGAGCACTCCCGACGAGTGCATCCCTATGAGGTGAATGAGTTGAACCTTCTCCTGACAATGATGGGCCTGGGCGACATCGGCTCGGCCATCATGCAGCCGCTGTACTGGGCGGTGAGCGGCATCATCGTCGCGGCCCACTGGCTGTTCGCGCAGTTCATGGACCCCGATTCCGGCGCCACCTGGCTGCTGGCCATCGTCCTGCTGACCTGCTTCGTCCGGCTGCTCATGATGCCGCTGTACGCCAAGCAGTTGAACTCCTCGCGTGCCATGCAGTCGGTCCAGCCCAAGCTCGAGGCCCTGCAGAAGAAGTACGGCGCCGACCGCGAGCGCCTGGGCCAGGAGACGATGAAGCTCTATCAGGAGGAGGGCGTCAACCCGGCCTCCTCGTGCCTGCCGCTGCTCATCCAGCTGCCCATCTTCTGGGCGCTGTTCCGGGTGCTCAACTCGGCCTCGCGGGGCACGAACGTCAAGGGCTACTGGCTGAGTCGCGATCCCGATCTGGTTCATTCGTTGAGCAGTGCGCACATCTTGGGCGCCAAGCTGTCGGGCACCTTCTGGCCGATGACGAACGGCTTCGGCCCCACCCAGCTCTTCGCGATGGTGCTCGTCATCGCCATGACTGCGCTCATGTTCTTCCAGCAGCTGCACATGCTTCGGCGCAATATGCCACCGAGTTCGCAGACCGGCCCGATGGCCCAGCAGCAGAAGATGATGCTCTACCTGTTCCCGCTCATGTACCTGTTCAGCGGCGTCGCGATCCCCATCGGCGTCCTCCTCTACTGGCTCACGACGAACATCTGGACGATGGTCCAGCAGTACGTCATCATCCGGAACTATCCGACCCCCGGGACGCCCGCCTACGTCGAGTGGGAGGAGCGCATGCGCGCCAAGGGCCGCGACCCCAAGAAGATCGAGCGCACCCGGGCCGACCGCGCCCGCAAGAAGCCGCGCACCGCTGGCCCGACGGAGACCGTCAAGACGGACGAGAGCGGTCGTGCCGTCGTCAACCGGCAGGGCACCACCCGGCAGACCGCCCGCCGGACGACGAGCGGCGCCCAGCGCCAGGTCGTCCGCCGCCAGCCGGTGCGTCAGACCAAGTCGCAGCGGAAGAAGAGGTGAGGGCCCGCACGGCCGCCGATCCTGAACCACTCGTCCGGCCGACGGACGGACGCAACGACCCCCCAGGGCGCGAGCCCAGTCACGAGGAGGACTCATGAGCGAGAGCACCGAGCACGAGGAACTGGTCGACGAGACCCCCGGAGAGGATGTCGTGGACGGCGCCCCCGCCGAGGGCGCCGACGAGGAGAACACCGCCGAGGCCCCCGCGGCAGATCCCGACGGGCAGCGCTCCCGGAAGGACGAGCGCGAGGAGGAGCTCGTCGCCGAGGGAGACATCGCCGCCGACTACCTCGAGGAGCTGCTCGACATCGTCGACATGGACGGCGACATCGACACCTACACCGAGGGGGACCGGGCCCACGTCGCGGTCGTCACCGAGGACGAGACCCTCGTCGGCAGGGACGGCGAGGTGCTCGAGGCCCTCCAGGAGTTGAGCCGTCTGGCCGTCATGACCGAGACCGGCCACCGCAGCCGCCTCATGCTCGACATCGCCGGTCACCGCGAGAAGCACCGCAAGGAGCTGCAGCTGCTCGCCCAGGACGCCATAAACGAGGTCAACGAGACCGGCGAGCCCGTTCGGCTGTCCTCCATGAACCCCTTCGAGCGCAAGATCGTCCACGACGCCGTCGCGGCGGCCGGTCTGTTCAGCGAGTCCGAGGGCACTGAGCCCCAGCGCCGCGTGGTCGTCCAGCCCGCCCGGTGAGACGGGCCCGGGCCCGACCGACGATCCGGGGCCGGCCGCACGCATCGCTTCGGCCCGGATCCGGCGGGAGGCTCGAGGCCCCGACGCTTCCCTCCTCCGGCCCGCCCCCGTTTCTTCTCCGCTCTCCCTCCCCGGGGGTCTGCGCACTTCGGTCGAGCTCTCTGCTCGGGAACTGAGATTCGAAAGCCACCAGTTAAATTTGTATTTCAACGAGTTTTCTGGGAGCGATTCTGGGCCGAGTTGTCCGGCCTCGGGATCGTCGTTCCCGGCGGGCCCCGCTCAGCAACGCACTGCCGTGCCGGGCGTCAAGGCGAGGGCCGGAGAGCCGGGGCGCGGTTGTCGCAGACAGTCCCCTCCCGGCGGACCGCGGGCGGACCAGAGGCCCCGGGTCCGTCCTCGACCATGGGCGTCACCGGGGCGGACCGCACCGGCCGACGCCGGACTGGAGCACCGCACGGGGCCGTGCCATCGGACATCGAGGAACGGCCGCTGGGGGGCGCACGGTGGACTGGCGCGCCGGGTGGGGCGACCGGGAGTGCGCCCGGCGAGGACCGTGCTTCCCGACCGATGCGTGGCGCCGCCGTCCCGCGTCCAGGCCGCCCACGCGAACGATCCGGGCGTGGTCGGCCCGCTGTCCTCCACCGTGGGCGGTGACCTCCCCGAGCCCTCGTCTGTCCTCGTCGTGCGGCGATCCGCGGTCCCGGCCCGCTGGTTCCGGGGCCGGTCGGCCCGGCCGGGCCGAGCCCTCGCCCCGTCGGCGGCGACACCTCGGGTGAACGTGCTGACCGGGTTCTTCATGGGGCAGGATGGGGGGCGTTCGGGAAGAGGGCCCGGGCAGTTCCCGGAAGGAGCGTCGTGACACAGCCGCACCAGCACAGCGTCGAGGCCGGAGCCCGTGGCGGGGAGACGCGCGAGGACGTGGCCAGGGGCCAGGCGGCTGCACTCCTGCGCGAGAACGATGAGCAGATGAAACGTTATGTCGACATATTGACTTCAGTGGGGGTCACCAGGGGCCTGCTCGGGCCCCGAGAGCCCGCGCGCATCTGGTCTCGGCACATCCTCAACTGCGCGGCCCTGTGCGGGTTGCTCCCTCAGGGGTCCGAGGTCATCGACATCGGCAGCGGTGCGGGCCTGCCTGGCCTCGTCGTGGCGATCGCGCGTCCTGATCTGCGCATCACTCTGCTCGAGCCCATGCTCCGACGCACGACCTTCCTCGGTGAGGTCGTCGAGGAACTCGGCCTGTCCGGCCGGATCACCGTGACGCGGGGGCGCGCCGAGGACTGCACCGGAGCCCATGAGATCGTCACGGCCCGTGCCGTGGCGAGACTCCCGAGACTCCTCGAGTGGACGGCCCGCCTCATCGCCCCCGGTGGCCGTCTCCTCGCTCTCAAGGGGGACTCGGCCCGGAACGAGATCGACGAGGCGGCGCCCCTGCTGAGGGCATCGGGTCTCGTGGCCGACGTCGTCCCCGTACGCGCGCACCCGGACGCCGAGGCGACGAACGTCGTGACGGTGGCCCGTGCACCTCGCGTGCGTCGGCGATGAGGACGGGGTCCCGTCGTCGGGCCCGTCGCCGGCCGAGCGTCCCCCCGCGCCGTCGGTGAGGCGGCGACGACCCATAGCCGGCTTCTCCGTGGATCGGCTTCCCGTGCCGATGGGGATGCGATTCGCCGCGGACGGTCTTCGGCGGCTCCGTGGCTCCCGTGCGGGTGGAGGAGTGGTCTCCCCACCACGGACCCTCGGGTGGCCGGTTCCGCTCCCGGGCGGGTGGGGATGTGTCACGACCCGCCCGCCCAGATCTCCCGGTGCCATGCGCCTGACACCAGGAATGACTTTTGACAAGGCGTGTCGTCACGACGTTCCGGGGGAGGATCCCGTCTCCCCGTCCCGGTCCCGGACGCTAGGATTGACCTCGTCATTGTCGTCGAGGGATCGGTGGTGTTCGCGTGACGGATGTGCCCCTGGGCTGGCCTCCACTCAAACGGCGCACGTGGACGCGTCCGCTCGGTTATCCCGGCAGCACAGCGCTGCTGGAACAACGACGTGGTGATGTTTCACGTGAAACGTCGGTGGCTCCGACCGGTCCCGCCGGGCACTTCCCCGCCCCGACGAACCCGGGGACCGAGGCTCCCGCCTCTTCTGCGGGGATCCCGACGGTGCCGCTCGTGGACGACCCCGCCCCCGATCGTGACGATCCGGTTCCCGTCCCGGGCAGTGGAACCACCGGCGACGAGCCGGACGCCGCGCCCGGAACAGGTGCGGCTGCCGTCCTCGGCGTCGACGCCCCGCAGTGGGGGGACTTCGGTGGGTCCAGGCCGGGACCGGCGACCGGTGCGTCCGACGGGACCGCGACGCACGACGAGGGAACGACCGAGCGTCCGCAGGGGCAGGGAACCCTCGGGGATGTTTCACGTGAAACAACGTCGTCCGTCGGACCTCTCCCCAGGCCGGTGACGACGCGCCGCATCGTCGTGGCCAACCAGAAGGGCGGGGTGGGCAAGACGACGACGGCGGTCAATCTCGCCGTCGCCCTCGCCCAGGGGGGCCTCCGGGTGCTCGTCGTCGACATCGACCCGCAGGGCAATGCCTCGACGGCGCTCGGCATCCCCCACGGGGAGGGGACGGCGAGCATGTACGAGGTGCTGCTCGACGACATGAGGCTCGAGGACGCCGTGGTTCGCTCTCCCGAGGCCGAAGGGCTCCTCGTCCTTCCGGCGACCATCGACTTGGCGGGGGCCGAGCTGGAGCTCGTGTCGAAGGTCGCCCGGGAGCAGAAGCTCCTCAAGGCGCTGCGCGAGTACCTGGTGGATCACGACATCGACTACGTCTTCTTCGACTGTCCGCCCTCCTTGGGGCTCCTCACGGTGAATGCCCTTGTCGCAGCGACGGACATCCTCATCCCGATCCAGTGCGAGTACTACGCGCTCGAGGGCGTGACCCAGCTCATGCGAACCATCCAGCTCGTCGGGGGCGAACTCAATCCGGATCTGCGGTTGTGGGCCGTGCTCCTCACGATGTTCGACGGTCGGACGAAGCTCTCGGCCCAGGTCGCCGACGAGGTGCGCGGCCACTTCGGTGAGGAGACCCTCGAGACCGTCATCCCGCGGTCGGTGCGCGTCAGCGAGGCGCCGAGTTACGGCCAGTCCGTCATCACCTACGACGATCACTCGGTGGGCGCCTGCGCCTATCGCACAGTCGCGGCGGAACTCGCCGCCCGAGCAGCTGAGGAGCAGGAATGAGCGCACGAACGGGTGGGCTGGGGCGTGGCCTCGGGGAGCTCTTCCAGCGCACCGACGTCCCCGCGGCGGCACCGGACGCCGGGAGGGGGGACGAGGCCCGTGCCGAGGAGTCCCGGGTCGGGGACCTCGCGTCCGCGACGATGCCCGACGGTTCGTACTACGCCGAACTACCGGTCGAAGCGATCACCCCGAACCCCCGGCAGCCCCGTCAGGTGTTCGGCGAGGAGGAGCTCGCCGAGCTCAGCGAGTCGATCGAGGAGGTCGGCCTGCTCCAGCCCATCGTCGTGCGCAGGATCGATGACGGGCACTACGAGCTGATCATGGGCGAGCGCAGGCTGCGCGCCCACGAGAGGGCCGGCATCGGGACGATCCCCGCGATCGTGCGGAGCACCGATGACTCGAAGATGCTCACCGACGCCCTGCTCGAGAACCTGCACCGTGTGCAGCTGAACCCCCTCGAGGAGGCGGCCGCCTACGAGCAGCTCATGAGCGACTTCGGCATCACCCAGGAGCAGCTCTCGACCCGTATCAAGAAGTCGCGTCCGCACATCTCCAACACGATCCGGCTGCTCAGACTTCCCGCCACCGTCCAGCGCCGCGTCGCCGCCGGCGTCCTGTCGGCCGGCCATGCGCGCGCGCTGCTGTCACTCGACGATCCTCTCGCCGTCGAGAGACTGGCCCAGCGCATCGTCGCCGAGGGCCTCTCCGTGCGCGCGACCGAGGAGATCGTCACGCTCGCCCCGGCCCGCCAGGAGGCGCCGCGCGGCACGAGGAGGGCCAGGACACCGAACCCGCGGGCCGAGTCGATCGCCCACGAGCTCGGCGATCGCTTCGACACGAGGGTCAAGGTGACCATCGGTCGTCGGAAGGGCAGCATCACGATCGACTTCGCCGGTGAGGACGATCTCGAGCGGATCCTCGGCATCCTCGGGAAGTGACCGGGCACGGGCCCCGGCCCGGCGCCCCCGGGGCCGGCCGATCCGTCGAGAGCACCCGGACCATGCCGATGCCTCGGCGTCCGCCACGGCGATCCCGGTCGGGCCCTGAGCTCCGGCCATGGCAACGAATTGATTTATCGACAAATCGAGGTCCAGTCGGCGGAACCGACCCACAGCATTTCCGGGTGCCACCGGCCTCGACATCCCCGCGCAGCGGCGCCGGGGTCGCGAACGGACGGGACGTCCTGGGTTGTACGGGACCGGCGCTGCGCGTCGGGGCCCGAGGGCCTGAACGGTCACGGACGGTGCGGCTCGGCCGACGCGGAGCGGATCGGGCGGGTGGGACCATCGACCACGGCACCTCCGCCGGCCTTCGGACGCGGGGCCGACCGCGGAGAGGCGATGCGCGTGGGACGCACCGGCGCCTCATGGCGGGGCCGAGCATGCGGAACCGATCCGTGAGGCGGCCCTGGTGCGGAGTGCGGTGCCGGTCCCCGCGGCTCGCCCGCGCGGTCTCCGGCGCGCGGAGACGCGTCGAGGGGAGTCAGAGGAACTCGTCGAGGACCTTGAGCAGACCCGCACGGGTCTTGGCGCCCTGGAACTGCGCGACGAGCCGGCCGTCGCGGTAGATCTGCACGGTGGGCAGCCCGAGGACGCCCTGCTGGGTCGGCACGACCGTGTTCGCGTTGGTGTCGAGCTTGACGAAGTTGATGCGGTCGCCGTACTCCTCGCTGAGTTCGTCGAGGATGGGGCTCATGCGTTTGCAGGGGCCGCACCAGTCGGCCCAGAAGTCGACGAGGGTCGGCTTGTCCGATCCGAGGACGACGTCGTGGAAGGTGGCGTCGGTGACGTCGATCACGTTGCTCATGAGACTCCTCCTGCCCGGCTGGTCGAGCGTGCGGCCTCCATCCTACGGAGCCGGTCGCGGCGGGGCCGGGAGGCGGCGCCGGACCCGGCGGGGGAGCAGGCCACAGGGGGCGGGGCCGTGGACCTGCCCGCGGGGTCAGGACTGGAGGGAGGCGAGGTGGTTCTCGGCGTCCAGGGCAGCGCGGCAGCCCGTGCCGGCGGCCGAGATGGCCTGCCGGTAGACGTGGTCGACGAGATCCCCGCAGGCGAAGACGCCGGGCAGGTCGGTGCGCGTCGAGGAACCCTCGACGAGGACGTAGCCGGCCTCGTCGAGGGCCACCTGGCCCTTGAACAGCTCGGAGCGGGGCACCGAGCCGATGGCCTCGAACAGGCCCTCGACGGCCAGCTCGCGTGTGGAGCCGTCCCTGGTGTCCTGAAGGGTCACGGACTCGAGCCGGTCGTCGCCGTGCAGGTCGACGACGACCGAGTTCCAGGCGAAGTCGATCTTGGGGTTCTTCTTCGCCCGCTCGACCATGATCTCGGAGCCGCGCAGCCGGTCGCGACGGTGGATGAGCGTCACCGAGTCGGCGAAGCGCGTGAGGAAGAGGGCCTCCTCGAGGGCGGCGTCGCCGCCGCCGACGACGGCGATCGGCTTGCCGCGGAAGAAGAAGCCGTCGCACGTGGCGCACCAGCTCAGGCCCTTGCCGGAGTAGCGCTCCTCGGCCGGGATGCCGAGATGGCGATAGCCGGAGCCGGTCGCCAGGATGACGGTCCGCGCCCGGTGGACGGCGCCCGTGCCGTCCGTGACGGTCTTCACGTCGCCGGCGAGATCGACCTCGGTCGCGTCGTCGGTGATGAACTCGGCGCCGAAGCGCTCGGCCTGGCGGCGTATGCCGTCCATGAGCTCGGGGCCCTGGATGCCCTCGGGGAAGCCGGGATAGTTCTCCACCTCGGTCGTCGTCATGAGCGCGCCGCCGGCGTCGAGCGAGCCCTCGAGGACGAGCGGGGACATGCCCGCCCGCGCGGTGTAGATGGCCGCGGTGCAGCCCGCGGGGCCGGAGCCGATGATGATGACGTCACGGAGCTGGTCGTTCATGGTTGCCTTTCTCGTCTCTGGCCGACGGGCGGTGGTCCGAGCCTACGCGGTGCCGGGACGGTCGGGGCCCTGGCCGTCCCCCGGCGCGGGTCGTTGGTTGGGGAACGCGGTGGGCGGCGGTCTCATTCCGCTGTCGGCGCCCCGGGCCCCGTTCAGCCGGCGTTCTTGGAGTCCGTGACGACCCGGGCCAGGTTGCCGATCGCCGCGTCGGCCGATTGCTTGCCCTCGAGCGTCATGCGCAGCTGGCCCTCGACGACCGGGCGCAGGTCGAGCCAGGCGTCGCTGCCGCCGAGCATGACGCCGGCGTGGTCGATGCTGGCCAGACCGGCGTTGGCGATCCGATTGGACGAGAGCTCGCTCGTCACGAGCAGGCCCGTGCGTGAGGGGATCGCCGGAATCATCGCCGCCGTCGTCGACAGCGGCTGGTCCTCGAGGCAGTAGTGGAGGAACTGGAAGGCGACGTCCTGGTAGCGGCTCTGACGCGAGACGCTCAGGACGGTGCCGGTGCGCAGGATCGACGGCTCGCCGCCGGCATCGCCCGGGGGCATGGGGAAGAAGGCCATGTGGGCCTCGTCGCCGAGGCCCGCGCCGTTCAGCTCGTCCCAGGTGGCGGTGCCCATGGGGGCCATGGCGGCCCTGCCCTGGGCGATGAGGCGCGGCTCGCCCGTGCCGGGCACCGACGACGGATCGGCTGTCCCGTCATTGACGAGGCCGGCCAGGAAGTCGAGGGCCTTCGCGCCCGTGCCGTCGTTGAAGCCCAGGTCGCCCTCCTCGGTGAACAGCCTGCCGCCGTAGGCGCCGACGAGGTTGGCCCAGGTGCGCACCAGACCGGGGCCGAACGGGTCGAAGCCGCTGAAGCCCTCGCCGTTGAGCTGCTTGGCCATCTCGCGCAGCTCGTCGAGCGTCTTCGGGGGCTCGGTGATGCCGGCCTGCGTGAGCAGGTCGACGCGGTAACCGACGACCTGGAGGTCCATCGCGTAGGGCACGCCGAACAGCTCGTCGTCGATGCGGCAGCTGGGCAGGAAGCGTTCGTCGACGCCGAGGTCGGCGAGCAGGTCGGCCGGGAGGGGCTCAAGCGCGTTGCGACGGCGCAGAGCGTGCAGCCAGCCGTACTCGGGCATGAGGACGTCGGCCAGGATGCCGCCGGTCAGGGCCGTGAGGATCTTGTCGGGCAACTTGTCGCTCGTCGTGTAGGTGGTGGCCATCTGGTAGGCGCTCGTGCCGAAGAAGCCGGTGAGGACGTTGTTGGCGTAGCGGTCCTGGAGCTCGCCCGTGCCGAGCAGTGCCGAGAGCATCGACAGGGTGCCTGAACCGGTGCTCTTCGCGTCGTGCCAGTCGGGGCTGGCCGAGGGGCTCGCGCCGGTGGCGGTGGGCCGGGAGTCGTCGTTGCCGTCGCGGCAGGCGCTCAGCGCGGCCGCGGCCAGGGCGGCGGCGCCGATCCTCAGCAGCTTCCTGCGTTGCAGCCGCACGGGTGCCTCCTTGTGCCGGTGATGCCCGGAGCCCCGTGCCCGGGGCCGGCGTCCGATCCGACTCTACCGTCGACGCCGCTCCGGCCGTCCATGGTGCTCTCTTGCGAATGTCGAAGAGAGACGGATACGAGGGGATCGGCGCCGATCGACGATTATCATGATGTCTACTTTTTACGTAATAAAAATGGATACGGAATGATCACCCAGGCGGCCGCCCGTCGGGGGCAGACGCGCCCCGGCACGGCGGCGACCGGGCCGCTCTCAGTGGGTCTGCTCGTCAGGGGGCAGATGGTCGAAACGGTTGATCCAGTGGATCACGGTCTCGCCGGCCCCCTCGTAGGGCTCGGGGGCGGGCAGTCCGGTCTCGAGGTGGGCCGTCGCCGTGTTGAGCATGGTGACCCACGGGTCGGGGGCGCCCTGCACGCTGGCCGCACCCATCGAGGCGCGCAGCAGGTACTGGATGATCCATTCGTAGCAGATGAGGCCGACGACCCGGTCGTCGGCGTGGAAGCGGCGCTCCAGGTCGGCGAAGAGGGCGAAGCCGCGGCCCTGCGCCTGGGCCGGGGCCTCGACGTACTCGCCCTTGTCGTACCAGCCGTCGTCGTCGACGTCGACGGGCACGACGACGCGCTCGTTCACCTCGCGCAGCGCGCTGGCGCCGGCCCCGCGCTCGGCCACCGGCGCGCTCGGCGGACCGCCGTACAGGCCGCCGACCTCGTAGGCGTCGGTGAGCAGCTCGACCGGTACGTCCAGCTCCTCGCTGACCGGCACGGACGTCTGGACGGCCCGCACCATCGGCGAGCACAGCAGCACCTGCGGGCGCGGCAGCAGACCGTCCGCGAAGGCCTGCGCCAGACGGCGGGCCTGCGTGCGGCCCAGCGCGGTGAGCAGGGGATCGGCGCTGCGCCCCGCGAAGGCGTGACCCGCGGCGGTGAGCACATTGTTGGACGACTGACCGTGGCGGATCAGGAGGAGCTTCACAGGGCGCAGTGTATTCGGCGGGCCCGACGCAGGCGGGGCCCCGGGCCCTGGGAGGGCGATGCCGGGGGGTCGGCCACCGGGCGGGCGGTGTCCAGCCGTGTCGGAGGGCCGCGGCGGCGGGGCCGCCGGCGCTCCCCGCGGGGCCTCGCGGGGCGGGGACCCGGACGCCATGATCCCGCGCGAGGGGCGCTCCTGCGAGGGGGCGGGTCGCGGTCCGCCGCGCCTCACCGGGACCGCGGCGGTGCGGGCGCGTCTCGTGGGCGGCTCAGGCGGTGACCGCGATCTCGCTGATGCCGCCCTGCCAGCCGCCGTCGACCCGGGGCAGGCTCGTGAGGTAGACGAGAACGTAGCGGGTGGTGGGCCCGTCGTCGAAGGAGAACCGGGTCGTCGCGCCGGCCCCGTAGTCGGTGGCGACCGTCGTCCAGTCGTTCACCGTCGCGCGCGAGGGGTTCTCGGCGTCCCTGGGCGTCATGATCTGGACGGCCGTCGGTTCGCCGACGAACCGGATGTCCAGCCCGTCGAGCCCGACCGGGCGTCCCAGGTCGAGCAGCAGCCCCGTGCCCGGCTTGAGACCGCTGAAGGTCGCCGAGCCGGTGTACAGATCGGTGCGCCAGACGGTGCCCGCGTCCGAGTCGGCCACGAGGGCGGCCTCGGCGGCGTTCTCGCCGCCCTCGCCGCCGTCGGCGGTCGGGTCGAAGGACTCCGCGGTGAAGGCCACGGGCCCGGGGGCCGGCGTGGCGCTCCGCTCCGCAGCGGCCCGGCGGGCGGCGTTGTCGTTGTGCCTGATCGAGCCGATCATGCCCGGCACCGCGATGACGAGCATCGCCGTGACGTACAGAGGGGCCATCCAGCGCAGCAGCCGGTAGAGGCGCGTGCCCTCCCAGGAGTTCCCGCGCTCGCGGGCCCGGGCCTCGGCCTGCGCCTGGTGCTCCTTCTCGTCCCGGATGCGGGCCGCCGCCTCGGCGCGCTCGGCGAGCAGGGCCTCGCGCTGCTCGGCCGCCTCGCGGGTGATGCGCTGCACCTCGGCCTGCTCGACGAGGTCGTCTCCGACGAGCGGCTCCTGCACGGGCTCGGCGAGCGCGTGGACCCGCGGCGTCATGCCCGTGCCGGTCGTCCCGGCGCGCCCGGCCAGCGCGCGCACCCGCTGCTCCAGATCGCCATCGGGGTCGGCGGCGCCGATGACCCGGTTCATGGCGCGCACGATCTGGTCGACGCTGCGGATCCGGTTGGTCCCGGCGCGCGGGGTGAGGATCGAGACGCACACGGCGTCGAGCGGGGCCGGCACCGACTCCTTGATGGTCGCCGGCGGCACCCAGCGGGGCGTGTTCGAGACCTCCGGCGAGGTCATCGGCGCGGCAACCAGGCCGAACTCCTTGGTCTGGGGCCGCTCGGCGGGCACCGGCCAGCGCTGGGTCAGGCAGGCGTAGAGGATCTTGCCGAGCGCGCGCACGTCCTCGGCCTCCTGGAGCGCCGGCTCGCGTCCGGGGATCGCGGCCTCGCCGGACAGGGCCGCGTCGATGAGGAAGCCGACGACCTTCACGTTGCCGTTGGGCGTGATGATGATGCTCTCGGGCGTGAGGCGGCGGTGGAAGATGCCTCGGGCGTGCATGGGCGAGAGCGCGTCGGCGATCTCGCGGACGACGAAGGCCGACTCGACCCCGCTCAGCGCCCCGTACGAGAGCAGCTCGCGCAGCCGCGTGCCGGGGCTGTCCTCGCAGACGATGAAGGGGATCGGCTCGTCGAGGGCGTCGAGGACCCTCAGGAACCGCGAGTCGGTGGCCACCGAGGCGCGCCGGGCGGCCGAGAGGACCTCCGGCGTCGTGGGCGCCCGGGGATCGAGGACGTGGACGATCACCGACCTCGAGAGCATCGCGTCACGGCCGCGCCAGGTGGTGGCGAAACCGATGACGTCGAGCTGCTCGTCGAGGTGGTAGCGCTCGGCGAGCACGTCGCCGCCGGCGGGCGCGGCCGCCGGACCGCCGGGCCGGGGCCCCTGCTGCGCTCGCTCCATGTCATTCCTCGCTGCCTGGCCGGCCTGGTCGGCTGGACTGGTCCCAGTGTGCCCTCGAATCGACCGGGCGCCCGACCGGCCCGCCGAACGGCTCCTCACTCCGCGGCCCGTCTGCCGCGGGCCGCGTCTTCCACGGCCCGGGCGCGTTCGTGACGCACCTGCTTGACGCGCAGGGCGGTCGCCGCCATGAGGACTATGCCCGAGGCGATGATGATCACCCAGGCGACGCGCCCCGAACTGTTGGCCGAGACGACGAACTCGCTGCGCGGCCCGAGCTCGGTGGCGTGCTCGCCGGTGGTCATGACAACGGCGTTCATCTGCACGTCGCCGTTGCTCGTCGCCCGCGGGGCGATGCGCACGGTGACCGACTCGCCCGCCCCGATCTCGAGCACGTCGGTGTCGTCGATGGAGATGCGTCCCGGATTGTCGGACGCGAAGTGGATGCGCACCCTGACCGGAACGCTCATGGTGTTGGTGACCGACACGGGCAGGGCGCTGTCGTCGTCGGGGATGACGAGACGCTCGCTGATGTGGACGCTCACCTCGCCCGAGGAGAGCGCCTGGCTGATCGGCGCGAGGGCCGTCCGGACGTACTCGTCCGCGTCGGCGTCGCTGGGGAAGGACGAGCTCCACGCGGCCAGCGTCAGGGCGTCCGCGTCGATGCCCGGGCCCCGGCCGGTGAGCTCCTCGTAGACGCCGAGGTCGCCGCGGGCCGTGCGCTCGGGCCCGGAGCGGTCGGTCGGGCTGCTCGGCGCCGTGTCCTGGGCGCTGGTCGTGACCGGCTGCTGCGAGGCGGTGAGCTCGTCGACGGTGACGCGGGCGCGCCCGTCGGCGCCGGCCAGTTCGGCTCGGGCGGCGTCCGCCGTGGCGACGACGTCGACCGCCGGGGAGCCCGACAGCGAGTAGACGAGCTGCTCGGCCCGCAGGCGGGCGGCGCGCTGGGCGTCGGAGTCCGAGCCGTCCCCGGCGCTGCCCTGGGCGATGGACTCGTGGGTGGCCAGCATCGCGAGGTCGTCCACCCGGTAGTACTCGCCGTCGGCGTCGAGATCGGGGGCCAGGACGAGTCCGGGGTCGACCCCGTCGAGGAGGTCGACGATCGCCTGCGAGGTGGACGAGCCGTCCGTGACGACGGCCAGGGGCAGGACGGCCAGCGGGTGGGCGGCCGGCAGGGCGTCCTCCGCGGCGCCGACGAGCTCGCCCCGCCCGGCGGCCGCAGCGGCGGTGACGTCGGGGGAACCGTACAGGGTGCGGTGGCTGCGCCCGTTCGCGGCGATGCGCCGCAGCCGGTCGAGGAACGAGGCGGCCGCCGCCTGGCCGGTGCCGTCGGCGGTCGTGCCGGGCCCGGTGCGCACCTGGTAGCCGGACGACATGGCCGTCAGCTCGTCCCACAGGAGCGGGTCGATGAGGCTCGAGACGTCGTCGGCCTCCGCCAGGTCGGCGATGAGGTCGAGGCGGCCGCCCCCGGCGATCTCGGCGGCCAGGTGGTCGTCGGTGAGGACGGCCTGGCCGGCCGCGCCGTCGTCGGTGGAGGGCACGAGCGAGGGCGCGCTGGACAGCACGGCGACTGTCGCCGCTTGGTAGCCGCCCTCTCCCGGGCAGGTGATGACGGTGCGGGCCGAGGCGATGAGCCCCCCCTCGGCGTCGACGAGCATCGCCCCCACGAGATAGGCGCTGGAGGCGCTCATGAGACCGAGCGCCTCGGACGAGGCCCTGAGCGAGTACGGGGCCGACGCCCCGGCGTCCAGGTCGGCGACCGTCGCGGACGCCTCGGCACCGGGCACGGGCGGGGTGCTCGTGACGTCCTGCTCGGCGGACAGCGCGTTGCTGAGGGCGTCGCCGTTGGTGATGGGCCCGCGGGCGCTCCACAGGCGCACCGTGGCTCCGGCGAGCCGGTTCGGGCCGGTGTTCGTGAGCGTCCCGGAGAGCGTCACCTCGCTCGGGACGCGGACGGTCGCCGGGTCCAGACCGGTGATCGTGAGGTCGGCGCTCGTGCCGTCGGCGGACGCCGGCGCGGCGCCCGCGCCGAGCAGCCCCGCGACGAGGGCGAGCAGCACCGCCAGCGCGACCGGCCAGGACGGCCGGGCGCGCCGGGTCTGCGCGGACGCGGCTGAGTGCACCCGCTCATCGTAGGCGGTGGACATGTGAGCGGGACGCGCGCTCGCCGTGCCCATGCCGGCGCCCATCGAGCGGCTCCGCGCCTACGCCCGGCGTTCCTTGAGGGCGCCGCGGCCGAGGCTCACGCGGTCGAAGACGGCCAGTGCCAGCGAGATCGCGATGAACACGGTGATCGCCGCATAGGCGCTCGTGAGGGCCCTCGTCCAGCCCGAGGAGACGAGCGAGTAGAAGATGGCGGTCGTCACGGCGTTGCCGATGGCCGTCGTGATGCGCTCGGCCGTGGACTTGACGCCGCCCGCGACACCGCCCTCGGCCGGGGGGATCTCGATCATCGAGAGGGTCTGGATGCAGCCCGTCATGCAACCGTTGCCGAAGCCGATGAGGGTCAGCGGGGCCATGAGCCACCAGAAGCTGTACCCGTGCTCGATCGTGAAGGCTGCCGTGGCCGCCGTGAGGACGACACCGGCCACCATGCACGACAGGCCGACGATGACGATGGTGCGGCCCTTGGCCAGCGCCATGCGCCCGGTGGCGATCGAGGTGACGGCCGAGACGAGCGCGTTCGGCAGGCCGATCATGCCGGCGGCGAGGGCCGAGGCGCCCATGCCGTTCTGGATGAACAGGGCCACGAGGACGAAGACCGAGGTGCCGCCGAGGAACTGCATGCCGCTGATGGCGGTGGCGTGGGTGAAGGAGCGGTGGCGGAACAGCGCCAGGTCGACCATCGGCTGACGGCCGCGGGCCTTGTAGGAGCGTTCCCAGCGCACCCACAGCCACATGAGCGCGGCGCCGGGGGCCAGGAGGGCGAAGGACGGGCCCGTCTTGATCATGAACGGCAGCATGATGCACAGCACCGCCGCCATGAGCAGGGCGACGGCGAGCGGGTCGAGGTCGAGATGGCGGGCCCGCGCCGTGCCCTCGCGCCGCTCGCGGGCCCGGCGCCGCTCGCTCTCGAAGGGGAACCAGCGCAGCGCCAGGACGATGCCGAGCAGGCCCAGCGGGAAGTTCCAGATGAAGGAGGCGCGCCAGCCGTTCTCGGGGCCGACCATGCGGATGATGATGCCCGTGAGCAGCGGGCCGGCCGTCACCGACGCCGAGATGACGAGTCCGAAGACACTGAACGCTTTCGCGCGGGCCTGGCCCTTGAAGTACTGCTGGATCATGCCGATCGTCTGCGGATTGTAGACGCCGGCGCCGAAGCCCTGCGCGATGCGGGCCAGGTTGAGCAGATGGGGGTTGTCGACGACGCCGCACGCCAGCGAGCCGAGGCTGAAGATGGCCACGCCGATGATCCAGAGGGTGCCGCGCCCGAGCACGTCGCCGATGCGGCCGGCGGCGACGAGGACCATGCCGAACAGCAGCGCGTAACCCGAGAGCATCCACTGCATCGAGGTGTTCGAGGCGCCGATCGCCGTTTCGATGGTCGGCAGCGCGACGTTGATCGACGAGACGGCCATGAGCTCCATGGCCAGCAGGATCATGAGGGTGAACAGGATCTTCATGCGGTTGAAGACCCTCGGGGAGTCCTCGATGCGGATGAGATGGTTCTCCGTGTTGAAAGGCACTTGTTCCTTCGTTCTCCTCGTCGGCTCCGGCGCCGGCCGGCGACCCGCCGGCTGCCCGGATCGTCCGATGCGACCGCCTGACGACCGGCTCAATTATCGGACCCGGGTTCAAGCCGGCCGTCGAGGGCGCGTCCCCGACGGCCGGGCCCGACCGGCGCCGTGCGGCCCCGTCGCGCGGCCCTGGCGCGCGACGGGGGCATCGGGGACCCGCGCCCGGGCCCGGCCGCCTCCCGCCGTCCTACGGCCCGGGCGCGCGGGCCGGGCGCCGTCTCACCCCGACGGCGGGGTCCCGGAGATCACGGAGAACGGCCGCGACCCCGCCGCGGACGGACGAGCCGTCCTGGGCCGCGACCGACGAGTCCGTCCGCGCCTCATCCGTCCGCGGCCGACAGCACGAGCCCGGAGATCCTGCTTCCGAAAAGGCTCCGGTGCAGGATGAGGACGTTCCTGATGGTCCGGTCCTCGGTGTCGTCCCCGACGAACCACTCCTCGTGGTTCTCCGCGGCGCTGCAGGCGAGCCCCGGAACCTGCTGATGCCGCAGGCAGAGCACGGCGGTGATGATGTTGGTGATGATGCTGAAGCTGATTCCGTAGCCCGTGATCGGGTTCGGCGTGTAGATCAGCCCCCGAGCGGTCGGGAGGAGCCCGGTGACAGCGGCGAGTTCCGAGTCCGTCGTGCTCGGGTCGCCGTCCGCCGTCGGGATGACCAGGTCGATGTCCGAGAGGCCGATGCGCGCCCTGTCGACGAGCCCGGTGATGAGCCTGCGGTACTCGGCGTCGATGCGGGCGTCGCGGGAGAACAGCGCCCTGCCCGCGTTCAGGGTGCCGATGGCGGTCACGCTGGCGAGGGGGGTCGCTCCCCTCTCGACCGCGACCCGCGGGTCCTCGACCCCGATGACGGCGCCGCCGTTGCTGGGCGCGAATCCGGTCCGTCGCGCGGAGAACGGCTCGTACTCGGTGTCGCAGAAGGTCAGGGAGTCCGCGCAGTAGTCGACGAGCAGATCCAGGGGGACCGCCTCCGCCGCGCCGACGAGGACAGCCCTGTTCCGCCCGCCCTCGATCGTCTGGGACGCGAGGTCCAGGGCGTCGGATCCGATGCACGACCCCGTCGTGACGGCGCAGTTCTCCCCCCTCGTGCCCAGGGCGCAGGAGATCTCCCCCACGCTCGATCCGAAGTAGAACGCCATGCCCGTGCGCGGGGATATCCTCTTCGGCCTGCCCTCGACCACCTTCATCACCTGCTTGATGCCGAAACCTATCTGCGCGAAGGCCGTCCCCATGATGACGCCGATGTCCGAGGGGTCCAGATGATCCTGCGAGGAGAGCCTCCGGATGGACATCGCCTCCGCGCAGTCGAGCGCGGTCGTCGTCGCGTAGATGATCTGGTCGTCCATGTACCGGGTGCGTCTGCCGAGCTCGGGGTACCTGTCCAGCGGCACCCTCGCCGGCACCGAGGACAGGAACCGCTTCCCCGAGGGCCGCGAGTGGTGCCTGAGTGAGCTCGATTTCGCGATCAGTCCGTCCCAGAGGGAATCGGCCCCACTGGTGCCCCCGGACGAGTATCCCAGGCCGGTCACGTGCAGTCTCATGTCAGTCCTCCCAGCCTGCCATCACGAGTGCCATGTTCGATCCCCCGAATCCGGTCGCCGTCTTCAGCGCGTAGTCGCATCGGGTGACGGGACGCGCCTCGTTCGGCACGCAGTCGATGTCGCACTCGGGATCGGGGGCGGAGTAGTTGATGGTCGGTGGAAGGATCTTGTCGACGAGGATCATGCCCAGGCACACCAGCTCCAACGCGCTCGCTCCCCCGAACGCATGGCCGATCATCGATTTGATGGAGCCGATCGGCACATCGGTCCGGCCCAGCGCGTCCGTGATCGCCCGGACCTCCGCCCGGTCGTTCTCGCGGGTGCCGGTCCCGTGGCAGCTGACGTAGTCGATCCGGTCCGGAGCGATGGACGCCTCGGCGAGGGCCTGCCGGATGGCATCCGCCCAGCGGCTTCCGTCGTGGGAGGGACGCACCATGTCCTCGCCGTCGGATGTCGCGGCGTAGCCGATGATCTCGCCGTAGATGCGCGCGTTCCGCGCCAACGCCGAGTCCAGGTCCTCGAGGACGAGGAATCCGGAGCCCTCGCCGAAGACCATGCCGTCCCGATCGGCGGAGAACGGCTTGCAGGCGCGGGCGGGATCGCCGGTCCACCGGGACGTCGCTCCGATGATCTGGAAGCTCATGTAGTTGGTGATGGCGATGGGGGCGTCGCAGCCTCCGGCGAGCGCCACCGTCGTCCGGCCCTCCTTGACGTCCCGGAAGCCCAGCCCGACCGATTCACCACCGGCATAGCAGCTGGTGCTCACCGAACGCATGATCCCATCGGCGGAGAAGCGGTGGGCGATCAGATCGGGCCAGGCCCCCGGGCAGAAGGCGTGCGCGAGCGAGAAGTCCGGGAGCGGGGTCCGGGTGAGATGCGAGACGGCCATGTCGGTGGCGCTCAGAATCCCGGCCGTCGTCGTTCCCAGGTAGACGCCGAACCGGTCGTTCGGGATCGTCTCCCCGAGGGCGGACCCCAGCCGGGCGTCGTCGAACGCCTCCTGGGCCGCGACGAGGGCGAACTGCGTACCGCGGTCGGTCAGGTGCGCGTAGGCCTCGGCCCCGGGGAGCGCCGTGGTGAAGTCGAAGTCCTGGAATTCCGCTCCGAGCGGCGGGGAGGACATCTCGTACCCGGCCAGTGAGCGCAGGCTGTCCACGGCGCTCCTGCCGCTCACGACGGAGCGCCACAGCGTGCGGGCCCCCAGCCCGTACGCCGACACGGCCCCCACACCGGTGATCACGACTCTGTGCATTTCATCAGTTCCTCTTCGTTCGATGGGTGATGCCCCGCCGGAAGGCTGTTCTCGGCGGCGCGCGGCGCCAAGGGGTTCTTGGCGCCGCCGTCTGCCCGGGGCCCGGCCCTCAACTGCGCAGCGCGCACCCGGCGCCGGCGCGGAGGGGTTCTCCCGGGCACGGCAGGGCCCGGACGGCTCCGGTCGATCATGGGACTCGGCTGCGTCGGGCCGGACGGCATCCGGTTCGCTCGGCGGCCCGGGCGGAGCCGGGAGGTCCGTCCGTCGATGCCGCGGACGGTTCCCGCCGGCGGGTTCATGGGCGGTCCGCCCGGTGGGCGCGGTGACGGGGCCGCCGACTACTCCTCCACCGGTGACTCGTCCCGGCCGGCTCCTCGCGGAACGGCCGCGCCGTTCTCCAGCCACCGTACGGTTCTCCCGAGGCCCGCCACGAGGTCGAACTCCGGGGAGTAGCCGAAGTCCGTGCGCGCCTTCCCGCAGGAGCAGATCCAGTAGTTCGTCGTCATCCACCGGACGTCCCGCGGCGTCAGCGGCGAGGTGAACCCGAAGATCCCGGCAAGGGCGTCGAGCACGTGGGAGGCCCCCAGCAGCGGGGCCCGCGGGAGGCTTCTCCGGGGCGGTTCCAGATGGTACGCCCCCGCCACCGCATCAATGATCTCCTGAAAGGCGTACGGCCGTGCGTCGGAGAGGAAATAGGTTCTTCCCACGGTGTTCTCCGACTGGGCCGCGTCGATCATTCCGCGGGTCAGGTTCTTGACATAGCAGAAATCCGACAGATTCCGGTGGCGGCCGGGGATGAGCAGCGGCAGGCCGTGGCGGGACGACTTCTCGATGAGCTCGAAGAAGGGCTGCCAGTTCCGGTCGCCCTCGCCGTATGTCATGGCGGATCTGATGATGACCACGGGGCTTCCCGTCTCGGCGCGGTGCCGGAGCGCGGCGACCTCCATGTTCGCCTGGCAACGGCCGTAGTTCGTGAGCGGTCTCAGCTCGCTCTCCTCGGTGAGGGGGAGGCCGTCCCTGGAGGGCCCGGTGGCCGCGATCGAACTCTGGATGACGATGCGTGAGATCCTCGTGTCCAGCTCGGCCGCGGACAGGATGTTCGCGGTGCCGAGCAGGTTCTTCGAGTAGGACTCGTAGCTCCGGTGGGAGCTCGGGTGCTCGCTCTCGGCGAGGTGGAAGATCGTGTCCACCCCCGAGCTCGCATTCCGGACGGAGTCCTCGTCGGCGGGCGCGCCCGGGTGGACGGCGACCGCTTCCGGGAGCAGTGCTCGCGCGCCCCGGGCGTCTGGTGCGAGGACCCGGACGTCGTGCCCCCGGTCGAGGAGGTCCTCCACCAGGCTCCTGCCCACGAATCCGGTTGCGCCCGTGATCAGTGCTCTCATCGGTCTTTCCTTTCGGCGTGCGGGTCAGCGGATCCCGCGTCCCGGGCAGGGCCGGGGTCGGTGCACCTGCTCTCGGCTGCCCGGGGAGCGGGCGTTCGTGGGACGCGGCGTCCGCGGGGGTGGGATCTGCGCGCGGCCTTGCGGACAGGAGGGCCGTCGTGCGGCGGTTCAGTTCTCCTGGCGGAAGTGGTCGTAGAGCCCGGCCAGCGGTTTCGGCGCCCACCAGTTCCACTGGCCGAGCACGGTCATCGTCGCCGGCACGAGCAGCAGCCGCACGAGCGTCGCATCGGCGGCGACCATGATGGTCAGCCCCACCCCGAGTTCCTTGATGGAGATCATCTCGCCCGAGACGAAGCCGAGGAAGACGGCGATGATGATCGCGGCGGCCGAGGTGATGATGCGGCCCGAGCGCTGCAGCCCGCGGGCCACGGCCTCGTCGTTGTCGTACCCGGCCCGCCAGTACTCGCTGATGCGGGCCAGCAGGAAGACCTCGTAGTCCATCGCCAGGCCGAAGCCGAAGGCGGCCAGGCAGGCCACGATGAAGGTCTGCAGCCCGGGTGTCCTCGGCAGCCCGAGGTGCCCGCCCTCGAAGAGCCAGGCCGTGGCGCCGAGCGAGGCGACGAGGGAGAAGCCGTTGAT
>NZ_AUFR01000027.1 GCF_000426605.1 Propionibacterium acidifaciens DSM 21887
TCAGTACGAGAGGACCGGGACGGACCAACCTCTGGTGTGCCAGTTGTTCCTCCAGGAGCATGGCTGGTTGGCCACGTTGGGAAGTGATAACCGCTGAAAGCATCTAAGCGGGAAGCACGCTTCAAGATGAGGATTCCCCAGCCCCGTGCTGGTAAGGCCCCCGGCAGACCACCGGGTTGATGGGTCGGACGTGGAAGCGCCGCGAGGCGTGGAGCTGACCGATCCCAAACGGCCGAGAGGCTTGCCACACGCACCCCGCCCCACGAAGAGGGGGTGGGCCCGTGACTGCTGGTGCTCGCGTCCACTGTGTTGTTCTGGACACACGAACAGGAAACCCCGGAACCCGACCCCCCAGAAAAGGAAGAGGGGGGGGGGAGGCCCGGGGGCCGTCAAGTGTCAGATGCTGTGCCGGTGGCCATGGCGGAAGGGAAACACCCGGTCCCATACCGAACCCGGAAGTTAAGCCTTCCAGCGCCGATGGTACTGCACGCGGGAGCGTGTGGGAGAGTAGGAGACCGCCGGACCACACACCATCCCCCGCAGGGGGCCGGGAACCCCACCAAGGGCCCCCCACCCCCTGCGGGGGGACAACCATTCAACAACCACACCAGCACACCAGACAACGGTACACCGGCACCAGACAACGGACACCCGGGTATGATACGAAAACCCACCACCACGCGGTCCCAGCCGAGGGCAGACGAGTTCTGACCGACGACGAAGAACCTGTTTTTAGACGGCGTGCGGGTCCTAGGCGTGGATGGGCACGTGTGACGCCATTCCGGACGGGACGGGTGGTGCGCGTCCGTGGTCACGACCCCGGAACGTTGAGGGCCCGGACCGGCATGTCTGCTGGACATGGCCGATGAGAAGTGCTTCAATGAAACAAAGCGCTCCAACGGGTCGGTATGTTTCGCCGACTTGATGGGTGAGAGGAGCGTATCATGCAATGCCCCAACTGCGGTAGCGGGAACTGTCAAGTGCAACTCGTTGAACAGGGACAGCAAACGAACAAGAAGGGCGTCGGTTTCGGCGGGCACATGAACAACGCCGCCAGGACGACCACCGCTGTAGCAACGTTCGGCATGTCCAACCTTCTCTGGAAAAAATCGAGAGGTACGAACAAGACCAAAACCGTGAACACGACCATGGGCATCTGCCAAGACTGCGGCAGCACATGGAGAATCAAGAAGGGCGGGTTCGGGGCCGCACCCGGAAGCATCTTCAAGTAAGAGGCTGTGACAGTAGGCGAGTTGGTGTGTGGGGATACCGGGGTCTTGACCGATGGCCGGCGGTGCCGCAGGTGCGGGTGCGGAGGGCTTCCGCGGGACGGTACCCGCCCGCCCGGTCCACGAGCCGTCAGAGTGACAGTCCACCACGCTGGTGGTCAGGATTCGTCGTTACCGATGCATCAAGAACGGGCAGGTGTGACGCCAGGCCCTGTCGAAGATTCCCGAACCGCCCAAGACAGGTGAGGACGTCCCCGCCGAAGCCGGTGACTCGGCGCTCCCGCAGGAACCCGACGCCCCACACCGAACCACCACCGGGCGCGCGCCGTGACGCTGCGCCGCAGGGGCTAGCCTGAGGGCCATGCACGTCGATGATGATCTCGAGCGCCGTCCCCTCGTCACCGTCGAGCCCGGCGAGCGGGTGATCCGCCGGCGCAGGGGCGCCAGGGTCATCGTCCTGGCAGACGACCGGGTGCTCCTGGAGCAGGACACCGACCCGGGCCTTCCCGGCGTGCACTGGTGGGTCACCCCCGGCGGTGGCCTGGACCCCGGTGAGAGCTTCGTCGCGGCCGGCGTGCGCGAACTGCGCGAGGAGACGGGCCTCGTCGTGACGGAGGCCGATCTCATCGGCCCCGTCGCCCGTCGCCTCACCCACCACGGCTACACCGACCAGGTGCTCGTGCAGACCGAGGAGTTCTTCGTCGTCCGCACCGAGCGCTTCACGGTGGACACCTCCGGTTACACCGACGAGGAGCGCCGGACGCTGCTCCACACGGCGTGGATGACCCGCGAGGAGGTCGCCGCCAGCACCGTCTGGCCCAGCCGGATCCTCGAGCTCTGGGACGCCGGGCGGGGCGACTTCCTCGACCTGGGCAGCGTCGAGGAGTCGACGATCCCGCTCACCGCCGAGCAGCGGGCCTTCCTCGGCCTGCGCTGAGGGACGGACATGCCGCGGCGGAGGCGCTCAGCGCCGGCCCTCCAGCGGCGCCTCCGCGGCGTCGATGATCCGGTAGGCGTAACCCTGCTCGGTGAGGAAGCGCTGGCGGTGCTGCGCGAAGTCGGCGTCCACCGTGTCCCGGGCCACGACCGTGCAGAAGTGCGCCGTGCCGTCCTGCGCGTCGCCTCGGCCGGCCATCCGAGGACGAGCAGCGCCTGCTTGAGACGATCGTCATGTCGCACCACTCCTCCACCGGAGGCCCCGCGCGGGGCCTCCGGAGCCGATCCCGTGCCGGCCGGCGAGGACCGTCCGCCCGCAGCCGCGCGCGGGCCCCAGGGGCCACCAGTACAGGGGCCAGTATCCGTCCCTCCGTCGAGCCCGTCCGCCGGACGTCCCGCGCGATCGGGGCATCCGTTCCCCCTCGTGCCGGCTGGCCCGCCCCTGCCGATGCCGACGGGTGCCTGTGAGGGCGGGCGCGAGCCGGGCGGTGCCGGGACGGTCATCGGGCGAGGGGGAGCCTCCGCGATCCGCCGCGCCTCCCGGACGTCTGCCCGTCGGGGGCGGACGGCGCGGCCCGCGGGCCGCCGGACGGGCTCAGGAGTGCGGCTGGGAGAGCTGGCGCGGCATGCAGCTGTTGAGCAGGTCGTCACCGGACAGCGTCGGGTAGAGCGTCGAGCAGACGGCCAGTCCGGCCTCGTAGCTGTCGATGCCGCCCGGGTCCGCGAGCGTCACCCAGGTGTCGGCGGGCAGGGCGACCTGGGTTCCGAAATCGGTGGCCTTGAGCAGCAGGATGTTGTGCAGGCCCTTGCTGCCCGCGTAGCTCGCGAGATCCTGGTAGTGCTGGTAGATGTCCGGGAGCCCGAAGCTGTGCGAGCCGTTCGCCGTCGTCTGCTGCGGGTCGTAGACGCCCTCGTACTTGCTGTCGAGCTGGAGCACCCAGCGTCCGTTGAGCACGAGGTTCTGCATGCTGCGACTGCGCGCGTCGTTCAGATTGTCGAGGGCCTGGGTGCGCTCGTCAACGGTGGGCGTGGGGGTCGGCGTGGGTGTCTGGCTCGCGGAGCTGGCCGGGACCGACGAGGGCGCCGCGTCGGAGGAGTCCCCGTGCCCCCGGACGATGCCGAGGACGACCGCGGCGACGAGCAGCGCGGCCAGGACGATGATGATCGCCGTCGTGATGTCGCCCCTGCGGCGGGTCGGCGGCGCCGGCTGCGGAGGACCCTGGAGGGGGCCGGGGCGGGGGACCTGCCGGGCGCCCGGGAAGCCGATCGCGCTCAGGCCGTTCGCGCCGCCGCCGGGCCAGGACGGGGCCCCGGCGCCGGTCCACTGGCCGGACGCCCCGGCCGCTGTGCCGGGGGCCCAGCCCGAGGTGGATCCCCAGCCGGAGGAGCCCGGGGCGGTTCCGCCGTCGAGCATCGTCGCGGCCCGCCCGGGGGCCAGGACGATGGCGTTCGGGACGTCGACCGGGACGGCCGGCGGAGGAGTCCGCAGCGGCTCGAGCACGGGCAGCACCAGCGTCTGGTCGCTCGCCTCGCGGAGCGCCTGCGCGGCCCGGGCGGCGCTGGCCGGCCGACGGAAGGGCTCCTTGCGGGTCAGCCAGACCAGGACGTCCCAGACACGGTCGTCCAGGCCGGCGGGACGACCGGGGTCGAGGCTCAGTTGGGCCTGCATCGCCGCGGCCGGGGCGCGGTCGGCGAAGGGCGTGACGCCGGTGACCAGCTCGTAGAGCATGATGCCGAGCGAGTAGAGATCGCTGGCCGGCGTCGGCGTCTGGTTCATGAGGAGCTCGGGGGCCATGTAGTGCGGCGTGCCGGCGACGAGCGTCGGGTTGACGGCGCCCGGTCCGGGTTCGGCGAGGCGCGAGACGCCGAAGTCCGTGATGCGGGGGACGAGCTCGCTACCGGTCTCGTCGACGAGCACATTGGCGGGCTTCATGTCGCGGTGGACGATGTGCTGCTCGTTGATGGCCTGCAGCCCGTCGGCCAGCTCGGCGCACACGAGGGCCGCGTCCGACTGGGTGAGGGTGCCCGAGGCCCTGAGGATCTGACGCAGGTCGCGGCCCTCGACGAGGTCCATGATGATCGCGAGGGTGTCGCCTTCGACGACCAGGTCGTGCACCCCCACGACGTTGGGATGGTGCACGCTCAGCAGCAGGTTCCGTTCGGAGACGAAGCGCTTGACCATCTCGGCGTTGTCGCTGATGCCCGGGCGCAGGATCTTCGCCGCGTGGAGGCGGCCCTGCGCGTCCTCGACCCGCCAGACCTCACCCATCGCGCCGTCGTTGATGTGGGAAACCAGCGTGTAGCGGCTGCCCAGGTGCTCGTCGGGGCTGTGCGTCGTCACGGTTCCTCTTCGTGTGGGTGGACTCTTCGCGCGGGCGGGCCGCCGGGAGCGGGTGCCCGCGGAGCGCGGACCTTGCAGGCGGGCGCCCTGCCGCGCCCCTGACATAGTACGGGTAGAGCGACTCGGGGATGACAGGGTGAAGGTCTGGATGACCACCAGGCGAAGGAGCGGCAGGGATGAGCGGACCCGCGACGCAGGTCGACGGGCCGGTCGCCGTCGTCGTCGCGGGGCCTGTCCGCCACCCGCTCGTCGCGGGCTCGACCATCAGAATCGGGCGCGACCCCGGCTGCGACATCGTCGTGAACAGCCCGCCCGCCTCCCGGCGGCACGTGCAGATCGGTGCGGACCGCTCCGGCGCGGTCACGATCCGCGATCTGGGCAGCGCCAACGGCAGCTTCGTCGACGGCCGGCGGCTCGACGAGTTCGTCGTCGGCGACGGCGCCGTGCTCACCCTCGGCGCCCCCGACGGTCCGGCCCTCACCGTCACGCGCACCGCCGGGGGCGCTCCGCGGTCCTCGATCACCCCGCTGGCCACCGCGCCGGCGCGACCGGAGCCGGGCACACCGGCGAGACCGTGCTCGTCGTCGCCGAACGGGCGGTGCAGGGCCGGACGATCACCATCGGCCGTGCCCCCTCGAACGCCATCGTCTTGGACGACCCGCTCGTCTCCCGGCACCATGCGCGCCTGACCGGCGGACCCCGGCAGGGCTACCGCATCGAGGACCTCTCCGGCCTCAACGGCGTCCGGATCAACGGCCGGCCCGCCCCCGGCGGCAGCGTCTTCCGCGACGGCGACCGGCTCGGCATCGGCCGCACCACGCTGGTCATCAGCGGGGGTCGCATCGTCGCCACCGAGCCCGCCCACACCGCGCTCAGCGCCGACGAGCTGAGCTTCGTCATCAAGGACCACGGGCAGCGCAAGACCCTGCTCGACCGGGTGAGCTTCCGGGTCCGGTCGGGATCGCTCGTGGTCGTCATCGGCCCGTCAGGCGCCGGTGAGTCGACGCTGCTGCGCGCCATCACCGGCTCCCGACCGGCCACGAGTGGCCGCGTCGTCTACCGCGGCATCGAGCTCTACGAGAACTTCGCCAGCCTGCGCCAGCGCATCGGCGTCGTCCCCCAGGACGATGTCGTGCACCGTCGGCTCACCGTCCGCAGGGCCCTGCGCTACGCGGCGCAGCTGCGCCTGCCGGCCGACTACGACGCGCAGGTCCGCGAGCACGAGGTCGACCGCGTCATCGGCGACCTCGGGCCGACCGAGAACGCCGACACGCTCATCAGCCGTATCTCGGGCGGCCAGCGCAAATGCGTCTCGGTGGCCCTCGAACCGCTCACCCGGCCCGAGCCGCTGCTGCTCGACGAGCCCACCTCGGGGCTCGACCCGGGCATGGACAAGTCCGTCATGGAGCTGCTGCGCACCCAGACCGACGGCGGGCGCGCGGTGCTCGTCGTCACCCGCAGCACCGACAACCTCGACCTGTGCGACGAGGTGCTCATCCTGGCGCCCGGCGGCCGGGCCGCCTACCTCGGCCCGCCCCGCCGGGGTGCTCGGCTACTGCCGGGGTGCTCGGCTACTTCGGCGCCGAGCGCTACGCGGAGGTCTTCCAGTCGCTGTCGGACACCCCGGACCGGCACGCCGAGCGCTACCGCCGACTCCACCCGGGCGCGCCCGCTCAGCCTCCCCCAGACGCCCGACATCGGCCGGCCCCCGCCGCAGCGGCGCGGCCGACGCGGGGCATCCCGCACGGGTGGGGGCCGAGGCTGGGGCCCGCCTGATCATCTCGACCAGGATCGGGGCAGGGGGCCGAGGACGGCGCGGGTGGCCGAGGTGAGGGCCGGCGGTTCGCCCCAGGCGGGTGCCAGCTCGGTCAGGCGCGTGACGGCGTCGGCGATCTCGTCGTCGCGGCCCGTCAGACCGGGGGAGTCGGCGAGCCCGGCGGTCGGCGTCTCGTCGCCGCCCTGACGGGCCGCCATCGTCCGGGCGACGCACAGGTCCAGGCGTCGAGGCCCTCGAGGGGCGCGCGAGGTCGAGGCGTGCGAGCAGACCCGTTCGGCGAGGTGGAGAGGGGGCGGGCAGGCCAGGTCGGGGCGCGCCCGCAGCAGGCGCTCGAGCGCCTGCTGCGGGGACCACTGGTGTCGTCCGCCGGCGAGCGGGGCCCGCTCACCAGGTCGGCCCCCTGCCGCCGGGGCCTCCGGGGTACGGCGGCAGGGGGCCCTGGGCGTTCGGCGGCACGGCGCCCCGGGGCGGCATCGTGCCCGGGGACGGCGCGACGGGCGCCACCGGCCCGGGCGCCGGTGCGGCCGGCCACTGCGGCTGCTGCGCGCCCGGTCCCTGCGGGGCGCTGCTCGTGCCGCCGGCCGCCCGCAGGGCCGCGGCCTGCTCCGGTGAGACGAGGCGTCCGCACCGCTTCAGGTCGGAGCGGGTGATCCACGGGCAGGCGAGCACCAGACCCAGGCAGAGCCAGCGCGCGAGCGAGTCGAACGTGTCCAGGAACGTGAGGCCGTCGGACAGCACGAGCCACACGGTGGAGGCCGCGAAGCCGAGCATGATGACGATGCCGATGAATCGCGCCATGCGGCTGCGCGAGCGGGTCGTCGACAGGATCCACGCCAGGATGAGCGCCGCGGCCGCGGCGGGCCGGATGATGAAACCGATGGCGAGGCAGACCAGTACGGCGATGCCGGTGCTGCGCAGCAGACTCCCCGCGGTGCACGGCACGGCCGATCCGTCGTCGGACAGGATGAGCAGGTGCGCGGAGCCCCTGGGCGGTGCGCCGTCCAGGGTTCCCCGGCCGCTCGGGGCCCCCTGGCCGGCAGCGGCGGTCCCGGGCCCCGCCGCCGTCGGCACGACGAGGCTGGAGGCGTCCGGCGGGGCGAACTCGGTGGTCGGGGACGACGACACCGGGTCGTCGGGGAACTCGAACGGGTCGTGCGGATCGTGCTCGCGCGACCGCGGGCCGGTGAGCATCGACGGGCTCTCGAAGGGCTCCCGGGGATCGCGCGGGGCCTGCTCGGCGGGGGCCAGTGACTCGAGGGCGGGCCCCGGCACGGCCGGGGGCCGGATCTCGTCGGGGTGGACGACGACGCCGCTCACCTCGACCCCGGGCTCGTGGGCGGGCTCCGTGAGCGGCTCGGCCTTCGGCTGCGCGAACGCGGCGGGCGCCTCACGGGGAGCACCGTCCAGCGTGAGAGTGTCGAAGATGCGTTGCCCTGCCATGCCAGCGATTCTACGGGCCCGCGACACGGCCGGGCCGGGACGCCCGCGCCGCCCCTCGGCCCGGGGCGGGGTGTGGGGGTTGCTCCTCTCGATAATCTTGAAGATGTCCCGCGCGCCCGCGCGAGCGCCGGGCGGCCACCGGGCCTGGCGTCCTGGAAGGAAGATGAGGTGAGGAGATGCCGAGCGGCAAGGTGCGTTTCTTCGACTCCGAGAAGGGCTTCGGGTTCATCACGAAGGATGACGGCGACGGCGAGGTCTACTTCCGCTCCAACGCCCTCCCGGCCGGCGTCACCGTCGTCAAGAGGGGCCAGCGCGTCGAGTTCGGCGTCATCGAGGGCCGCCGCGGGGAGCAGGCGCTGTCCATCGCGCTGATCGACCCGCCCCCGTCGCTGTCCAAGGCCTCCCGCCGCCGGCCCGAGGACTTGGCCGTCATGATGGAGGACCTCATCAAGCTGCTCGACGGCCTGTCGAACGGATACCGTCGCGGCCGCCATCCCAATCCGAGTCAGGCCACCAAGATCGCGACCATGCTGCGCGGGGTGGCGGACGAGCTGGAGAAGTAATGCCTGCTGCACGAACGACCGCCCCCAAGACCGACACGGTGCTCACCGCGGCCGTCGAGGTTGCGCACGCCGCCGCTGAGCGCCAGGCCGGCGACTTCGGCGTGGGGGAGTACCTCGGCTGCGAGCCCGAGGGCGAGCGCCTCCTCACCCACCACTTCGCGTGCCCCCACCACGGCTACCGCGGGTGGCGCTGGGCCGTCACGCTCACACGCGCCCCGCGGGCCCGCACGGCGACCGTCGACGAGGTCGTCCTCGTGCCCGGCGCCGACGCGCTCCTGGCCGCCGAGTGGGTGCCGTGGGCCGACCGCATCCGTCCCGGCGACGTCACCCCCGGCACCCTGCTGCCCACACCGGACAATGATCCCCGCCTCGAGCCGGGCTTCACCGGCGGCGAGATGACCGAGGACGACGACCCCGCCGAGTGGAGCGCCGTCCGCGCCATCGCCACCGACCTGGGCCTTGGTCGCGAACGCGTCCTCTCCCACGAGGGCCGCTCCCGGACCGCGGAGCGCTGGCTCGCGGGCGAGGCCGGCCCCGACAACGCCTCGACGCGGCACGCCCCCGGCCAGTGCGCCGAGTGCGCCTACTTCCAGCGCATCTCCGGCTCGCTCGGCACGCTCTTCGGGGTGTGCACCAACGAGCACTCCCCGCGCGACGCCGCGGTCGTGAGCGTCGACCACGGCTGCGGCGGCCACTCGAACGTCGTCGCCGACCAGCGCGGCGTCGACCTGCCCGAGCCCGTCTACGACACGATCGGCATCGACTGGGCGCTCTTCGACTGAACCACCGGTCGGCCGAACGCGCCGGTCGGCCGGACGAGCCGGGGCGGCGGCGTCCGCGGGCGCTCGCGGAGGCGGCCCCGGGACCCCCGTTACCATGGCGGCCATGACGTCGTTGTCCCCTGAGAAGACCCTGAAGAACCCCTCCGCCGTGGAGCGCTGGTTCCAGATCTCCGCGCGCGGCTCGTCCATCGGGCAGGAGCTGCGCGGCGGCATGGTGACCTTCTTCACCATGGCCTACATCCTCGCGCTCAACCCCGTGGTCATCGGCACCGCAGCCGACTCGAGGGGCAACCTGGTCTCGGGGGCCCCCAAGTACACCGACGCCGCGGCCGGCATCGTCGACCAGGCGGCGGTCAACCACTCGATGGCCATGGTCGCCGCCGCGACCGCGCTCGTCGCCGGCGTGAGCACCCTCCTCATGGGCGTCATCGGGCGGTTCCCGATCGGCCTGGCCACCGGCCTCGGCCTCAACGCCATGTGCGCCTACGTCATCGCCCCGAACTCCACCTGGCCGCGCACGATGGGCATGATCGTCATCGAGGGCATCATCATCACCCTGCTCGTGCTGACCGGTTTCCGGGAGGCGGTCTTCCGCGCCGTCCCGCGGGAGCTGCGCGTGGCCATCTCGGTGGGCATCGGCCTGTTCATCACCTTCGTCGGCCTCGTCGACGCCCACATCGTCACGCCCGGCTCGGGCACCCCGGTCCAGCTCGGCCTGGACGGCTCGCTCGGCACGACCCCGCAGCTCGTCTTCGTCATCGGCCTGCTCATCCTGCTGTTCCTGTACGTGCGCTCGACGCGCGGCGCCATGCTCATCGCCATCATCGCGACGGCCCTCATCGGCGTGCTCGTCCAAGCGGTCGCCAGGATCCCGGCGACCCTCGACGATGGCACCACCAATCCCGCGGGCTGGGCCCTCAACGTTCCGGCCTGGCCCGGCGTCTCCGCCTTCACCGTCCCCGACCTGGGGCTCCTCGGCCGCGTCGACCTGGTCGGCGCCTTCGCCGCCGCCGACGGACGGTTCACCCTCGCCAGCGTCCTGGGCGCCGTCATGATGATCTTCTCGCTGCTGCTCGCCGACTTCTTCGACACCCTCGGCACCGTCGTGGCCGTGGGCGCCGAGGGCGGCATCCTCGACGAGAGGGGCGAGCCCCCGCACCTGCGCGGCATCCTGCTCGCCGACTCCCTGGCCGCCCTGCTCGGCGGCCTGGGCTCCACCTCGTCCAGCACCTCCTACATCGAGTCCACCGCGGGCGTCGCGGAGGGTGCCCGCACCGGCGTCGCCTCGATCGTCACCGGCGTCCTCTTCCTGCTGGCGATCTTCCTGTCGCCGCTGACCAACATGGTGCCCTCCGAGGCCGTCGCGCCGGTGCTCGTGGTCGTCGGCTTCCTCATGATGCAGCAGGTCGGCGAGATCGACTGGCATCACCTGGTCGACGCGATCCCGGCCTTCATCACGATCGTGCTCATGCCCTTCAGCTACTCGATCTCGGTGGGCATCGGCGCCGGCTTCGTCGTCTTCATCGCGCTGAAGATCTTCCACGGAAAGGCCCGCCACGTCCACCCGCTCATGTGGGTGGTCGGCGCGCTGTTCGTCGTCTACTTCGCCTCGGACGTCATCAACAGGGCGATCTCGGGGGCCGCCTGAGCAGCCCTTCCGCGCCGCGGCTCGGGGCCCGGTCCGGGTCCGCCCCGGAGGGTCTGCGGGCTCCCGGCGCGTCCAGCGCATAAAGTTGCCGACGTGGACACGCAGGACAGCGCAGGAACCTCGGGCGCCCGTCGGGTGAGGACGGTCCTCGCGGGCGCGGTGCTCGCGGTCGGTCTGCTGGCGCCGGTCCCCGCGGCGGCCCAGCCCGTACCGGCCCAGCCGACGCCCCACGCCACGGCGACCGCCACCGCGACGGGCACGACCGCGCAGCAGGCCTCCACGACGCCCCAGCAGGCCGGCAGGACGGCCGAGTCCACCGTGTCGAGCGGCTCGCTCAGCCGCAAGAAGACGGTCGCCGCCCTCGTCCTCGGCTTCGTCGTCGCGCTCGCCGCGGCCGTCCTCGTCTACCGTCGCTCGGCCCGGGACAACCGCCTGGGCTGACCGCGTCCGGGCGGGCCGGTCTCAGTCGACGATGCGCTCGAGCACCCAGTCGATGCAGCCGAGGAGTCGGCTCACGTCGTCGGGATCGACGGAGGCGAAGACCCCGACGCGCATCTGGTCGGTGCCCAGCGCCCGGTAGGGCTCGATGTCGAGGATGCCGTTGGCGCGCAGCGTGCGGCACAGCAGCGGCGCGTCGACCGTCCCGTCGAAGACGACGGTCACGACGACGGGGGAGCGCAGCGCCGGATCGGCGACGAACGGGCGGGCGCACGGGCAGGCCTGTGCCCACTCGTAGATGCGCCGCGAGGAGTCGGCGGTGCGCGCGGTGACGAAGCCCATGCCGCCGTGCTCGAGCATCCAGCCGAGCTGCTCGTCGAGCAGGATCAGCGTGGCCAGGGCCGGCGTGTTGAGCGTCTGGTCCTTCGCCGCGTTCGCGGCGGCCAGCGTCAGGTTGAGCGTGTCGGGCACCCAGCGGCCGTCATGGCCCGCGGTGAGTCGGGCCGAGCGCTCCAGCGCCGCCGGGGAGCAGAAGGACAACCACAGGCCGCCGTCGGAGCCGAGGTTCTTCTGCGGCGAGAAGTACAGGGCGTCCGCCTGGGTCAGGTCCGCGTCGATGCCGCCGGCCGCGCTCGTCGCATCGATGAGCACGAGGGCGTCGTCGGCGGCGCCGGCCGGACGCCCGACGGGCATGGCCACGCCGGTGGAGGTCTCGTTCTGGGCCCAGGCGTAGACGTCGATCCCGTCCTCGACGGCCGGGAGGCAGCCCTGGCCGAAGGGGGCCTCGGTGACGAGGGGCGGTCTCAACCACGGCGTGCGCGAGGCCGCGGAGGCGAACTTCCTGCTGAAGGAGCCGTACGAGGCGTGCGAGGAGCGGCGCTCGATGAGGCTCACGCAGGCCAGGTCCCAGAAACTCGTCGCGCCGCCGTTGCCGAGGATCACCTGGTAGCCGTCGGGCATCCGGTAGAGCTCGGCGAGGCGCTCACGGATCCGGGCCACGACACCGCGCACGCCCGGCCTTCGGTGGGACGTGCCCATCAACGGGCTGGACGCCAGGGCGGCGAGGGCCTCGGGGCGCACCTTGGCCGGGCCGGAGCCGAAACGGCCGTCCTCGGGAAGAAGCTCGGCGGGAATCACGAGTTCGCTCACCCCCCCGATTCTTCCACCTCGCCCGCGGAGCGCCGGGCCGGTCCCGGGCCCGTGCCGTCCACCACGGGCCCGGAGCGGCAGCCCGCCCGGCTCCTCCGCGTCTGCCGGCGCAGTGCCGACCGCGGGCCCGCAGGGGCGGCGAGGGCGCGCAGGGGGGAGGAGACGACCCGCCCATCGGCGCCGGGTGCTGGCGCGGAGCGCTCGCTCAAGGCGAGACTGATCCTGCGGGGAACAACCACCGGTCCCCGCCGGTTAACCTGTGAGAACCGCGAAGTGAGGAAACGAGGGGCATGGAATGAGCGGCGAGCTGATCGACACCTCCCAGATGTATCTGCGCACCGTCTTCGAACTGGAGGAGGCCGACATCGAGCCGAGGCGCGCACGCATCGTCGACCGGCTCCACCAGGCCGGTCCCACGGTCTCCCAGACCGTCGCGAGGATGGAGCGCTACGGCCTCATGAGGCTGACCGAGGAACGCACCATCGAGCTCACCAGGGCCGGCTTCGAGGAGGCGCGCGACGTCATGCGCCACCACCGACTGGCGGAGTGCTTCCTCGTCGACGTGCTCGGACTCGACTACGCGCTCGCCCACGAGGAGGCCTGCCGCTGGGAGCACGTCATGAGCGACGCCGCCGCCGAACGCATGGCCGTGTACCTCGGCAACCCCGAGACCAGCCCGTACGGCACCCCGATCCCCGCGGCGAACGCCCGCAAGGTGCACCGCCTCGCCGACCACGGCCAGGAGCTGAGGACCGCCGCGGCCGCCGGATTGGACGAGGTCGTCTTCGTCATGGTCGACGAGCACCCGCAGACCGATCCGTGCTTCATGGCCGAGCTCGACGCCTCCCTGATCCGCCCCGGCTCGGTCGTGACCCTCACTGCGCAGGGCGAGGACCTCGTGCTCACCGGCGAGGACGGCCGGCACTCGGTGCGCGTCCCCGCCGAGTACACGGGCTCGTTGCGCGTCAGGGCCCGCCACTGACCGGGGCCCGGACGCCCGACGGGAATACCCCGGTGACCGGGCATGTTCTACAGGCGTCAGCGCCTCGGCGGAAGCGAGGCGCCTCTTCGTGGAAAGGACGACCATGGCCACCACCGCACTGAGCGAGGCCACCTTCGAGAGCACCGTGACCGGCAACAGCATCGTGCTCGTGGACTTCTGGGCCGACTGGTGCGGCCCCTGCAAGCGTTTCGGCCCGATCTTCGAGGCGGCCAGCGACAAGAACGAGGACATCGTCTTCGGCAAGGTCGACACCGAGGCGGCGCAGGAGCTGGCGGCGCAGCTCCAGATCCAGGCCATCCCCACCCTCATGGCCTTCAAGAACGGCAAACTGCTGTACCGCAACGCCGGTGCCCTCAACGCCTCTCAGCTCGACGGCCTCATCGCGCAGGTCCGCGAGTACGAGGGCCAGGAGGGTCAGGAGAAGACCTCCGGGCAGGCCTGAGCCCCGACCCCGTGCATGCGTCCCGCGGACGTCCGGTGAGGGACGTCCGCGGGACGTCGTGGGTGGTTGGTTTCGGGGCGCGTCTGCGCTCCGCTTCGGCGGCCCCGAAAGGATTCGAACCTTCGACACGCGGTTTAGGAAACCGCTGCTCTATCCCCTGAGCTACGGGGCCTCATCATTCAGCCTAGCCGCACTGACCGGGGCGGGACAAAAGGATCCCGGTGCCGCCCGGCGGGCCGGACGGCGGCGCGCCCCGGAGGGGCCGGAGGGGGGCATCGCGGGGGAACCGCTTTTCATAAACACTTCCTGAGGATTTCTCTCAGCTCCTTGTCTTGCGCCCAGCCGGTCATATCATCGCTGATGAAGGCGGCGCCTTGCTGTTGTAGGTCTCCTGGGGGTGGGCAGACGGCTTCGGCTCCTCAGCAGGCGTCGTCTTCTTCCGCCCCTCGTTCCCCCCTCCCGTTCGCCGGTCCCGGCCCGGGCGTCCACCAGCGGGGCCATGAGCACGACGGTCCGGCTCTGGCTAGGCTGAGGGCATGAGCGAGCAGGGACTTCAGCAGGCCAGGCGGAAGATGACCGACGCAGGCGTCGGCCCCACGGCCATCGACGTGTTCAGTCACTACTACGAGCGGGTCGCCTCGGGCGCCACCGGCCTGATCAGCGAGGATTCCATCCGGCCGGTCGGCGAGGTCCCGGCCCTCGACGACATCGGCGTCGACGAGCAGCAGGCCCGTGAGGCCCTCGACAGGACCGTCTTCATCAAGCTGAACGGCGGGCTCGGCACCTCGATGGGTCTGGCCCGGGCCAAGTCCCTCCTCGAGGTGCGCGACGGCAGCACATTCCTCGACATCCTCGTCCGACAGGCGCTGTCGGCGCGCCGCAGGTACGGTGCGCGCCTGCCGCTGCTGCTCATGGACTCCTTCAACACCCACGAGGACACCCTCGCCGCCCTGGCGAAGCACCCCGGGCTCCCCGTCGACGGCCTGCCGCTCGACTTCCTGCAGAGCAAGGAGCCCAAGCTCCTGGCGAGCGATCTCACGCCGGTCGAATGGCCCGCGGACCCCTCGCTCGAATGGTGCCCGCCGGGGCACGGCGACATCTACGCGTCCCTCCATGACAGCGGTCTGCTCGACCGGTTGCTCGCGGCGGGCTACCGCTACGCCACGGTCTCCAACTCCGACAATCTCGGTGCGATCCCCGATGCGAGGATTGCCGGCTGGTTCGCCGCCACCGGCGCCCCCTGGTGCTCCGAGGTCTGCGAACGCACGCCCAACGATCGCAAGGGCGGCCACCTGGCCGTCCGCAGGGTCGACGGCCGGCTCATCCTGCGCGACACCGCGCAGACCGCCGAGGCGGACATGCGGTTCTTCACCGACGAGACGGTGCACCGCTACTTCAACACCAACAACCTGTGGTGGAACCT
Organism: Propionibacterium acidifaciens DSM 21887; assembly: GCF_000426605.1. Lineage (GTDB taxonomy): Bacteria > Actinomycetota > Actinomycetes > Propionibacteriales > Propionibacteriaceae > Propionibacterium > Propionibacterium acidifaciens. The sequence continues at coordinate 15,172 of NZ_AUFR01000027.1, forward strand.
CGAGGCCCTCAGGGCCAAGCTCGACGAGACCGGAGGGGTCCTCGGCCTGCCGCTCATCCGCAACACCAAGACCGTCGACCCGACCGACCCCGGGAGCCCCGCCGTCATCCAGGTGGAGAGCGCCATGGGCGCGGCCATCGAGCTGTTCGACGACGCCAGGGTCCTCAAGGTCGGCCGGGACCGCTTCGTGCCGGTCAAGAAGACCAACGAGCTGCTCCTGCTGCGCTCGGACGTCTACGAGATCGGCGACGACGGCGTGCTCAGGGCGCGGGTGGGGCGCATCCCCGGCATCGACCTCGGCCCCGCGTACACCTTCGTGGACGAGTTCGACCGGCGCGTCCCCCACCCGGTGCACCTGCGCGAGGCGAACTCGCTGACGGTCACCGGCGACTGGAGCTTCGGCTCCGACGTCCGGGTGGTCGGCGACGTCGTGCTCGGCGCCGAGGGGGGCACCGTTCCTGACGGGGCGGTGCTGCGGGCGCGATGAGCGCGGTTCCCCGGCTCGTGATCGCCGCCGCCCACGCCCTGGGCGGCGCTGATGCCGCACGCGCCATGGCCCGCGGCGCCGACACGCCCGATGAGCTCGTCTCGCGCCTGCACGAGGCCGGCTGGACGGCCGGGCGGCTGCGCGCCTTCCGCGATGCCTGCCGCGCCGAGGGCGGACGCTGGCCCCTGGCCGTGTCCGACGACATCCGGGCGGGGATCGGCCCCGCCCAGCTGCACGCCTGGGTCGGCCGGTGCGAGGCGCTGCTGGCCCTCGACGCGGTCGAGGCCGGCGTGCGGGACCATTCCCGCCCGCTCGACCGTGAAGACCTGCGCCTCATGGCCGAGCGGCCGCCGCATCACGGCTCGGTCGGCTGAGCGCCGGAGGTCGTTCCGCGACTCCGCTCGGCCATGAGGCGCGAGGGTTCGGGCCCCGAGGCGATCGGGGCCAGCGGACCATCGGGAGAACTCCTCGTCGGGCGCTGCGGGACGGCGACCCGGGGACCCTCCCGATGGTCCGGACTTCCGGGCTCAGGCCTGGACGTCACCGGCGGAGCGCTCGGCGCCCCTCTTCCCGGCGAGCAGGTCGCGGATCTCGGTGAGCAGGTCGGCCTCGGTCGGGGGGATGCCCTCGTCCTCCTGACCCTTCTTCCTGCGGGCCTCAAGAGCGTTCATCGGCTTGACGATCGCGAAGTAGACCACTGCGGCCACCATGAGGAACGAGATGAGTGCGGTGAGGAAGGTGCCGACCGGGATGCCGCCCGGGGCCCAGTTGTCGAAGTTCGGCTCCCTGCCGCCCAGCACCAGGGCGATGAGGCTCAGGATGACATTGGTGAACGTGCTCACGACCGCGGCGAACGCGGTGCCGATGATGAAGGCGACGGCAGTCTGGATCAGATTGCCGCGCATGATGAACTCTTTGAAACCCTTCATGGTTCTCCTCGTGGGATGACTGGAATGGGGATGGATCGGGACGGGAATGGACATGGCGTGATGAGGATGCCTTCGAGAGGAAGGTGCTCACCCGGGTCCCAACGCCGTGGGGGAGCGGGTTGTTCCCAATCCCCTGAGTCTAGAGGGGCCCGGCATCGGGCCGGGCCCCTCGCCCGAGTGATGACATCACGACAGTCGACAAGGGTATTCGTTGCCCGCGAGGAGGGCCGCCCCCATCCTTGCCAGGGTACCTCCCCTGCCGTGCCGAGCTGCGCGCCACGTGGGGAGGACCGGCCCCGTCCCCGTCAGGGTGCCTCCAGGATGATGCCCATCTCGTACGAGGACGAGGCCGCGGCCAGCAGCGCCGCCTGGTCGGCGTCCGCCGTGACGACGACCAGGGCGCCGCTCGACCCGGAGCCGCCGATCGCGCCGGCCTCGGCCGGGGCCGGCAGCGCCGCGATGCGCACGCGGTCGACGACCGGGACCGACTGGCCGTCCGGGCCGAGGGTCACGACCGAGATGAGATCGCCCACCTCGAGGATCGACGCGATGGCCGCGTCGGTGATGCGGAAGGGCACGAGCGACAGGCCGTCGGAGGCGGACACGAGGGACGAGCTCACGACGTCCTCGTTCAGGAGCGTCGCCCCGCCCGGGCGGGGCGCGGCGAGGAGCTGCCCGACGATCTGGGCCGGATCGGTCAGCGCCGAGGCCGGCACCGCGCCCACGGGCAGCTCGGCGGTCGTCACGTCGTCGGCGCCGACGACGACGCCCGCCGCCAGATCGCGGGCGCTGACGACCACCGTGCGCGTCGGCCCGGAACCGGGGGACAGGGCGGCCAGGGCGAGGACCAGGGCGCAGGCGGCCGCGACGACGGCGAGGCCGCGGCGGTGCCAGCGCACCGCCCGCAGGACGGAGGAGATCCAGCTGCTGACGTTCATGCCCGCAGTGTGCTCGCGGGCCGCCCCGGACGATCAGTTGTCCACAGGTCTTCTCCGGGCGGGATCCGGAACGGGCCCCGGCGGAGCCGGTCCGGGCCGTGCAGGGCCCGAGCCCTGGGAACACGTCCTCGGCGTCTGCGCATCGGGCCGGTCCGGGCCCGTGTCGGGTCTCAGGCGGCGGAGTCGCCCGGGGCCGAGCCCGTCGCGACGGTCGAGCCGGCCTTCGCGGCGCCCGTCTCGGAGCCCGACCCGTCCGACGAGCCGCCGGACTCCGCGTCGTGGTGGGAGGCCGCGGGGACGGCGGCCGAGGCGGCGCCGTGCGAGCGGTTGTCGGTGGCGTAGAAGCCGGAGCCCTTGAAGACCACGCCGACGGCGCTGTACACCTTGCGAAGACGACCCCTGCAGCTGGGGCAGACGGTGAGGGGATCGTCCGTGAACTTCTGGAAGACCTCGAGCTCATTGCCGCAGGCGTTGCACTGGTACTGATAGGTGGGCATGTGCTCCCTCGTCCTCACAGCCCGGCAGGGTGCGCGGGCCGCAGGTCATTCTACGTGCGCGCCCGCGGCGGTCGAAGCCGTTCGTCGCAGAGCGGGACCCGCGGGCCCGACGGTCACGGACCCGGCGTGGCCACGGCGCGGGTGCTCGTGATGATGCCGTCCACCGGGCGGTCGTGCGGCTCGCGCGGCATCCGGTCGGCGACCTCGTCGTCGTTGACCAGGGCCCAGCAGGGCGTCCCGGGCCGGACGTGCCGCAGGGCCCGGTCGTACCAGCCGCCGCCGGCGCCGACGCGGCTGCCGTCCAGCCCCACCCCGAGCGCCGGGACGAGGACCAGGTCGGCCTGCGCGAGTGCCCGTGCCGGAAGGGCCTCGCCGGTCGGATCGGGGATCGACCACAGGCCGGGCGCGAGGGCCTCCGGGCCCTCGTACCAGGCCCAGGCGACGTCGTGGCGGGGCCTCCCGTCGGGGAGCCCGCCGAGGACGGGCGCGAGCACCCGGTGGCCCCCGGCGCGCAGGGACTCGACCAGCCCCAGCGTGCCCGGCTCCTCGGCCGTGGACAGATAGCAGGCGATCACCGAGCCGGGTGCCAGAAGCTCGTCGACCAGCGCGAGCGCCCGCGCCGCACGGGCCCCGTCGGCGGCCAGACGCCGGGCCTCCGGCGCCGCGCTGCGCGCCCTGCGGACGGCCCTGCGGACCGCCTCCTTGCGTCCGGCCACGTCGTCCCCGGCGGCGATCGCGTCGAGGGGGGAGCGCCGCGCGGTGGGTCCGTCCGGATCGAGCTGCGACATGCACATATCGTAAGAGGCATGGCACTGTTCGGTCGCAGCAAGAAGCCCGTGACGGTGGAACCGTCCCGGCCCGACCCGGCGCAGCTGGCGCCCCCGCCCGCGCCGGGCCCGCACGGGACGCGCACGGTCGAGGGCCAGCGCGACTGGATCTGCTCGATGCTCGAACCGCTCATGCCCTTCGGCATGAGGCTCCTCGACGCCGCCGGGCTCAGCCTGTGCGAGAACCTGACCGCCGACGGCGACCTGCCGGCCCTGCCCGAGGCTGCCTGCGACGGCTATGCGGTGATCTCGGTCGACGTGCGCGACGTCGATCCTGGGACCGGCGTCGTCCTCACGGTCGCCGCCGACGTGCACGAGGAGGCCTCGGCCGTGCCGGTGCTCGTCGGTCACCCCATGCCCCCGGGCGCCGACGCCGTCGTGCCGCTCGACGCGGCCGTCGTCGACAGCGGGAGGCTCCTCGTCGACCACTCGGTCGACGCCGGCGACAACGTCCGCCAGGTCGGTTCCGACGTCGCCGACGGCGCCGTCATCGCCGCGCCCGGCACGATGCTGGACGAACGGCTGCTCGGCCTCATCGGCGGTGCCGGCTTCGACAAGGTGCTGTGCCGCCCGCGCCCGCGCGTCGTCGTCCTGTCGCTGCGCGAGGGCGGCCCGACCAGCCAGGCCTTCGAGGTGGCGGCTCGGCAGCACCGCGACGCCGCCTCGTTCATGGTGGCCTCGGCGGCCCGCGCCGACGGCGCCCAGGTGTGGCGCGAGAACTCCGACGCCCAGGACGCGGACTCCGTCGCGGAGGCCGTCACCGACCAGCTCATCCGCGCCGATCTGCTCATCACCGTCGGCGGCGTCGAGAGGGGCGCCGACGGTCTGCTCGCCGAGGCTCTCGACGGGCTCGGCCCGATCGACTTCTCGACGGTCGCCCTGCACCCCGGACCGGGCCAGGGCTTCGGTCTCATCGGCGCGGACCGGGTGCCGGTCCTCATGCTCGGCTCCGATCCCGCGAGCGCCTACACCGGCTACGTGGCCTTCGGCGGTCCCATGATCCGCGTGCTCATGGGCGCCGGCGCCGGCGGCGTCGCCGCCCGGGTGCGGCTCGACGCGCCGGTGAGCGGCAGCAGCGGCTTCTGCGAGTACATCCCCGCATGGGTCACCATCGGGCCAGAGGGCCCGCATGCGCTGCCGATGACCGAGCGGCTCGGCGACCTCGGCGTCATCGCCCGCTGCAACGGCCTCCTCGTGCTCGACGAGGGCGTCTCGTCCGCGCGGCACGGCGACCACCTCGACTGCCTGGTGCTCGGCCCCCGGTGAACGGGCCGTCCGTCCCGCCGGTGGCGACCGCTCGGGTGAGCAGCACCATGGTCGCCGGCCCCTCGTGGCCGGTGATCCTCCACCACGACGGGCTCGTGCTGCGTCCGCTGCGCGCCCGGGACGCCGGACGGTGGGCCGAGCTGCGCACCGCCAACCGCGACTGGACCGGCCCGTGGGACTCGACCCTGCCGCCCGGCTCCGGCGAGGAACCGCTCGACTTCCCCCGACTCGTCCGCCGCTATCGGCGGCTGGGGCGTGAGGGATCGGCCCTCGGCTGGGCCCTCGCGCTGAGCGAGGACGGCCGGACCGGCGGGCGCGTCCTCGGCAGGGCCCCGATGATCGGTCAGGTCACCGTGGCCGGCATCACCCGCGGCGCGGCCCAGCTCGCCTCGATCGGCTACTGGGTCGACGAGCGCCACGCCGGGCGCGGTCACACCCCGAGGGCCGTGGCCATGGCCGCCGACTTCTGCTTCGACGTCGTCGGCCTGCACCGCCTCGAGATCTGCATCTGCCCCGAGAACGGGCCGAGTCACCGCGTCGTCGCCAAGCTCGGCTGGCGCTACGAGGGGCTGCGGCCGCGCTATCTGCACATCGCCGGCCACTGGTGCGACCACGACGTCTACGTGCGGACTGCCGAGGAGCGCCCGCCGCACGGGGAGCTGGCCCGGCTGCTCTCCCGCGCCGGTCGACCCTCTGACAAGCCATGATGATGAACCCCGAGTCGTCCCTGTGAGGGTTTTCACAGGGACCCGAAAACGGACCGGCGGCGTGTGCGGGCGACCGTCGGAGCCGTGAGGCCCTAGCTTGTCTCACATGGGTCTGACGGGGTTGATCTGGCTGGCGATCGTCGCCGGCTGGTTGGCGTACCTCGTCCCGCGCTTCGTGCTGCACCGCGACCCGCGCCTGAGCGTGCACGAGGCCGGCGTGGGCGACTTCACCGAGTCGATGCGCGTCGTGCGGCGCGGCAGGGACGGCCGGGCCGGCGAGCCCATCGATCCGGCGCTCCAGATCTCCACGCCGCTCCAGCGCGACGCCGTCCTGTTCGAGGTGCGCCGCGCCGCGCAGATCGCGATGCGCCGGCGCCGTCTGGGCCTGGTCGGCTCGCTGGTCCTCATGGTCTCCTCGGTCGTCATCGCGGCGCTCACCTCGGCGCCCTGGTGGCTCTCGCTCGTCGGCGTGGCCCTGCTCGTCGTCTTCGTCGTGACGAGCCGCATCAGCGTGCGCACCGTCGACGCCATGATCGACGGGAAGCTCGACTCCGTCTGCCAGGACTGGCAGGAGGACACGGTCGCGGTCAACACCGTCGACCTCACCGGCGTGCACGACGAGGAGACCGAGATCTCCATCTCGCTCGAGCTGCCGGTGGCCTCGACGATCGGCTCGCTGTGGGAGCCGATCGCCGTGACGCCGCCCACCTACGTCTCGAAGCCGCTGGTGCCGCGCTCGGTGCGCACCATCGACCTGTCGGCCCCGGTGCCGCCGGTCGCGGCCCCGCAGGTGCCCGTCACCGCCGAGCCCCCGCAGGCCGAGGGCGACGAGGACCGCGGGCAGGACGAGCGCCGGCGCGCGGCGGGCGAGTGAGCCGCGGCGGCCCGGCGCGGGTGCGCTTGGACCCGGCCGGGCCGGGTGCTAAGCTCAACCCTGCTTCGGCGCCCCGTTCCGGGCGCGGCGGCAAGGGGCTATGGCGCAGCTGGTAGCGCGTCTCGTTCGCAATGAGAAGGTCGGGGGTTCGAATCCCCCTAGCTCCACGTACGTAGTGAAGATCGGAACTCGTCTCGCCTGTTTGGCGGGCGGAGCGTTCCAAACCGCGCCAGGCATGGCTTAGGCACTGGTGCGACGGTGGAGCTGCACCGAGGGTAGGTTCGGCAGAGAGAACCCACCGTCGAGGGCGATCACCTGTCCGGTGACGGACTGGGATCGCGAACTGAGCAGGTACGAGGCGAGGGGGACGATCTCAGTCGTGGTCCCCGGTCGTCCCATCGGGATGCGGGCGAGCCAGGACTGGAGGAAGGTCTCGTCAACGGCGTTGGCCAGCCGGGTCCGGATCAGCCCCGGCGCTACGGTGTTGATGCGGCTGCCCTGGGCTGCCATGGTCAGGGCCATGGTCCGGGTGAAGTGGTCCATCGCCGCCTTGGAGGTCCCGTAGGCCTGCAGGTGCGGCACCATCGCCCGAGAGCCGCCGACCGAGCTGATGCCTACGATCGACCCGCTGGTCCCAGTACCACGCCACCGCTCCCAGAGGGTCTGAGCGGCCTCTGCGTAGGGGAGGAAGTTGATGCTCATGCACCGGTCCAGCGTTGCCCGCGTGGGCTCATCCCGGGAGGTCAGCGCGAAGACTCCGGCAGCGTGGACCAGTCCGCCGATCGGGCCGAGCTCCTCCCATGCGTGTTCGACGACGGCGCGGGCCGCGCCTGGGGTGCCGAGGTCCACGGAGTACAGCTGTCCGGACCCACCCGCGGCGCGGATCTGGTCCAGCTGCTCGCCGAGTTCCTTCTCCCGGCGGGCTGCGAGGATCACCTCGGCTCCGCGGGCTGCCCATGCTGTGGCGATGGCTGCGCCGATGCCGCTGCTCGCTCCGAGGACGAGGACACGAGCGGGATCAGAAGAACGAGCAGGATCAGAAGGAACGGTGCGGTGGGAGGGCAACGTGGAGATGGAGGCTGCTGGGGCGATCCAGTGGAGTCCGAGGCCGCCGTCGACGCGCAGCTCTTGGCCCACGCAGTACGTGTTCCTCGGGTGCAGGAGAGCCAGGACGGCCTCGGCGACCGCGCCCGCCGAGAGCCCGGCTGCGCCGCGGCTGCACGCCTGAACGCGGCGGACGAGCATGGGCTCGTGCCCGAGCAGGGTGGAGGCGCCAACGGAGATCCGGTTCAGCAAGACCCCGGACGTCGCTAGCCGGGCAGTCCGGTGCGGCCAGTGGCGCAGGACGTCCTCACGTGTTCGACGCGTGTCGCCTACCAGTGCCTCAGCAGCGATCTCGTCGGCCTCGGTGATGACCACCGCGCGGCCGCCACCGTTCTGCGCCAGTGCTGCGAGGTGCTCATCAAAGCGGGGGTCCAGGTCGGCCGCCGAACCAGCCAGCACGAGGACGAGCGCGGGTGCCGCAAGCTCGCTCGCGCGCGGGGCGAGGCACGACACGAGGGCGTCGGCGAGCGGCCCCGAGCCCACCAGCTGGACAGCTTCGTCGATGTACCGCGAGGGGGGAGCGGCTGTGGGAGACATCTCAGAGCGACCCTGCGTCGACATCCAGGACGTGGCCGGTCATGGCGCTGGAGGCCGGGCCCAGCAAGAAGAGCGCGGCCTGAGCCACCTCGTCCGGCTCGACCATCTTGCGCAGTGCGGTGGACGCCACCGCACTGCGCAGGTAACGCTCCCAGGTCAGGGACTCCGGTCCGTGATGCTTGCGCAGGCTGGCCATGAACTGTCCCCCGTAGAGGCTCTCGTCGGTGACGCTGGGGGCCCTGGTCAGCCCAGGGGCGAGCGCGTTGACGCGGACGCCTGCGGGCCCTGCCTCCAGGGCCAGCGCCTCGGTGAGGCCACGTAGGCCGAATCGAGCAGCGCAGTAGGCAGTGTTCGCCGGCAGGGCGCGTCGACCGGCCACGGATGACATGAGCACGATAGAGCCGCGTCCGAGGTCGAGCAGAGCGGGTAGGACGGTCCGGCACACGCGGAATGCGCCATTGAGGTTGATGTCGATGGAGGCGGTCCATGACTCCTCCGTCTGGTCGCACAGGAAGACCTGGTCGCGTCCGCTGCCAGCGGCGTGCACGATGAGCTCGGGCGGTCCCCACCGGGCGCAGAGCGTGCTGTGCGCCTGCTTGAGGGAGGCCATACTCGTCACATCTCCGGCGATAGGCAGGACTTCCCAGCCCTGCTGCTCGGCTGAGCTCGCCAGATCGATCAGCTTGTCCTCTCGTCGGGCCAGAATCCCCACCCGACACCCGGCGGCTGCGAGGTGGCGGCTGATGGTTGCTCCTATACCGCTGCTGGCACCGGTGACCAGCGCGGTCCTGCCACGGAAGAACGGGGGCTCCGGTGAAGTGAGCATGATGGTCTCCTTGGGGGCTCAACGACCGGTGAAGCGTGGCTGACGGCGTTCGATGCGAGCGCGAGGTCCTTCACTTGCGTCGTCGACGTTCGCCAGGACGGTCTCGTGGAGTTGCTGCTGCGACAGCACGGCTTGGTCGGCACTTTGGTGCTCGGTCTGGGCGCGGAAGGACTTGTAGCAGCCGATGGCGCCCGTAGCGCTGCGGGCCAGGTCCGCTGCCAGGGCCAGAGCGTGCGGCACCAACTCTGTTTCTGCGTGGACGCTGCTGACCAGGCCGATGCGATGCGTCTCGGCGGCGTCCATCCACCGGCTGGTCAGGAAGAGCTCGGTGGCTCGAGGCCAGCCGATGACACGCGGTAGCAGGGCGGCACAGCCTGCGTGGCCGATGGAGAGCACCTTCACCCCGAACCGGGCTGTGTCAGAGCAGAGTCGCAGATCCGCGGCACAGGCGATCTCGAGGCCGGCTCCCGCGACGGTCCCGTTGATCGCGGCGACCACCGGCTGGGGTGCTGCGCGCAGCGCGCTGCAGATCAGCGGGTAGTAGAACTGGCCGCTCTCGTCGGCCGCCGCCGCGCTCAGGTCTTCTGCGCCGGTCAGGGCGAGTACTCCAGCGATGTCGTCCCCGCTGCAGAAGCTGCGTCCAGCTCCGGTGAGCAGCACGGCGCGGACCGAATGGCTGTGCGCGGTCTCTCGCACCGTCTCGAGCAGCGCCTTGCCCAAGCGGGCATCGAGCGAGTTGCCCCGCTCCGGCCGGTTCAGAGTGATCACCCGGATAGGTCCCCGGTCCTCCACGATGAGTACCTCGGACGTCATGCTGCGCCCTCCTGCAGAAGTCGAGTGGCGTTGTCGTGGAGCCAGGCGCGAGCCACCTGGGGGTCGAGGCCCAGCTCGTGGACCTCCGCGGCCACGTGGTGCCGTGGCTTGCGGTGGACCCAGGGCCCCCCGGATCCGAAGAGCACCTGTCCCGCTACGGTGCTGCCCCCGAACTCGATCAGGGGTGCGAACCCGGAGCCAGGCCTGGGCATGCGTGCGGGCCGGTGGGTGGAGATCTCCAGGTACACCTGAGGGTGTCTCTGCATCACCGCCACCATCTCGCGAAGCCAGGGCCAACACCCGTGTCCGGCGACCAGCGTCAGGTCCGGCCAGCGCTCGGCAAGGCGGTCGAACTCCTGCCAGGAGCAGATGTCCATCGCGACGTCGGAGCGCAGGTGCGCGCCGCTGTGCAGCCACACCGGCACACCGATCTCCGACGCGGTTCGGAAGAACCACTCGCACGCGGACGCGCAGGGGCTGATCGCCTCGTCGAAGGGGGAAACCGTGAATCCTCGCGCGCCTTCCTCCACGAGCCTCAGCATGGTGCTGGGCTGGTCAGCCGTCAACGAGATCCCGGCCCACACCTGGGCCCCCGGCACCTCGCGACTGGCCTCGAGCAACCGATGGTTGACGGTCGAGCCGTCGGGAAGCACCTCGGCCATGCCGTGCAGGACCTCTGCGGTGATCCCCTCCTGCTGGTTCTGCTCCGCGCGTTGCGCCGGATCCAGGTCGACCGGCAAATCAGCGACCAGGACGTCCACGACGCGATCCAGGTCGCCCGCGTCCAGCAGCCTGATGACGAGGGCAGGGTCAGCCTGGGCCCACCGGGTCATCAGCGGGGCGAAACGTGTGAGGTAGCGGGGGCCGAACCCGGCCAGGCGCTGGATCAGGGCACGCCAGCTGTCCCGATCCAACCACAGCGCGCAGACGTCCACCACGGGTTCAGGCATGGAGGGATCCGCTCGCGTGCATCTCGCTCGCCAACCGTGGCCAGACCGATTCCAGAGCTGTTCCTGGATGGGTGGGGGAGACTCGCAGCACCGGGCCGAGCGTGAGCCTGACCGGGCTCTCGACGAGCCATCGCACTGTGGCGGCGACGTCCTCTGGGGCGAGCAGTTCTTGGGGGTCGACGCCCACTTTCTCCGGTGGAGCAGCCATCTCCGTGGCGACCCATCCCAGGCAGAGGCAGGCAGACCGGACGCCGGCGTCACCGTTCTCGGCGGCGAGCAGCTCGGTCAGCGCGTTCAGACCTCGCTTGGCCACTGCGTACGGACCGGCGAACGCGTGAGCCTGGAGTCCGCTGACCGATCCGATGTTGATGATCCAGCCGTTTCCCGCGCGGCGCATCGCAGGGATGACTCCACGGGCGAGCTCGAAGGGCACGGTCAGATTGAGGCGCATGGACAGGTCCCAGTGCCGCGGGTCCAGGCTCGCGATCGGTCCGGAGCGGGGGACGGCCGCGTTGTTCACCAGGACTCTCACTGGGCCCCATAGCCCCGTCATGGAGTCCAGCACATGCTGGGTGGCGCCGGGCTGGGCGAGGTCGGTGGTCAGGACCAGAGCCTGGGCGCCTCGGGCCCGGACCTGTTCGGCGACTCGCTCGAGGAGGTCACCACGGCGGGCTACGAGGGCGACATCGTGGCCCGCCTCGGCGAGTTCGAGGGCCACGGCGGCGCCGATGCCGCTGGAGGCGCCGGTGACTAGGGCGATGCTGGACCGGGAAGTCATGATGCGTACTCCTTGACGTGGGGGAGGGGGACTGGGGGCGCAGGACGCAACGTGCTGACGCCACCGCACAGGCGGACTGGACGGCCGGCGAGCATCGCTGAGCCGGGGCGGAGGAGATAGGAGACGACGGCGGCGACCTCGTCCGGGGTGCTGAATCTGCCGGTGGGAACTCGTTCCACGGCGGCCTCGAGGTAGCTGTCGTGCTGCTCCCGGGCCATGGTGGTGTCTGCGACGCCACCGGGAAGCACTGCACCGGCCCGGATGCCGTAGCGCCCATAGGTGACAGCCAGGTAGCTGGTCTGCTGCACCATGGCGGCCTTGCTCGCCGCGTAGCTGGCGAGCCGAGGTCCGGCGACGGTGTCGGCGGAGAGCGAGCCGAGAGCGACCAAGGCGCCGGGACGCTCCGCGGCGCGCCAGCTCTCGGCAGCCAGCTCGGCCAGCGTGGCCCAGGAGAGGTGGTTGAGCTGGAAGAGCTGCTGCCGTTCATGCGCTGAGGACGGGGGATCCAGCTGCAGGGCGCCTGCGCCGTAGACGACGCCGGTGACGGGTGTCGCTGCCAGCTCGGCCCAGAGCTGCTCCGCTCCTCCTGGCTGGGAGAGGTCCGCCGGGACGATGCGGCAAGGGAGACCACGTTCACGCACGGCGCCGGCCAGCTCGGTGAGGTTGTCCTCGGAACGGCCGCTCAGGACGAGGGAACATCCCTGGTCGGCCAGCCGCTCCACGATGGCGCGGCCGATCTTCGAGCTCGCCCCGGTCACTAGGACGGTCTCGTCCTCCTGACGCGGGCCACCGGGCTCCGGCTCGAAGACCGCGGTACGGCTGGACCCGCTGCCCGCGCGCACGAGCGGCCAGGAGAGCCCGCCGTCGAGGGTGAGGGTTTCTCCGACGAGGTTCTCGGGGCCCTGTGCCAGGAAGCGGATCGTTGCTGCCAGATCATCGCGGGTCACGTCTCGCCGGATCGCCAGGAAGCTGCGCAGGTGTCGCAGCTCAGCCTCGGGCAACCGGTGGCCGAGGGCCGGGCAGTACCCGACTCGGCAGATGTTGATCCTCACGCCTCGGGGGGCCAGGTACGAGGCAAGCCTGCGGGCCTCGAGGAGCGTCGCCTCCTGCTCTTCCGCGTCCGAGTTGTCCTCGCCTGGCGGCAGGTGCTCGATGGCGTCGCTGATCAGGACGAGTCGTCCCCCGCCGTGGTCCGCGAGTCGGAGCGCACGGGCGCGCAACGTGCTCGGGGACGTACGGTGCCTGGGCGAGCCGCCTCCGAGATGCTGGTTGCCCAGGTCCCAGTAGCAGGTCGCCTGCGCAGGAACCATCGGGTCGGGCAGGAAGAAGAGCTCCTCCATCCCCTCGGGCACCCAGTCCGTGGCGATGCGAGGGCCGCTCACAGAGCCTCCACGAGGACTGCGCTCGAGACCATCCCGGTGCCGTAGTTGAACGAGAGCGCGTAGCGCAGGTCAGCATCCCGCGGCGCGTCTCCCGTGACCACGTCGAAGGTGCAGTCCGGGTCGACCTCGCGGCATCCGGCGGTCGGACAGAGCTGTTGCCGCTGGAGCATCATCGTGGTCGCGGCCACGCCGAGGACACCCAGCGGTGCTCCCGAGTGGCCGAAGCACGCCTCCTGCGAGCTGACCGGGAGCGTCGCGGCGCGCTCGCCGAAGACCTCGCGCAGGGCGTGGAACTCCATCTTCTGCAGCGAGAGGTCTCCTTCGGCGCCACCGTTGATGTAGTCCACTTGGTCCGGGGTAGCCCCCGCCACGGCCAGGCAGCGACGGGCAGCGGCGACCGCGCCCCAACCCTTCAGGTCCACCGCCATGGCGCTGCGGAGAGGCCCGCGCCTGGTGCTCTGAGCCGTGATCCGCGAGAGGGGCGCAGCCCCGCGCTCGCGGGCGCTGGTCTCGCGCTCGAGGATGATCGTCGCGGCACCGTTCCCCACATTCGGGCCCCCGGGCGCGCGGTCGTAGGGGCGCATCTGGAGAGCGTCCACGACGCCGGTGAACGAACCATCGAGGTCTGCGACGGCGGTCTTGGCCAGCTCCTGGAAATGGGCCATCCGGCCCGGGTCGTAGTGATCGGCACCGGTGACGACCACCAAGTCGGACTCTCCGGTACGAATCAGCTGGAGGGCCGAGCCGATCAGGATGCCGGTGGTCGCGCACGAGGCCGAGAGCGTGAACGCCGGGCCGGTGCTGCTCAGGAGCGTGGCTTGGGCGAGGAAGACGTCCATCGTGTTGCCCGCGAGCATGGTGCGGGCGATCAGGTCGCGCGCGGCCTCGGCAGTGGTGGACGAGTCAGCCGCGAGGGCGTTGCTGTACGCGACCACCGGCTCGTCGAGGCCGTGGCGCCCCGTCAGGACGGCGGCCCCGCTCAGCTCGGGACTCGTTGGGGTCAGCTCGGCCTGGGCGAGCGCCTCCAGCATCGACACCAGCCCGTAGTGCTGAGCGTGGTTGTACTTGTCCAAGTACCGGGCTTTCAGGTCGGGGCAGCGCTCGGAGACGAGGTCCCGGACGTCGCCGGGGACGACCCCGAAGAATCTGCCGTGGTGGTCGAGGTTCACCGCCCCTGTCGACATCTGCTGCCAGGCGTCCTTGCTGGTGCAGGTCGCTGTTCCGGGCCCTGGCAGGCAGAAACCCATGCCGGTGACGACGACGCGGTCCCGGGGCGACTGCTGCGTCTCCTTCGTCTCGTGGGTGCTCACGGATCAGTCCCTCGTCGTCTCGTCGGGCAGGATTCGATAGAGCAGGCAACCGTAGGACCACACACCGCCGCCCAGCGAGGGAGAGGCGATGAGCTCGCCGCGGTGGGCGCGACCCGTCTCCAAAGCTTCGGAGAGCGTCGACGGGATGGACGCGCTGGAGGTGTTTCCGCGGGTGAAGAAGTTGCTGAGGATCTTCGCGGGCGGGAAGGCCAAGCGTTGGCGCAGCCCTTCCTGGAAAGGCTCGGTCGCCGCATGCGGGATGAGCCAGTCGACCTCGTCGTGCCCCAAGTCATTGCGTTCCAAGATCTCCTGGAACGCGTCGGCGATCGCGATCACGGCGAGGTCGTTGAGCTGGCGCTGGCTGCGGACCCAACCGGTGCGGGGATCGACCGTGGTGGTATGGGCCAGCGTACCAGTGGTGTGCATGACCGAGTCGATCAGCCCGTCCCGGCCGTTCCGGGAGAGCACCGCGGCCCCTGCCGCGTCGCTGACCACCAACTCTCCGGTGGACCCCGGCCGGACACGTCGCGAGAAGCGCTCAGAGCCAATCACCACTGCGTGCTGGTAGTCTCCAGCGGACAGGTACATCGCAGCAGTGTGGACGCCGTGGACGAATCCAGCGCAACCCTGGCAGATGTCGAAGGCCAGGGCCTTGTCGGCACCGATCTGCATGGCGATCAGTGGAGCCCACTCCGGGGCGCACCACCGGTCGGTCCAATTGCTCAGGATGAGCAGGTCGACGTCCTTCGGGTCGAGCCCAGCTGCGCGGCACGCCTCCCGCGCGGCCTGCGCTGCCATGTAGCCGACGTCTTCGGTGTCGTCCGCAACGTGGTGCGCCGTGACGCCCCCGGTACGCCCCAGCACCTTCACCTCGTCGGGCGTGGTGCTGATTCCGGAGACCGCGCTGTTCTCCACGCGGCGCCGGGCGAAGTAGTGTCCGAAGCCGCAGAGCTCGAGACCCTTCCCGATCCATCTGCCCTGATGCATGCTCTCCCTGTCCTTACTTCGGAGTCGAAACATCTCGGCTCGGCCAGAACCTGCTCCGCGTCGAACCTAGGCGATCAGGGTCGCGCCCGGACAGTCACGACTAGTACCTCGCCAGGACTTTCCCGGTACTCCGGGTACTGGTACCCGGAGTACCGCGGCCCGGATTTCCGAGTACGTCTCGACTCTGGCTCGGGCGCTCGGGGCGTCTCGACGATGGTTCGGGCTGATTCGGCCTCCCGTACCGGGCGGACGAGGACCTGAGAAAGGGGCAGAGATGAGGAACTACGAGGGAGATCACGTCGTGATCTCCGGGATGGGTGCGATCCTGGCCAACGCAGGTTCTTGCGAAGAGGCCTGGAGGAATCTCCTCAAGGGGCATTGCGGGGTCGACCGGTTCGACTACACCGGGACGGATGGTCTCCTGCACACCGCGCTGGCTGCACAGACCCGGGACACGGATTATCGCGCTCTGCTCCCCGATCTCTCCGAGCGCCATCTGCGCAAATGCTCGAGAGACATCCTGGTCACCATGGCTGCTGCCGAGATGGCGGTGCGGGACGCCTGCCTGTGCGGTGAGACCCCTTCCATCTCTGCCACGATTGAACCGGGGCGGGCAGCGATCTACGCGTCGACCTCCCGGGGGCCGCTCCAATGGTGGCACCAGCACTACACCACGAGCGGCATCGACTGCGGCGGCGCCCTTCAGCCGCACGACGGGATCCTGGCGTCGATGGCCGGCTCACCAGCCACGATGACCGCCATCCGGTTGGGCGTCGTGGGAGAGGTGCTCACGCTGAGCAACGCCTGCATCGGCGGGCACCAGGCCCTGCGGCTGGGAATGGACAGCATCGCGAGCGGTCGTAACGACGTAGCGATCGTCATCGGTCACGAGTTCCCGATCGTGCCCGGCGTGCTGGACATCTACTCCGCGGAGAAGACTTGCGTGCTCTCCCGGGCGGTGGCAGCACCGAACGGGGCCATGAAGCCGTACGACGTCAACCGGGACGGTTTTGTCCTCGGTGAAGGAGCGGTGGTTCTGGTCCTCGAGCGCCAGAATCGTGTGCGTGCTCGAGGCATGTCGGGTTATGCGGTCATCGAGGACGTGATGAGTGCCAGCGAGGCAGCCCATCCCACTCGGATGGACACGAGTGGTTCCTTCATGGCGAAAATGGTCGAGCAGCTGTTGGCGCGGAACGGCAAGACCCCGCGTCACGTCCAGTACGTCTGCGGACACGGCACGGCCACCCGGCTGAACGATCTCGCAGAGGCGCGTGCGCTCACCCGTCTCTACGGAGAGGACCCGAGGACCTCGCCGCCGCTGACCTCGATCAAGCCGGTCTTCGGTCATCTTCTCGGTGCCTCGAGCTTGCTGAACTGCATGGCCACCGCGCTGATGATAAAGAACCAGGTGATCGCGCCGACGGCCAACTGCGCCGAACCGGATCCCGAGTGTCCCCAGGACCACGTCACCGGCGGTCCGCGCGAGACGAGCATCGAGAACGCGCTGTCCTTCGCCTTCGCGATCGGGAGCCTCAGCTCAGTGACCCTGATGCGCAGGGTGGGGGTCTGAGATGGCCGAGTTCCGCACCCCTGATGAACTCGTGGCTCGGTGGATCGAGCCGGAGGATCATGTTCACCTCGCTTCCACCATGTCGCGTCCCAACGCACTGATCCGGGTGCTGGCCAGGACCTTGGCGGGCCGAGCGAGCCTGACGGTGAGCGCCAACGCGATCCATGCGATGGGGCACTGCCTGACGATGGCCGGCGTCGTGGGGCGGGCTCGGACCGCGTTCGTCGGTGACACGATCCCTTCTCCCCGACCGAACGCGATGTACAACCGGCTTCCGTGGGGCGATCCCTACCCCGTGGAGGAGACAAGCCTGCTCTCACTCAACCTTCAGCTCCTGGCAGGAGCGTGCGGCTTGACAGAGATCGCGGTGCCCGCACTCGTCGGGTCAGACCTGGATCCGGACCCGGAGGCCGGGCCAGCGCCACGGACCCTGCCCGCACTGCGCCCTGACGTCACGCTGGTGCATGCTCACTGCGCGGACCGCGCGGGGAACCTGTACCTGTGCGGGCCTTCCGGTGAAGGGATATGGGGGAGCCTGGCTGCTCGACGCGGTGTCCTGGCAACCGTGGAGATCATCGTCGACCAAGCGCCCCGCGGTGGGTGGAGCATCCCTGCTCAACGGGTGCTCGGGATAGCCGTCTGCCCGATGGGCGCGCACCCGCAGGGGCTACCGGCTTTTCCTGAGGTGGGTCTCGCTGGTTACCTCGACGACTCCGAGTTCCTGGTGGACCTGGCTGATGCGTGTGGCACAGAGGAGACCCGTCAGGCCTGGTATCACCGGTGGGTGGAGAGACCTCAAGACCAGGAGGCCTACTTGGTCGCCTTGGGCGAGGAGCGGGCTCGCGAGCTCCTCCTGAACGAGGACGGGACTGGAGAGGCCGGTGATGGCCAAGTCACGGCGAAAGGCTTCTCGTACAGCCTGCGCGAGCTCACGGTGGTGGTGGCGGCACGAGAGATCGTCGAGTTGGTCCGTTCTCGTGGCTACCGCTCCATCCTCACGGGCATCGGGACGGCCCAGCTCGCCTGCTGGCTGGCGGCCGAGCAGCTGCGGGCCGAGGGGGTCGAGATCACGCTCCTCACCGAGCTGGGCATGGTGGACTACCGCCCTGCGGAAGGGGATGGCTTTCTCTTCAGCCAGCACCACGTCGAACGCAGCAGGGTCTGGGCCGGGACGCTGGAAGTCCTGGGTGGGCTGGTCTCGGGCGGGAAGGGTGTCCTCGCCGTGCTGTCGGCCGCGGAGATCGACCCGCAGGGGCGGCTCAACGCGAGCCGACGCGCGACGGGCGAGTTCCTCGTCGGCTCCGGGGGCGCCAACGACATCGTGACCAGCACCGACACCTTGGTGGTGGCGCGCGGCGGTCACGAGCGGCTGGTGGCGGAGGTGGGTTTCGTCACCTGTCCTGGGGAGCGTGTCACCGGGCTGGTGACGGAGCTGGGGCGCTTCCGGCGGTCTCCCGAGGGCGACCTGAGGTTGGCGAGCTGGTGCGGGGCGCAGGTCCCGACCCGGGAGGCGGCAGCATCCGAGGCGCTGCGAAGGACCACCGCCTGGCCCACGCGACCAGGACCGGATCTGGAGCAGGAGGCCCAGCCCTCGCGCGCGGAGCTGGAGGCCCTGCGCGCCTTGCAGGCAGGAACGAGATCGAGGACGAGCGAGCCGAGGAGTGGATCATGAGAATGGGCTCGAACGTCCCCGTGAGGCTGGTAGGGATCGGGCACTACTTCCCAGGAGAGCCGGTGACGAATCGCTTCTTCGAGGAACAGGAGGGGCTCGGTATCGATGATCGTTGGATCGTCGAGCACACGGGGGTCTCCGCACGGCACTGGGCCGGAGATGACGAGCGCCACATGGACCTGGCGGCGCGGGCGGTCCGTATGGCGCTTGCCGATGCCGGAACAGAGGCTTCCGAGGTGGACCTGCTCATCGGGACCACGGCGACGGCTCGCCCGTCGACCAACCCGACGACGCGCGAGAACTCTTACGCCGACCTCAGCCTGCCGCTCCAAGCACAGCTGGGCATGACGAAGGCGGCCTGCTTCGACGTGTCGGCCCTCGCGTGTGCAGGCTTCCTGCACGCCAGCCTGGTGGTCCAGGCCCTCCTGGGGGCCAGCGATGCCCAGACGGCCGTCGTGGCCTGTGCGGAGAGCCCCCGTCCGATCCTCAACCTTCACTACCGCAACAGCGTGCTCTTCGGCGGTGGTGCGGCAGCTGCGGTCTGGACACGAGCGTCATCGGGTGCCTGCAACGACCTCCGCGCCGGCGTCATCGGGTCTGACGGTCGGCACTTCGGAGCCTTCGACATCGATCCGACCGGTGCGGTGATAATGCGAGGCAAAGATGTCAGCGCCTTCGCCCCCGACTGCCTGGTGGATGCGGCGCGGGCCGCCGCCGCCGAGGCGGGGACGCAGGTGCAAGACATCGCCTGGTTCGTCCCGCACCAGGCGAATATCAACCTGATCGACGAGGTGGTCGAGCGCTTGGGCATCGCTCAGGAGCGGGTGGTGACCAACCTCAGTCGACGCGGGAACACCTCCAGCGTCGGAGTTCCGGGGTGCCTCTCGGAGGCCGTCCACGGGGGCGTCATCCGCCCGGGGGACAGCGTCTTGACCTGCAGCGTAGGTCGCGGGTTCAGCTGGGCGGGGATGGTGCTCAGCTACTCCGGAGCGGCGGCAGCGGGGGTGTGGCGTGACGGGCATGCCTGAGCCAGGACGGCCGACCGGGTCGGACCCGCTGGTGATCACCGGGTACGGGCACTACTTCCCCGAGGATCGAAGGGCGCTCGATGGATTTCCGGCGCTGCGTCCCGGACATCCGGAACAGGCAGTGGTCGGTCACGCGGTCCCGAACTCACGGCACGTGTGCGCACCGGGCGAGGGAGTGGAGGAACTGGCCCTGGCTGCTGGGCGGCAAGCGTTGCAGGATGCGGGTCGTCAGCCGAACGAGGTCGACCTGCTGATCCTCTCCTCCTGGACGAACCCGATCCCGTTGCCGGCCCGAGCGCCGGCAGTCGCCGCGCGGCTCGGGTCCTCGCGAGCCCTGGCCTTCGATCTCAACGCAGCCTGTCTGGGTTTCCTGCTCGGCCTGCGACTGGCAGGAGAGCACCTCCGGAGCAACCCCAGCTCGGTGGTGCTCCTGGTGGCTGCAGACCGGTTCAGTCAGAGGGTGCGTCCCGGCAGCCGCGGTGAGCTCGTCTGCGGCGACGGTGCGGGCGCGGTGGTGCTCGAGTCCGGCGCGGCAGAGGGGAGCACCGTGCTGGACGTCGCTCTGCGCTCGGAGGGAGAGCTCGCTGGTGTGGTCACGGTTCGTGGCAAGGGCCAGTGGATCACCAGTCGCGAGGACGTCGCCGAGGTGGCCTCGGGAGCCATGATCGCCCGGGCGACAGAGGTGCTCGAGCGCTGCGGGCTTGGCCTGCCCGATATCGACTGGGCCGTCCCGCACTCCGGGACGGCCCAGGTGCTGGAGAACCTGCACGGCCGTCTGGGGCTTCCCCCGGAGCAGGTGCTCACCAACTACCAGCACCGGGCCAACACCGGGAGCGCCACGATCCCGTCGAGTCTTTCGGAGTTTCGACGCAGTGGCCATCTCCGGGCCGGGGACCTGGTCCTGGCCCCGTCTGTCGGTTCCGGCTGGTACTCCGGGGCCATGCTGCTGAGGATGTGATCCGGGCCATGCCGGAGAGACACGCCGCTCGCCGCGCGGTGGTGGTGGGTGGTAGCCGAGGGATCGGCGCCGCCACCAGCCTTCGCCTCGCTCGTGAGGGCTGGCAGGTGGTCGTCCTGTCACGCGACGAGGAGGTCGGCGGACGCTTGGTGCGACGTGCGGCTGACGTCGGGTGCAGGGGAGTCGAGTGGCGATTCGGTGACGTGACCGACGCAGGACAGATGGATTCTGCCTTCGACAGGCTCCGCGAGGAGGGAGGGGTGTCCGCCTGCGTCGTGACCGCGGGTCGGAACCTTTCGGCGCCCCTACTGCGGCGCACCCCGACAGGCTGGCAGCGGCACGATCCAGAGGCGTGGCGGGAGCTGGTAGACCTCAACCTGACTGGCACCTTCAACGCCGCACGCAGCGCCGCGCCGTTGCTCGCAGAGGCGGGCGACTCGACTCTGGTGCTCCTGTCGAGCTGCTCACGGCATGGGTCGGCAGGCCAAGGGGCGTACTCGGCGACAAAGGCGGCGATCTCCTCGCTCGCTCGCACGTGGGCCTTCGAGTTGGGCCGGCTCGGTATCCGGGTGCTTGCGGTGGCGCCCGGAGTGGTGGACGGAGAGGCCTTGGCCCGCCGTTTCACCGCGGAGCCGATGTATCGGCGGTACATGCAAGATCTCGCAGACCACCAGGCGCTTCCCGGCTTCGTGCCGGAGGAGGAGGTGGCTTCTGCTGTCGCTTTCGCTCTGGAGAGCACGTCGATGACGGGAACCACCCTGGAGATCGACGCGGGCGGCTTCCCGGCTCGGCTGGTTCGCAGCTCCGTCAGGGGTCGATGAGACCGACGCGTATCGCATAGCGTGTCAGCTCCACCCGGTTGGTGAGGCCCAGCTTGGTCAGGATCCGGCTCCGATGACGCTCCACCGTCTTCTCGCTGAGGAAGAGCTCCTCCGAGATCTGCCGTCCAGACCATCCCTCCGCGATGAGCGCGAGGACGTCGCGTTCGCGCTCGGTCAGGATAGCGTGGTCACCGTTGATGAGGTGCTGCTTGAGCAGGGTGCGGATCGTGCCGGTGAACAGGACCGGCTCGTCCCTGAAGGCTGCGAGGCAGGCTTCGGCGAGGTCTTCGCCGCTCACCGACTTGTGCACGAAGCCGGAGGCTCCGACCCTGAGTGCTTCGAAGAGATAGGGATCGCTCTGGTTGATCGACATGAGAAGAACCCGTGTGCGGGGCGACGCGGCGGAGATCATCCGGCTGGCCTCGAAACCGGACAGGCCCGGCATTGAGACGTCGAGGAGCGCCAGGTCGGCCCGGTGGGTCTGTACCGCCTGCACCGCCCGCGCCCCATCCTCGCACTCAGCCACGACCTCCAGCCGAGGGTCATTGTCCAGCATCAGACGGACGCCTTGGCGCAGCATGGCATGATCATCGGCCAAGACGATGCGGACGGGTCCGCTCGCGGCGGTCACGGCTCGGTCCTCACAGATCCGGATGAGGGCGGGAGAGGAACTCGCACTTCGACGCTCGTACCGATGTCGGGGATGGCCACGATCGAGAGCTCACCGTGTATCATGGCGGCGCGTTCCTGCATGCCCTGCTGTCCGCTGCCCGGTGTGCCGGTCCGGCCGGTCCCGTCGTCCCGGATGCTCAACAGCAGTCGGTCTGCGTGCTCGCAGAGAACCATGGTCGCTCGTGTCGCGTGTGCATGGCGCACGACGTTGGTCACTGCCTCTTGGGCGATCCGGTACAGCGCGAGCTCGGTGTTCGGCGGCCAACGTCTGGGGCTGGGGCTTCGCTGCAGGCTGCAAGTGAGCTGGAGGTCGGTGGTCTCGTTGATCCGGTGGCAGAGCTCGCGCAGCGCGGGGACGAGCCCGAGGTCGTCTAGCGAGCCGGGACGGAGCCGGGTGGATATCGTCCGCACCGTGTCGAGCGTCTCGCGGAGGGTACTGCTGAGCGCACTCATCTCCGGGTCGGGGGCGTGCAGAGCAGAGCCGTTGATGCTTGCGGAGCGCACTTGGTGGAGCGCGAGGGTAAGGCTCTGACCGACCTCGTCGTGCAGCTCTCTGGCGATGCGGCGCCGCTCGGACTCCTGAGCCTCAAGGGCGAGAAGGGCCGCGTGATGCCGTTGCCGGCCCATGCGGGTCACGAGCAGGTTGAATTCGGACGCCAGTCGGCCCACCTCGTCGTCACGGTAGACGCGCACGGGCATGTTCGGCCGCTCGGTGCTCTCCTGCAAGGCGGTGTGCAGCTCGCGCAGAGGGTCGAGGCTGCTGCTGACCAGCAGCGCGGAGATCGTGAGCGCGACGAGTGAGCCGAGCGCCGTCAGCGCCAGCCCCAGCGTGACGTTGCCCGGTTGATTCCAGACCGCGACGATGACGACCGCTGCCGCAATGAGGCATGTCACCAGCGGAGGAAGATACAGGCGCCAGAAAAGTGACATCATTATTATTCTAGCAAATGTCGAAAGCCTCTCGGGGGCGCCGAGCCAGCTCTTGTGCCACGAAGTTTTCTAGGGAGTGGCCGATCACCGCGCCCGATCCTTCCCGATCTCGTCGAGGAGGTGGGGGACGTCTCCGACGAGGTCCATCGGCTCGGTGGACTCGCACCCGGGCGGCCGTCGTGCCCGCGCAGGTCGAGCACGAGGCTGCGGCAGCCCGCCTCGACGAGGGGCGGGGATCTGTGGGTCGGACATGTGGTGGTCCATCCCGGCGTCATGGAGCATCACGATCAGCGGACCGTCGCGAGGTCCGGTCTGGACCGGGCAGCCTGATCGAGGGCAACGAGGCTGACGGGGGAACGGGGGCAGGGGGAGAGCGCACGGCGCGGAGTGTGGACGGTGGCGGGGCGGCGGTCGTTCTTGGGCCCTGCTCCTTTCAGGATTGGGGGTAAACCCCCTGTTCGTCGTGTCGTTTCCTCGGGAGGATGTCTGTGGTGAGCGGAACCGGGCCAGCACGAGGAGCCGATGCATGCAGGGCGTGGGAAGCGGTCGAAGGACTTCGATGAGACGTCGGGAGGACACGGTGGTGGCTGCTGCGGTGGTCGATACTCGGCCGACAGCGCGGATCGGGGCGATGAGTGTGCTCGAGAAGCAGTGGCCCACTTGGCAGGTCTTTTCAGCGTCATCGGAGGAGGAGTTCGGCCGTCTCGCCGGGGAGCAGCATTTCGATCTCGTGCTCACCGATCTGCACCTGCAGCGGAACCTCGACGGCTTGGACCTGTGCAGGTTCGCCAAGCGGTCCTGGGAGGGGACATCGACCCTTGTCTTCGCCGAGGACCAGGACCCGGACACGATCCTCGCCGCCATTACCTCGCGGGTCGTGGACGGGATAGTGCAGCGGACGGCGTGCGTCTCGAGCCTGGTCAGCGCCATCGCCTCGGTGCTGGAGGGTTATCAGGCCTGGCGGTTCGATGCCCCGACGCCGGGGAACGCCCTTCCCAACGAGCCCGGACCGGCCGATCTGACTCGGCGTGAACGCACCATCCTCGTCCTGCTGTGCAGGCGGTGGAGCAACCGGGAGATCGCGCAGGAGCTGCACCTAGCGGAGCAGACCGTCAAGAACAACCTCAGCACCATCTACGGCAAGCTCGGCGTCAATGGTCGAACAGAGTTCTATGCCAGTGCCAAGGGGCAGGATCTGCCCATTTACCACGTCTCCTCGGAGGTGATCTCTGTATGACCACTCCTCTTCTTGAGTGCGTCTCCCTGACCAAGCGGTTCGGTGACCTCACCGCGGTCGACAGTGTCGACTTGGCGGTGTACCCCGGGCAGGTCTTGGGTTATGCCGGACCGAACGGAGCCGGGAAGACCACGACCATCCGGATGATGATGGGCCTCACCCGGCCGACCGAGGGCCGCGTCAGGATCCTCGGTCAGGACCCTTTTGCCACGCCACGGGTGCGGCGGCGGGTCGCGTACCTGCCGGCCGAGCTCCACTTGGACAGTCATCTGACCGTGGCCCAGACGCTCGATTTCTGGGCGCGGGTGCGTTCTGACGTCGATCCTGCCTATCGGGACGAGCTGTGCCAGAGGCTGGCTCTGGACCCGAGCCGCACCACCCGCAACCTCTCGACTGGCAACAAGCGCAAGATCGGGCTCGTCGGAGTCTTCATGGGCCGGCCCGACCTGCTGATTCTGGACGAGCCGACGAGCGGCTTGGACCCCCTGCTGCAGGAGGAGTTCCAGACCATGGTCAACGAGTGCAAGTTCCGCGGTCAGGCGGTGCT
Source organism: Propionibacterium acidifaciens DSM 21887 (assembly GCF_000426605.1). Classification (GTDB taxonomy): domain Bacteria; phylum Actinomycetota; class Actinomycetes; order Propionibacteriales; family Propionibacteriaceae; genus Propionibacterium; species Propionibacterium acidifaciens. The sequence continues at coordinate 39,819 of NZ_AUFR01000027.1, forward strand.
GCTGTCCTCGCACATCCTCTCCGAGATCGAGGCCGTCGCAGACTCGGTGGCGGTGATCCGTGCCGGTCAGATCCTCGCACGCGGTCCGATGTCGGAGCTGCTCCAGCGCTCCGATCGTCATGTGCGGGTCCGGCTGAACGCACCGGCAGTGATCCCGCAGTCGATCAAGCAGCTTCCGGGGCTGCAGTCGGCCGAACTGCTCTCCAGCGACGTCATTGATATCGTCTGGCGCGGTCCGGTCAAGCCGTTGCTGCAGGAGCTGGTCCGCCTGCCAGTCGACAGCATCCTGGCGCCCGAACCAAACCTGGGTGAGGCGTTCATGTCCTTCTACTCGCAGGGGTCCGGCGCAATGCCGGCCGCCGAGACGGCCTAGAGGAGGTTCAGCAGATGTCACTTTCATACCTGAGGTTGACCCGGCACTCGTTGCGGACTCAGCGCCGTACCCTGCTGGTCTGGGTCGTCGCCATCTTCCTGCTCGGGCTGCTGACCGTGACGGTCTGGCCGTCCATGAAGGACAACGATGCCTTGTCGAGCTTCTCGGAGGGGTTGCCACCTGACCTTGCCGCCTCCCTCGGAATGACGGACATGACCACCCCCAGCGGGTATCTCATGGGCAACCTGTACGCGATGCTGGTGCCCCTGCTCTTGGCGGTGGCGGGCATCGCCACGGTGTCCTCCTCTGTGAGTCGGGACGAGTACGACGGGCGTCTGGAGGTGCTCTTCACCTTCGCGGTGTCCCGGGCGACGATTCTGCTCGCTCGCCTCACGGCGGCGTGCCTCCTGGTCCTGGGGACCTCCTTGGCGCTGTTCGCCGCGGTCGTGGTGGGCCGGCAGTTCTTCGAGGTGGACGTCCCTTGGAGGGGGCTGTTGGCGATCACCCTGGTCACCTTGTTGTTCGCCGTGTTCCATGCCTGCCTCACCTATGGGTTCGCAGCGTGTGGTGCTCCGCCGGCGGTCAGTCTCGGCGTGCCGCTCGTCGTCCTCGTCGGCGGCTACATGCTCCGCTCGCTGGCCCCCCTGGTGGAGGGGACGGATGATCTGCGACGCCTCTCGCCCTGGGAGTGGGCTCTGGCAGAGGACCCACTGGCTGGAGATGTGTCTGGCGGAGGGCTGCTCCTGCTGGTCCTGCTCGCGGTGGTCGCCGTGGTGATCGGTACCGTCGTCGTCGTGAGGCGTGATGTGCATGCGCCGTGAGACGCAGCCGGAGACTTCCGGCCCATGCCCGTTGGACGGAGTGCGTGTCCTGGAGCTGGGGGGCATCGGTCCGGTGCCCTTCTGCGGGCTCCTGCTGACCCAGCTAGGGGCGGATGTGGTGCGGGTGGACCGGCCGGGGGGCGTGCCGTCGCCGCTGACTTCCCTCGCCGGTTTCGCCGAGGCAGATCCGCTGGCCGCCGGCCGCCGGTCGGTGGAGGTGGATTTGAAGTCCTCCTCCGGCGTACAGACGGTGGTCGCACTCGCAAGCAGGGCGGACATCCTCATCGAGGGCTGGCGCCCTGGGGTCGCGGAGCGGCTTGGGGTTGGTCCCGCTGCGTGCCATGAGGCCAACCCTGCACTGGTCTACGGGCGGATGACCGGGTGGGGGCAGAGCGGGCCCCTGTCGGCCTCCGCGGGGCACGACATCAACTACGTAGCCCTGACTGGGCTGCTGAGTGCGATCGGCCCGGCCGATGGCGGCCCCGTGGTGCCGCTGAACCTGCTCGGAGACTTCGGCGGGGGCGCGATGTACTTGGCGGTCGGTGTACTTGCTGCCCTCCACCGCGCACGCCGGACGGGCCGCGGGGACGTGGTGGACGCCGCGATCGTGGATGGCGTCAGTCACCTGAGCACGATGGTCCATGGGCTTGCTGCTGCCGGGTTCTGGCAGGAGGGGCGAGGCCGCAACGTCGTGGACGGTTCCCTGCCGTACTACACGGTCTACGAGACCGCTGACGGAAAGCACATGGCGGTCGGTGCGCTGGAGCAGCGCTTCTTCGAGGAGATGTGCAGGGTCTTGGAGATCGAGGTTCCGCCGAACCGCGAGGATCCGCAGATGCACTCTGAGCTGCGTGAGCGTCTGGCGAGGCGGTTCCGGGAACGTTCGCAGGCCGAGTGGGAGAGGCTCTTCAGCGGTGTGGACGCCTGCGTGTCTCCCGTACGCAGCCTGGTCGAGGCTCGACGGGACTCGCACCTGCGAGCCAGGGGCGTGTTCGCCCAGCCCGGTGCCGCGGTGCCCGCCGCTGCCCCTCGGTTCTCATGCTCCATGGCGCAGCCGGTCGCTGCCCCGCCCCGCCCTGGGCAGCACCAGACGGAGGTGTTCCAGGAGTGGGGCGTCGCCGTGCCCGAGGCTGGCCGAGGTGCAGCGGAGCACAGCGGAGGGAAGGGATGAACAGCAGGGAGATTCTGTGCGAGAAGGACGGCCCGGTCGTCGTCGTCACGCTCAACCGCCCCGAGGTGCACAACGCGCTCTCGACCGCGATGATCCATGATCTGGTTGCCATCGCCGAGGAGTACGACCGGGACGAGTCGGCACGGGCACTGCTGATCACCGGTGCGGGCGACCGAGCCTTCTGCGCGGGCCGGGACCTGCGGCTCGGTCACGAGCGGGGGGTCGGGGAGCGCCACGATGCCTACAGCCCTGAGCAGCGGCTCTTCTCAGAGGTCGGGAAGCCCATCATCGCAGCGGTCAATGGCGCAGCCATCGGCGGGGGAGCGGAGGTGCTACTGGGGACTGATCTGCGCGTGATGAGCGAGCGTGCCGTCATCGCCCTGCCCGAGGCAACCCTCGGCCTGGTCCCCTACGGCGGTGCGCACGTGAGGCTGCCCCAGCAGATCCCATGGGCGCACGCCATGGAGATGCTTCTCACGGGCCGGCGTTATTCCGCGCAGGAGGCCTTTCGGCTGGGCCTGGTCAACTGCGTGGTGCCGCCGGAAGAGGTGCGCGATCGCGCGATGGGGCTCGCTGCCAGGATTGCGCAGAACGCGCCGGTTGCTCTGCGCAAGATCAAGGAGGCTGTCCGTGCTGCGTACAACCTCAGCTTCCGAGACGCCTTCCACGTCGAGTGGCAGATCGCGACCGAGGCGCTGGCCACCCAGGACGCGCAGGAGGGTGTCGCTGCATTCCTCGAGAAGCGCGAGCCCGTGTTCCGGGGGAGGTAGCGTGCCGGTTCCTCAGCGGCACGACGCTGGCAGCCCGAGCCCGGTGGTATGGCCGTCATGAAACAAGATCGTTTCTGGTTTCGCGGGGTGGGAGGTGTTCGAAGTCGTGGTCGAAGGCGCGGCCGGTGACGTATGGGGCGGATGCGCCGAGGGTTTGTTTGTTTGGAGTGATTGGTGTTTTTCGGACAGTGGGTGAAATGATCGTGAGGTAGAATTAGATCATGTCGGCACCGAAATATAGTGCGGGGTTTGAGGAACAAGTCGTTCTCGGGATCGTCCGGGGGTCCGGGCCGGTGGCCGGGGTGGCCGGATCGTACGGTCTTGTGGCGCAGACAGTCGGGAACTGGGTCGCAGGATGGCGGGGGGCACCCCGGCCTCAGCGCTGATGCCATGACCGCGGAAGAGCACGCCGAGATCAAACGTCTGAAGGCAGAGCTCCGGGAAGCCCGCATGGAAAACGAGTTCCTGGAAGAAGCGGCGGCCTTCTTCGCCCGGGAGTCCGGGTGAGCGCGGAACACCGCCGCATCCACCGCGAAGAAGGCAACTACGGCTGACATGAAACGAAACCGTATTTTTCGTGGATTTCCTGTGCCGTTTCGGATATGATTGGAACATGCAGGTTGAGGTCA
>NZ_AUFR01000028.1 GCF_000426605.1 Propionibacterium acidifaciens DSM 21887
GGCCTGGACGACGACCCGAGTCAAAAGCTTGTCGGACCAGGGCCGGAAGGCCCACACCGCAAGACTGAGGCCCGCCCCGAGCACGAGGCCTGGACCCGCCGCATGCAGCCCCCCAGAGGACAGCGCACCAGACCGGTCCGTGGACCGGCGGAGGACGTCCCAGTCCTTCTTCGGCGCCCTCTCGCTGACCAGCAAAAAAGTCAAACCGTACCCGATCGAGGGGAACCAGAACACCGAGCAGACAATCGGCGCGCTGGAATGACTCCAACGCGAAACCGAGGCCGGCGAGATCGCGGTCGTCTTGGACAACGCCCGATCCCACCATGCGAGAGCCCTGACCGGCCTCCACGAGCCCGGCCGGCTGCTGGAACGCATCACCACGATCTTCCTGCCGCCGTACGCGCCCGACCACAACCCGGCCGAGCACGTCTGGAACGCGGCCAAGAACAACACCGCGAACATTCAGCACGAGACCCCCGAAGAAACCCTCGGCGCGTTCGCCTCACACGTCACCGGCCGCGCCTTCGACTACGACTTCGAACACCTCCCACTCCGCGAAACCAGAAACGATCCTGTTTCATGACGGCCATAACAACCCTGCCACAAAATCTGAAGCGAGACATGAGCACGAATCCCACCGGGGGATTCATCACGTCAGGCCTCGTTACCCCGATGATCGGCAGGGCAACAACTCGGCGTCGACCGCCCGGTCAGCTCCACTGGTCCTGGGTCGCCTCGAAGCGGGCCCGGTCCTTGGCCAGCCGCTCGGCCTTGGCCCGCGCGACGGCTCGGCGGTCGTGGCGGATCCGGGCGACGCTCACGACGGCCGTCACCCCGAGGATCCCGACGATGACGAGCAGGGACACCGAGGTGGGGATCTCGCCGTCGAAACCGAGCCGGGCGTCCAGACCGTAGTGGTGCATCGCGTGGAGCACGAGCTTGACGCCAATGAAGGCGAGCAGCACCGACAGGCCGATCGGCAGGTAGACGAGGCGGTTGAGCAGGTCGCCGAGCAGGAAGTACAGCTGGCGCAGCCCCATGAGGGCGAAGACGTTCGCGGTGAACACGATGTACGGCTGCTGGGTGAGGCCGAAGATCGCCGGGATGGAGTCGAGGGCGAACATCACGTCGGTGGAGCCGAGGGCCACGATGACGAAGAACAGGCTCGTGGCGAGGAGTCTGCCGTCGACGCGGACGAACACCTTGTCCTCGTCGAATGCGTTGCTCGAGGGGATGACCCTCTTCACCCAGCGCATGAGCCTCCCCTCGGTGGCGTCGTCGGCGTCGTCGTCCGTGTCGTGGTGGCGGTAGTCCCGCACGAGGTCGATGGCGGCGTGGATGAGCCAGGCGCCGAAGAGGAAGAACACCCACGCCAGACGCGAGATGAGCGTGGCGCCCAGGGCGATGAAGAGGCCCCGGAGGAGCAGGGCCAGCATGATGCCGACGAGCAGGCCGAACTGCTGGCACTCGCGCGGCACCCTCATCCTGCGCATGATGATGAGGAAGATGAACAGGTTGTCGAGCGAGAGGCTGTACTCGGTGAGCCAGCCGGCGAAGAACTCGCCCGAGTGCGTGCCGCCGGCGAAGAAGTGCAGGCACAGCCCGAACACGGCGGCCAGGCCCACGTAGACGCCGATGCAGGCCACGCACTCGCGCACGCTCGGCACGTGCGGGTGCCGGGCCATGAGCACGGCGTCGACGACGAGCACGGCCAGCATGACGACGATGGTGATGATCCAGGTGAGCACGGAGACGTGCATGTCGGGGCCTCCACGAAGACGACGAACGTTCCACGGGATGAGGTCTCTTCCCTCCGCTCAGGAACGCGGAGTGCAGCGCCGGGTGCCCTGGCACCGTACTGACGACCACTGCACGAGTGGAGTACTCCCCTCAACGGGACCAATTGTGTCACCTGTCCGGCGGACCGTCCCGGGGCCCGTCCGGATTCGCCGCGGTGAGGGTCCGTGCTCAGCGGTTCGCCTCGACCATGGCGCGCAGCTCGCGCTTGAGCTCGCCGATCTCGTCGCGCAGCCTGGCGGCCACCTCGAACTGCAGGTCGGCGGCGGCCGTGCGCATCTGCTCGGTGAGCTCGCCGATGAGCCCGGCCAGTTCAGTGGCCGGCATCGCCGTGGCGTCGGCGGCCCGCGCCGAGCCGGGCGGCAGCGGCGCGGGCCGCCGGCCCCTGGACTGGGTGGACGCCATGAGTCGGTCGGTGTCGGCGCCCTCGCGGGCGAGCATGTCGGTGATGTCGGCGATCCTCTTGCGCAGGGGCTGCGGGTCGATGCCGTGCTCGGTGTTCCAGGCCAGCTGGATCGCCCGGCGGCGGTTCGTCTCGTTGATGGCGGACTCCATCGACGGGGTGATCTCGTCGGCGTACATGTGCACCTGGCCGGAGACGTTGCGCGCGGCCCGGCCGATCGTCTGGATGAGCGAGCGCTCCGAGCGCAGGAAGCCCTCCTTGTCGGCGTCGAGGATCGCCACGAGCGAGACCTCGGGCAGGTCGAGGCCCTCGCGCAGCAGGTTGATGCCGACGAGCACGTCGTACTCGCCGGCGCGCAGCTCGCGCAGCAGCTCGACGCGCGTGAGCGTGTCGACCTCGCTGTGCAGGTAGCGGGTGCGCACGCCGTGCTCCAGGAAGTAGTCGGTGAGGTCCTCGGCCATCTTCTTGGTGAGCGTGGTGACGAGCACGCGCTCGTCGCGGGCGGCGCGCTCGCGGATCTCGCCGAGCAGGTCGTCGATCTGGCCGTGGGTGGGCTTGACGATGACCTCGGGGTCGACGAGGCCGGTGGGACGGATGATCTGCTCGACGACGCCGTGGGAGCGGGCCAGCTCGTAGGGGCCCGGCGTGGCCGAGGAGTAGATGGTCTGGCCGATGCGCTCGACGAACTCCTCGAAGCGCAGCGGCCGGTTGTCCATGGCGCTGGGCAGGCGGAAGCCGTGCTCGACGAGGGTGCGCTTGCGGCTCATGTCGCCCTCGAACATCGCGCCGATCTGCGGCACCGTGACGTGCGACTCGTCGATGACGAGCACGAAGTCCTCGGGGAAGTAGTCGAGCAGGCAGTTCGGCGGGCTGCCCGGACCGCGCCCGTCGATGTGCCGGGAGTAGTTCTCGATGCCGGCGCAGGTGCCGACCTGGCGCATCATCTCGATGTCGTAGGTGGTGCGCATGCGCAGCCGCTGGGCCTCGAGGCCCCTGCCGTCGCCCTCGAGCTCGGACAGGCGCTCGGACAGCTCGGCCTCGATCGAGGCGATGGCGCGCTCCATGCGCTCCGGGCCGGCGACGTAGTGGGAGGCCGGGAAGACGTGCACCTGCCGGTCCTCGGTGAGGACCTCGCCGGTGAAGGGGTGCAGCGTCGTGAGGGCGTCGATCTCGTCGCCGAAGAACTCCACGCGCAGGGCGTTCTCCTCGTACATGGGGAAGATCTCGAGCGTGTCGCCGCGCACCCGGAAGGTGCCGCGGGCGGCGGACACGTCGTTGCGGACGTACTGCATCTCGACGAGCCGGCGCAGCAGCTCGGTGCGCTCCCACTCGTCGCCCACGGCGAGGGTGACCATGCGGTCGACGTACTCCTGCGGGGTGCCCAGGCCGTAGATGGCGCTCACCGTGGCGACCACGATGACATCGCGCCTGGTGAGCAGCGAGTTCGTCGCGGAATGGCGCAGCCGCTCGACCTCCTCGTCGAGGCTGGAGTCCTTCTCGATGTAGGTGTCCGTCTGGGGGATGTAGGCCTCGGGCTGGTAGTAGTCGTAGTAGCTCACGAAGTACTCGACGGCGTTGTCGGGGAAGAAGCCGCGCAGCTCGGTGGCGTACTGGGCGGCCAGCGTCTTGTTGGGCTGCATGACGAGCATCGGCCGCTGGAGGCGCTCGGCGAGCCAGGCGATGGTGGCGGTCTTGCCCGTGCCGGTGGCGCCCAGCAGGACGACATCCTGCTCCCCCGCCCTGATCCGCCGCTCGAGCTCGTCGATCGCTGCCGGCTGGTCGCCCGAGGGCTCGAAGTCGGCCTTCACGGCGAACGGGGCCACGGTGCGGGTGATCGAGGAGACGGGGCGCATGCTCCGAGCCTATGCGCGCCCACCGACGCTCCACGGCGCCTGCGGACCGATCGGCCGCGGCCGCGGGGGGCCGGTCCGCTCTCCGCCGCCCCGCCCGGGCGCTTCAGCCGCGCAACGAGCTCAGTTCGTCGCGCAGATTGGCGCGGGCCCGAGCGCCCCACAGCTCCCGGCCGGTCGTGGTCGCGTACCGGTGGGCGCCGAGCAGGTCCTCGACGACGGCGCGGCGGGCCGCCCGCCACTGGGCGTCGTCGAGAGCGGGCTGCTCGGCGCGCAGCTGGGCCACCGACTCGCGGTAGCGCTCCGGCGGGGCGCCGAGCACGGCCAGGTCGGCGTCGCAGACCCGGGCGCCCGGGCCGTCGCCCGCGGCCGGCCGGTGGTGCTCGGTGAGCGCCACGAGCCGGGCGACCTCCGCCGCCTCGGCCCCGGACCATCCGGCGGCGGGCAGCCAGCGGAGGGCCAGGGCGGCCGAGGCCCGCTCGTCCTCGCCCGGGCGTCCGTGCTGCACGGCGTCGTGGAACCAGAGGGCCAGCCGTTCGGCGCGGGTGCACCCGAGCAGCTCGCCCGCGGCGAGGACCTCCGCCAGGTGCTGCGGACCGTGGTAGCGCCTCCGCGGCTCCTCCCACAGCCCCAGCAGGCGGACCCCCACCTCGGGCCGGGTCGGCCAGTCCTCGGCCCAGCGCCGCGCCAGGCTCACCACAGCCGCACCGCCCAGCCGGCCAGGGCTGCCAGGGCGTCCGCGACGAGGAGGCTGGCCAGGGTGCCGATGATGAAGTGCTCGGCCACCTCGCCGCTGCGGGCCCCGCGGATCTCGGGGAAGCGGGCGAAGGCCTTCACCGCCACGGTGACGGCCACCAGCGAGGGCTGGCCGGCCAGGAGCGCCCCGAACACGGTGGCGCGCTCGAGCATGCCGATCCACCGGCCCCCGCGCAGTACCCCGTCGGCTTCGGGCCGCGGGCGGTCGTCCCCCTCGGGGCCGCTCCGCGGCCCGTCGACGCGCCGCAGCAGCCCCTCGACGAGCGGGCAGCCGCCGAACACCGCGACCGCTCCGAGCGCGCAGGCCACGAGGAGGCGCAGGAGATCCATCAGCACCGGGTTCATGCCTCCACCGTAGGGGGGCCCGCCGACACTCCCATGGCCTCGGCGAGCCGATCGGTCGCGAGGGCCAGGCCGGCCGCGACCTCCCGGTGGTGCGCGGCGCGCAGTCGCTGGCCGACCGCCTGCGGGCTGATGCCGAGCCCGGCGGCCGCCTGCGACTGGGTGAGCCCGGAGTCCACGAGGTCGACCACCTGCCAACCCGCCCGGCTGCGACGGCGCACCAGGGCGGCGACGAGGGCGAGCACCGTCTGTGCCTCGTCGACCGGCCGATCGACGCCGGCCCCGGCCGCGACGAGCCGCGGGGAGTCCGGCCCGGCCCGGCCGACGGCCCGTCGGGCGGCCAGGTAGGCGGGGCCGCGGGCGGCTCGCGTGAAGTCCGGCAGGGGCGTCTCGACCGCGCCGACGCCGACGCCGATGTGCCAGTCCCCCAGACGCAGCAGCACGAGCACGGCGTCGATGATCGCGCCCGGATCGGCGCTGAGCCCCTGGATCTCGTCGCCGGCGGTGCGTTCGAAGCCGAGCCGGAATCCGTCGGCCAGCGGCTCCAGCGCGGCGAGGGCCGCCGGCACCCGGTCCGGCCCGCTGCGGCTCGCGCGCTGGTCGGCGGTCACCACGGCCCAGCGGCCGGTCCCCTCCTCACCCATGACCACATTCAAGCCCATGAGCTTGATCAGATCAAGTAAAGTGTACAGCCTTTGTCTGCCCGGGGATGCCCGGCTACCGCCCCGGACGGCAGCGCGCCGCGCCGGGGACGACGACCTCGTCCCACATCAGGTCGACCTGGGCGCGCATGGCCGCCGGGGTGCCGGAGTTGTCGATGACGGTCCCGGCCACGGCCAGGCGCTCGGCGCGCGAGGCCTGCGCGCCGATGCGCGCCAGGGCCTGCTCGCGGCTCATGCCGTCGCGGGCCATGAGTCTGGCGAGCTGCGTCTCGACCGGCGCATCGACGACGACGAGATGGTCGAAGTCGTGGGCGCGGCCCGTCTCGACGAGCAGCGGGATGTCGTGCATCACCACCGCCCCGTCGGGCGCGGCGTCCTGCACGGCGTCGGCCGCCGCGGTGACGAGCGGGTGCGTGATCGCGTCCAGCCGGGTGCGCGCGGCCCTGTCGGCGAAGACGACGGCCGCGAGCGCCGCCCGGTCGAGCGAGCCGTCGGGGGCCAGGACGGATGCCCCGAAGGCCCCGACGAGGGCCCGCAGTCCGGGCGTCCCCGGCTCGACGACCCGCCGGGCGAGCAGGTCGTAGTCGATGTGCACCGCCCCGTGCTCGACGAGCATGGCGGCGACGGCGCTCTTGCCCGAGGCGATGCCGCCGGTGAGGCCGAGCGTGAAGACCCGGCCCACCGGAGGGCCGGGGGCCCCGGGATCGGCGGTCGGCACGGCCGTCAGGCCTCGAGGCGGCCCAGGGCGTCGAGGGCTATCGTCAGGGCGGTGCCCCTCGAGCCGCGCCCCCAGTCGCGCTCGTCGTGGCCGTTCTCGGGGTCGGCGAGCGTGTCGGCGGTGTAGAAGAGCTGGGCGAAGCGCGCCCCGCGCAGCGCGGCGGAGGCCGCCATCGCCGAGCACTCCATGTCGACGACGGCGCAGCCCTCGGACCGGCGACGGTTCAGCATGGCCCTGGTCTCGCGGTAGAAGGCGTCGTTGGTCCACACGGCCGCATCGCTGACCCGGTATCCGGCGGCCTCGACGGCCCGCCCGATGACGGCGCGCAGGTCCGCGTCGATGTCGATCCACCGGCTCGCCGGCAGGTACTGGAAGCTCGTGCCCTCGCCGCGCAGCGCTCTGGCCGGGACGACGAACTCGCCGACCTCCAGCGGTTCGAGCGCCCCGCACGAGCCGACGGCGATGGCGCTGCGGACGCCGTGCCGGAAGAGCACGTCGGTGTTCATGACGGCGGCCGGGGCGCCCAGCGGCATCATGAGGATCGCGAAGTCGCCGCGGGCGTCGTGGCCGCGGTAGACCGGGTAGTGGTTGCCGATCTGCTGGAGCGTCTCGATGACCGGGAGGCGCTCGGCGGCGGCGTACTGGTCGACGACCTCGCCGAGGAAGGCGAGGACGGCGCGGCTCGGGTACAGATCGGCCGGGATGGACTCGGCCTCGCCGATGAGATCGCTCGAGTCGTCGTCGCGCTCGATGACGGGCAGCTCGTGGGTGTGCAGCATGATGTCCTGGATCCGGCCGGCTCGACGCGCGGCCTCGTGGTGTGCGGGGCTGGGGCGCCGGGCGGTCGGCGGGGACCTCCCGGCAGGGCGGAGGCCCCGGCCCGGGAACGGGCCGGGGCCTCCGCCGTGACGACTGGCGCCGGCGGTGCGGCTCAGCGGCCGCCCGACAGCTTGTCGCGCAGGGCCTGCAGGGCCTCGTCGGAGGCCAGCGAGCCCTCGCCGGCGTTCTCGACGGGAGCGGCGGAGTAGCTCGTGCCGGCCTCGACGGCTGCCTGCTGGTCGGCCTCCTCGGCCTCGGCGGCCTGCTTCTTGAGGGCCAGCCAGCGGGCCTGGGCCTCGGCGTACTGGGCCTCCCAGGCCGCCTGCTGCTCCTCGTAGCCCGGCTTCCACTCGTTGGTCTCCGGATCGAAGCCCTCGGGGTAGATGTAGTTGCCGTTCTCGTCGTAGCTCGCGGTCATGCCGTACAGCGAGGGATCGAAGTCATCGGCGGCGATGTCGATGCCCTCGTTGGCCTGCTTCAGCGAGAGGCTGATGCGGCGGCGCTCGAGATCGATGTCGATGATCTTGACCATGACCTCGTCGTTGACCGAGACGACCTGCTCGGGGATCTCGACGTGGCGCTCGGCCAGCTCGGACACGTGGACCAGGCCCTCGATGCCCTCCTCGACGCGGACGAAGGCGCCGAACGGGACGAGCTTGGTGACCTTGCCCGGCACGATTTCACCGATCTGGTGGGTGCGGGCGAAGACCTGCCACGGATCCTCCTGCGTGGCCTTGAGCGACAGGGAGACGCGCTCGCGCTCCATGTCGACGTCGAGGACCTCGACGGTGACGGGCCGGCCGACCTCGACGACCTCGCTCGGGTGGTCGATGTGCTTCCAGGACAGCTCGGACACGTGGACCAGGCCGTCGACGCCGCCGAGATCGACGAAGGCGCCGAAGTTGACGATGGAGGAGACGACGCCCTTGCGGATCTGGCCCTTCTGCAGCTGCTGCAGGAAGTTGTGGCGGGTCTCGGACTGGGTCTGCTCGAGCCAGGCGCGGCGCGAGAGGACGACGTTGTTGCGGTTCTTGTCGAGCTCGATGATCTTGGCCTCGAGCTCCTGGCCCACGTATGGCTGCAGGTCGCGGACGCGGCGCATCTCGACGAGGGAGGCGGGCAGGAAGCCGCGCAGGCCGATGTCGACGATGAGACCGCCCTTGACGACCTCGATGACGGTGCCGGTGACGACGCCGTCCTCGTCCTTGATCTTCTCGATCGCGCCCCAGGCGCGCTCGTACTGGGCGCGCTTCTTGGAGAGGATGAGACGACCGTCCTTGTCCTCCTTCTGCTGGACGAGGGCCTCGATCTCGTCGCCGACGCTCACGACATCGAAGGGGTCGACATCGTGCTTGATGGAGAGTTCCTTGGACGGGATGACGCCTTCGGTCTTGTAGCCGATGTCGAGGAGAACCTCGTCGCGATCGACCTTGACGACGGTTCCGGTGACGATGTCGCCGTCGTTGAAGTACTTGATGGTGGCGTCGACTGCTGCCTCGAAGGCCTCAGCGGTGCCGATGTCGTCGATTGCGACGGCCTCAATGGAGGAGGTCATGTAGTTAGGGCTCCGATGGTGGATTGATCGAATTGCCGCCCCGTGCCTGCTGGTGCCCGCGATGGCGACGGAACCCGCCGGAGGAGGACCCGCGGTCGCCACCGAGGCGCCCACCGCGGACGCCGGGCCGCCGCAGCGGTCCGGCCCGCCGGTGACGACGCCGCGCCCTCTGTCCGGCGCGGCGCACACGGCGCTCCGCCAAGTCTAGGCGCCGGACGCTGCGGCGGGCAACCTGCGCCCGTCCCGGTCGGGGCCGGGGACCGGGGGTCAGCGCCGCGGCTCTCGGCCAGCGGCTTGCCCGTCTCCAGGGTCATGAGCCGGGCGAAGTCCTCGCCGCGGCGGGGTGACCTCCTCAAAGGCGGCGCGCAGCAGCTCGGCGCGCTCCCGGGCGGCGGTGCGCCGCCAGGCGTCCTGGGCCCGGACGGCGGCGTCGAGGGCGGCCAGGCCCTGGGCGGGATCGGCCTCGGCCACGGAGGCCAGGACGGAGTCGTCGGCGGGGTTCGTCACCTCGAAGGGGCCGGCCGCGCCGGCGACCGGGCGGCCGTCGATGATCAGTGCACGAGGGGTGTCCGCGGGGATCGAACGCGGAGCCCCGGGATCGGGCGGAGCCATGGCTCCACGGTGGCCCGGTGCACGCGGGCGGGGACCGGCGCCTGCGCTGTTAGGCTTGGCCGCGGCGCCGCCTCACCCCGGGCGGCTGAACGGAGGGTTCTCGTGAAGAAGACTACGAAGCGCCGACTCGGCGTGGGCATCCCGCTGCTCATCGTCGTCCTCGTCGCCGCCTACCTCGGCTGGCGCTGGTACCGGATGCGGCCCTCCGACTACGAGCAGAGGATCCCGGTCTACCCGGCCTCCTCCAGCGCGGAGCCCAGCCCGGCCGGTGACGTGCCCGAGGGCTGCGCCTCCGACCCGTCGCCGATCGTGGGCACCCACATCACGTTCGACGGGCACACCGAGTCCCTGAGCCTGCTCTCGCTCGGCCTCGACGCCGAGGGCCTGCCCGGCACCCCACCGGGCAACGAGGGCTACACCGTCGCCTGGTGGAACGGCGGCCCGGCCGTCGGCTCCGCTCAGGGCAAGGCCGTCCTCACCTCGCACACCTTCCGCTACGGCGGCGCGCTCGGCAACGACCTCAACGACGGCATGCTGAAGACCGGCGACGTCATCCGGATCAGCGACGACGCGGGCGACACGGTCTGCTACCGCTTCACCAACGCGCTCAAGATCTACGTCGACACCTACGACCCCGACTCGGACGTCCTCTACGACAACGGCGGCGACCCGAAGATCGTCATCGTCGTCTGCTCGGACTACCCCTCCGACGGCGGAGACCCCCAGGCCCGCGTCCTCTACTACGCCGACCTGGTGCGGGCGGCCTGACGACTCAGTCCGCAGGCAGGTCCGCGACGGCCCCGTCGTAGGCGGCCCGCAGCGCCCCGGGGTCGACGCGGTGGGCGGCGAGCGCGCAGCCGTCGCCGCGGCCGTTGAGGGCGATGCCCTCGTCGGCCCAGTGCTCCAGCGCCCGGCGCCACGGCCCGAGCGTGCCGCGGGCGTCGACGACCCGCCACCAGGGCACCGCCGCGCCGGCGACGGACATGATCCGGCCCACCCGGCGCGGCCCGGCGCCCACGAGGGCCGCGATGTCGCCGTAGGTCGCGACCGAGCCGGGCGGGATGCACTCGACCGCGCGGAGCACGCGCTCGACGAGCAGTTCCTCGTCCATCCCCGGCACCGCTCAGTGGGCCGCGTCGTTCCAGCTGCGGCCGTAGCCGAACGAGACCGACAGCGGCACCTTCAGCTCGACGGCGTGCTCCATCGCGTCGGAGACGATCGCCTCGACCCGTTCGTGCTCGCCGGGGGCGATCTCGAGGAGGAGCTCGTCGTGGATCTGCAGCAGCATGCGGCTGGCCAGCCCGGACTCGGCGAGGGCCCTCTCGACCGCGAGCATGGCCACCTTGATGATGTCGGCGGCGGTGCCCTGGATGGGCGCGTTGAGCGCCATGCGCTCGGCCATCTCGCGGCGCTGCCGGCTGGACGAGTTGAGGTCGGGAAGGTAGCGGCGCCGGCCCATGATCGTCTGCGTGTAGCCCTGGGAGCGGGCCCGTTCGACGACCTCGGACAGGTAGTCGCGCACCGAGCCGAAGGTCGTGAAGTAGTCGTCCATGAGGGCCCTCGCCTCGGACACCGGGACGCCGAGCCTGCTCGACAGACCGTAGGCCGACAGCCCGTAGGCCAGGCCGTAGTTCATCTGCTTGACGCTGGCGCGCTGGGCCGCGGTGACCTCCTCGACCGGCACGCCGAAGACGTGCGAGGCGGTGACGGTGTGGAAGTCGACGCCCGAGGCGAAGGCCTCGATGAGCGCCTCGTCGCCGGAGACGTCGGCCATGACGCGCATCTCGATCTGGGAGTAGTCGGCGCTCATGAGCGCCTCGTAGCCCCTGCCGGCGACGAAGCCGTCGCGGATGCGGCGGCCCTCGGGGGTGCGGATCGGGATGTTCTGGAGGTTCGGCTCGGTGCTCGACAGCCGGCCGGTGCCCGCGACGGTCTGCAGATAGGTGGTGTGGATGCGCCCGTCGTCGCCGACCGCCTTGGCGAGGGAGTCGACGATCTGACGCAGCTTGATGGCGTCGCGGTGGGCGAGCAGGTGCGCGAGGAAGGGGTGGTTCGTCCTCGCGTACAGGCCCTCGAGCGCGGCGGCGTCGGTGGTCCAGCCGCTCTTGGTGCGCTTGGTGCGGGGCATGTCGAGCTGCTCGAACAGGACGCTCTGGAGCTGCTTCGGCGAGCTCAGGTTGATCTCGCGGCCGATCTCGGCGTAGGCCGCGGACTGCGCGCCGCGCACCCGGGCGTCGAAGCCGTCGTGCAGATCGGCGAGGACGTCCTCGTCGACGGCGACGCCGCGCTCCTCCATGGTGGCCAGCACCCTCTGCAGCGGCAGTTCGAGCTCGCGCAGCAGGCCGAGCTGGCCGGTCCTCTCGAGCTCGGCGTCGAGGGCGGGGGCGAGCAGGCCCACGGCGCGGGCGCGCACCATGGCCGCATGGCCGGCCGTTCCCCCCGTGCCGTCGTCGAGGTCGAGGGCGGCCTGGGCCCCCTCCTGCCCGTCCGTCTCGAGGGCGAGGCCCAGATGGCGTTCGACGAGCTCTGCGAGCTCGTAGCGGCGCTGGTCGGGGCGCATGAGGTAGGCGGCGAGCTGGGTGTCGCTGACGAGTCCGTCGAGCCCGAGGCCGCGCGCGGCCAGGGCGATCATCGGGCCCTTCGCGTCGTGCACGGCCTTGGGCGCCCCCGGATCGGCCAGCCACGAGGCGAGCGCGGCGTCGTCGGCGGCGTCCAGGGAGCCGGGCTCGAGGCGGACGGCCCGCCCGTCCGGGGCGGCGAGCGCCAGGGCGTCGACGTCGCCTGCGCCGGCGCCCCAGTGGCCCGTCGCGTCGACGCCGACGACGCCGGAGCGGGCGTGCCCGTCGAGCCAGGCGCCCAGGGCGCCGGCCGCCGGCTCGACCGGGTCGACCCCGACGGCGTCCGGCACGCCGGCCCCGGCCCCCTCGTCGGCGCCGAGCACGGTGAACATGCGCTCGCGCAGCGTCCGGAACTCGAGGGCGTCGAACAGCCTGTTGACGGCCTTGCGGTCGACCGGCCCCCTGGCCAGGCCCCGCACCCCGATCTCGAGGGGCAGGTCGTCCACGAGGGCGTTGAGCCGGCGGTTGCGGCGCACGTCGTCGAGGTGCTCGCGCAGGCTCTGGCCGGCCCTGCCCTTGACCTGGTCGGCCCGCTCGATGAGGTTGGCGAGCCCGTCGTAGGCGGCGAGCCACTTCGCGGCGGTCTTCGGGCCGACGCCCGGCACGCCGAGCAGGTTGTCGCTCGTCTCGCCGACGAGGGCCGCCAGCTCCGGGTAGCGCCGGGGCGGCACCCCGTACTTCGCCTCGACGGCGGCCGGGTCCATGCGCACGAGCTCGGAGACGCCGCGGTGCGGGTAGAGGACGGTGGTGTTCGCGTCGATGAGCTGGAAGGCGTCGCGGTCGCCCGAGACGACCAGCGACTCCCAGCCGAGCGCGTCGCCCTGGTTGCTCCACGTGGCGAGGATGTCGTCGCCCTCGTAGCCGGCGAGACTGGCGTGGACGATGCCCATGGCGTCGAGCACCTGCCCGATGAGCTCGATCTGGCCGGCGAATTCGGGCGGCGGGGCCGAACGGGTGGCCTTGTAGCCGGCGTAGTCCTCGGATCGGAAGGTGCCGCCGGGCAGGTCGAAGGTCACGCCCACGTGCGTGGGCCCCTCGTCGCGCAGCAGATTGATGAGCATCGACGTGAAGCCGTAGACGGCGTTCGTGTGCTGGCCGGTGGACGTCGAGAAGTTCTCGGCGGGCAGGGCGTAGAAGGCGCGGAACGCCATGGAGTGGCCGTCGATGAGCAGCAGGCGCGGACGATCGTTCACATCCCAGAGCCTAGCCGGACCCGATCACGCCCGGGGGCTCAGGACTTCCTGGCCTTCTTGTGGTCGACGACCCCCTCGGCGACCTCGCGCATCGGCTTGCGCAGGTCCATGGCGGTCTTCTGGATCCAGCGGAAGGCCTCGGGCTCGGTCATGCCGAGGGTCTCCTGGAGGATGCCCTTCGCCTGGTCGACGGCCTTGCGGGAGGCGAGGCGCTCCTCGAGCGTGGCGACCTCGTCGTCGAGCGCGACGATCTCGGCGAAGCGGGCGAGGGCGATCTCGATGGCGGGGACGACGTCGGAGGCGTCGAAGGGCTTCACGACGTAGGCCATCGCCCCGGCCTCGCGGGCCTTCTCGACCAGCTCCCGCTGGCTGAACGCGGTGAGCATGACGCATGCGGCGATGCGGTCCCCGGCGATCTGCTCGGCCGCGGCGATCCCGTCCATGACGGGCATGTTCACATCGAGCACGACGACATCGGGCTCGAGCTCGCGGGCCTGCTCGACCGCGGCCTTCCCGTCGCCCACCTGGCCGACGACCTCGTAGCCCTGCTCGGTGAGGAGCTCGACGAGGTCGAGCCGGATGAGCGCCTCGTCCTCGGCGACGAGAACACGGGGCCGCTTGTCGGACGATGCGGCGCTGTCGGTCTTCTTGACCACCATCTCTCGATTCCTGTCCTGTCGATTCCTGTCGATCGAAACGGACAGATCTGTCAGGACGGCACTGCCCGCGTCGCCCGAGCATAGCGCTGTCCAGCCTTCTCCGGGCAGGATGCGGGATAGTTCCCAGCCGGGAACGTGCCCGGGCGGCGGGCGTGTGACACAATGAGCGGCGCCTGCCCGAGTGGCGGAACGGCAGACGCGGCGCACTCAAAATGCGCTGTCCGCGAGGGCGTAGGGGTTCGAATCCCCTCTCGGGCACGAGCGGGCCGGCACCGGCCCCGAACGGCGGTGGGGGGCGGAGGACCGGGTCCTCCGCCCCCCACCGGGGAACGATCCGTCAGCGGACGGGGATCCGCCGGGTCACTCGGCGTCCTCGCGCATGTACGGCGGCAGCTCGACGGGCTCGACCCAGTCGAGGCCCTTGAGACGGTGGACGCGCATCGTGTTCGTCTTGCCCACGACGCCCATCGGCGAGCCGAAGACGATGATGACGACGTCGTTCTGCTCGGCCAGCTCCATCTCCTGGAGCTGACGGTTCACGGCGGTGACCATCTCCTCGTTGGAGCCGTAGTTGGGGGTCTTGATGACGCTGGCGCCCCAGCAGAGGGTCAGCCAGTGGGCCGTCTTCTCGTCGGGGGTGAAGGCGAGCAGCGGGATGTCGGGGCGCAGCCGCGACATGCGGCGGGCCGTGTCGCCGGACTGGGTGAAGGCGATGAGGAACTTGGCGCCCAGCTGCTGGCCGGAGGTGGTGGCCGCCAGGGCGATGACGCCGCCGGTCGTGTGGGGGTCCCACTCGATCTTCGCGATGTTCCCGAGGCCCTGCTTCTCGGTGTTCTCCACGATGTTGGCCATCGTCTGGACGGTGACGATCGGGAAGGCGCCGACCGAGGTCTCGCCGGAGAGCATGACGGCGTCGGCCCCGTCGAGGATGGCGTTCGCGACGTCGGAGGCCTCGGCGCGGGTCGGGCGCGGATTGGCGATCATCGAATCGAGCATCTGGGTGGCGACGATGACCGGCTTGGCCCACATGCGGGCCTTCCGGACGATGGTCTTCTGGACCAGCGGCACCTCCTCGAGCGGCATCTCGACGCCGAGGTCGCCGCGGGCGACCATGAAGCCGTCGAAGGCGTCGATGATCTCGTCGAGGTTCTCGATGGCCTGCGGCTTCTCGAGTTTGGCGATGACGGGCAGGTGCACGCCCTCCTCGTCCATGATCTCGTGGACGCGGTTGATGTCGGAGGCGCGGCGCACGAAGGACAGGGCGATCATGTCGAAGTCGTTGCGCAGCGCCCAGCGCAGGTCCTCCTCGTCCTTGTCGGACAGGGCCGGCACGTTGACGGCGACGCCGGGCAGGTTGATGCCCTTGTGGTTCGAGACGGGGCCGGCGACGGTCACCGTCGTGACGACGTCGTTGCCCCGCACCTCGACGGCCTCGAGGCCGATGTTGCCGTCGTCGATGAGGATGCGGTCGCCGGGCTGCACGTCGCCGGGCAGGCCCTTGTAGGTCGTGGAGGCGCGATTGGCGTCGCCGAGGACGTCGTCGGTGGTGATGGTGAAGGTCTGGCCGTGGGTCAGCTCGACCTTGCCCTCGGCGAAGACGCCGAGTCGGATCTTGGGGCCCTGGAGATCGGCCACCAGGCCGACGGTCTTGCCCACGGCCTCCGCCGCGGCACGGGTCTCGGCCAGCCGACGGGCGTGCTCGTCGTGGTCGCCGTGACTCATGTTGAAACGCGCGACGTCGAGGCCCGCGCGGATGATCTCTTCCATTCGCTCCTGGGTCGACGTGGCCGGCCCGAGCGTGCACACAATTTTCGCTCTACGCACGATCCAAGCCTAGCGGAAGCGCCCGGCCAGCCCGCCTGCGACGGATGCGTCGGCCGCGTGTCGCACCGACGGGCGCGGCCCGCTCAGTCGCGCACGAGCTCGAGGGCCCGCGCCAGGTCGGCCGGCGGCTCCGACGCGAAGCGCACGTACCCCCCCGTGCCGGGATGGACGAAGCCGAGCTCGGCGGCGTGCAGCCACTGCCGGTCGAGGCCGAGCCGGGCGGCCAGCCCCGGGTCCGAGCCGTACAGCGGGTCGCCGACGCAGGGGTGGTGCAGTGCCGCGAAGTGCACGCGGATCTGATGGGTGCGCCCGGTCTCGAGCCGGACGCGCACCAGGCACGTCGCGCGCATCATCTCGATCACCTCGTAGTGGGTGACCGCGGCCCGGCCGCCGGCCGTGACCGCGAACTTCCACTCCGAGCCGGGGTGGCGTCCGATCGGGGCGTCGATGGTGCCCTCGAGCGGGTCGAGGTGGCCCTGGACGAGCGCGAGGTAGGCCTTGTCGACGGTGCGCTCGCGGAAGGCCCGCTTGAGCGCCGTGTAGGCGCGCTCGGACTTGGCGACGACCATGAGGCCGCTCGTGCCGACGTCGAGGCGGTGGACGATGCCCTGCCGCTCGGCCGCCCCGGAGGTCGTGATGCGGAAGCCGGCGCCGGCGAGGCCGCTCACGACGTCGGGCCCGTCCCAGCCGAGGGAGGGGTGTGCCGCCACGCCGGCGGGCTTGTCGACGACGACGACGTCCGGGTCGTCGTGGACGATCGTCATGCCCTCGACGACGGCCGGCACGACGCGGGCGCGGCGCACCGGCTCGGACAGGTCGATGTCGAGCAGCTGGCCCGTGCGCACCCGCTGGGAGGGCCTCGCCACGGCGGCCCCGTCGAGCAGTACGAGGCCCTCGGCGATGAGCCCGGCCACTCGCGAGCGCGTCAAGCCGGTCATCCGGGCCGCCGCGGCGTCGACGCGCTCGCCGGCCAGGCCGTCGGGGACGAACAGGACGCTCATGCCCGCTCCCCCGCGCCGCCGTCGACCTCGGCCCCGGGCGCGTCCGCGGCGGCGGGGCCGCCCTCCGCGTCGGCGGCGCGCTCGACCGCCCGGTCGGAGCGCACCGCCCAGCAGATGAACAGGACGGCCGCGCAGGTGATGCACACGTCGGCGACGTTGAACACGGCGAAGTAGCGCACCGCGATGAAGTCGACGACGGTGCCGCGCAGCGGGCCGGGCTCGCGCACCAGGCGGTCGATCAGGTTGCCGGCGATGCCCGCGGCGATGAGGCCCGTGGCGAAGCTGTCGAGCCAGCCCCGGGCCCGCGGGAGGACCCAGACGAGCACGAGGACGAGCGCCGCGACCGAGATGCAGCTGAGCGCAACGGTGAAGGAGGTGCCCATCGAGAAGGCGGCCCCGGAGTTGTAGACGAGGTGCAGGCTCAGCCAGCCCTGGACGATCTGGTGGTCGTGCGCCGACAGCGCGTGCAGGGCCCACGCCTTCGTCGCCCTGTCGAGGAGCAGGCCGCCGAGCGCGACGGCGATCATCACCGCGCGCGCCGTCCTCGGACGCGGGTGCGCGCGGCGGGACGTCACCGGTTCAGCGCCTCTCCGCGCGCTGCTTGCACCGGACGCACATGGTGGCCTTCGGGAAGACCTCCATGCGCGCCTTGCCGATCGGGTTCCCGCAGTTCTCGCAGGTGCCGAACTCGCCGGCCTCGAGGCGGCGCAGGGCGGCCTCGTTCTGCTCCAGCAGGGTGCGCGCATTCGCGTTCATGCTGAGCTCCTGGTCGCGCTCGAAGTTCGTGGAGCCGACATCGCCGGGGTCCTTGCCGGAGGTGTCGCTGCCCTCGCCCATGAGCTGCTCGAGCTCGGCGTCCGAGGCCTCGACGGCCCTGCGCATGCGCTCGATCTCGGCGATGAGGTCCTCGCGCACGCCGATCACTTCCTCCGCGGTCCACGCGTCCTCACCGTCGAGGACGGGCAGCCTGGCGGCGAGCTCCTTCGCCGCCGCCGGGGACAAATCATTGGTGCCCATCGTTCCAACTCCTCCAGATGGTGACCCGACTCGTAGGGGGGACCATACACCAGCAGCCGACGACGGTACACCGTCGTCGGCTGCCCGGCGCATCTCAGGAGGACCGCTCAGCCCTGGTTGTTCATCAGGGCGTCGAGGCGGGGGGTCTGGCCACTGGCCTGGGGGGCCAGGGACAGGTTCTGGAGGCTCTCGAGATGGTTCTGGATCTGGCTGGTCAGATTGGCGCGATACTCCGACTCGAAACCGCGCAGCTGGCTCACCGAGGCGGTGAGGTTGTCGCGCTCGGACTCGAGGGCGCTCAGCAGCTCGGTGCGCTTGCTCGCGACCTCCCCGTCGAGGGCATCAGCGCGCTGCTGGGCCTCGTCGATGAGACGCCTGGCGTTCTCATGGGCCTCGGCGGTGACGCGGTCGGCGGTGTTGCGGGCCTCGTAGTCGAGACGGGCGGCCTTCTGGGTGGCCTCCTCGACGAGCTGCTCGGCCTGGACGCGGGCATCGGCGCGGGTCCGATCGGCGTCGGCCTCGGCATCGGCGCGCACCTGGTCGGCCTGACGGTTGGCCTCCTCGATGAGCTGATCGGCCTCATGGGTGCTCATCTCGAGCAGGCGGGCGGCCCACGGGCCGGCCTCCTGGGCCGCGGTGACGACGACGCGCTGCGGCTCGCCGGAGGCGGCCGCCGCCGAGGCGGGAGCGCTCTGGGCGGCCTGCAACTGGGCCTGGAGCTCGGCGATCTGGGCGCGCAGCTGATCATTCTCGCCGGCCAGCTGGGCCGAGGCGGCCGAGCCCTGGTCGGAGGCCGAACGGAGCTCGTTCAGCTGGGCGCGCAGCTGCTCGTTCTCCTGGCCGAGGCTCGAGACCTGGGCGCCCAGCTGGTTGGTCTGCTGGGTGAGCCTGGCGTTCTCCTCGCCGGCCCCGGCATTCGCCTTGAGCTTCTCGTTCTCGTTGACCAGATCTGCGTAACTGATCTCGAGCTCGTCCATGAACTTGTCGACAGAGCTGGCGCGGTAGCCGTCCTCATTGGGCTTGCGGGCCATGGGGAAACGGATACTGCGAACCTCGTCAAGGGACAGCGTCATTTGTGCGCTCCAAACCTCGGTGCGTTGATTCCTACTCCTGCCCGCAACTGCGGGGACAGTCCTTGAGGCTACCCTGCTCGGCCGCGACAGGGGCAGTCGGGGGCTCAAAACTCAACTTCTGGTTGAGACTCTCACAGCAGCCACCACACCGCCCTCTGGAGCACCAGGACGGCGAGGAAGACAACCATGAATGCGATGTCGAGCCCGACGGTGCCGAGCCTGATCGGCTTGACGTAGCGCCGCACGAAATCGATCGGGGGGTCGGTGACCGTGCAGATCGCCTCGAAGACCGCCGCCAGCGCGCCCCGGGGCCGGAAACCCGGTGCGAGCAGGGGGATCCAGCTGAGGATCATGCGCGCGATGAGCACCCACAGGTACAGGCTGCACAGCAACGAGAGGAGACGGGCGAGGACGAGCACGGGCCGCTCAGCTCTGGTTGAAGAAGTTGGGGCTGGCCAGCCGCTGCTTGTCCTCGGCGGTGACGTGGACGTTGTGCGGGCTGAGCAGGAAGACCTTGCTCGTGACGCGCTCGATGGAGCCGCGCAGCCCGAAGATGAGGCCCGCCGCGAAGTCGACGAGGCGCTTGGCGTCGGCGTCGTCCATGTCGGTGAGGTTCATGATGACGGGGGTGCCCTCGCGGAAGCTCTCGCCGATGGTGCGCGCCTCGTTGTAGGTGCGCGGACGCACCGAGATGATGCGCGCCAGGTCCGCGGGCTGCGACTCCTCCGCCTCGTCGTCGTCGCGGTGCTGGTGCTCCCGCGCCCCGGTGGACGCCTGCCGGTGCTCGTGGGCGCCCGCCGTCTGCCGATGCTCGCGCGCGCCGACCTGGGCCGGCCTGGTGCGGCGTTCGGGCAGCCGCGTGACGGTGGAGACCTGGACGGACTCCTCGTCCGCCGGGTCGGCGTAGACCGAGTCGGTGTAGTCGGTCGCCTCGGCGCGCTCCTCGTCGAAACGGTCGTCGCTGACAAGGCCCAGCCACACGGCGGCCTTCTTCATCGCTCCCGGCATGCCGATTCCCCCTCTGAGCGGCCGCGCCCCCTGACCACGTCGCGATCGTCCGCGAATGACACGGCTGGGATTAGGGTACCTGCTCGGGCTGTGCGAGCGGAACGACCGCCCCGCCCGGCGCGCCAGATCAGGCCGATCTGCCGGCCGGTCAGGCCGTTGTCCCGCCGATGGCTGAACAGGGCCGGGCTCGTCCGCGTGCACGGGTCGTGGCGCTCGACGGCGACGCCCTCGCGCTCGAGCACCGCCCGCGCCCCGGCGCCGAGGTCGAGCGAGGGGGTCCCCCAGCCCGTCGTCGCCGCCAGTTCGGGGATGATCGCGCACGCCTCGTCCCGCATCCGGGCGGGGACCTCGTAGCAGTCGCCGCAGATGTGCGGCCCGATCCAGGCGCGGATGCGCACGGCCCCGAGCTCGCGCATGCGGGCCGTCGTCGCGGCGAGGACGCCGGCCAGCAGACCCCGCCGCCCCGCGTGGGCGGCGCCGATGACGCCGGCGCCGACGTCGGCGAGCAGGACGGGCACGCAGTCGGCCACGCGGATGGCCAGTGGCGCCCCCGGAAGGTCCGTGACGAGGGCGTCGGCGCTGGCCAGCGGGGTCTGCCCGGGGACCCTGTCCCCCAGCCAGGTGTCGGGGCCCGGCAGCTCGGCGCGGGTGAGCGTCCGCACGGTCACGCCGTGCACCTGGTGGACGAAGCTGATCGGCGCCAGCGAGAGCCGGGCGCGCAGGGCCGCCATGTTGGCGCGCAGCGCGGCCGGCTCGTCCTCGCCGGTGCGCCCGAGGTTGAGGGACGCGAACGCGCCGACGGAGGACCCGCCCTCACGGTCGGTGAAGGCCAAGCCGACGCCACCGGCGCGATCGTCGGAGGAGGGCTCGCTCAGGAAGGCGAACACCGGGGGCTCACTTCATGAAGTCGGGGATGTCCAGCTCGTCGTCATCGGGCGGCAGGACGGCCTGCTCGGACTGGACGCCGGTGCGGCGCGTGGGCTCCTCGTTCTCGACGGGGGCCGGCGTCGAGAAGGGCGTGCGGGCGGCCGGGCGGCGCGCCTGCTCGGGCTGGGCGGACGCCGGGCGGGACGGCTGCTCGGAGGGGCGGGACGGCTGGCGGCCCGCCTCGGCGGGACGGCGCACCGGGACGGACTGGGGTCCCTGGTCGCTGTCGAAGCCGGCGGCGATGACGGTGACGCGCACCTCGTCGCCCAGGGCGTCGTCGATGACGGTACCGAAGATGATGTTGGCGTCGTCGGCGGCGGCCTCCTCGATGAGGTCGGCGGCCTCGGAGACCTCGAACAGGCCCAGGTCGGAGCCGCCGGCGATCGAGAGGAGAACGCCCTTGGCGCCGTCGATGGTGGCCTCGAGCAGCGGACTGTTGATGGCCTGCTCGGCGGCGGTGCGGGCGCGGTCCTCGCCGCGGGCCGAGCCGATGCCCATGAGCGCGGAGCCGGCGTCCTTCATGACGGACTTCACGTCGGCGAAGTCGAGGTTGATGAGGCCGGGCGTGGTGATGAGGTCGGTGATGCCGGAGACGCCCTGCATGAGCACCTGGTCGGCCTGCTTGAAGGAGTCCAGGATCGACATCTGGCGGTCGGTCATCTCGAGCAGCTTCTCGTTCGGGATGACGATGAGCGTGTCGACTTCCTCGGACAGGCGTCCGATGCCCTCGTCGGCCTGGCGGGCGCGGCGCTTGCCCTCGAAGCGGAACGGGCGGGTGACGACGCCGATGGTGAGGGCGCCCAGCGAGCGGGCGATCTTCGCGACGACGGGCGCGCCGCCGGTGCCGGTGCCGCCGCCCTCGCCGGCGGTGACGAAGACCATGTCGGCGCCCTTGAGGGTCTCCTCGATCTCGTCGGCGTGGTCCTCGGCCGCCTGGCGCCCGGTCTCGGGGTTCGCGCCCGCGCCGAGACCCCTCGTGAGCTCGCGGCCGATGTCGAGCTTGACGTCGGCGTCGCTCATGAGCAGCGCCTGCGCGTCGGTGTTCACGGCGATGAACTCGACGCCCTTGAGACCGTCCTCGATCATGCGGTTGACGGCATTGACACCACCGCCGCCGACGCCCACAACCTTGATGACCGCCAAGTAGTTCTGGGACGCAGTTGCCACGGGAGTCCGCCTCATTTCTCGGGGAGCTGGCCGCGCCTGCCCCGCTGTACCGACATGCTTGATCGAATGCACCCGCACAGTGCCCTGCAGGAAGTGCATGCTCAGGCTATGGAAGGCCGGTGGCTTAGTCCAACGGCCCGGCGTGTTCCGTCCAGAGTCTGAACCTGTGGTCGAGACATTGAATCGGAGCGCTCCGGGCCCTCCCACCCGGCCGCGGACCGGACCCGCACGACGGCTCAGGAGGCGGCCGGGCGGGAGGGCGCGGAGACGTCGTACGTCGTATAGTCTCCGCCCCGGGCGAGCAGCACCTCGATGACCGAGGCCTTCTCGGCGGACTGCTCGGCGCCGCCCCAGAAGATCGTGGTGCCGCCGTCGAGGAGGAAGCTGATCGAGTCCACCGAGCCGGCGCTGACCGAGCCGAGGCGCTCGCGCACGTCCTGGGGCAGGGCGCTCGTCGCGGCGGCCACGGCGGCCCGCAGCCCCTGGTCACCGGCGTCGGCGAGCGCGGCGACGGGGACGGCTGAGCGCTCGGGGCTCGTGGTGAAGACGACGCCGGAGGAGTCGACCTGCCCGTAGCCGCCGCCGGCGTCGATCTGGTAGACGGCGGAGCGCTCGGTGACCTCGATCCGCACGGTGCTCGGCCAGGAGCGCACGAGCCGCGCGTCGGCGACGGTCGCCAGCTGCTCGACGCGGCCGGTGACCGCGGCGCCGTCGAGGCGGGCGAGCGGGGCGCCGGCGGGCACGGCCGCTGCGGCCCGCACGTCGTCGACCGGGGTGAGGACGGTGCCGGTGACCTCGACGTCGCGGACGACGAGCACCGGCGAGAAGCCGACGAGCCAGGCGAGCGCGGCGACGACGAGGAGCCCGACGGCGACGGCGGCGAACCGCCGGGTGCGTCGGCGGGCCCGGGCGCGCTGACGCACCCGCAGCGCCTGGTCGAGCTCGGCGCTCATGACCGGGACGCCCCCAACCGCTCGAGCAGGGCCGGTCCGACGCGGGTGATGTCGCCTGCGCCGAGCGTCATGACGAGGTCGCCGCCGCGCACCAGGTCGGCGAGGGCGGCGGGCAGCCCGGTCTTGTCGGGAACGTACCGGACGTCGGCGCCGGCGGCCCGGGCCGCGTCGACGACGAGTTCGCCGGTGACGCCCGGCTCCGGCTCCTCCCTCGCCGGGTAGACGTCGGTGAGGACGACCAGGTCGGCCGCGGCCAGCGCCCGGCCGAACTCCTCGGCGAAGATGCGGGTGCGACTGAACAGATGGGGCTGGAAGCAGGCGATGAGGCGCCCCCCGCCAGCCGCCCCGCGCCCGGCCTCCAGGGCCCTGGCGATCTCGGTGGGGTGGTGGGCGTAGTCGTCGACGACGGTGACATCGCCGCCGTCGAGCGCGACCGACCCGACGAGCTGGAAACGGCGGCTGGTGCCGGCGAAGGAGCGCGCGCCGGCCAGCAGCGCGTCGGCGTCCAGACCCAGCAGCTCGCCGACGACGAAGGCGGCGGCGGCGTTCCACAGGTTGTGCCGACCGGGCACCGCGAGCTCGAGCCCGTGCTCGCGGCCGTCGTGGTCGAGGCGCGCCCGGGCCGTCATGCCGGCGGACGAGACGTCGGTCAGCCGGGCGTCGACGCCGGCGGACTCCCCGTAGGTGATGACCCCGGCGCGCACCGCCGGATCCGCGCGCAGCCGCTCGGCCAGCGCCCTCGCCCCCGGGTCGTCGCCGTTGATGACGACCCGCTCGACCCGCTCGGCCGTGGCGAAGCGGGCGAAGCCGTCCGCGTAGCGCTCGGGGGTGCCCCAGTTGTCGAGGTGGTCGGCCTCGATGTTGGTGATCACGGCGATGCTCGTCGGGTACTGCCAGAAGGAGCCGTCCGACTCGTCGGCCTCGACGATGAAGGGGGCGCCGCGGCCGATGCGGGCGGACTCCCCCGTCGTGACGAGCGGCGAGCCGACGACGTAACTGGGATCGGCCCCGGCGGCGGCCACCATCGTGGCGACCATCGCGCTGGTCGTCGTCTTGCCGTGGGTGCCGGCGACCGAGACGCCCCGGTGCCCGAGCATGAGGGCGGCCAGCGCCGTGCTGCGGTGCCACACCCGCAGCCCGGCCCGGCGGGCCGCGACGAGCTCGACGTTGTCGGGGGGGATGGCGCTCGACACGACGACGGTGCTCACCCCCTCCAGCTGGGCGGGGTCGTGGCCGACGTGGGTCTCGATGCCCAGCTCGGCGAGGTGCCGCAGGGCCGGCGAGTCGGTCCGGTCGCAGCCGCTGACCGGGATGCCGAGCTCGTGGTAGCCGAGGGCGATGCCGCTCATGCCGGTGCCGCCCATGGCGATGAGGTGCAGTGCGCCCAAGCGGTCGGGGGCGACGAGCTCGACGGGTTCACGCAGCGTCACGGCCGGCCTCCTCGAGCACGATCCCCGCGACGCGCCGGGCGGCGCCGGGCGGCATGATCCTCTGGGCCGCGGCGCCCATCCGTGCGAGACGCCCGGCGTCCAGCATGACGGGGAGGAGCTCACCGACGAGGCGGTCGCGGTCGAGCTCGTCATCGGGCACGACGAGGGCCGCGCCCGCCTCGACGAGGGGCCTCGCATTGCGCGCCTGCTCGCCGTTGCCGATCGGCAGCGGCACCATGAGGGCCGGCAGGCCGACCGTGGCCGTCTCGACGACGGTGCCGGCGCCGGAGCGGGCCAGCATGAAGTCGGCGGCCGCGTAGGCGTTCTCCATGTCGTCGACGTAGGCCAGCGGATGGTAGCCGGCGCCGGTGGAGCCGTCGACGACGGTCTCGTCGTCGTGGAAGTTCTTCATGCCGAGCACGTGGAGCACCTGGATGCCTGCGCCCAGCAGGTCGTCGCGGGCCGCGACGACCGCGGTGTTGATGGAGCGGGCGCCCGAGGAGCCGCCCGAGACGAGCAGCACGGGAAGATCCCCGCGCAGGCCGTACTCGGCGCGGGCGGCGGCCCGTCGCGAGGCCCTGCCCTGCTCGGCGAGCTCGGTGATGGCGGCGCGCACCGGCAGCCCCATCTGGCGGGCGCCGGGCAGCGGCGTGCCGGGGAAGGAGGTGAGCACGGCCGCGGCGAAGCGGGCGGCCACGCGGTTGGCCAGGCCCGGCAGTGCGTTCTGCTCGTGGATGACCACGGGGACGCGCCGGCGGCGGGCGGCCAGGTAGGCGGGCATCGAGACGTAGCCTCCGAAGCCGACGACGACGTCGGCGCCGACGTCGTCGAGGACCCGTCCCGCCCGGCGGACCGCCCGTCGCAGCCGGAACGGCACCTTGACCAGCTCGCCGGTGAGCCGGCGCGGCATCGGCACCGGCGGGATGAGGCGCAGCTCCAGGCCCGCCTCGGGAATGACGCGGGTCTCCAGGCCCTTGGGCGTGCCGATGCACACCACCGTCCCGCCCGGGTCGAGGCTCCTCAACTGCTCGGCCGTGGCGATGAGCGGCGAGGTGTGCCCGGCCGTCCCGCCACCCGCCAGCACGACGTTGACCATCATCGTCCCTTTCCGTCGACCACTGAGGTGACGCGCACGGCCCTCCCCCGGGCGGGCGCGCCCCGGCGCTTCAGGGCGGCCGCCGCCTCCGGCTCGTGGCGGGCGGCGGCCAGCAGGGCCCCCACCGCCACGAGATCGGCGATGAGCGAGGAGCCGCCGTAGCTGATGAACGGCAGCGGCACGCCCATGACCGGCAACATCCTCATCGCCACGGCCACGTTGAGCACCGCCTGGATGAGCAGCCAGGCCGTCACCGAGGCGGCGGCCATGCGCCAGAAGACGCGCGTGCTGCGATTCGCGATGCGCATGCCGACCAGGCCGAGGCTCAGGAACAGGCCGATCACGACGATCGTACCGAGCAGGCCCATCTCCTCGCCGAGCACCGCGAAGACGTAGTCGTTGAGGGCGCCGTCGTAGAGTCCGCCCCACTTGGCGCGGCTGCGGCCCAGCCCGACGCCCCACCAGCCGCCGGTGGCCAGCGCGTAGACGGCGTTGAGCGGCTGCTCGGAGTCGCCGACCGCGCCCGAGCCCGACAGGAGGGCCCCGATGCGCTGCATCCGCCCCGGGCTCGTGACGACGAGGGCGGCGACGAGCAGGACGGCCGCGGCGAGGAATGCGACGAGCAGCTGCCAGGGGGCCCCGATGAACCAGTACACCGCCAGCATGATCGCCAGGAGGATGACGCCCGTACCGAGGTCGTGGCCGCCGACGACGACGAGGCCGATGATGACGACGAAGCCGAGGACGACCGGGAAGAGGAGATCCTTGGCCCGGCCCAGGTTCCTGCGCTTGGTCGCGAAGATGCTCGCCGCCCACAGGACGAGACCGATCTTGGCGAACTCGGAGGGCTGCAGACTGAGCGGACCCAGGCTGAGCCAGTTGCGGTTGCCCTTGTTCGAGGCGCCGTCGGCGGCGTCGCCCAGCGGAGTGAACACGACGAGCAGCTCGGCGATGATCATGGCGCCCACGAGCAGCCAACCGAGCACCCCCAGTGCCCGCTCGCTGCGCCGCGAGACGAGCCAGGCGAGCACGAGGCCGACGGCCAGGTAGAGGAGGTGGCGGCGGAGGAAGTAGTACGAGTCGCCCAGGTTCTCGGCGGCGTAGACGGACGAGGAGCTGAGCACCATGAGCACGCCGAGGCCGAGGAGCAGCCCGACGCACGACAGCACGAGGTAGTAGTCGGCGCTGGGCCGGGCGACCGCCTCGCCCAGCAGCTCGGCGCTCAGACCGCTCGGCTCGGTGCGCGGGCCCCTCCGGCGCCCGCGGGAGGCGGCCATGTCAGGCGCCCCGAGCGGTCACGGCGCGGGCGGCGACGGCGAAGTCGTCGCCGCGCTGCGCATAGCCGGGCCACATGTCCTTCGAGGCGCAGCCGGGGGCCATGAGGACCGTGTCGCCGGGGACGGCCATCGCGGCGGCGCGGCGCACGGCCTCGGCCATGAGCGCGGTGTCGGTTCCGTCGAGGACGACGACCGGGACCTCGGGGGCGTGCTCGGCGAGGGCGTCGGCGATGAGCCGGCGGTCGGCGCCCAGCAGGACGACGCCGCGCAGCCGCTCCCGGTGGGCGTCGATGAGCCCGCCGAACGAGGTGCCCTTGGCCTGGCCCCCGGCGATCCACACGATGTGCTCGAAGGCGCGCATCGAGGAGTTCGCCGCGTGCGGGTTGGTGGCCTTGGAGTCGTCGACCCAGCGCACCCCGCCGGCCTCGGCGACCGTCTCGATGCGGTGTCCGCCGAGGTCGAGCTCGCGCAGCCCTTGGCCGACGGCCGGCGCCGCGACGCCGAAGCTGCGGGCCAGGGCGGCCGCGGCGAGGGCGTTCTCGACGTTGTGCGGGGCGTAGGGCCGGACGTCGTCGAGCGATGCGAGCGGCAGGGCCGAGGTCTGGCGCTGCGCGATGAAGGCGCGGTCGACGAGCTGGTCGTCCACGACGCCCAGCTGCGCGACCTGCGGGACGCCGAGGGTGAAGCCGATGGCGCGGGCCCCCTCGACGACGTCGGCGTCGGCGACCATCTCGCGGGTGGCCGGCTCGGCGGCGTTGTAGACGCATGCGTGGTGCACGCCGTGGAGGATGCGCGCCTTGTCGGCGCCGTAGGCGGCCATCGCCGCCGCGGTGTCGCCGGCGTAGTCGTACCACTCGAGGTGGTCGGCGTGGAGGTTGAGGACCGCGGCCGAGTGGAGGGCCAGCGAGGGCGACCAGTGCAGCTGGAAGCTCGACAGCTCGACCGCGAGGACCTCGTAGTCGGCCGGATCGTTGATGGCCTCGATGATCGGACGGCCGATGTTGCCGACGGCCGCGGAGCGGAAGCCTCCGGCCCGCAGCATCGAGTCGAGCATCTGCGTCGTGGTCGTCTTGCCGTTGGTGCCGGTGATCCCCAGCCAGGCGATCGAGCGGCCGGCGGGCACGAGGCGCCAGGCGAGCTCGGGCTCGCCCCAGATCGGCACGCCCGCCCCGGCGGCCTGGGCGAGCAGCGGCCAGTCGGGGCGCCAGCCGGGCGAGGTGATGACGACGTCGGCGCCGTCGGGCAACCGCGCGCTCGAGCCGGGGCCGAGGCCCACCCGCGCGCCGAGGGCCTCGAGGATCCGGGCGTGCTCGTGCAGCGACTCGTCGTCGCCGTCGTCGAGGACGGTGACGGAGGCGCCCAGCTCGAGCAGCGCGTCGGCTGCGGCGTACCCGGAGGTGCCCAGGCCCGCGACGACGGCATGGGCCCTCCCCCACGGGCTGGTCCTGTCGGCACCGGCCATCCAGTCCTTCACGATGTCACCAACCCCATATCCAGCCGCCGTAGAACAGTGCGAGGGCCACGGCCACGCACACCCCGCAGATGATCCAGAAGCGGATCACCACCGTGACCTCGTCCCAGCCGACCATCTCGAAGTGGTGGTGGAGCGGGGCCATCTTGAACACGCGCCTGCCGTGCGAGAGCTTGAAGTAGCTCACCTGGATCATCACCGAGGCGGTCTCGATGACGAAGAGCATGCCGAGCACGATGAGCAGCAGCTCGGTGCGGGTGTAGATCGACAGGGCGGCCATCGCGGCGCCGAGCGCCAGCGAGCCGGTGTCGCCCAGGAAGATCTTCGCCGGCTTGGCGTTCCACCACAGGAAGCCGAAGCAGGCGCCCGCCAGAGCGATCGACACCACCGCCAGGTCGTTCGGGTCGCGCACCGTGAAGCAGCGCGGGCCGTGGTTGCCGCCGGTGACGCACCACTGGTTCGCCTGGAAGATGCTGATGAGGGCGTAGGCGGCGAAGACCATCGTCGAGGCGCCGGTGGCCAGGCCGTCGAGCCCGTCGGTGAGGTTGACGGCATTGGAGCCGGCGGTGATGAGCAGGGTCATCCAGATGATCGCCACGACGACGGGCAGGCGGAGCCAGTCGATGTCGTGGACGAGCGAGATCGCGACGGTGGCGGGGCGGGCGCCGACGTTCTTGGCGACCTGGGGGTCGGCGGCGGCGGGGAACAGCAGGGAGGCGACGCCGAACAGGACGCCGATGAGGCCCTGCCCGATCATCTTCCCGCGCGGCGTGAGGCCGAGGGATCTCTGCTTGGAGATCTTCGTCCAGTCGTCCAGGAGGCCCACGAGGCCCGTCGCGACGAAGACGGCGAGCACGAGCAGCCCGGAGACCGTGACCGAGGAGCGGGAGATGAGGTGCGCCAGGAAGTAGGCGAGGACGACGGCGAGGATGACGACGGCGCCGCCCATGGTGGGCGTGCCCCGCTTGGTGCGGTGGCTCGTGGGGCCGTCGTCGCGGATGAACTGGCCGTAGCCGCGGTGCACGAGCAGGACGATGAAGTAACGGGTGCCCACGAGTGTGGCGGCCATGGCGATGATCGCCGCCGAGAGAATCGTGATCATCGCGCAGTACCTTCCTCGTCACGGTCGATGAGCTGTGCGGTGACATCCTCGAGCGCCAGCACGCGACTGGCCTTGACGAGCACGACATCGCCCGCGCCCAACTCTAGTGACCCGGCGACATCCGCCTTGTCCGCCGCCCGGGCGTTGGTCCCGGGCCCGGCGGCGGTCGCGCCGGCGACGAGCGCGCCGGCGTGCTCGCCGACGGCGACGAGCTCGTCGTAGCCGAGCGAGGCGGCGAGCGCGCCGATGTCCCGGTGCAGGGCGTCGGCGTCGGGGCCGAGCTCGGCCATGTCGCCGAGCACGGCGATGACCCGGGCGTCCGGCCGCTCGGCCCGGCGCGCCGCGCCCATGGCCGCGACGGCGCGCAGCGCGGCGGCCGTCGAATCGGGGTTGGCGTTGTAGCAGTCGTTGACGATCGCCGCGCCGCGGGCGGTCTCGACCAGCTCCATGCGCAGCGGCGAGCGGGTGCGGGCTCCGCTGAGCGCCGCACCGACGGAGCCGAGCGGGGCCCCCGCGGCCAGTGCCATGGCGGCGGCGGCGGCGGCGTTGGGGACCTGGTGGGCGCCGACGAGCCCGAGGCGCACCGGGACCCGGCCGTGGACGCCCTCGCGCAGGGCGTGCAGGGTGAACGCGCCGCGCTGGAGCGCGTCGAGGGCGATGTCCTCGGCCCAGACGGCCAGCTCGGCGTCGCCGGCCGGCCGGCCGGCGACCGACCAGCGGGCGATGCGGGCACCGGTGCGCCCGGCCATGGCCGCGACGAGCCGGTCGTCGTCGTTGAGGACCGCCCAGCCGTCAGCGGGCAGGGCCTCGAGGATCTCGACCTTGGCCCGGGCGATCGCCTCCCGGCTGCCGAACTCGCCGAGATGGGCGGTGCCGATGTTGAGCACGGCGGCGATGCGCGGCGGGACCATCGCGCACAGCGTCCTGATGTGGCCGATCCCCCGGGCGCCCATCTCGGCGACGAGGAAGCGGGTGCGCTCGTCGACGCCGCAGGCGGTGAGGGGGACGCCGATCTCGTTGTTGTGGTTGCCGTCCGGGCTGACGGTGGGGCCGAGGCGCTCGAGCACCTGGGCCAGCAGGTCCTTCGTCGAGGTCTTGCCGCTGGAGCCGGTGATGGCGAGGGTCGTCATACCGCGCCGGTCCTCGACGTCGACGAGCGCGCGGGCCAGAGCGGCCAGCGCCGCCGCGGGGTCCGGGACGACGAGGCGCGTCAGCGGCGCCCCGACGTCGTGGCCGACGACGGCCGCGGCGGCGCCCCGCTCGGCCGCCGCCGCGGCGAAGTCGGCGCCGTCGACGCGCTCCCCCGGCAGGCCGATGAACAGGGAGCCGGCCGTGGCGGCGCGGTTGTCGATGACGACGTCGGGGCCGACCGGGACCTGCCCGTCGCCGACGACGGACGGCTCGATGCCCGCGGCCGCCAGGAGCCGCGCGAGGCGCTGTGCGCTGGTGACCCGCACGTCAGTTCCCCTCCGGCACGCCGCCGGGGCGCACCCCGTCGTCCTCGGCGGCGCCCGCGCGCAGCCGCGCCCACTCCTGGGCGATCACCGCCGTGTCGTCGAAGGGGTGGCGCACCCCGTCGACCTCCTGCGTCGTCTCGTGGCCCTTGCCCAGCACGGCCACGGCGTCGTCGGGGCCGGCCAGGGCCAGGGCCCGGGCGATCGCGCTGCGGCGGTCGCCGCCGTCGATGACCTCGGCCCGGCCGATGCTGCGCGCGCCCGCCAGCACGGCGGCCCGGATGCTCGCCGGCTCCTCGGTGCGGGGATTGTCGTCGGTGACGACGACGACGTCCGCGTGCTGGGCCGCGATCCGGCCCATCGGCTCGCGCTTGGCCCGGTCGCGGTCGCCCCCGGCGCCCACGACGGCGATCGTGCGGCCGCGCACCGCGGCCAGCGCGGAGGCCACCGCCTGGGGCGTGTGGGCGAAGTCGACGTAGATGCGCGGGGCCGGGGCGGGCAGCGGGACCCGCTGCATGCGCCCGGGGACCTGGGCCGCCGCGAGACCAGGCAGGGCGGCGTCGAGGTCGACGCCGCACAGGTCCAGCATGGCCGCGCAGGTGGCGGCGTTGGCGACGTTGTAGCGCCCGGGCAGGGCGATGTCGAAGTCCAGGCGGCGGTCCGCCGCGTCGAGTTCGACGTGCTCCCCGCCGGACGCGGTGCCCTCGAAGCCCAGCACCCGGTAGTCGGCGCCGGCGCCGAAGCCGAAGGTGGCCAGGTCGACGCCGCCGGCGGCCCGCACCCGTTCGGCGAGGACGCGGCCCCACTCGTCGTCGGCGTTGACGACGGCGCGGCGGGTCATGTCCGGGGCGAAGAGCCGGGCCTTCGCCTCGAAGTAGGCCTCCTGCGTCCGGTGGAAGTCGAGATGGTCCCGCCCGAGGTTCGTGAAGGCGGCGGCGTCGAAGCGCACCCCGGTGACCCGGTCGAACGCGAGGGCGTGCGAGCTGACCTCCATCGCCACCGCGTCGGCGCCCCGCTCGGCCATGGCGGCCAGCAGCCCCTGCAGGTCGCAGGACTCGGGCGTCGTCACGGTGCCGCGGGGGCTGGACAGGGCGCGCCCGTCCAGGCGGAAGCCGATGGTGCCGATCGTGCCGACCCGGTGCCCGGCCGCGCGCAGGGCGGCCTCGAGCAGGAAGGCGGTCGTCGTCTTGCCGTTGGTGCCGGTGACCCCGACCATGAGCAGCCCGCGCGAGGGATCGCCGAACAGGCGGGCGGCGAGATGGGCCATCGCCACCCGCGGGGAGTCGGCGACGACGACGGGGACGCCGGAGCCGGCCGCGAGCGCGGCGCCCTCGTCGTCGGTGAGGACGGCCGCCGCCCCGGCCCCGGCGGCCTGGGCGGTGAAGCGCGCACCGTGGGTGCGAGTGCCGGGCAGGGCGACGTACAGGCAGCCGGGCCCGACCTGCCGGGAGTCGAGGGTGAGGTCGACGAGGACCGTGCCGCCGGCGTCGGCCGGCACGCGCAGGCCGAGCCCGGTCGCGAGCTCGTCCAGCCGTCGGGGTCGGACGGCGGACGGACGCAGGGCGCGTTCGCTGCTCTCGGGCGCAGGTGCACTCATCACGGCTCGTACTCCAGGGGTTCGGTGTCGATCGGGACCTCAGCACTCGGGAGAACACCGTAGCGCGGCAGCGCCGCCGACATGAGCATGCGGGAGGTCGGCATGGCAACCGTGCCGCCGTACTGGTCCCGCACCTCGACGACGGTGTAGACGAGGATCTGCGGGTCCTCGATCGGGGCGACGGTCACATAGGACGACATGTAGCGGTGCGCGTCGTACTGGCCGGTCGTCTGGTCGATCACCTGGGCCGTGCCCGACTTGCCGCCCATCCGGTAGCCGGAGATCATCCGTCCCTGCTGGCCCGTTCCTCCGGCGGTGACCGCCTCCATGAGGTCCCGCACCTGGCCGCTGGCCCGCTCCGAGATGACCCTCCGGGAGCTCCGCTCCGGCAGGGGCACCGCGGCTCCGTCGGCGCCGGTGGCCCCGGCGATGATCGTCGGGCGGTGGTAGACGCCGCCGTTGGTCGCGGCGGCGAGCGCGGCGGCCATCTGGACGGCGTTGGCCGAGAAGCCCTGGCCGAACGCCATGTTGTCGCGCGTGTAGTCGGGCATCGACGCGTCCGGCAGGTAGCCGTCGGTCTCGCCGGGCAGTTCGATGCCGCTGGCGGCGCCGAAGCCGAAGCCGGCCATGTACTGCCGGTAGGCGGCGGCGTCCATCTGGCGCAGCAGGAGCGCCGAGCCGATGTTCGAGGAGTGGTAGAAGACCCCGCGGGCCGTGTAGTGCTTCGTGTCGGCGTGCCTGTCGGCGTCCTTGATCTCGCCGTCCCCCGAGGCGAGCGAGGCGGGGACCTCGACCTTCGTGTCGGGGTCGGCCAGGCCCTGGTCGAAGAGCGCCGCGTTGGTGAAGACCTTGGCGACCGAGCCGGGCTCGTAGGCCTCGGTGATGGCCCGGTTGCCCAGGTCGTCGGCGTCGGCCGCGCCCGGGGCGTTCGAGTCGTAGCCGGGCGTGGTGGCCAGGGCGAGGATCTCGCCCGTCTTGGCGTTCATGACGACCGTCGAGGCGCTCAGCGCGTTGTACTCGGCGGCCTGGGAGGCGAGCAGCTGCTGGGCCGTGTACTGGAGCCCGGAGTCGATCGTCAGCGTGTAGGTGGTGCCGTCGGTCGCGTCCTTGAGGGTGTTGTCGGCGAGCGGGATGCGGCCGTACTGGCCCGACTCGTACTGCTCGAAGCCGTCGGCGCCGGCGAGCTGCGCGTCGGCGTAGTACTCGAAGCCCCCCGCGCCGGCCCCCTCGGAGTTGACGAAGCCGACGACATTCGAGGCGAGCGTGCCCGAGGGGTACACCCGGATCGGGTCGTCCTCGCTCGTGATGCCGTAGAGGCCCTTGTTGCCCAGCACGTCGGTGGCCTCGTCGAGGGCCTGGTGGAGCTGCTCGTAGGTGTCGGCGCTCACCCTCTCCTCGAGCACCTCGTACTGGTCGGCCGAGCCGTCGTCGTTGGTCGTGCGGGTCAGGGCCGGGAGGTAGTCGGTGGTCGCGCCGCCGAGGAAGTTGACGAGGACCTCGGCGATCTGGTGGGGGGTGCGCTCGGCCAGGTCGGCCGCCTGCTCGTCGGTCAGGCCGCCGGTGTTGTACCCGTTGGCGCTGATCGCGGTGGGGTCGGCGATGACCTTCACCGCCGGCTGGGTGCTGGCCAGCACCTCGCCGTTGCGGTCGAGGATCGCACCGCGGGTGGCCTTGATCGTGCGGGTGTGGGTCATCTTCTCGGCCGCGGCCTGGGCGTTGGCCGCCGAGTCGAGCCCCTGCAGCTGGAAGGCCCGGGCCGCCAGGGCGAGGGTGAGCACGACGATGAGGCCCATGGCGATGCGCACCCGGAGGGTGGTCGAGCCCCGGCGCGGACCGTGGGCCGACGAGCCGGCCGGACGCCCCGACGGGGGACGTCGGCCGCCCCCGCGCGCGGCCGACGGGCGGGACGAGTGGGAGCGGGGACGGGAGGAGCCCATCAGCCACTCGCCTGGGGGCTCGGAGCGGGCCCGGAGCCCGTCGGGGACGACGCCGGGGCGCTGGACGACGCCGACGCGGAGGAGCCGGCCGACGGTCCGCCGGACGGGGCGCCGGCCGTCGGGACGGCGACCCCGGGCATCTCGGTGCCCTCCATCGGGACGGGCGTGCCGTGACTCGCACCGTCGGGCATCTGGACGATGAGGGGGTTCGTGTTCGGCACCATGCCGAGGGCCGCGGCCATCGAGGCGAGGGAGTTCGTGGTGCTGAGCCTCTCCACCTCGCCCTGCAGCGCCGCCTCGTGGTGGGAGGCCTGCTCGGCCTGGTTCTGCAGCTGCTCGAGCTGGGTCTGCTGGTCCTGGATCTGGGTGCTCAGGACGACCACGCCGCCCAGGCCGATGCCGAGCATGCCGATGAGCACCAGGACGAAGGCGCCGTTGGACAGACGCCGTCCGCCGTGGCCGTCGGGGACGAGGACGCGCGGACGGGCGCGGCGGGGTCTGCGCGCGGACATCAGCACCGCCCCCCGTCGACCGGCCGGATGCGCTCGAGGACGCGCAGCCGGGCCGATGCGGCGCGGGGGTTCCGCGCGATCTCCTCGGCGGCGGGCCGGGCGGCGCCGCGGGTGACGAGCGCGAAGCGCGCGCGCAGGTGCTCGGGGACGACGGGCAGGCCGGGCGGCGCCGCGTCCTCGGCGGCCGCGGCGAAGGCCCGTTTGACGATGCGGTCCTCCAGCGAGTGGTAGGCCAGGACGGCCGCGCGCGCATGCACATCCATGCGGTCCAGCATGACAGGCAGGACGCCCGACAGCGCGTCCAGCTCGCCGTTGACCTCGATGCGCAGCGCCTGGAAGACGCGGCGGGCCGGATGCCCGCCCTGGCGTGCCCGCACCGCCGCCGGCAGGGCGCCGGTGATGGTCCGGACGAGGCGGGCGGAGGTGGTGAAGGGCTCGCGCTCGCGCTCGGCGACGACCGCCCGCACGATGCGCCGGGCCTGGCGCTCCTCGCCGTAGTCGCGCAGGACGCGGACGAGCTCGTCGGGGGCGTAGCCGTTGAGGACGTCGGCCGCCGTCACGGAGCCCCGGGTGTCCATGCGCATGTCGAGCGGGGCGTCGACGCGGTAGGCGAAGCCTCGGTCGACGCGGTCGGCCTGCAGGCTCGACAGGCCCAGGTCGAGGAGCATGGCGTCGATGCGCTCGACGCCGACCCCCGCCAGGACCCGGTCGAGCTCGTCGAAGCGGGCCCGTACCAGGTGGACGCGGCCGCCGAACCGGGCCAGGCGTCGTCCGGCGAGCTCCAGCGCATCGGCGTCGCGGTCGATGCCGACCAGGACGGCGCCCGGGTTCCGGTCGAGGACGAGGCTCGCGTGCCCCGCCATGCCGAGGGTGCCGTCGACGTAGACGGCGCCGGGACGCCCGAGGGCGGGGGCGAGGTGGGCGGCGACGGCCTCGGCCATCACCGGGACGTGGACCGCGGCGGGGTCGACGCCGGTGCCCGGCTCGGTCATGACGTCCTCCCCCGAAGTGGAACTGCGGCATCCGGTTCCAACCCGAGCCGGGGTCACCTGGCGCCGGGGAAGGTGCGCCAGGGGATCAGCCCGGGTCGAAGCCGCATGCCGCAGTCAGCGATCAGCATCACCCGCGAGGATCTCTCCGTTCATGTCGGCGAAGACGTCCTCCTGGGCGGCGGAGTAGTTCTCCCAGGCGGTGCAGTCCCAGACCTCGACCCTGTTGATGGCGCCGACGACGACGATCTCCTTGTCGAGCCCCGCGTAGGAGCGCAGGGTCGCCGGGATCGTCACTCGCCCCTGCTTGTCCGGCACCTCGTCGCTCGCCCCGGCCGCCAGCATGCGCTGGAAGTCGCGGACCTGCTTGAGCGTCGCCGGGGCGGTGCCCACCGACCGGGTCATGGCGACGAAGGTGGCCATCGGGTAGATCGCCAGGCAGCGGTCCTGGGACCGCGTGATGACGAGGCCGCCGGCCAGTTCGTCGCGGAACTTCGCCGGGAGGAAGAACCGGCCCTTGTCGTCGAGCTTCGGGGTGTGGGTACCCAGGAACATGGGCCTCCCCCTTCACTCGCCGACCGAGGACGTTTGCTCCACTATGCTCCACGATACTCCATTTCACTCCATTTAACGCATTCAACGCTCCCCT
This sequence comes from Propionibacterium acidifaciens DSM 21887, assembly GCF_000426605.1. Taxonomy (GTDB): domain Bacteria; phylum Actinomycetota; class Actinomycetes; order Propionibacteriales; family Propionibacteriaceae; genus Propionibacterium; species Propionibacterium acidifaciens. Next base: position 36,469 of record NZ_AUFR01000028.1, read on the forward strand.
CGGCCATTCGGGTCCCTCCTGCCCTCTCCCGGCCGGGACGGTCCCGTCGTCGGAGCCCGTGACCGCCGCAGATGCCGGTCTTCCCGGGCGGAGGGACGGAGTTCCCGGCAGTACATGCCGGATGCGCAGTCGCTCGCCGGCCTCGGGCGGGGACGGCGGTGGCCGAGGGGCGGCGGGGAGCGCCCCCACCACGGTCGGGAGGCGGTGCGGACGAGGAGCGGGAACGGCGGCCGCCGACGGGCGCGGGCGCAGCAGGACCGGGAAGCCGACGGCCCGGGGGCGATGACGAGGTCGGGGAGCGCAGCGAGCGCTCGACACGCGGGACCCCTTCCCGGCGGCCCGGCCGGCCGAGTGCGGGCGCAGCAGGACCCCCGGGTCCGGAAGACCCGGGGGTCCTGCTGCGCCCGTGCGGGGGTTCGTGTCAGGCGGCCGCTCCGCTCCTCGTTGAACGGCACCGCCGGCGGTGATTCAGAAGCGGCCCTCGTCCTGGCGACGACGCCAGCGGTCCTCCATCTTCGTCATGAAGGGGTCGGAGGGGGTCTGCCTGCCCGAGGACGGCGGCTTCGCGCGGGGGACGTTCCTGGAGCCCCCGGTGCCGCCCCAGGCGTTGAGCGCGAGGATCGCGGAGCAGAGCATGAGGATGAATCCGATGACGCTGATGACCCAGACGGTCTGCATGCCGACGAGCAGGAGGGCCAGGCCGGCGACGAAGCCGAGCCCGGCGAGACCGGCCCGGCGCCGCGAACGGGTGACGGGACGGCGCTCCGACGGCGTGCCCATCGTGCGGGCGAGCCGGGGATCCTCGGCCATGAGCGATGCTTCGAGTTCGTCGAGCATCCTTTGCTCTTCGTTCGAGAGGGGCATCACACGCCTCCTTGGTCAGGCGTTCGGTCCGTCGATCCACCACCGGGTCGACGGTGATCCCAGTCTATGACTCGCCCCGCCCTGGGGGAAACGCCCCGGGGCACGGAGTAGAATTGATCGATCCCGCCACCGGACCTGGTCGGTCCCGCCATGAGGAAGAATGCAGTTGAGCGAATCCGAGCACCTGGATCCAGCAGAGCCCCTCGCCTCCGAACTGGCCGCCGAGCAGCGGCACGTCGACCGCGTCTACGAGGCCCTCCGACAGGCCGAGGCCGAGGCCCGCGGCGTCGAGGCCGAGTCCCGCGCCCGCTTCACCTCGGACCGGGCCGACTGGCTGCGCGAGGAGAACAGCACCGCCCTGTTCGAGCGCGACGCCTTCGCCTACCAGGCGGCCAAGCGGTTGGCGATCCTCGACGAGGAGCACGAGGGCCTGGTCTTCGGCCGCCTCGACCTGCGCGAGGACGAGGAGTGCCGCTACATCGGCCGCATCGGCGTGCGCGACGCCGAGTACGAGCCCCTCGTCATCGACTGGCGCGCGCCGGCGGCGTCCGCGTTCTACCGCGCGACCCCCACGAACCCGATGGGCGTCGTACGGCGCCGCGTCCTGCGCTGCCGCGACGACAGGGTCATCGGCATCGAGGACGACCTGCTCGACACGCAGGCGCCGACGGATCTGGTGATCATCGGCGAGGGCGCGCTCATGGCGGCCCTGTCGCGGGCCCGCGGCGCGCACATGCGCAGCATCGTGGCGACGATCCAGGCCGAGCAGGACGAGGCGATCCGCGCCCCCTACCAGGGGGTCACGATGATCGCGGGCGGGCCCGGCACCGGCAAGACGGTCGTCGCCCTCCACCGGGCCGCCTACCTGCTCTACACGCACCGCAGGCGTCTCGAGCGCGGCGGGGTGCTCGTCGTCGGCCCCTCGGACGTCTTCATGCGCTACATCGAGCGCGTCCTGCCCGGCCTCGGCGAGGACGCCGTGGCGCTGCGCAGCGTCGGGCGCGTGGCCCAGGACGTGCTCGGAGTGGGCACCGACCGGCAGGACGACGCCGAGACGGCCGTCCTCAAGGGCTCGCCGGTCATGACCCGGCTGATGCGCCGCATCGCCCACGAACCGTTGACGGCCGAGCCCGCGCGCGGTCTCAAGGTCGCCGTCAAGGGCGAGTTCCTGCGGCTGGACGCGCGCACCCTCGCGGGCATCCGCACCCGGGTGCTCGGCCAGCGCACGATGAACCAGGCCCGTCCGGCCGCCGAGGAGATGCTGCTGGACGCCCTCCACGAGCGCCGCCCGGCCGAGCTCGCCGACATGGGGCGCGAGGAGTTCGACGAGCGCGTCACCGGGCAGGCGTCCTGGCGGATGTTCCTGAACGCATGGTGGCCGCTGGTCGGGCCCGAGCAGACGCTCGCCCGTCTGGCCGAGCCGTCGGTGCTCGCCAAGGTGGCCAACGGGCTGCTCGACCCCGACGAGCAGGCCGTCCTGTCGCAGTCGCTGGCCCACGCGCGCGGCTACCTGCCCGAGGCCGGCCAGCCGCGGCCGGCCTGGACCGTCTCGGACGTCCCGCTGCTCGACGAGCTGTACACCGTCCTCGGTCCCGCCCCGGCGGCCGTCGACGAGGAGCCCGGACTGCTCGTCGAGGAGGACTCGGACGTCGCCGAGCTCGTGACGGTCGCGGATCTGCTCACCGACCGCCGCGAGGACGAGGACCCGCTCGAGAACTACTCGCACGTGCTCGTCGACGAGGCCCAGGACATCACGCCGATGCAGTGGCGCATGATCCGCCGCCGCGGCCCCCAGGCGAGCTGGACGATCGTCGGCGACCCGGCGCAGAGCTCCTACCCCGACGCGGGCCAGACCGAGCGCGCCATGCGCGAGCTCGTCGGACGGGCCCCGCACCGCACCTTCCGGCTGGCGACGAACTACCGCTCCCCCGCCGAGGTCATGGCCCTGGCGGGCGCCTACATCCGCCGGCTCGTCGACGACGCCGACCTGCCGAACGCGGTGCGCAGCACCGGTGAGCGACCCCGGCTGCTCAGCTGCACCCCGGAGCACGCCGACGAGGAGATCCGCGCCCAGGTGTCGGCGCTGGCCGACCGGGTCGAGGGCACCGTCGGCGTCATCGTCCCGCCGTCCCGCTACGACGAGGTCGTCGCGCTCGGCCTCGGGGACGCCGAGCGGATCTTCGTCGTGACGGCCCTGGAGGCGAAGGGCCTCGAGTACGACGCGGCGCTGGTCGTCGCGCCCGACGAGATCGTCGACGAGGCCCCGGGCGGCCCGCGCGTGCTCTACGTGGCGCTGACCCGCCCCACGCGGGTGCTCGTCACGCTCGACATCACGCCGGGCGCCTTCCCCGGCGGCTGGCGCGAGGGGCTCGAAGCCGGGTGAGCCATCGGCCCGCGTCGCGACCGACGAGGCACTGCCACGTCGATGGCCACGGATCAGCCGTCCAGCCCCAGCCTGGCACGGGCCTGCCCAAGGGTGAACGGGTAACGGATCGTGGCGGCATTGGTGACCAGGTACGACGGGTTCCGGTAGAACGACTCGTCCCACGGCCGCAGACCCACCGCGGCCGCGTACCCCGCCAGCATCTCCTCCGTGAACCGGTCCCGACGACGCCGGCTCCCGTACGCCTCCACATCCTCGAACGACTGGACCTCGCCGCCCGCCTCGAAATACCAGCGTCCAGGATTGTTCTCGATCAGATCAACCGTCCGAACCGTACCGAGTTTCGTCTCCGGACCCAACACCCGGAACTGCCGCGCCCCCAACGGCCCCCCACTGTTGCCGGCAGGCGGGACAGACGAAACGAAATACCCGCGCACCTTCAACAGTTGACTGGCCAGGAGTCCTGTCAGTTGAGCGACGCCCTGACCGAGGGCATCGCCCTCGAACATCGCCGTCCACCCGTCCAGGGCCGTCGAGGTCAGAAGAATGCGAGGACGCGAAGCGATGGTGAGCGGCTGCAGCTCGAGGAGATTCTCCTCCAACGAGCCCCCGAGCTCCGTGGCCCGCCCGCCGTCATGAACCCTCGTGAAGAACTCGACCAGAACAGCCGCCACCTCCTCCGGCGGCGCACCGAGGAAACCAATCGAAAACGTCAACGGCGCGAGCCGACCACCGAAAAGCACAGGACCACCACTCCCTTCCCTTGTTCCCGGACCCACGTTCGCGACACGGCCACCACCGACTGTCAGGGCGCAGTCAAGCTCCCCAGTCATCCTCTCCGACCCTGAAATTC